>NZ_CAJPGZ010000001.1:0-606906 GCF_905339865.1 Burkholderia sp. BCC1993 | reverse complement strand
TTTCGATTTCGCGCAGATCGGCGCGTTCGTCGAGCGGGCCGACAACACCGCGCGGATCCTCGACGTGAAATACCACCTGCTGCTGCCGTCGGTGTCGCACGTCGGCACGATCCTCGATACCAACCACTGGGAATCGATCCTGCGGTCGGTCGAGGCAAACAACTCGTATCGATGGGTGTACGGTGTGCAGTACAAGCCGCTGAACATCGCCGACTACCTGGTCCTGAACGGCCGCATGCCGCGCTCGCTGCGCCATTGCTACGGGCGCGTCATGTCGAGTCTCAACTTGCTCGTGAAAGAGCATGGCATCGCTCACGCGTGCCACGGCACCGCCGCACAGACGCTCACGATGCTTTCCGACAGTACGATCGAACGAGTCTTCAAGAACGGCCTGCACGAGTTCCTGACCGGCTTCATTCGGCGCAACCAGCGACTGGGGCTCGAAATCGCCCAGGCCTACAACTTCGATTGAGTACCGCAATGCATATCGGGATCACCCATACTCTGCGTTATACCCTCGACGAGCCGTTGCAGCAGGCATTGCAGCGCCTTCGACTGCGACCGTTGTCGAATCCCGGTCAGACGGTTGGGTACTGGGAATTGCTTGCAAACGACATGCAGCCGGCATTGTCGTACATCGACGGATTCGGCAACCATGTCGACCTTGTGTGTCACTCAAACGACCACAAGGAGATCGTCATCGTTGCACGCGGCGAAGTGACGACGCACAACAAGGATGGTGTGCTCGGCTCTGCAGACGATCGCACGAATCCGTGGCTGTTCCTGCGCGAGTCGCCTCTCACGCGTCCCGGAGACTCGCTGATGGAACTTGCCTCCGCCCTGAAGAGCACGCAAAACCGTCTTCTGCAACTACACGAGTTGATGGACATCGTGCACGATCGCCTCGCACCCCGGTCGGAGAATTGCGACGACGCCACCGATGCAGAAGCTGCGTGGATCAGTTCCAACGGGACCTGTCGCGACCATGCTCATGTATTCATCGCCGTGGCGCGTCGGCTCGGCATTCCCGCGCGCTTCACTTCCGGTTATCTGATAGTCGACGACGACGGAATCCAGGCAGTTGATCATGCGTGGGCTGAAGTCTACGTCGACCATCTCGGTTGGATCGGCTTCGATCCGGCGAATAATCTCTGTCCCGACCAACACTATGTGAAACTGGCGACTGGCATCGACGCTCGCGGCGCCGCGCCTGTCACCTGCATCCGGTCAAACTCGGGCGCCGAAACGATGACCGCGGAGATTGCGGTCACACTGTCGGCCTGGTGAGTCGATCGACGGAAATTTCAGCAATCGCACCGATGACGCAAACGACCCGCAGCCTGCTGTCGGGCTGCGGCTTGCCGGGGGCGCGATTCACGGTCGACCCGATCAGAGAGCCGGCTTTTCCCACAAATTGAGGGGCGTGCCGATCTTCCTTTCCCGCGCATTGTTATAGAGTTCTGCCCCCCAGCTGATGTCGAAAACCGCCATCCCGCATGCGATGAAGATGACGCGCTCCTTCGTGCTCTCCCGGCCTGGCTTGTCGCCGTTCACGACGTGACCGAGGCTGGTCGAGTCAGGCAGAGCGGGCAGCTTGCCTGCATCGATCAGACGGAAGAACGGGCCGCCGATGACGCTGCTGTAGTAGCCTTCCTTGTTGCCCGATGCGATTGCGTCCTCGACATAGGCTTCCTGCAGCGGGGTATGGTCGTATACGATCCTGGCGCCGGTCAGGAACGACTCGTCGGTATTGAACGGGCCTGAGACGAGAATGGTCGCGCCCTCCTTGATCCATTCGTCCTTGAAATAAAGCGGCTTCAGACGCGACGCTGCCACGGTGATGACATCTGCATCGCGGAAGCCTTTCTCTGCCTCATCGGTACCGACGGCGGTAATCCCGTACGTTTGCTGAACCCAACCGGCGAACTCGTTCGCCTTGTCGAGGAAGACGTCGAAACAGACGACGTGCTGGATCGAACCGAGCTGGGTCATGATCGCGGTGAAGCACGCCTTGTTGATCGGGCCGCAACCGATAACCGACATGCTTCTCGCATCCTGGTTGGCCAGATACTTTGCCGCCACTCCCGGCACGGCTCCGGTTCGGGCCGCGCTCAACAAGTTCGCCGACATCAGCGCCAGCGGCGCGCCGGTATCCTTGTCATTGAGCATCATGGTCAAGATCGAGCGCGGCAGGCCTTTCTCGGCATTGGCGTGATTCGATCCGTACCATTTGTTGCCGCACACGTCGAAGCGACCGCCCAGATAACCGGGCATTGCAGCAAAGCGGCGGTCCGGACCGGCTACCGGCATGTTCGGGAACTTCGTCTCTTTCGGGAAGACGATGTTCATGCCGTGGCTATTGTGATTGGCGCCACCCATCAGATAGTCGCCTCTGCCGAGGAGTCCGAATGTCTCCTCGCATACGGACACGCAGCGCGCGGCATCCAGCACGCCGGCTGCGATCATGTCCGGCTCGGAAAGGTACAGAAAGTCGATCTTGGGATACATGGTGCAGACCTCGTCGAAAAAAGGAAGATGTTGGGTGTCAAGCGTCGATCCGGACTCAGTGGTCAGAATCGGAGAAGTGGCGAAATGTCGTAGAGGCGACAACCCGGGCTTCGCGCATTTGCCCGCAACAGAAAGTTGAGCTTTTCGATCCGCTCGCCGGAACGGGGGGCGCCATTCTTTTGGAGCGGAACTTCGAGGCCGACCGAAAAATCCATCACGACGTCATCCACGACACCACCGGAGCGGCCCGAGGGCACCGCGATCATTCCGTGTTGCAGCGCAAATCGATAGGCGTCCATCGCCTCCGTGATCGTCCCGACCTGGTTCGGCTTCAACACGAACCCGTCCACGGCACGAGTCTCGAAAGCCCGCTCAAGCAACGGGAGGCTGGTGACCGTGAGATCGTCGCCCAGAATGATCGATCGTCGAATTTCTCGAACCGCCGTGCTGTAACCTTCCCAGTCGTTTTCATCGAGCAAATCCTCGATGAAGACCAAATTGAATTTCTCGGTCAGGAAGCGGGCATAGGCAATGAGTTCGGAGGTGGACACCCGTTTGCCTTTCAGCAGGTACGTGCGGGTTTCCTTGTCGTACATCTCGCTTGACGCGCAATCGAGCGCAAACGCGATCCGGCCTGTATAGCCACAGGCATCGATGGCCTTTTGCATCAGCATCAACACGACTTCCGGGTCATCGGAAGGGGCGGCGTAGCCATAGGAACTGGCGACTTGAGGTTTGTGGCCCAGATATTCGGTCAGTACATGGCCAAGCTTCTGAAACACGGCCACCGCCATTTCGATGGCGAAGTCGACACTGTCAGTGCCGTACGGCACGATCAGGAACTCGTTGAACGGCTGGGTGAGCCCATCGTATCGTCCGCCGTTGATCACGTTGAAGCATGGGACCGGCACGGTCCTGATGTCGCGGCCGGCGATGTGAGCGTACAGCGGAATCGATCGGGCATTCGCCGCCGTACGGAATGCCGCGATGGATACCGAGTAAATCGTGTTTCCGCCGAGGCGGGACTTATTAGGTGTGCCATCGAGCGCGATCATTTTTTCGTCGATCGCTCGCTGATCAAACACGTTCATGCCGATCAGCGCCGGACCAATTGCATTGACCGCGTTGTCGACGGCGTTATGAACACTGAGCCCGTCGTAGGTCGCTGGATCGCCGTCCCGCAGGACGAACGATTCGTGCATCCCGACGGAAGTGCCGGTGGGTGCCGCGCCTCGACCAACCGCACCGCTTTCGGTGCGCACCTCGACTTCGACTGCGGGCCGGCACTTGCAATCGATGATCTGAAGTGCCCGGACGGAAGTGATCTTGTCTTCCATGTCACTTGCTCCCGTTCGGTTCAGGAACATAAACGATGTTCAAGTCACACAGGTTGGTACCGGTGTTGCCGGTGAATATGGCGGAGTCGATCGACTCGAGTGCTTCGAAGCAGCTGTGCTCGCGCAGTGCCTGATAGAGGTTGACTCCCTTTGCGGCAGCCTCGGTGAAGCTGGTCGAGTCCGTCATGCCTCCCGCCACCGTCGCCGTGCCGTCCGTGCCTTCGCTATCGATCGACAGCAGGCAGGCGCCCGTGGTTTTGGCCGCCGCGATAGCGAAACTTGCGGCCATTTCCTGGCCAGGCCCGCCGTGCCCCTTGATCACGCTGTTATCGTCGATAAGCGTCGTCACCTCACCGGAGCTGAGAAGCACGCAAGGCGGCTTGATCGGGTTGCCGTACGTCTGGATTTCGCGCGCCATCGACGCGAAGAAGGTGCCGGCGTCGCGACTTTCTCCTTCAAGGAACGACGACACGATCATTGCGGGGATACCCATCTCCTCGCAGACTGTCTTGGCGTAAATGCAGGAGTCGGGCAGCGTGTTGAGCAAGAAGTAGGTATTGTCCGGAAAGGCCTTCGGTGTCTCCGCGTCGGGGCCTGCGTTCATCAGATAGTCGACAACGCTTTTGGGCAGGCGATCGGCCACGTTGCGATTGATGATCGTGGCGCGAGCGTCGTCCAGGGTCGTCATGTCGGGACCGATCGGCGTGCTTTTGTAGGCGGCGTAGGGCACCGAAATGTCACCCGTGGCAGGCGATCCGACCGCGTCGCTGATGCCGAAACCGATCAGTTCGGCACCCGTGTCCTGGATGCGCTGCGCCAACATCCCGCCGTTCAAGGCCGAAATGTGGCGGCGCACGGCATTGATCTCGTAAATGCCTGCACCGGATTTCAGCAGCACATCCGTGGTATCGATCTCGTCCTGCAGGCTGATGCCTTCGATCGGACAGGACATGAGCGCCGAACTTCCGCCGCTGATCACCGCGATGAACAGGTCGTCTGGTCCGGCCTGATCGACGAGTTCGATGATTTGCTTCGATGCCCGATGGCCTTCTTCGTTCGGGAGGGGATGCCCGCCGACGAACACCTCGGTCTTGTTGAAACGGTCCGATTCTTCCCGGATTTTCACGATGGCGATACCGTGCGTCAGGCGATCACCCAACACATGGTCGACTGCCATTGCCATGTGGTTGCAAGCCTTGCCGGCGCCGACCAGATAGACGTTTCGCTTGCGCGAAAGGTCCCACGAGCGCGTTCCGATATGCAGTACGCTACCTTCCATGCGCATGATGCTTCGAATTCGCTGGTAGCTGTCGAGCCTGTCGAGTGTCCGGTCCGCGATCTCGAGTACGATCTGCCGTGACGAAACGACGCCATTCGAGAGGAGTGCTTCGTAATTTCGTATCTTTTTCATGCTGAAAATTGATCGGAGTTACCGCCGCATCGAAGTCATGGGCGACGTGTTGTCCGTCAATTTATGCAATCGAGCCAAACAGATACATGCACACTGCGGTGGATCGTTAGATAACTGTAGAGGCCTTGTTGCCTGCACAGTTGGATCCGCGCACGGCGTGGACGCTAGCCGTGAAGTTTCAGCAGGCCGACTCGAGCGGGTGCGAGAGATCACCGGTTCGTTGCGTGACGCCGATTCCCAGGTGGCTTCGTGACGAGACCGGGTCAGTGTGCAACGGCATGCGTCAGAAACGCATAAAGACGGTCGAAGTTGCAGTGCGCAACATTGAATCGCAGCCAACCGCTGGTTGGATTGGTGGCGTAGAAAAGATTGCCTGGTGCCAGAAGAATCTTGTGGTCGACAGCACGTACAGCGAGTTCGGCCGAATCGCAATCGACGCCCGCAGGCCGTGCCCATACGAACATTCCGGATCGAGGTTCGCAGAACACTTCGAAGCCGATCGATTCAAGCCGGCGACAGGTCCGTTCCTGCGCAGTAGCGAGACGATCGCGCAATTGCTCGGCCTGCTTTCTGAAGTGTCCTTCGGACAGCACTGCGTATGCCAACTGCTCCGTGATCGTCGGCGTCGACATTCCGGACACCAGCTTCTGGTAAAGCAGGCCCTCGAGAAGCGCGGGCTCCGCGGCCACGAATCCCACGCGCAGGCCGGCACCGATGGTCTTTGAAAAGCTGCCGACATAGACCACTCGTTTCAATTGATCCATGGACGCGAGCGCGACTGAATTTCCGGACACCAGACCGGCAGAGACATCGTCCTCGACGATGATGCAGTCGTAGCGCTCGGCAAGCTTCAGGACCTTGAATGCCGATGCCGAGCTGTAGCTTGCGCCGGTCGGATTATGCAACCGCGTATTGGTGAAGAACACTTTGGGTCGATGAGTCTCGAACGCCTGCTCCATCGAAACGACGTCCGGACCAGTGGGTGTCATCGGAATCCCGACTGCCTTGATCCTGCGCAATCGCAATGCAACGAGCAGATCGCTGTAGCAGGGCTCGTCCACCAGCACGGTATCGCCCTCGCGCGTAAGGTGACGGATGGCGAGATCCAGCGCCTGGTTTGCGCCCAGCGTCGTGACGATGCCCGTGGAACTTGCCTCGATCTCGTGTTCCGCAAGTTGCCGCACGATTTGCTCACGCAACGGTTCATACCCCTTTGCGTGCCCGTACCCCAATAGCGATCGCGGCTGTGCCGCTACCTGTCTTAGCGCCCGCCCAAGGCCGTCCGCGTCGAACCATGCCTCCGGAATCCATCCCGAGCCCGCGTGAATCGTGCCTTCCGTTCCCTCCAGAACGTTACGCAGCGACCATCCGTTCGTGAATTCCTCGTTGAGTTTCTCGATGGTCGGAGGTATCTCGCTACGGCTTCGATCCGCGACATAAAAGCCGGATCCACGCCGTGCCATCAAGACGCCTTGCGCCACCAGGCGATCGTATGCTTCGACGACCGTAAATGTCGATACGCCATGTGCCTCGGCGAATACGCGGATGCTCGGAACCTTGGCCCCGGATCGCCAGGTTTTTTCGTTCACCGTTGCCGTTAGCCCAGCCACGATCTGTTGAACCAGGGACGACTCCCCCTGGGGATCGAGCGTCAGTATCGGTTTCATCGCCGCACCTATCACATCAAAATTACCGGCCCATATAACCGTGCAGGCGACGCATCCAATACAGTTAGTCACCCTAGTTTTAAAGTGTACATGTATCCGTGCAGGTTTGATTCACTACATTGAGGGGGAATCGCATACGCACACTTGCACTGGACGACTCCATGGCACACGCCACCGACCTTTCCCCTGGATCGAAGACCGATGAGCTCGCGAATGCTCGCGACGATCTGGCGGCGGCATTTCGCATCGCCGCGCGCCTCGGCTTCCACGAGGGCACATGCAACCATTTCAGTCTCTTGCTCCCGGGCAGTCGCGAAACGTATCTGATTAATCCGTTCGGGCTCAGCTTCGAAGAGATTCGACCGGTTGATTTGCTGCTCGTCGATTCCGCCGGCTCGGTAATCGACGGAGTCGGACGAGTCGAGAAAACTGCGCTCAACATCCATTCCCGAGTTCATCGGGCATCGCCTGATGCGGCATGCGTACTTCATACGCACATGCCTTATGCCACGGCACTGACGGCTCTCGACGGATTTCGCCTCGAAATGTGCCATCAGAACAGCCTTCGCTTTTTCGATCGCATTGCGTACGACCGTGATCATTCGGAATACGGAGGCCTTGCACTCGGCGAACAGGAAGGAGACCGGATTGCCGCCGCGTTGTCTTCCAGGCGTGTCCTGATGCTCGAGCACCACGGTGTGATAGTCACGGGCCCTTCGATTGCCGCGGCACTCGACGATCTCTACTACCTCGAACGAGCGGCCCAGGTCCAAATTCTCGCGATGTCGAGCGGGCGTCCGCTGAAGCGCGTGAGCGACGAACTGGCTCGCCGGACTTCTCGTGAATTCGCGCGTGATCGAGATGAATATGCACGACTTCATTTTCGCTCGCTCAAGCGGCTTCTGGAATCTGCAGAACCGCACTGGCGGGACTGACTATCCCACGTCAAGCGCAATCGGCCATCTCGTGCCCGCGCTTCTGACGCTGCATCCATGTCGATTATCCAATTTGCCCACGCCACGGAGGTTTCACATGAAGTACTGTCACACACTCACTATCGCCACCCTGTTGCTCGGGGGAATCAGCCCCGCATTGATTTCTGCCGCGCATGCGGATCAGACTGTCAGGATCGGTGTCGCGGGCCCGTTGACGGGCGGCCAATCGAATTTCGGCAAGGATGATGAGCGAGGCGTGCGGCTGGCGATTGAAGAGCTGAATCGCAAGCCGATCGTCGTCGACGGTCAATCCATCAAGTTCGAAATGCTGTCCGAGGACGACGCCGCGGATCCCAAAACGGGCGTCGCTGTCGCTCAGAAGCTCGTCGATTCGGGCGTGAAGGCGGTCATCGGCCACTACAACTCCGGCGTGACCATTCCCGCGTCCCGCATCTACAACAATGCGCGTGTTCCGATGATTACCGGCGCCGCTTCAAATCCGGCGATCACGCAGCAGAGCTTTCCGTATGTCTTCCGGCTCGCGGCCAATGACAACGTGATGGGCGCACGCATGGCCGAATATGCGGCAAAGGTATTGCATGCAAAACGCGTGGCGGTGATCGACGATCGCACGGCATACGGCTCAGGCGTAGCTGACGTGTTTGCCGCGACGGCGAAGAAGAACGGTATCGACGTCGTCGCCAGGGAATACTCCAACGACAAGGCAACGGACTTCAACGCGATTCTGACGCACATCAAGGCTCAACGCCCGGACGCCATTTTCTACGGGGGTTACTACGCGCAGGCAGCCGCCATCGGGCGACAGTCCAAGCAGTTGGGCCTTGCGGTTCCTGTGCTCGGCGGGGACGGGATTTGCTCGGTCGATATGCCCAAGCTGGCTGCCGGAACGCTGAATGGGCGGGGGTATTGCGCCGAAGGCGGCGCGCCGCTCGCGACGTTGCCGGGTGGTCCGGAATTCGCGGCGCGGTATGAAAAGCAATTCGGTGTGAAGAACGATGTTTACTCGCCGGCATTCTATTCGGCCACGATGGTGGTCGCGCAGGCGATGAAGGCGGCGAATTCGACGGACCCCGAAAAATTTGTTCCGATGCTCAAGCAAATCCAGTTCTCGACGCTGGTCGGAAAGGTCGGGTTCGACAAGAACGGTGAATGGATTGATGCGCCGGTGACCGTGTACAAGGTGTCGGGCGATAACCTCAGTCCGACGCAGTGATACTTCGAGCGAGAACGGCGAGGAATCGGCGTTCTCGCCTGCCGCTCCAAAATGACATGCGCTTCGGCAGGCCGTGATCGGGGTAACGGGACAATGGACTACCAGTCGAGCGTAGCAAAGAGTTCCGGTACTTCGTCCAGCGTTTGTAACGTCGCGTCTGGAGTGTAGTCCGGCAGCAATTTTCGACCGGTGCCTCGATCAATCCACACGCAACGAAATCCGATGTCTCGCGCCGCTGCATGGTCCAGATGCGGGCTGGCGCAAATGTGAACAACGTCGTCCTTCGATACATCAAGCTGTTCGTGCGCGTAATCGAACAGCCGCCGCGCTGGTTTGTAGGCCTCGGCCTGTTGTGCAGTGATGACCCTGTCGATATAGCCGCCGAGTTGTGCGACGTTGCCTGCAATGATGTCGTCGTCCGTATTCGAGACGATACACAGACGGTATCCCATTGCTTTCAACTTCCTTAGCGTGCCGACGACCTCGGGAAACGGAGGCATCGCCGCAATCCTCGAAGTCAGCACTGAGGCGTCGCTTTCGCTCCCGGCAAGCCCGAATTCCTCCAGCGCAAGTCGAAGGCCCTGACCGGAAACTTGACGGAAGGTGCGGTGGGGCGATTGCTGCTCAAGCCCATGTTCATACCGATCGTAAACCTCGATGAACCTGGATGCGTCGACCTCCGTTGCCTGCCGGTTTCCAAGAATCTCGCGTACCGCTGCCAGCAAACCTTCGTCCCATTGAATGAGCGTGCCGTAGCAGTCGAATGTCAGCCATTGCGGCCGGCTCGTATCTTTCAGTGACATCATTGTTCCTGTTTGGCTAGAAGATGTTCGCATCATAGGCAGAAGGTCTCATATTTAGAAATTAGATAATAAAATCAGGCTTATTTAAATTTCAAATGACCGACCATGTTTGATCTCGAGCTACTGAAGACGCTGATTTGCGTCGTTGATGAAGGCAGCTTCACTCGTGCGGGCGAACGTGTTCATCGCACGCAGTCGACTGTTAGCCAACAGGTGCGAAAGTTGGAAGAGTCGGTAGGTCGCCCGCTGCTGCTCAGGGACCGTTCGGGCAATCATGTCGTTGCCACCGAACACGGTGTCTTGCTCGCACAGTACGCGCGGAGGCTGCTGGCGTTGTCGCAGGAAGCCCGCGAGGTGCTCCAGCGCGACGTCAAGCTTTCGCCGGTTCGAATCGGGGTTCCGGAGGACTTCGATGCGCGGCGCATGTCGGCAATACTCTCGGGCTTTCTGAAAGTCCGACCGGATGTGAGGCTCGAAACGTCGGCGGGTATGAGCGCGGATTTGCAAGGCAAGCTTGCCGCGAGGGAAATAGACCTCGCACTCGTCAAGCGGGAACCTGGCAGAGGCGACTGCTTCGCGGCGTGGCCAGAGTCGCTTGCCTGGGTGCGGGGGCGGGATGCTGATCCCCCGAAGCCGGATTCGGATGAGCCGATCGCGCTTGCGCTTTTTCCCCACGGATGTATTTACCGTCAGCGGGCGATCCGCAGTCTCGACAAGGCGCAGCATGCGTGGCGCATAGCGTTTGGCAGCCAAAGCCTTACTGCGATTCAGGCAGCGGTCGCCGCAGGTCTGGCTATCTCGGTGCTACCGAAGTCTGCGATCTTGCCGGAGCATCGAGTCTGCACCGGTTTGCCTCCATTGCCGCCGTCAGAGCTGGCGCTAGTCGGCACCGGCGATATTCTCGGCGACGCACAGCGAGATATGGTCGACTTTCTGGTCAAGCAAATCAAACGCGCGTAATCGGACGAATACAGGGGGCGTTGGGACATGGCGGCTTCAGGCTGATTTCGATGTGCTTCGAAGCGTTGCATGAAGCCGCTGCTGCACTTGCATTCGTTAGCCTCGTTCAACCGTGGCAATCAGTGAGCCGTACGAATTTTCCGAACTCGAAACCTTCGGCCATCAGATCCCCGTTTCGATTGGCGATCTTCAGCTCCACGCGAACCTGCGGATGTTGCTGCGTGAACTGCCGAAGCAGCGGCGGCAGACGATAGTGTCCGTACGTCGCCGGTACGCTGAGCCGGACATGACCTGTCAGTGCGCCGTCTTTGCCCCTGAATGGCACGCTCGACATCGTCGATCAACAAGAACGCTGCGCGCGATTGTTCCAGATAGAGCGTGCCTTGCTCAGTCAGCTCAACCGTCGAGTCGAACGATGCAGCAACTGCGCACCCAGCCGAGTCGCCAGGTGCGTAATGGCGTCGGCTACCGCTTGTAACGTGACCTGCCCCAGCGAGCAGGGCCTCGACGAGTGAGCGACGAAGGACATGGCGTCAGAACAAGAGCCCCAGCATTGCCGCCTTGACCGCGGCTTCGGTCTTGTTGGCCGAATTCAATTTGCGCATCGCATTGACGAGGTGAAATTTCACGGTCCGCTCGTCGACAGACATGATCTTGCCAATCTCGGCGTAGGTTTTCCCCGCGGCGGACCATTGCAGCGTCTCGCGCTCGCGTGCAGTCAACTCGACGGCATATTCGGGCGCAAGCTGCGCAAGCAGATGCATGCTCATCGCGCAGTTGGCCGTGTTCGCGAGCCATGACATCTGGTATCCCTTTTCCGCAAGTTCACGCTCCTCGATCGGCTCGCCTGATCGCACCATGGTCACGAGTCCGATCGCCCCGGTGCGGCTGATGGACGGCATGCACCAGCCGTGGCGCAAGCCGAAGTGCTCCGCTTCGTCCCAGAATTCGACGTTTTGTGTCTGGCTATCGGCGCGCCAGATCAGGGGTCTCATCTGACTAAGCCCATGCCGGACCGTCGGATCGACGGCAAAATAGTTCTGGCTCACATAGCGCTCGACCCACGTCTCCGGATAGTTGGACTGCAGCATGAACCGCGGATGACTAACCGGCAACGGAACGCGCAGACCGAACGAACAGTACTCGAATCCAAGTGCTCGCACGTCTGCCGTGAACTCCAGAAACACGTCAGCCATGGATTTTGCCTCAGCGTATCCATTCAGATACTTCTCTCTCCAGGCTTGCATATCATTACCTTTTTGGTCAATCTTGTCCCTAAAGGGGCTGTATTGCATGGTTGGTGCGCTGATCGATTTTTTATAAATTATTCAAGGATCGTCGTCAATATTTGAGATATCGAGCGGCAAGCATGGTGTCGGGTACTGATTTGTTATCTGGCGGCGGGTTTCGAGGTGGCGTCCGCGCTCGCCATTGATCGATTGAGTTGGGGAATTTGCATGTAGGCATGCGTATTGGTACATCAGCCAAGTTTCGATGCCGAAAATTGCGACGAGTTCGAAAATCCTGGAATTGCGCAATGATCGGGCACCGTCAGGAAATCACCGCTATGGGGTCGTACGTTATCTTGATAATGCGATGGTGTTCTCCAGGGGATCTGTGATATTCGTAAAAAATAGGCGCGTGATCTACCGGCTATCACAAATCACAAGCAGGCACGCCGTGAGCGTTGGAAGGGCGCGCGCCTACCCGGTCGCCGCGAATCTTGCCAAACTATGCGGTATCAATTTTAACAGGTGCCACATCGAGAGAACGGACATGCCTAAAAAACTGAACGACGGATACGTACGATTGACTTTGCCAGCGTTCTACGCGCTGCGCTTCCATCAGCATATGTGCCAGCAAGCCCTGAACTTGTTGCATGATTTATGGGGCGAGGGCATTAGCGCCGTCAATGCCGGCTACTACGAGCTGGTCTGCACCGAAACGCGGCCGGCCGTGAGCGTCGGCTGCGCATGGCATGTGGCCGTGGGCCAGTCTGAGGTGAAGGTCGGGAAGGGCGACGTCAGCAGCAATGTCATGCTCCTCAACATGAACGGTGACGATTACGGCGCGCAATACAGCCAAGAGCTGATCCAGAACTGGCTGTGCTCGGGAACGCGTCAACGCGAACTTGAATCGGCCATCTTCGCCGGTCACTGATTTCGTGTTCAGTGAATATAACTAGATTAAAAAAGCCTGCGCGTCGTGACAAATTCCGTGTGCCGCGCTGCCGCCAATTTCCGTTGATCTTCCTGATCGGCCTGGCAATGGCGCGATGACCGCTACGATCATTTATACCGTGACGCCGCGGCTCGGGATGGTTGCTTCGAGCCGCCGCTGATCAAGCGCGCTCCGGACGGTCGCTCCGACCGACTCGCGTAGCGATCGCCGGTTGAATTCCGAACCCCGTTTGTCCGTCGCAGTGTCCCGTCGCACTCGGCGCGACGAGTCTCGTCCAGACGCCTGCCCCCTGCCCATTCGGGCAGCTTTTTTGTCTTTTCAATTTCGGGTCCAATCGCGCCTAACAATTCTGAAGATAAGAGAGAGGGCATTCGCGATGCTGACTTTATTGTCGGGAAAAAGCGCTGATTTGAGTCGCGAGACGATGTGTCGACTTGCGAAGTTTCGGCATAAGGTCTTCATACAGGAACTCGGCTGGTCGTTGCCCACCGACGATGGCATCGAATTTGACGACTTCGATCACGCGGACACCCTTTATGTCGTCGCTTTCGACCGCAACGGCGAAATCGTCGGTTGCGGCCGGTTGTTGCCGACCGACGAGCCTTATCTGCTTGGTGAGGTTTTTCCGGATTTGATGGGCGGTGCCTCGCTTCCCAATACGCGCAATGTGTGGGAACTGTCCCGCTTCGCGATGAGCATGCCGAGCGGCGAGTCGTTGACGGCGGAAGAATCGTGGCAAAACACGCGCTCCCTGATGTCCGAAATCGTCCGTGTCGCGCACGCACATGGCGCCGACCGTCTCATTGCATTCTCCGTGCTCGGCAACGAACGGCTTCTGAAGCGCATGGGTGTCAACGTGCATCGCGCTGCGCCGCCGCAAATGATCGAAGGCAAGCCGACCTTGCCGTTCTGGATCGAGATAGATCAACAAACGCGCGCAGCGCTGAACATCGACGCGTTGGAGTACGGCGTGCCGCTTGGCATGTCGCGCAGTGTGCATGTGTCGCACGCATTCTGACGAGCGCTGTGAATTCGAGACGCGCATCGGGAAGGTCCAGGGTCCGCCGCGAGTCTGGCGGCCCCGGCTCTCTCCTGAAGTGGCTCGGCGCAATGCAGCATTACTAAAGGTGTGCCTGAAGATGAACGGCTTTAACGATGTGGCTCAGCAAGTCCTGGTCCGTGAGGGGAAGGTGAAATGACGCTTCGAGTGGTAGTAACCGGTATTGGCATTGTGTCCCCGCTGGGTTGCGGTAAGGAATTGGTGTGGCAGCGCCTGATCGGCGGAGGCTCCGGGCTTCGCCGGCTCGGCGACGATATCGTCGGTGAACTGCCCGCCAAGGTCGGCGGGACCGTCCAGGGGAAGACCGACGATCCCGACGGTGGTTTCGATCCGGAACTCTCGGTGCCGAACAAGGAGCTGAGGAAGATGGACCGCTTCATCCAGATGGCGATGGTCGCTGCAGACGAGGCGCTCGCGGAAGCCGGATGGGCTCCGCAAGCCGAGCATCAGCGCGAGCGGACAGCGACGGTCGTAGCGTCGGGCATCGGTGGGTTTCCCGGGCTGGCGGAGGCGGTCAGGATCGGCGAGACGCGCGGCGTGCGGCGGTTGTCGCCGTTCACCATTCCGTTCTTTCTCTCGAATCTGGCGGCCGGCCAGATTTCGATCAAGCATCAGTTCCGTGGGCCCCTCGGCTGTCCGGTGACGGCCTGCGCGGCTAGCGTGCAGGCGATCGGCGATGCGATGCGCATGATCCGGACCGGTGAGGCTGATGTCGTGCTGGCGGGCGGCGCCGAAGCGGCATTCGACAAGGTCAGCTTGGGCGGATTCGCGGCGGCGCGAGCGTTGTCGACCGGCTTCGGCGATCAGCCGATTCGCGCTTCGCGTCCGTTCGACCGCGATCGTGACGGATTTGTCATGGGCGAGGGAGCGGCAATGCTGGTGGTCGAGTCTCTGGACCATGCCCGCGCACGTGGCGCCCGCCCGATCGCGGAAATCATCGGGTACGGAACCACGGCGGACGCCTATCACATGACCGCCGGTCCCGACGACGGATCCGGCGCCATGCGTGCGATGAAGCTGGCCTTGGCGATGGGCGAAATCGCCCCGGAGCAGGTCGACTACGTCAATGCGCATGCGACATCGACGCCGGTCGGCGACGCCGGCGAAATCGAGGCGCTGAAGACTGTCTTCGGCGTGGGCGCCGGCCCGGCGATTTCCTCGACCAAGTCGGCAACCGGGCATTTGCTCGGGGCGGCGGGCGCCATCGAAGCGGCGTTTTCCATTCTCGCGCTCCGGGATGGCGTGCTGCCCGGAACGCTGAATCTCGAGCACCCCGACGAAGCCGCTGCCGGCCTTGATCTGATCGGGCCTTCCGCACGGCGCGTTCCCGTCGAGATTGCACTGTCCAACGGGTTCGGGTTTGGCGGCGTCAATGCATCGGTGCTGTTTAAACGCTACCCGCCGGATAGATCAGCAGGGTCGCATTGACTGCACATCAACAGGGTTCGCACACGCTGCTGATTTCATAAGTAGCACGAATCGTAGGCGTTCGGCGCCATGCCATGGCGCCGCCGGCGCTCCATCGGTTCGATGGTGAGTCGCGTCATGTGCAATCCGAGTTCCAGTCGTTATCCAAAGGGAATCTTTCCGTGTTAGACACCCTCATCGCAGGTGCCAGCTGCGCGAGCGCCGCGCTCGCGATTCATCTGGCGCGCGCAGGTACGCGCGTTCTGGCTTTCAAGCCGTGGCGGATCGCGTCCGCCAATCACCGGCCCTGCGCCGCGTAAACCGAGGAGAGAGGCTATGACCATCGAAGCCCCGTTGGACAGCGACGTCGCATTCTCGCGGCTCAAGCTGCCACGACACTTTCATCGGATCAGCTCCGTCGCCACGATCCTCTATCTGGCGCATGCGCTCGCATTCTTCCTGATCCCGGCCGCGGTGGCGTTCGCCGTCGTCGATATACCGGCGTCGACGCCAACTCGTATCGCAATGACGATCGTCCTGGGCGTGATCGGCGGGCACGGCATGCACCTGCTGACCTTCGTCGGGCATGAGGGGATGCACACGAACCTGCATCGTAACAAGTACGTGAGCGCCGCGCTGGCGCTCATCTGCTCGTCACTGGTGCCCGGCTTCCTGATCGTGGGATTCAGCATGACCCACTGGAAGCACCATCGCTTCACCGGTCAAGACATCGACCCGGATGTCCAGATCTATTCGCAGTACCGCACCTTCTGGTCGCGCTTCTTTCTCGCGCGCTCCAAGGGCGTGCGGATTTACACGAAGAACGCCGTGCGGATGGCGGCGGGTCTGCCCTGGCCGGAGAACACGCGTTTGCCCTTCAGCCAGCGCGAAATGCGCTGGATCTCCCGGATCAACATCGTGCTGAGCCTGTGCGCGGTGACGGCCTACGGGTTCATCTGGCATCGCTCGTTGTGGCTCGGTTTCACGGTCATGCTGATTCCGTATATCGGGGTGTACGTGTTCAGCACCATCCGCGCGTACATCGAGCACACGGATACCGTGCCGGGGCGATATCGCGATAGTCGCAGCTACACGTCGCCGATCTATACCGCGCTGTTCTTCGGCAGCAACTTCCACCTTGAACACCACCAGTATCCGGCGGTGCCGTGTTACCGGTTGCCCGCGCTCCACGCGTACCTGGCGTCGCATGGGCTGCTCGAGGCGGCAGGCGCGCCGGTCGAGCCGTCCTTCCTTGGCGCACTGCGTTATACGACGGGGCGCTTCCAGTATCCCTGCGTCAATCTGCAGTCCGCGACCGACGACTTCCTCGAGCAGATGGCAGAGGGTCGTCTCGATCGCGAAGCGTCCGCGGCGGAGGCCCGGGACGAAGACGCGTTGGTCGCTGTCGTGCGCAAGTAGAAACGATCCAGAAGGCACACGCCCGCTCGAGCTCGCGTCGGGTGTGCCACAACGCCGCCCATGTAGCAAAGTGAGGAACAATGTTTATCGAGAATGCGTGGTACGCAGCAGCACTTTCCGCGGAAGTCCAGAGGGAGCCCTTCGCCCGGACGATCCTGAACCAGAAGATCGTCATGTACCGTACGTCGGCGAACCAGATCGTCGCGCTTGAGGATCGATGCCCGCATCGACAGGTTCCGTTGTCCCGGGGACGCGTTGTCGGCGACGAGATCCAGTGCTGGTACCACGGGCTCAGGTACAACTGCTCGGGCGAGTGCGTCAGTATTCCGAGCCAGAACACGATCCCGAAGGGCGCACGCGTGCGGACGTTCCCTGCCGTCGAGAAATACGGCTTCATCTGGCTGTGGGCCGGCGAGCCGAACCAGGCCGACGAGGCGACGATCCCGAACCATTGGGTCTGTTCGGCGCCCGAGCTTGCGGGGACGATGAGCTACTGCACCATCGCTTGTAGCTACCTGTTCGGCATCGACAACATTCTCGACATCTCGCACGCCGCCTTCGTGCACGCGAAGACGCTGGGTTCGCTCGACATCGTCGAGACGCCGCCCGAAATCGTGATCAACGACGACGAAGTGCGCGTGCGCCGCTACCTGCGCCGCGAGAAGACGCCGCCGCTCTACACCCATATCCTGAAGCTCGACTACATCGACCGCTTCCAGGAGGTCGTTTACTGGCCCATCGGCAACACGCGGGTCGAAACGAGGGCCCACGCCTGTGACGATGCCAGCGGCCAGGTCTTCCACGTCTACACGACGACGATCTTCACGCCGGCCACGGACGCCACGACTCATGTCTTCGTGGGCATGCACCGCGATTTCGACGTCGACAACCATCGGTTTACCGAATTCACCGCGAAGGAAGTGTTCGCGACGGTCATGGAGGACAAGGACGTCGCGGAGAGCCTTCAGGCGAACTGGAGCCCGACGGCGCCGATGATCGACATCCAGCTCGATCGACCGGCGTTTGCCGCGCGGCGGATATTGGAGCGAATGGGCGCGAACGCATCCATTCGAGCGGCCGTATGACGCACGTCGAGACGGCAAGCCTGCCGCGTGCAGAGGCAGAAACGACGATGACAGAGAAGGAAACGACGATGAATCACCAAGGACACGCCGGTCTCTATGTCGGCGAGTTGCTGCGCGAGCTCGAGACGTCGGAGCAGGACGAGGTCGGTTTGCGGCATCCGATGACGTTCGGAGAAATCGTCGGTCGCGGCCGAGTCGAGCGCCTCGCGGCTGCGGCCGAGAGCATCTTCTCCGAGGTCGAGCCGAAACACGTGTGGAGCGGCGCCGATATCGGCGGGCGCGAATGGCACGGCCGCTTCAAGGACCGCCAGATTCGCGGCGTGACGGTGGCGCGCCGGTCGGGCAAGCGCGTACAGGTCGACATCTTCCTCGGCTCGTTTCCCGCGCCGGTTCGCCGGGCGCTGTACGACGCGAGTCGGGATCTCGTCGACGTCGACGCGTGGACGCTGCCGCCGGAGATCGATACCGCGTTGCCGCCGATACCCGACGACGAAGTGCTGGACGCCAAGTTGCCGTTCGGCCTCGCCGACGAGATGTTTATGACCAGTCCGGTGGCCTGCAAGCCGATTCGCGGCCGCGCCAACGTCGAACGCGTTTGCGGCCACTCGATCGCGGTCTACGGGGGCCGTGCGAGCGGGCCGCGTCTGTCGGCCGGTGCCACGACGCTGAGCCTCTGGACAGGGGAGGTCGGCGGGTTGCCATTGGAAGTGGCGAACGTCATCCACTGGGAAGATGCCCGGAATGTCAAGGTCATGGCAATGGCGATGCGCCCTTGGCCGGTCGTTGCGCTGTTTCAAGCGCGGATGCGGGCGCGAACGCTCTCGTTTCTCGATGCGTCGTATTTCGAATCCGAATCGGGCGACGGCGTGACGCCGCTCCAGTTTGGCGAAAGTACATGAACGGACGCCGCCCACCCGCTTGGCAGGAGCAGTCGAGTTCGATCTCGCCGTGGCCGGTTTTCCGTATCGCAAGTGGGGCGGTGTTCCTCGTCTGCTGGTGACCGGAGCCTGATATCCACGGCGGCGGGCATCTGGTTCGCGCGGGTGCCCGGGGTCGATCCTGACTATGTGCACGCGTGGCTTCCGGGGGCACTGCTCACCGGGCTGGTTGTGGGCATGGTCATGCCTTCGCTGTCGGCGGCCGCCGTTGTGCATCTGCGGCCGGCGCGATTCGGCATGGGCTCTGCCGTGAACCAGGCGATACGCCAGACGGGATCGGTGTTCGGCGTGGCGCTGACGGTCGCGATAACAGGTAACGCGATAGTGCGCCTCGCCGAATTCCATACCGTTTGTTACCTGCGGATTGCGCTCGGCCTGGCCACCGCAATCTCGTGTGCGCCGTTGGATACGCGACCGAGAGCGCTTGCCCCCGCGGCGGCGCACTGATGGCCGCGTGGCGTTCGGCGCCTGTTCGCGCATGAAATTTTCATCAAAACAAAACTGACAATCCGAGGGTCTCATGATGGCCGGTAGCCTTTCCCCCTCCGCCCTGCCGGCGGAGCACAGGACCTTGTCCCTGCTCGATATTCTGCGAGAGCGTGCCGAGCAAACGCCGGAGCGGATCGCATTCCATTTTCTTCGCGACGGCGAGGACGATGTCGTGAGCTGGTCATATGGCCAGCTCGCTGCCGCTGCCATCCAGATGCGCAACAGGGTGCTGCAGCACGCGCTGCACGAACGGCGCGTTTTGCTGCTGCTCGAACCCGGTCTGAGCTATGTCGCTGCGCTGTTCGGGATCCTGCTGGCGGGCGCCACCGCGGTGCCTTCGTTTCCGCCTGTCGGCTCTCGCGCAGTTGCACGCTTCGCATCGATCTGTCGCGACGCCGATCCTGACGTGGTCATTGCCGGCAAGCTTCACCGCTCGCTGCAGCCACAGCTCGACGAGCTCTACGGTGGCCAGCGCGCCGCGCCTGCCTTGCTGACGATCGACGAAAGCTCCTTCGACGATATCGAAGCATCGGCAGATGACGTTCGGAACCTGCCGGAGCAGGGTGTCGGCCTGGATCGGCCAGCGCTGCTCCAGTACACGTCGGGATCGACGGGCGAGCCCAAGGGCGTGGTCGTCACGCATGAGAATCTCGTCAGCAACTGCGCGGTGATCGCCGAACGGCTCGGCATCGATCAGGACCGCGTCGGCTGCACGTGGCTGCCGCCGTATCACGACATGGGGTTGATGGGCGCGCTGCTGCTCGCAGTGTTTAGCGGCTTTCCGCTCGTGATTCTGTCGCCGCAGCATTTCGTCCAGCGTCCGTATCGCTGGCTCAAGGCGATCACCGACTACCGCGTGACCACGAGCGTCGCACCGAATTTCGCGTTCGACCTGTGCGTCGACAACATCAGCGAAGAAGAAGCGGCCGCGCTCGATCTCAGCTCGCTGCAGCACGTATTCTGCGGCGCCGAGCCGGTGAACCACGCGACGCTCGAACGCTTCTTCGCGCGCTTCGGCCGGCATGGCTTCGAGCGCCGTGCCGTGGTGCCCTGCTACGGAATGGCGGAGGCGACGCTCTACGTATCCGGCAAAGTGGGCCGTTCTCCGGTCACGCTGATCGATGTCGACAAGGATGCGCTTGCTCGCGGCCGGTGCATGCCGCACAACCCGGAATCCGACGTACGCGGACGCACGACGCTGGTCGGCTGCGGGCCGGTGGCGGTCGGCCATCGACTGCTGATCGTCGATCCCGAGACGAAGCGCGTGCTGCCGGAGCGGGCCATCGGCGAAATCTGGTTCAGTGGCCCGAACGTCGCAGCCGGCTATCTGAACCGCGCGGACAGCGACGACATCTTCGCGGCGACGATCGGCGACGGAGACGGCGAGGACGATTCGGCCCGTTACCTGCGCACCGGGGACCTCGGCTTTCTGGAGCGCGGCGAGCTGTTCGTGACGGGCCGGATCAAGGACGTCGTGATCGTCGCCGGACGCAATCTCTATCCGACCGACATCGAGGAATCGGTGCAATCGGCGCACGAGGCGATTCGCACGAACGGCGTGGTGGCGTTTTCGATCGACGGCGGCGCCAGGGAGTCGCTCATCATCGTTGCGGAACTCAAGCGCTCGCGCCGTCTGAATCCGGAGCAAATGCGCGAGGTGCGAGCGGCGATCACGCTGGCGGTCACGCGCGACCACGGGGTTGCGCCGACGGTGGTGCACCTTGGGCCGACCGGCGCAATTCCGCTCACCACGAGCGGCAAGGTGCGCCGGCAAGCGTGCAAGCAAGCGTTCCAGCAAGGCAGCTTGAGCATGCTCGAGGCGCGCGCGTAAGCGGTTCGCACGAACTGCATCCTCGATTTTCATTGTCGCTGTCTTTCTTCGGAGTCAGTCATGGCTGAAGCGGATTCTTTGTCTTCGCGAACACCGGCGGCCGCTTCTGCGGCGGAAGCCGACACCGACGTGCGCGCACGCCGGCTCGCTTATCTGACCGTGGGCATACCCGCGCTCGGTTTCGCACTGGCGATTGCCTACACGTGGATATACGGGGTACGCGCAACCGACTTCGTGCTGCTGGCGGTCATGTATTTCTCGACCGCGATCGGCGTCGAAACCGGCATGCACCGGTATTTCTCGCACCGCTCGTTCAAGGGGCGACCGGCCGTCACCGTGATGCTCGGCGTACTCGGCAGCATGGCCGCCCAGGGGCCGATCCTGTTCTGGGCGGCCACCCATCGGATGCATCACGCGTTCACCGATCAGGACGGCGATCCGCATTCGCCGCGCCCGCGCGCGAACCGGCACGGCAAGCTGAGCCGGTTCGCGGGACTTTGGCACGGCCACGTGGGCTGGCTGTTCACGGTGCGCCGCGAGAACTGGAGCGCGTATGCCGCAGACCTGCTGCGCGACCGCCTGATCGTCAATCTCAATCTGCGCTACGGGTGGTGGGTGCTGCTCGGCCTCGCGATTCCCGCGCTCGCGGGCGCGTTGCTCGCACCCGCCGGGCAGGCCTGGCTCGGGGCCGCCGGCGGCTTCCTGTGGGGCGGACTCGCGCGGATCTTCCTGCTCGATCAGTCGACCTGGGCCGTCAATTCGCTGTGCCACACCATCGGCACCCGCCCGCACGCGACGCGCGACCACAGCCGCAATCTGGGCCTGCTTGCAATCGTTTCGGTGGGCGGCGCATGGCACAACAACCATCACGCGCAGCCGGCCTTCGCCAACAACGATCACGCGTTCTGGCAGCTCGATCCCTCCGCCTGGATCATCCGCCTGCTCGACGCGCTGGGTCTCGTCACGGAGGTGCGCTATGCCCCGAAGCGCGGCGCGGCGGCTCCCTCAATCTCGCCGTAATCCTTATTAGCGTTTGGAGAATCCTATGAATTCATCGATTCAGGTTGCACCCGGCGTGACTGCCGCGGGCGGGCTGTCGGCCGCCGACGGGCAGATCCCCGGCGTTTCGCCGCTAAAGGGCAGTGGTGCGCGCGTCAAACGCTACACCGCCCTGGCCGTGATGCTGGTGCCGCTTGCCGGGTTCGCGCTGGCGGTGCGTCAACTCGCACTGGGTGACTTCGCCATCACCGATCTCGTGCTGTTCGTGGTGTTCTATTTTCTGCACATGGGCGGGATCACGATGGGTTTCCATCGGTATCTTGCGCACAAGACGTTCCGGACATCGAAGTGGTTCGAGGGGCTGCTGCTGATCTGCGGTTCGATGGCTGCGCAAGGACCGATCATGTTCTGGGTGACGACGCATCGCCGTCATCACCTGTACAGCGACCAGAAAGGCGATCCGCATTCGCCGAACCAGGCCGGCGCGGGCCTGTTCGCGAAGTTGCGCGGCCTCTGGTACGCGCACATGCCGTGGATGCTGGCCCCGGACGTATCGGGCTGGACGTTCTTTGCCCCGGACGTGTTGCGCGATCGCCGCCTGTTTTTCTATCACCGCACCTACGCCTGGTGGATCGTGCTCGGCCTCGTGCTGCCTGCCGCGATCGGTGGCGCCGTCAGCGGCTCCTGGCACGGCGCGTGGAACGGCCTGCTGTTCGGCGGCTTCGCGCGAATATTCCTGGCCAATCAGGCCGCCTGGTGCGTGGGTTCGATTTGCCACATGTTCGGCGGACGGCCGTTCAAGACCGACGACAACAGCGCGAACAACTGGACGGTCGCCGTGCTCACGTTCGGCGAAGGCCTGCAGAACAACCACCACGCGTTCCCCGCGTCGTATCGCCACTCGGTGAAGTGGTACGAGCCGGATCTCAGCGCGTGGGTGCTCTGGACGCTCGGCAAGGTGGGCGTCGTCTGGGACCTGCGCTTGCCGGGGCCGGAGGCGATCCGCAAGCTCGCCAAGAAACCGTATTGAAAGTTGCCGTCGTGATTTCGTTCAACACCCTTGTATAGAAGGATCATTCATCATGTCTGAAGCTGGATTCCTGGGCGGCCTGTTTGGCCGCAAGAAAGCGGTGGCCGCCGACGTCGGCCCGCTGACGGAAGCGTCGATCCGCAGCTGGCTGGTCGACCGGCTCGCCAAGCAGTTGAAGGTAGACCGGGCGGCCATCGATCCCGCCAAGCGCTTCGACGAGTACGGCCTCGATTCGATCGTCGCGGTGCAGGTGTCGGGCGATCTGGAGAAGGTCGTCGAGCAGCGGCTGTCCCCGGCGCTGCTGTTCGAATACAACAGCATCAACGAGTTGGCGCACCACCTCTCGACCGAACTCGGTCTGCAGGCTGCATAAGCGGGAGATCGACATGGCGAAAACTTACACCGTTCCGAGCGCGCCGCCCGCGCGTTTCGACGAATTCCTGCAGAAGTCCAAGGCGCTCGAGGGCGTGCGCCTGACCGACGCGATCCCGAAGTCGCTGTACGAGCCGCGTGCGTGGCGCGGCGTTCTCGGCTTCGTGGTGAGCTATGCGGCGTACATCGGGGCGATCGTCGGCATCGCGTATGCGCCGCACTGGCTGCTCTACATTCCGTTGTGGCTGGTCGCAGGTCTGGGCGGCTGGGGTTTGCATTGCATCGCGCATGATTGCGGGCACAACTCGTTCTCCCGCTCCCGGCGGTTCAACCTGGTGATCGGGCACCTGTCGCTTCTGCCGCTGCTGTATCCGTTCCACGCCTGGCGTCACACGCACAACCTGCACCACGCGAACACCAACAACCTCGAGCTCGACACCGACTGGCGGCCGATTCCCGCGCCGCTTTACGATCGCATGTCGCTGTTCAAGCGCCTCGAGTACGCCGGTACCCGCAAGTGGCTGTTCTGGGTGGGCACGGTGAGCTACTGGAAGGAATCGGGCTTCCGTCCCGGCTTCTATCCGAAGCGCGAGATGCGGCGCGACGTGAAGCGCTCGATCGGCTTCGTGCTGATCGTGTCGGCGCTCTATTTCCCGGCGCTGATCTACTTCACCGGCATCACGGGGCTGTTCCTGTACTTCGTCGCGCCGTGGCTCATGATTCATGCGTGGTTCAGCGCCACGACGCTGATGCACCACACGTCGGACGACATCCCGTTCCTGCCCTCGCAGCACTGGACGCCGAACGCGAGTCGCCTGCTGGTGACGACCGACTACCGGTATCCGAAGTGGCTGCACTTCATGACTCACAACATTTCGGTGCACACGGCGCACCACGTCGCGCCGATCGTGCCGTTCTACAACCTGCCGAAGGCGCAGGCGGCGCTCAAGGAAGCGTTTCCGGGGATGATCCGCGAAAAGGACTTCACGTTCGGCGATCTGTGGCACGTGATCCGTCACTGCCACTTCTACGACACCGAGTCAGGCTACTACCGCAGCCTGTCCCGGGAGGCAGTGCCCGTCGGCGCACGCGCGGCGACGGAGGGCCGGTGATGGCGACCGTGAAGGACACCGAAGTCTCGCCGATCACACGGCGGACGGCGAAGGCGCCATCGTTGAGCGTGCGGCTCGGCCGTCGCGCGTTCCGGTTGCTGAACACCTTCGCGCCGCGCGCCGCGGGGCGGCGCGCGGCAGACGCGTTCGGCTTCACGCGCGGCTACGGGCTGCCCGTCAGCGATCGTGTACCGCTCGGCGCGAAGGTGACGCCGATCGAGGGCAATGCGGACCTCGACCGCGCGTATTACTGGGAGGGCGGCGCGTCGCGGGCGCTGCTCGTGCACGGCTGGGGCACCGACAGCAGCAGCATGCTGGGCTTCGTGAAGCCGATGCAGGCGCTGGGCTTCTCGGTGGCGACATTCGACGCACCGGCGCACGGCCGCTCGCCGGGCAAGCACACGACGATGACGCAGTTCACCCGGGCGACGGGCGCGGTGCTGGATGCGATCGAAGGCGCGCAAGTGGTGATCGCGCATTCGCTCGGGTCGATCGCGGCGATCTCGGCGCTGGCGGAGCGCTCGCGCCGGGCGTCGTTGCGCTGCATCGTGCTGATCGCGCCGACGGGCGCGCTGACCGAGGTGCTGGAGCGCTGGGCGAGCCGCGACATGGCGTTCCCGCGTCCGGTGGTCGAGCGCATCTATGCGGAGCTGCAGCTCCGCAACGGCGTGCCGGTCAGCCACTGGGACATTCTCGCGCGCGGCGCGTCGCTCGATGTCCCGGTGCTGGTCGTGCACGACCCGGCCGATCCCGTGGTGCCGTACTGCGAGGCACAGCGGGTCGTGGCAGGGCTGCCCGACGCGACCCTATGGCCGGCGCCGGGCACGGGGCATGGGCGGATCCTGTCGGATGCGAGGGTACGCGAGCAGGTGCGCGAATTTGTGACGCGACAGATGTCGAATTTTGGAGAGTTGGCAAGATGAGCACGACAGCAATGGAGATGCGCACATTGATGTGTCTGGTGTGCGGCTGGATTTACTCGGAAGAAAACGGTGCGCCGGACGACGGCATTGCGCCGGGTACGCGCTGGGAAGACATTCCGGCGAAATGGAAGTGTCCGGAGTGCGGCGTCGGCAAGGAAGATTTCGAAATGGTGTCGATCTGACGCGATCCCTGCGGTGGTCGCCCCGCACGCAGGCGGCGCGTAGGTCGCGAGGTGGTTGCCGGCACGTCATGCGTAGTCGCATCCTCTTCGGCAGGCAGGTCGCGCCGGTGCGGTGGCGTCCGTTCACGCGGAACTGAACTTTGAATGGAGTGTTGAAAATGGTTGCTCGACAGGTAGTGATCTGCAGTCCTGTAAGAACGCCCATCGGGGCGTTTGGCGGTGCGTTGAAGGACGTTGCCGCGACGGCTCTGGGCGCAATCGCAGTGCGCGAAGCGGTACGCCGCAGCAAGGTCGATCCGGCAGCGTTGGCTTCGGTCGTGATGGGCAACGTCATTCAGGCCGGCAACAAGATGAATCCCGCGCGTCAGGCAGCCGTCGGGGGCGGCATTCCGGTGGACGTGCCTGCGCTGACGGTGAATCGCGTGTGCGGCTCGGGTGCTCAGGCCATCGTGAGTGCGGCCCAGGAAATCTGGCTTGGATTCGGTGAGGTCGCGGTGGCGGGTGGCATGGAAAACATGGACCGTGCCCCGTATCTGCTGGAAAGCGGTCGATGGGGTCATCGCATGGGGAATGCCGAGATCGTCGACAGCATGCTCGCGGACGGCCTCGTCGACGCGTTTTCCAACCGGCATTCCGGATGGCATACGGAAGATCTCGTTGCGAGGATGGGAATGACGCGCGAGCAGCAGGACCGTTGGGCAGAACGTTCGCAGAAGCGCTTCGCGCAGGCTCAAGGGCGCGGAGCGTTCGACGCCGAGCTTGTCGCGGTCGATATCGAAGGGCGGAAACAACCCGTCAGATTCGAGCGTGACGAGCAGGTGCGACCGGACACGACGATCGAGTCGCTTGCCAAATTGAAACCCGCGTTCCGGTCCGACGGCACCATCACTGCCGGCAATGCGCCGGGATTGAACAGCGGTGCGGCGGCGATGGTCGTGGCGGAGCGACAGTATGCCGAGGCACGTGGAATCGAGCCGATCGCAACGCTCGTTTCCTACGGCGTGGGTGCGGTCGAGCCAGGCATGTTCGGACTCGGGCCCGTGCCGGCAGTAAAGATGGCGCTCGCGCGCGCCGGATGGTCGTTGAACGACGTGGAGCGTTTCGAGATCAACGAGGCTTTTGCCGCCGTGCCGATTGCTGTCATTCGGGAGCTCGGCATCGACGAGGAGAGGGTGAATGTCGAAGGCGGAGCGATCGCGCACGGTCATGCCATCGGTGCGACCGGTGCTGTCTTGACGGCCCGTCTTGCGCATTCAATGCGCCGTGATGGCGTGAAACGCGGCATCGTGACTTTGTGCATTGGCGGCGGTCAGGGCATCGCCCTCGCCCTGGAAGCCGTCTGACGGCGTCCTGATACCGATAGCTGCCGGCAACGTTCCGACCATCGGCATACACGGAGAAGACATGGATCAGCGTTCAGCACTGGAAAACCTGTATGCCCTTGCCGCCACCGGGCACACGACAACGCAGACGGAGCTTTCGCACAAGTGGCTGACCTATTTCGGTGTCGACCGCGTGCAAGACCTCGACCTCGGCATGCTGGAGGCGATTGCCTGCTATGTTGGGAAGGGAATATCCCCTCCGATTGAATAGCTCGCCATTTTTCGTGCCTCCATTGCGTGTCGATTGGTGTGGCGGGCCGGAGCAAGGGCGGAGGCGCGGCAGAGCGTACGCTGGATGCGGGCCGATCCAGTCGTGCGCCAGCCGTCTCGCCGGCGCGCTCCGCGACAGCCGATCGGAGGGCGGCATGGCCGCATCGGCGATCGCATGGGACAGGAACTGAAATCAAAAAAGGCCCCGACAATGGCCGTGAAACTTGCCGGGGCTAACGAACCATGCAAACTGCATGGGACGAGGAAGTATCGCGTCCATCGTATAGCCGCCAATGATCGAGCAGCACCACCGAGTTCCGACGAATTCTCATCGGGTTCAGCCAAGATCCTGTTCAAGGAACGCGCATGTTCTCCACCGACAAGCGCCACAGCTGATGCGCCGTCTCTCGCCGCTTTCTGCACGAGACGCACTGGCGGAGATCGGAATCTTCCAAAGACGGCCTTTCCGGGAATTTTCGTAACGAACGCTTTTTTCGAGACCGGCAAAGCGCACCCGTCTTAAAAAAATGCCGAAGCGTTTTGACCGCTGCCCCGCTCGCCGTTTTCGAAATATCAATTCATGCGCTGGTGTTGCGGGAGGACCCATAGCATCCGTCCAACCGCTTCAGCCTGATTCCGCGAATGTGTCTTTTCATAGATCGCACGCAACTGGGTGCGAACCGTCGCAAGCGACACGCCGGCGCTCGCTGCACATTCGTCAGGCGTCTTGCCGCTGATCAACGCTTCGGCGACCGCGGCTTCGGCGCTCGACAAGCCGAACGATTGCCGCAGCTGTTGTGCGACGACGAGCGGGGCGGCGCTGCGTCGCCTGACCGTGATCAGTATCGTCGCATCGCCGAAAGTGGCATGGAGCGCCTGTCCGGACAATGCCGCGATGCCGAGAAAAATCTCGTGCGCCGCGGCCAACGTGCCGGAAAGGGCAAGGCTCTCGCTCTTGCGGGTCTTCGCGACGCGCGCCAACGCCGCCTTGAGCGCCTCGTTCTGGGGCGCGCTCGTCGCGCTCAGGTGCCCGTTCTCGAGCTTGAGGCAGGTGGTGGCGCGCAGCATCGACTCGGCCGCCTGGTTGACGAACAGGACGCGCGCGTGCCGGTCCAGCGCAAAGACGGAGAGGCCCAGCTCCTCCATCAGTTCGGCGCCGAGCGTGGCGTCGCGATGCAGCACTCTCGCGTCTTGCCACAGGTTGATCGAGCGCTGCAGATGCCCGGCCATACCGGTCAGGGTCGCGCGTTCTTCTGAAGAATAGGGGGTGCGGCCGTGCGCGCGCAGTAACCCGAGCAGAATGTTGTCGCTGCCGGGGCGCGCGAAGCGAATCCCCATCAGGTAGCGAAATCCCGATGGAATCTGATAGTCCTGGAAGAACTCGCTGCGTTCGACGTCGCGCTCGGTCAGGTGATCCTGACAACAAACGAATTCGCCGAGCGGTGCGTTCTCGACGAAGCCGCGGCGCGGATCGAGCGCGCCGTAATACTGATCGTAGAGGGCGATGATCTCGTCGAATTCCGCGCGCGGCGAATAGATCGAGAATTTCGGGGCATTGCGCGCGGCGTCCCAACTGAACATGTGAAATACGTCTGCGCCGAGCGATTCGGATACCCGGTGAAAAACTTCGAGAAAACCGTCCGGATGCAGCGCGGCCTCATAGAGGTCCCCGATGAGTTGGTCTCGTTGCATGTGCTCACCCCGTCGCTTCGCGATCTTCGTATTCTGATTTTGTCTGACGATATTGCTTCGAATACCGAATTTTTTTCAGGCTAACACAGGTTATTTGCATTTCGTGCCCTGTTATTTCCCGATTTTCATCCACCTGAATGATGATCGCGAAAATCGTCTTTGCGAGAATCCTCGCCATTCAGCGTGCACGAGCAATGTATGTGACACGCATCAACCAGAAGGGGCTCGGGGGAAACGCAATGAAACTCACACCTGTCGTATCCGGTATTGCAGTGCTTGTCCTGTCGGCTTGTGGTGGTGGCAGCGATTCCTCCTCGCCACCCGCACCGCCCGCCGCGCAGACGGTCAGCGGGGTCGCGGCCGCCGGCGCCGCGATGCAGGCCGCCACCGTGAAACTGGTCGATGCGACCGGCAAAGCGGTCGACTGCCCGGCCGATGCGTCGACCGGCGCGTTTCATTGCACGGTGACCGGCCTGAGCGCGCCTTTCGCGTTGTCCGCATACGGCAACGTCGCCGATTCGCAGGCCACGCTGATCGCGCTCAGCGCCACGGCCGGCACGCAGACGATCAACATCACGCCGATCACGAACGCGATCGCCGCCACGATCGTCGGCGACAACCCGACCAAGCTGCTGGCCGACACCGGTTTGCTGCAAAGCAAGGTCACGGCCCAGGCCGTCGCCAGCACGGTGCAGGCCTATTCGTCGGCGCTGGCCGACCTGCTGGCCGCCACCGGCAATGCGGGCGTCGACCTGATTTCCGGCCCGTTGACGGCGGGCGCGCCGGGTCTCGACCGGCTGCTCGACCAGATCAAGATCAACGTCCTGCCGGACGGCGGCGTCCAGATCAGCTCGGTGGCGGGCGCGTCCAGCGATACGCCGGTGCAGCTTCAGCTCGCGCCCGGCATCGCGCCGCAGGCGAGCGACAAGGCCAGCCTGCCGGCCGCCGCGACCATCAATGGCGCGGTGGTGTCGAACCTGCCGAGCGCCAGCGATCTGGCGGCATTGCAGGGCGCGCTCAACCAATGCTTCGCCGGTTCGACCGGCGCTGCGCGCACGGGCGGCAGCGTATCGGCATGCGGCCGGATCTTCGTCGACGACGTCGCGTCCGGCGCGCTGAATGCAGGCGTGCCCGCCGCGTACCTCAACAACGGGATGTCGGTCGACCAGGAGTTCGGCGCGCCGGCCGGCGGTACGCCGGGCATCGTGGCCGACGATGCGATGAACAACGCGAGTTTCAGCTTGCCGGAAGTCATCCGCGTCGTTGCCAGCGACACGATGTGGGTCAAGCTCGCGTGGACGCGCAGCGACGGGATTCGCGACGGCATGCAGCAGCATGTACAGCTTGCGGTGCAGGCGGGCAGTCTCGCGAACGGCGACACCGGCTGGCGCGTGGTCGGCAATCAGCGCGCGGTACTGAGCAAGGTCAATGCGAACGCACAGAAGTGGGACTGGCTGAATCCGGCCAATCCGTCGACGGGGACCAACGCGTTCGTCGATTCGCTCAACCTGCAGGTGGGTGCCGTCGACGCGGCCGGCACCGCGGTGGACTTCGCGATCGTCAACGGCCCCGGCTTGCGCAACGGCGTGTTTCTCCAGCCGTCGAGCGGGACCTGCGACACGCTGAACATCCGCGCGCAGATCGCAAGCGGGCAGACGCCGGCGCAGCTCGCCGCACTGGCGAAGAATCCGCAGTGCCGCAACAACTTCCGTCTGGCCGGCGTCGCGCAGGACGCGGCCAACCAGGGCCTGTTCACGTGGCCCGGCGACGCGCCGCGCAACAATAGCGCATGGGCGAAGCCGCAACTGAGCAGCGCCGAGCTGGCCGACATCAAGCCGTTCAGCGCCTATACGATCGACGTCTACCAGAACGGCAACACGTCGACGCCGGCCCGGCACTACACGGTCCGGCTGCGCACGCCGTCGCCGTCGCCCGACGCACTGCGCCAGTACGCGTGGCACGATCTGGCGCAGTCCACGCGCGACAAGCTGACGCCGGGCTCTGCCGGCACGTTCGCGGGCGGCGCGACCTTCCCGCTGGGCTGGACGTCGAAAACGGGGCTGCCGTTCGTCAAACGCGGCAACGTGCAGATTCGCGCAACCGCGGCCGGGCAGCCAGCGGCGACGTTCGTCAGCGGTTCGGCATCGGCGTCGCCGGTCCAGCCGGGCGCCGCGGTCACGCTCGACGTGCCGGGCGACCAGGGCGTCGCGTTCCCGTCGGTGGCCGGCTGGACGGGCAGCACGGACTTCTCGTTCGTGAACTTGAGCTGGTCCGACCCGGTCGACACGCTCTTCACCGAGTCCTTCGAGTACGACCGGTAACAGGCAGCCGGGCGAATGCGTCCGGCGAGCGTCGGCCGGCGGGGCGATGCGTCGTCCCGTCGGCGGGCAACAATCGACCTGGCCGAGCGCGACGTGTTGTCGTTCGACGGGGAACGCTGCGACCGGATCGTGGGCGGCGTGCTGGCGAGAATCGGTTCGGCGTGACGCGCGGCGGCGGCGCCGACAACCGACAGGCCGCGGGATCATGTCAAATCGAACGGGACGAGATACTGCGCGACGACGGATGCCGCCGATCATGCTCGCCCGTTACGTTCCTGCACCCGGCGGCACCGTGCCGGCCGGCTTTGCCACGCTCGCGGCTTCCATCACGCGCAGCACCGGCCGGCCGCCGACGTCCTTCAGCGGAAAATACGAGCGATGCGTGCCCGGATCGACAGCGACGACGTGCGCATTCGGCCCGAGCCGGCCTTCACCGATCTTGGCGACGTTCCGGCCCCGGACGCTGAACATCGAAACGATGCCGGCTTCACCCGCAACATAGAGCACGTCCGACGCCGAATCGAACGCCAGCACATCCGGGCCGCCGCCGATGTCGAACGCGCGGACGACGTGCCGTGCGCGCATATCGAAGACGAGGAGCGCGTCGTTGTCCTCGCACGCGATGAAGGCGAGGCCGGCGCGCGGCTCGATCAGCAATCCGTGATTGCCTTTCGCACCCGGCAAGTCGAAACGGTCGACGACACGGTCCGTCGCCGGATCGATTTCGACGAGCTGGCGCCGCGTCTGAACGTTCACGAAGATGTGTCGGGAAACCGGGTCGTACTGCGTGTTGCCGGCTTCGCCATCGAGCGGGATCGTCGCGACACGCCGGTTGCTCCGGACATCGATGACCGTCTCCGTTTTTCCGTATTCGTCGGATACGTACAGCTTGTGCACGTCGGCCGCATAGGCCATGCCGTCGGGATAATGCCCGCCCGGCACGCGCGCGACGATTTTCAGCGTCGCGGCGTCGATCGCGACGATCTCGTCGGACCCGGTAGCCGACGCGTAGATGCGCGACAGCGCCGGCACGGCAAGCACGCCGTGTACCGACGATACGTCCGCGATCCGGGCGGTCACGCGCGATGCATGCGTATCGAAAGCGATCACTTCCCCGTCGCCGAGGTGAGCGATAAACAGCAGGTTGCGGCTCGGGTCCAGGCTCGCGTAGTCGAGTCGTGTCGCGCGGCCCGGCAACGCGATGTCCGCGACATGCTTCAGCGGCAGGGTGCCGGTCGAGGTGCCTTCTTCGCCCGCAGCGAAAACCTGGTGAGTCGACAGGCCCGACGTACCGAGCACGCCGCATAGCGCGACGAGCAGGGGCAGGCCGTAGCGCCAGCGTCCGGAATTCTTCATGATTGCCTCCCGCGACGGCTGCCGCCCGATGTGTACGGCGCGGCGGCGGCATCGCTTTGCATGGTTCCCCGCTCGTTTGCTGTTCGACCGTGGCCGCGATTACCGTGCCCGGCCGTCGTCCGGTTCGACGTGGCGAAACGCTGCGAGCAGCGAAAGGTCGTACGCGATCTTCAGCGCGCCGCATGCGACCAGCGGCGCACCGAGCCAGCCGAGGCCGAACAGGCCGCCGGCCAAGGTCGGCGCGACAGCGGCCGCGAGGCTGCGCGGGACGGATGTAAAGCTGGCCGCTGCCGGTCGCTCCGCCGGCGTGACGACCGCCATCACGTAGGCGGTTCGGGTCGGGACATCCATTTGCGACAGCGCGCTTCGCATCAGCAACAGCGTCAACGTCAGCGGCAACGACGGCGCGAGCGCGGCGCCGATCAGGCAGACGCTCGACGGAATATGCGTGAACACCATCGTGTTCAGCAGGCCGATCCTGCGCGACAGCGGCGCGGCCGCGAGCTGCGAGCCGGCCGAGAGCAGGCCCGCCCAGAAGAAGAACTGGCCGGCGGCGGCGATCGAGAGTCCGAAGCGCTGCATCAACCACAGCGACAGCAGCGAGTTGACGACGAGACCGCCCGCGAACGCGTCGACGCTGAACAGCATCGCCAGCCGCACGACGATCGGGCGTGACGGGCCGAGCGGGGGCGCTGCCTGTGCCGCGCGAACTGCCTGGCGCGGCAGCCGCCGATACAGCATGCAGACGACGACACCTGTGGCCGCATAGACCAGAAACATGCCGCGCATCGCGCCCAGCGTTGAGATTCCGGTATGTGACGCAACCGAGATCGGCAGGCCTGCCGCGAGGGATCCGACCGCTGCCGATACGGCCCCGACGAGGCTGTAGCGGGCGAACAGCGCCGTGCGAGCGTCGCCGTCGGCGGCTTGCGCCAGGCGCGACTGTTCGAGCGGCAGAAACAGGCTGACGTCGCCGGAGCTCGGATTGAGCGTGCCGGCAAAGGCGATGACGAACAGCGGCCACAACGTGGAGACGCTCGCGAAGCCGATGCCCGTCGCTGCCATCAGTGCCGCGGCGAGCGTCAGCATGCGGCGCTGCGTGAAGCGGCTCGCGAGCATGCCGACCGCGATCGTCGCGATGGCGGAACCCGTCAACGTCGTGGTGCCGATCAGGCCGACATCCAGTTGCGACAGCCCGAGCGACAGCAGATACGCGGGCAGCAGCACGGCAATGAATCCATCGCAGAAACCGCGCATGCCGCGGCTGGCGAGGATGAGCCATGCGGCCTTGTCCGCGCCCGTCGGCAGCATCCGGCTGGCGAGCGTCGACGCGCAGCGGCTGCTAGGGACGTGCATCACGCCGGCACCACGCGTAGAGCGCGTCGTACATCACCATGCCGTGCCGCAGTTGCTCGTGATCGTCGGCGAAGTGTCCGGAAAGGCCGATCGAGATCGCGTACAGCCCGGCCGATTCCGGCGCGAGATCGAGCCGTCCGGTATCGGCACCGCGCACGATCGCGGCGAGCTTGAGCAGCGCCGGGGCGTCGAGCCGGTAGCGGTCGAGAAACGCATCGAAGCTGCAGCGTTCACCGTGGTGGCCAAGCTCGACGCCCGGCACGTCGTAGGGCACCGCGCCCGTTTCGTCCGCCAGTCGCAGGACGTCCGGACCCGGAACGTAGAGAAACTCCGGCGCATCGTCGATGAACCGCGCAATCAGCCACGGGCATGCGATGCGGTCGACCTTCGGCCGTTCGCGCGTAATCCATTTCACGGCACGCCTCCTGTATGGCGGACGAATGTCGTCCGATGCGTCACGGCCGTCGCCCGCAGTGCGGCTCAATGATGGAGCAGCGGGTAGGCCACGAGCCCGATGAGCGCGGCAGCCGTGACGACGACCGGCTCCTGCAACTTCTTGAAACGCCACAGCAGCAGCACGGTCGCGACCGCGAGCAGCGCGGTCGGCAGGTCGACGATCGAGCGTTTCGCGATGACGAGGACGGAGCCGGTGATCGCCCCGACGGCTGCGGCGGTGATGCCGTCCACGAACGCCTTGACGCCCGGACGGTGCCCGTACTTCTTCACGTACGGCGCGGGAATGACGGTGAACAGGTAGCAAGGCAGGAACGTGCCGAGCGCCGCGACGCACGCGCCGGGAAAGCCGGCCACGAGATACCCGATGAAGCCGACCGTGATCACGACGGGGCCGGGCGTGATCATCGCGACCGCCACGGCATCCACGAACTGCTTGTCGTTCAGCCAGTGATGTTCGGTGACGACGCCGCCGTAGAGGAACGGCACGATCGCCAGCCCAGAGCCGAACACGAATGCGCCGGCCTTCATGAAGAACGCGCCGATCTGAACGAGCTGCGGCAGGTCGATGCCGCTCAATATCCCGCTGGCTGCCGGCAGGTTGGCGGCGGCAACCGCGTTCAGACCGCCCCGGTGCAGCCACTTGGGCGGGGCACGCCACAGCCAGCCGACCAGGCCCGCGACCACGAACAGCCACGCGATTTCCGATTCCGTGATGAAGGTCACGGCGGCAAGCGTCACGAAGATCGCCCAGAGCAGCTTGTCGTGGCCGACGGTTTTCGTCGTGAGCTTGTAGGCGCTCATCGCGATGATGCCGACCACCGCGGCGCCGACGCCGTAGAAGACGGCCTGCATCCAGGACAGCCCGCCGAAATGTGAGTACGCGAAGCCGAGCGCAACCACCATCAGGAACGACGGCAGCACGAACGCGAAGCCGACGAGCGTCGCACCGAGCAGGCGGTAGTGCACGAAGCCCAGATAGATCGCGAGCTGGGCCGCCATCGGCCCCGGTGCGAGCTGGGCCAGCGTGAGCCCTTCCTTGTAGTCGGCTTCCGTGATCCAGCCGCGACGTTCGACCAGGTCGCGACGCATGTAGCCTGCGAGCGCGACCGGCCCGCCGAAGCCGAACGTGCCGAGACGCAGCATGTAGGCGACCAGCTCGCGGAGCGAGTAGGTCGGTTCGGTCGTGGCGATGGCGGTGGTCATGACCTGGCTCCGGTGTCGTTCTTCGCGGTCGACGAGAAATGCGCGTACAGGGCGTCGAGCACGGCGCCCATCTGCTCGAGCAACCGGTCGTCGTTCTCCGTACGCTGGCGCGTGCCGGCCATCACGGCTTCGAAGCCGATCGCTTCGGGCGCCGCGGGGCCGCCCACGTCGAGCGCGTGCACGATTTCGCCGAGCCGCATGAGCGCAGGGTCGTTGTCGAGCCCGAAACTCGCCAGCAGCACCTCGAACGTCACGCGCTCGCCGACATGCGTAAACGTCGCGCCGTCGAAATCGAAGCCCAGCGCGCCAGCCGGGCAATCCGCCGGCGATGCGAGCCAGATGAAGCGGGCGCGTGCGTCGATGAAGCGGCGGATCAGCCAGGCACTGGCGACGCGATCGACCCACATCCGCTGCCGCGTCGCCCAGGTACGGCCCTGAAATTCGCCGATCGCCAGCGGGCGGATCGCGCGGTCCGCGGCGTGCGGTTCACCCGGCGACAGCACGGTGTCGACCAGGGCGACGAAATCCTGCAGCGCGACTTCGGCGCGGGTGGCCGAGTCGCCCGGGAAATAGTCGATCGCACGGATGGCGTCGAAATCCTTGCGCACGCGGCGCAGCAAGCGCGTCAGTTCCGTGGCCGACTGTCCGGCGAGGGTCTTGCGGGCGTCCGCAAGGGCCTGGATAAAGGCGGCGTCATCCTCCCCGCGATCGAAGAGCGCGCGGAATTCCCGCTCCTGCGACGCATCGAGACTCGGCGCGCGCAACAGATGAGCGCTGCCGCCGCTGTCGGCAATCGCGTCCGCGAGTTCGCGCAGTATCCGTTCATGCGCTTCCGAGTGGGGCAGCAGGTAGACGCCGTCGCGCAGCACCGCGCAGCCTTTCGCCTTGAGCGCGCGCCAGAACCGCATGCGAGCCGTCGCGTTCTGCGTGGGAAGGGTCAGCACCAGGAGCGACCATGTCGTGAGTGAATCCATGTGGTGAATGCTACTCATGCGTTATGAGTTCTACAAGTAAACTTTGGCGACGGCTGCGATGACGTGGAGGTCGGCCGGGCGGCCTGCGAGGCGAGCCTCATTCGTCAGGTTTTTCCTGCATATACCCCTCCCCCCTATATGGAAACGCGATTTGATATATAGTCCCCCCCGGTATATGAAGGGACCACCATGAGCCACACCATCAAGGAAAAGCAGAAGCTGCTGAACCGTGTCCGCCGGATCAAAGGGCAGGTCGAAGCGATCGAACGCGCGCTGGAGGACGAGCGCGGCTGCAACGAAATCCTCCGCCTCATCACGAGCGGTCGCGGTGCAATGAACGGCTTGCTCGCGGTCGTGCTCGAGGATCACATCCGCAGCCATCTGGTCGACGCCGAAGGTCACGACGACGAAGGCAGCGCGACCGAACAGCTGATCGAAGTCGTGCACAGCTACTTCAAGTAACCGGAGGCGGAATGAACAGCTTCAGCAACGACGCCTTCGGCGCAGGGCACGACCACATCTTTCTCGGCGCCGCGCACGAGCAGAACGAACGCCGGACCTGGATGGTCATCGCGCTGTGCGCGGCGATGATGGTGGTGGAGATCGTCGGCGGGTCACTGTTCGGTTCGCTGGCACTGATCGCGGACGGCCTGCACATGTCGACGCACGCGGGCGCGATGCTGATCGCCGCGCTCGCTTATACCTACGCGCGCAAGCATGCGCGCGACCCGCGCTTCGTGTTCGGCACGGGCAAGCTCGGCGATCTCGCGGGTTTCACGAGCGCGATCGTGCTCGCGATGATCGCGCTGCTGATCGGGTACGAGGCGGTCGCACGCCTGCTCGCCCCGGTCCCGATTCATTTCGGCGAGGCGATTCCTATCGCGGTTGCCGGCTTGCTCGTCAACATCGCGAGCGTCTGGCTGCTGAGCGGCGACCATCATGGTCATGGGCACGGTCATGGCCATCATCACGGTCATCATCACGGGCATGGTCATGACGATCACGATCACGAAGAGCACGAAGAGGAAGCGCACCAGATCTTCGATCAGCAGGGCGTATTCGTCGTGTCGGTGTTCGAGGAGGGCGTCCCGCCGGTGTTCCGCGTCGCGCCTGCGACGCACGAGACGAAGCTCGTCGATGCGAGCGCCGTGTCGGTGACGACGATCCGCCCGGACGGCAGCCGTCAGGTGTTCGCGATGCAAAGTCGCGGCGGCTATCTGGAGTCGACCGAAGCCATTCCCGAACCGCATGAATTCAACGCGATCGTCCGGCTGAACGGCCGCGGGCACGAACTGGCGTTCGAGGAGCACGACCATCGCACGTCCGCGGCGGCGGCGCGCGATCACAACATCCGCTCCGCATACATCCACGTGATTGCCGACGCGGCCGTCTCCGTCCTGACGATCGTCGGGCTGCTGCTCGCGCGCGCGTTCGGCTGGGTCTGGATGGATCCGCTGGCCGGCATCATCGGCGCGCTGGTGATCGCGAACTGGTCGTACGGCCTGATGCGCGATACGGGCGGGATCCTGCTCGACATGAATTCGGATCGCCGCCTGACGGACAACGTGCGCGGTGCGATCGAAGGCACCGGCGACCGGGTTGGCGACCTGCATGTGTGGCGGCTCGGGCCGGGACACATGAGTGCGGTCGTGTCGGTGGTGACGGACGATCCGAGGCGCGATGCGCGCTTCTATCACGGCGTGCTGCAGCGGTTCAGGAACCTGTCGCACGTGACCGTCGAAGTCGTGCCCGCGACGCGAGGGCGATAAGCATGGCGGTCAAGTCCCCTTGCGTCGACGTGTGTTCGTTCGACGGTCGCACCGGCTATTGCGTGGCATGCCTGCGAACGCGCGACGAAGCGCGCGACTGGAAGAAGATGACGGATCACCGGCGCCATCAAATCGTGAACGACCGCGCGCGGCGGCATGCGAAGCTGACGCGGGCTTGACGTCGAGGTATGCGCGAAGTCGCGCGTGCGCGGTACGTGTGTGTCGTTGCGCGTGCCGACCGCGTCGCTTGCATCAACCGGTCCCGCCACGCCGGTGCATTCCCGACGAATGCGTTTGCCGGACAATGTGCGTCGTCCGCGCGCCGTCGCGCGGATCAGGACACTCGTGATCCGGTATTGCCGAGGCGGCGGCCGGAGACGGTCGTCGATCCGCCCGGCACGCCTCGTCGGGACTGCGCCGCTTCTACATCTCGTACCGCAACGTCGCCATGACGCTGCGCGGCGCCCCCGGCATGTTGAGGTTCGGGTTCGAGCCGTGGCCCGACACGATATAGCCCTTGTTGAACAGGTTGTAGAGGTTCAACTGGAGCGACATCGGCCCGTGCGCATACCAGGCCATCATGTCGGCCGTCACGTAACCCGGCAGGGTCACCGTGTTCTGCGGATCGGCCATGCGCGCGCCGACGAGGTTCAGGCCGCCGCCAATGCCGAAGCCGCTGCCGAGATTCTTGGTGAGCCACAGATTGCCGGAGTGGCGCGGGGTCAGGGTGGCGCGCTTGCCCTGCAACGCGGCCGTCGACTGGGTGACGGTGGCATCCAGGTAGGCGTAGCCCGCGAGCACGCGCCAGCCGTGGCCGAGTTCCGCAGCCCCGCTGAGTTCCACGCCGTCGGTCCGCTGCTCGCCGATCGGAATCAGCGCCGTGTTGCTTGCATTGGCGACCTTGATGTTGCTGCGGTCCAGCCGGAACACCGAGATCGTCGCGGTGGCCTTGCCGCCGAGCCAGTCGTATTTCGCGCCGATCTCGGTGTTGGTCGTGGTTTCCGGAGCGAGTTCGGCATTGTTGGCCGCCAGCGAAAACGCTTCGCCGGAAGGCTGGAACGAGCGGCTCCACGACACGTAATACGACTGCGTTCGGGTGGGCTGCCAGACGAGGCCCACGCGCGGGCTCCACGCCGTATCGGTGCGCGACAGGCCCGGCTGCTTCGGACGGCGGTCGAGCGTCTCCTGCTCGAAGCGATCGTAGCGGATGCCGAGCAGCGCCTTCCACTGCTCGTTGAAGCTGATCAGGTCCTGCGTGTAGAACCCGAGGGTCTTGAAGATGCCGAGGTTGTTGGCCGTCGGCGTGGTCGACGTGTGCAGCGGCAGCGTCGGAAGGGCGGGCGCGAACAGGTCGAAATTCATCGGCTTGCCGTTCGCGCCGGTGACGGGCGCCGAGTAGCTGACGAGATCCTTGTTCTGCTGGCCGAATTCCATCCCGTACAGCAATTCGTGCTTCATGCCGAACAGCGTGGCCTTCTGCGTGAGATCGGTCTGGTTGAACCAGCCGTGTTCCTCGCGATAGACGTTGCCGTGATTCAGCGTGAACGTCCGGGCCGCCTCGTTGACGCTACCGACCAGCGTGTTGTTCCGGTCGAGCGAGTAGTGATAGTAGCGGGTGGCGTTCCGGATCGACCATTGGTCGTTGAACTCGTGCTTGATCGTCGCGGTACTCGAATAGACCCGCGATCGCGTATAGTCCACGTCGCCGGCGTTCGCCGCGCCGTAATACGCGGATGCCGGCACGTCGACCGGTCGCCCGTGATAGGCCGGAATGCCGAAGTCCGTCACGCGACGATCTTCGAGGTAGTCCGCCTGCAGCAGGACGGTCGTCTTCGGCGCGATGCGAAACTCGAACGACGGCGCGACCGCCGTGCGATTCAGGAACTGTTGCGAGCGATAGCTCTTCGCTTCCTCGTGGGCCCCGGTGATCCGGAAGGCGGCCGCGCCGTTCGCGAGGACGCGCCCGACATCGGCCTCCACTCGGCGATCGGCCCACGAACCGTAGCTGATCCCGAAGTTGGTCACGTCGATCCCGGGTTTTTTCGTCACGCGATTGATTAGTCCACCTGATGATCCGCGGCCGTAAAGAACGGCCGCCGGGCCCTTGACCACTTCCACCCGGTCGACGTTCGAGAGATCGCGGAAATACAGGGCATCGTCGCGAATGCCGTCGACGAACTGGTCGGCAATCGCGGAGAAGCCGCGAATGGTCACCTGGTCGCGCTGGCCGTCGCCGGTCGAGAACCCGACGCCCGCGACGTTCTTCAGCACGTCCTGCAGCGAGTTCGCATGCTGGTCGCGCATCACTTCGGCCGTGACCACGTTCACCGTCTGCGGGATATCGCGCAGCGACGCGTCGATCCTGGTGGCGCTGACCGCGTTCGTGGGGTTGTAGCCTTCCCCCGGATCGCGGAGCGCGCTGGCGTTCACCGATACCGCCGGCAACACGTCGGTGGCCGTGCCGGTCGGTGCACTTGCGTTTTCCTGTGCGAAGGCCGCGCCGACCATGATCGGCTGGCATGCGATGGCGGCCAGAATGGCCCGTCGTGCCGGGTGCAACACGTGTTTCATTTCCCAACCTGCCCTGTGTAATGATTCGTAATCGCGTAACGCGACGCATTATCATTTGAAAGGAAGGGAGGGTCAACAAGTGTCGCGCGATAACCGAGATTCTTGTTTTGTCTGATGTTTGTTGCTGCCGAACGATGCGTCCGTCCCGGATTCGGACGAGCACGGCATGCGTCCAGGCAATGAGGGCGGGTGAAGCGCCAGCCGGGCGCGTCGCCCTGGGAGGTTCGTCAGGATCGATCCGGCACGGCTATCGAACCGTTCGGTATTGCGACTCTGGCGATCCGGCTACGAGGTGGTGACCGGCGGGGCGGCACGCGTGCCGGTCTGGCATGGCGCACTGTATCCTGAGACCTTCCGGCGGCCGTGGCATCTCGTCACGATCGGTGTCACGAACCGGTCGGATACCGCCGGCGTGCGCGGCCTGCGGAACTGGCTGCGGCCGCGCCGCGTGTCGAGGTGGCGGACGGCCGGGCAAACGGCATCGTCACGCGAGTCCTGCCGCGCGGTGTGCCGATTACCGGCCGCTGACGTGTTCCCGCGACGCGGCGCGCCTGTCGGGACATGGAACCCCGCGGCACGTCGCACCGCCCGCAACCTTGATGCAGATCGATCATGAGCGCTCCAACCCCGATTGCCGGCAAGCCCGCGATTCCACGGACCGTGTGGGCCCTGGGCCTCGTGAGCCTCTTCATGGACCTGTCGTCCGAACTGATCCATGCGCTGTTGCCGATCTATCTGGTGTCGACGATGGGCATGAGCGTCGCCGCGCTCGGCGTGCTCGAAGGGGCGGCCGAAGCGACGGCGATGATCGTCAAGGTGTTCTCCGGCGCGATCAGCGACTGGATCGGGCGTCGCAAGGGGCTGCTGTTGATCGGCTATGGCCTCGCGGCGTTGACCAAGCCGCTGTTTCCGCTGGCGTCCACGCCGGCCGTGGTCGTGACGGCCCGTCTGCTCGACCGCGTCGGCAAGGGAATACGCGGCGCGCCGCGGGACGCGCTGGTGGCCGACGTCGCACCGCCCGAAATCCGCGGCGCCTGCTTCGGCCTGCGTCAGTCGATGGATACCGTGGGCGCGTTTCTCGGGCCGATGCTCGCGATCGTGCTGATGCTCTGGTTCGAGGACCGCATCCGGACCGTGCTGTGGTTCGCCGTGGTGCCGGCCTTCGTCGCGATCGCATTGATCGTCTTCGGCGTACGGGAGCCCGAGCAGTCGAAACCGGACCGGCACTTTCGCTCGCCGCTGCGCTGGAACGCGCTGCGCGAGTTTCCCCGCGGCTACTGGTTCGTCGTCGCGGCCGGCGCGACGTTTACGCTCGCGCGCTTCAGCGAGGCGTTCCTGGTGCTGCGTGCGCAGCAGACGGGGCTCGATGCGGCGTGGATCCCGGGCGTGATGGTCGCGATGAGCGTCGCCTATTCGCTGTCCGCCTGGCCGGTCGGCGTCCTGTCGGACCGGCTCGATCGCCGCGTGCTGCTCGCGGCCGGCATGGCGCTGCTGATCGCGGCCGACCTGCTGCTCGGCATTGGCACGTCGACGCTCTCGATGTTCGCCGGCGTGGCCGTGTGGGGGCTGCACATGGGCTTCACGCAGGGCATCCTCGCCGCGATGGTGTCGGAAACCTCGCCGGCCACGCTGCGCGGGACCGCGTTCGGCGTATTCAACCTGGTGAGCGGCATCTGCATGCTGCTCGCGAGCAGCATCGCCGGCGCGCTGTGGGCGCGGTTCGGCGCGTCGGCCACGTTTCTCGCCGGCGCGGCGCTGGTCGTGGTGCCGCTGTGCCTGTGCCGGTTCATGCCGCGACCCGGCACGTCGCCTGCGTGATGCGTCACGCCGCGGGGTCGTCGACGCCACGCGCAAGGCCGAGCTGACGGGCCGGCGCGACGGTGCATGAAGACCGAAGCCTGAAGACCGAAGCCGAAGCCTGAAGCCTGAAGCCTGAAGCCTGAAGACCGAAGCCTGAAGACCGAAGCCTGAAGACCGAAGCCTGAAGACCGAAGCCTGAAGCCTGAAGCCTGAAGCCCGAAGCCCGAAGCCCGAAGCCCGAAGCCCGAAGCCCGAAGCTTTCATATTTGAAAGATTGTCCGGCGTTTGCGATAGAATGCCTCCCCCGTTCGCCGTGGCCATGCCCACGGACGGGCTCCGGCACTTGAAACGGCGCGCCGCGCTCGCGGAATTCCGTTCCCGTTTCAATGCCGGCGATCGACCTGCCGTTGGAAACACCCGTTCTGTAATTTGGATTGCTAATGAAGAAGAAGCACAACATCACCAAGTACATCGTCATCGCGATGGTGCTTGGCATTGCCGTGGGCTACGCCTGTCATAGCGCGTTTCCCGACCCGAAAATGGCCAGGGAAGTCGCCGGCTACGTGTCGCTGCTGTCCGACGTATTCCTGCGCCTGATCAAGATGATCATCGCGCCGCTGGTGTTCGCGACGCTGACGGTCGGCATCGCGCAGATGGGCGACAGCGGGTCGGTCGGCCGCGTCGGCGTGAAGGCGTTCGGCTGGTTCTTCATCGCGTCGTTCACGTCGCTGCTGCTCGGCCTGATCACCGCGACGATCCTGAAGCCGGGCAGCCACCTGAGCCTGCCGCTGCCGGCCGCCGATGCGGCGCTCAACCTGAAGACGGGCGCATTCACGCTGAAGGATTTCGTCGTCCACCTGGTGCCGAAATCGATCGCCGAGGCGATGGCGAACAACGAGATCCTGCAGATCGTCGTGTTCTCGATCTTCTTCGGCACCGCGCTGTCCGCGCTCGGCGACGCCGGCAAGCGCCTGACCGGCGTGATCGACGATCTCGCGCAGGTCATGCTCAAGGTGACGGGCGCGGTGATGTGGTTCGCGCCGGTCGCGGTGTTCGCGGCGCTGGCGTCGACGATCACGACGGAAGGGCTCGGCATCCTGCTCACGTTCGCGAAGTTCATGGCGAGCTTCTACCTGGCGCTGGCGCTGCTGTGGGGCGTGCTGACGCTCGCCGGCGTCGCGTTCCTCGGCAAGCGCGCGTTCACGCTGATCCGCCTGATTCGCGAGCCGTTCCTGCTGTCGTTCGCGACGGCGAGCTCCGAAGCCGCATATCCGAAGCTGCTCGACGCGCTCGACCGGTTCGGCGTGAATCGCAGGATCTCGAGCTTCGTGCTGCCGATCGGGTACTCGTTCAACCTCGACGGCTCGATGATGTACTGCACGTTCGCAGTGCTGTTCATCTCGCAGGTGTACGGGATCGACCTGCCGCTTGGCACGCAGATCACGATGCTGTTGATGCTGATGGTGACGTCGAAGGGGATGGCGGGCGTGCCGCGCGCATCGCTGGTCGTGATCGCGGCGACGCTCGGCCAGTTCCATCTGCCGGAAGCCGGGCTGCTGCTGATCATGGGCGTCGACATGTTCCTCGACATGGGGCGCTCGGCCACCAACGCGGTCGGCAACTCGATCGCGGCTGCGGTGGTCGCGAAGTGGGAAGGCCAGCTCGGCGATTCGCGCGACGACGCGGATCCGGACGGCGGCGGCGAGATCAAGCAGGTGGAGGCGCGGGAGACGGCGACGTCCGCGTGATTTCCCTGTTTCAAATGAAATGATGTGCGCCGGCCTGGATACAGGCCGGTGCAATATCTGCTAACAATACCTGCCGGCAATACCCGCCAGCAGTCGTTCCTTTACCGGCCTCCGGCGATTTTCCCGATCCGCCGAAAAACCTCCCCATTCCCGATACGCCGCATTCGGACCCGCGGTGATATTCCCGTCGACGAACGCTGGATTTCCTCGATATCAAGGTACACGCGTAAGTGGTCATTCACTCTCGCGCAATCGCGCGCGCCGTCTGCGCGGGCGGTCTGCAATTTTTTTCGATTTATATAACGCTATTCTCGCTGCAGCCGATTATCGAATGCGCGCGCGATGTAATACCGACTGCACCGGATGATTTAAGCGGCAGTATTTACGCACTGCCGATTTCAAACCATCCGGTCGCCCCCTCATGTGAATGATTCCACCATTCAGGAGAGCATCAGCCATGGTCGCCGGAAAACCGATTCAGGCCGTGCTGCTCGCCGCCGCGATCGCCACGATTGCGCCGGCCGGATACGCGGGCAACACCACCGACTGGCTGGCGAACACCTACGGCACGCTCGCCGCGCACGTCGGCAACGTCGCGCGTTCGATGTGGGTCGCGCCCGAAGGCGTGATCTACACCGCGTCGATGTGGGACGAGGACGAGGGCGGCGTCGCGATCTACCAGAACGGCAAGAGCGCCGGCTCGATCGGCACGCACTCGGAATTCCAGGGCAGCGCGATCACGGGCAACGCGACGTCGCTGTTCGTCGCGCTGCAGCCCGGCAACGGATACGGCAGCGGCGCGGTCGGGCGCTACAACCGCGCGACGCGGTTCCGCGACAAGCTGATTCAGGTCACGGCGGCGACCAACCAGCCGCGCATCGACGTCGTCACCGGGCTCGCCACGGCCGGCTCGCTGCTCTATGCGAGCGACTTCTACGGCAACCGCGTGCGGGTCTTCACGACCGACGGCGTGTGGCAGCGCGATATCGGCGTATCGGCGCCCGGCGCGCTCGCCGTCGACGGTGCGGGCAACGTCTGGGTCGCGCAGAAGAGTGCGGGCGCGGTCGTCGAGTTCAGCCCGGCCGGTGCGCTGCTGAACACGATCCGGCTGGCCGCCGGGTCGCAACCGTCGGCGCTCTGTTTCGATGCGGCGGCGGGGCAGCTGATGGTCGGCGACGAAGGCCCCGACATGAACATCAAGCGCTATACCGTCGCGGGCCGGCCCGCGCTGGCCGGCACGTTCGGCGTGCGCGGCGGTTATCTCGACACGACGACGGGCACCAAGGGGCAAGTCGGCGCGAAGCGCTTCACCCGCGTGGCCGGCATCGGCAAGGACACGGCCGGCAACCTGTACGTGCTCAACAACCCGTGGGGCGGCAGTTGGGATCTCGGCCGCAACGGCGCGACCGACATTCACGCGTATGGCAGCACCGGCAGCCTGCGGTGGACGCTGCAGTCGCTGAACTTCGAAGGCATCGCCGCACCGGATCCGGTCACCGACGGCGCGCTGTTCTACAGCGGCACGCACGTGTACAGCGGCACCGCGGGCGGCACCTTCGTCGCGAACACCGTCGATCCGTTCACGTATCCGTCGGACCCGCGCATCAATCTGGGCGACACGCAGCGCGACGAGCACTTCGGGCTGCTGACGTCGGTCGGCGCGAACCGGATCCTCGTCGCGGCGGGGCAGAATCCGCCGGTCTACTATTTCTTCCACTTCAACGCGGCCAGCGGCTACGTCGCGATTCCGGACGGATCGATCCCCGGGCCCGCGTTCAACACGACCCGGCGCGTGTCGGCCGGCTTCAGCCTCGACAGCAACGGCGGCGTATGGGCCGGCCTCGACAAGACCGGCGCCATTTATCACTATCCGCTGACCGGTTTCGATGCGAGCGGCAAACCGTCGTGGGGGCCGGGCGTGCCGACGCCGGTGCCGGCCAGCATCCAGCCGCTCACGCGCATCGTCTATCTCGCCGACAGCGACACGATGGTGCTCGCGCAGGGCGTCGTCGGCAGTACCGACTGGACGTCGATCGGCACGCGCATCGAGGTGTATCACGGCTGGCGCGCGGGCAACACGACGAAGCCGAACCCGGTGATCACGCTGCCGCACAGCGGCGCGAAGTCGATCGATGCGGCCGGCAACCACCTGTTCGTCGGCTACTGGTTCAGCAGCAGCGGGCCGCTGTGGCCGAACATCGACGCATTCAATCTCGACACCGGCAATCTCGACACGACGCTCGTCAACGCGAGCCCGGCGACCGTGGATACCAGCAGCGCGATCGATGCGATGTACAGCGTGCGTGCATACCGTCGCGCGAACGGCGAGTACGTGGTGACGAAGAACAACGTGAAAGGGAACAGCATCACCGTTTACCGGTGGACGCCTTGAGGGCGAGGCCTCACGGCCACGATGACACCGCGATGGCTGTCATCGAAGTGCCTTCGCTGTAACGATGTGTAAGAAGCCGGCCCGCAACGGAGCCGGTCATCCGCTTGACATTGGGCGGCGATGTAATGCCGGCACGTCGGCGATCGCCGACGCAACGCACTCGATCGATTGGCAAGGGCCCTCGCCACCGCGCGACACGGGCAGACAAGGCCAGGATCATGCCGGACACGTCAGACGGTAATCGCCCCATCAGTACAGAGGATTCCTATGAAAAATAGCCAGGTCAAGCGCGCGCTCCGACTCGGAGCCTTCATGTCGGCCGTGTTGCTTGCGTCGCACGCGCATGCGGACGGTTTCGATGCCGCCGATGCCACCCGCGTGCCGAGCGGTCAGTTCGTCACGCCGCTCGCCGTGCGCGGCGCAGTCCAGCAGTTCCTGAATCCCGGGCTGCCGGCCTATCCGCATTTCGTCGCGGGAGAAGCCGTGCGCTCGCAACTGAGCCCGGACGGCAAGACGCTGGCGATCATCACCGCCGGCCAGAACTCGCTGTACAAGCCGGACGGTTCGGTCGACACCGCGGCCTCGACGCAGTTCATCTTCCTGTACGACGTCGCGGGCGCGAACAAGACGCGCCCGGTGCTCAGGCAGGTGCTTCAGCAGACCAATGCGTTCGTCGGCCTCGCGTTTTCGCATGACGGGAGCACGCTCTATGCGACCGGCGGCAGCGACGATGCGGTCTACGTCTACGCGCAGCAGGGCGGCGCATGGGCGCTGTCGACGACGATCGCGCTCGGCCACGCCGGCAAGGGCGTCGGCATCCGCGTGCAGCCGAATGCGGCCGGGCTCGCGCTGTCGGCCGACGGCAAGACGCTCGTCGTCGCGAACAACTACAACGATTCGATCAGCGTGATCGATACCGCGACCCGCAACGTGCGCTACGAGCACGACCTGCGGCCGTTCTTCTCCGGCAACGAAGGCCGCAGCGGCGACGCCGGCGGCACGTTCCCGTTCGCGGTCGTGATGAAGGGCAGCGGCGTCGCGTACGTGTCGTCGGATCGCGATCGCGAGATCGTCGCGATCGACGTGTCGTCGCCGTCCCGGGGCCGCCTGCTCAAGCGCATCAAGCTGGACGGCAATGCGCTCGGCATGACGCTCGACGCGTCGCAGTCGAGGCTGTTCGTCGCGCAGGACAACGCCGACCAGGTCGCGGTGATCGACACGAACACCAACGCGGTCGTGACCCGGATCGACGCGCGCGCGCCGGCCGGCGTGCTGGCGCACGGCCAGGCGCACACGGGCGCGGCGACGTACGCGGTCACGCTGTCGCGCGATGGCCGCACGCTGTATGCGACCAATGCCGGCGCGAACGAAATTGCCGTGATCCCGCTCGTCGGCGAGCGCGCGTATCGCGTCACCGGCCTGATTCCGACCGCGTTCGAGCCGCATGACGTGACGTTCAGCGCCGACGGCACGTGGATGTACGTGGTGAACGGCAAGAGCACCACCGGCCCGAACCCGGACCACCTGTTCGGCGCGACGCCGGCGCAGTCCGCCGCGTCGCACGCGTCGAACGAATACCAGTTCCAGCTCGAGCGCGCGTCGCTCGTGAGCGCGCCGGTGCCGGCGGCCCACGAGCTGCCGACGCTGACGCAGCAGGCCGCGCGCAACAACTTCTATCGCCCGGAAGACAACGACAGGGACAACGAAGTGATGGGCTTCCTGCGCCGTCACATCAAGCACGTGATCTACGTCGTGAAGGAAAACCGCACGTTCGACCAGGTGCTCGGCGACATCGGCAACGGCGCCAACGGCGATCCGAAGCTCGCCCAGTTCGGCCGGAACATCACGCCGAACTTCCATCGCCTGGCGAGCCAGTTCGTGACGCTCGACAACTTCATGAACCCGGGCGACGGCAGCATGGACGGCTGGTCGTGGGCGCTGCAGGGGCGCGTCACCAACACCGAGACGATCACCCAGCAGATCAACTACGCGGCGGTCAATCGCGGCCTGTCATACGAGAGCGAGGGCACGAACCGCAACGTGCCGGTGAACTGGGAGACGGTGCAGCAGCGCGATGCGGCCGCCGGCCCGGCCGGCACCACGAACTACAGCAACGCGGCCGCCGCCCTGCCGGGCGGCGCGGCGAACCTGCTGCCCGGCACCGGCAACCATGCGTCGTCCGACGCGCCGTTCGGCCGCCAGCGCGGCTACATCTTCGACGCGGTGCTGGCCGGCGGCGGCACGGTCCGCAACTACGGTTTCCTCGTGAACAACATCGGCAGCATCGGCACGGCCGCGAACCCGATCGTCGATCCGCACGCGGCCGGCGTTGTCCAGGCCGCGGCGCTCGACCCGCGGCTCGCGTCGATGACGGACGTGTATTTCCGCGGTTTCGACCAGAACTATCCGGACCAGTGGCGCCTCGACGAGTGGAAACGCGAGTTCGATCAGTACGTCGCGGGCGGCAACCTGCCGACGCTGTCGCTGGTGCGCCTGTCGCACGATCACATGGGGGCGTTCGGCACGGCGTTCGCCGGCGTGAACACGCCGGAGACGCAGCAGGCGGACAACGACCTGGCGGTCGGCCGGCTGGTCGAAGCCGTCGCGAAGAGCCCGTATGCGAACGACACGCTGATCGTCGTGACCGAGGACGACGTGCAGGACGGCCCCGACCACGTGGATTCGCATCGCGGGCCCGCGTACATCGTCGGGCCGTACGTTAAGCAGGGCGCGGTGATCCGGACGCGCTACAGCCAGGTCAATGCGCTGCGCACCATCGAGGACGTGCTCGGCACGCAGCACATGAACCTGAATACCGCATACCAGCGGCCGATGACCGACGTGTTCGACGTGCACGGCCCGGCGTCGTGGACCTACACGGCCGTCGCGTCGACGGCGCTGAAGGGCACCGGGCTGCGCCTGGCCGAAGGGGCGGGCGAGAACCTGCTGCACTACGCGGCCGGGCCGGACGTCACGCCGAAGCATGACGCGGCGTACTGGGCGAAGGTGACGGCGAAGTTCGACTTCGACGATGCCGACGAGGTGCCGGCGGATCAGTTCAACCGCGTGTTGTGGAAGGGCATGATGGGATCGCAGCCGTATCCGAAGCTCAGGGGCGTGACGCAGAAGGTGGCGAGCCGCGACGACGACTGATCGTCCGGCTGGACCGTCTGCAAGCGGGCCCTCCCGGCGGGAGGGCCCGTGTTTTTTTGCGAGGTGTGTGGCGAGGGGCCGCGTCGGCGGCATCCGGTGCGCCACGGGGGCGGCCGGCCGATGCATCGAGCCCGCTCACGCGATCCGGTACACACGCATCGCGTTGTCATGCCAGATCGCGCGGCGCGCCGCATCGTCGAGGTCCGCCATCGCGCGGGCGAACGTGCGCAGCAGCGCCGGATATGACACCCGCAACCCCGCCACCGGAAAATTGCTCGCGAACAGGCAGCGCTGCCAGCCGAATATCGCGATCGTGTCGCGGATGATCCGCGCGTTGTCCGCGTCGTTCCACACCGCATCGCGCAAGCCGAGTTCGGAGATCTTGACGGTCACGCGCGGCGAGGCGGCGAGCGCTTCCATGCCGCTGCGCCAGCGCGCGAGCCCCGCGTCCGAGCGGTCCCACGGCAGCCCGGCATGTTCGAGCACGACGTCGACGCCGGGCGCATCGGCCAGCAGCGCGGCCGCGTCGCCGAGATGCCAGAACGGCACGCGCAGATCCCAGCTCAGACCATGCGCGGCCAGGCGTTCCAGCGCGGGCGGCCAGCGCGGGTCGCGCAGCGTGCCGGGCCCGTCGACGGCCGCGTCCGGCGACGCAGCGGTGCGCGGCTTGAACCGCACACCGCGCACGCGCGGCCACGCGGCCTGTTCGGCGAGCCGCTCGTGCGCGTCGTCGGCCAGCAGGTCGACCCACGCGACGACGGCCGACGGCAGCCCGTGCGCGGCCGCGACCTCGTGCAGCCAGCGCGTCTCCGCGAGCGCTTCGTCGCGCGCCCGTTCGGCCTCGACGTGCACGCTCGCGACGAGCGGCGCGCGTTGCGCGGCGTGCCGGTAGTCGTCCACGCCGAAATCGCGGCACAGCGCCGCGTAGTCGCCGAACATGAAGTGCGCCGGATCGTAACGGTCCTGCAGCCACGGGTAGTGCGCGCCCGCGCCGAGTTGCCAAAGGTGGTGATGCGCGTCGACGAGCGCCGCCGGCATCGCGTCGGGCGGCGGTGCGTCGTCGCGCCGCTCAGCGCGTGCCGGCGAGCACATACGACGCATCCGGTTCGCGCAGCGTCGGCAATGCACCGACGAACCGCCACGCATCGAGATCGAGCTCGCGCACGTAGTCGTCCTGGAACGACACGTAGGCAACGCGCCGCGACGGATGGAACGACAGCGCGGTCGGGTTCGCGGGCAGCGCGACGCGTTCGATCTCTTCGAGCTGCCGCGCATCGAACACCGAGATCGACCGCTCGCCCGAATTGGTCAGCAGCAGCAGGTCGCGGCCGTCCGGCGCGGTGGTGCGGTAGATGCGGTTGGGATCGCTGCGGGTCTTCACGCGGCGGCCGCAGGTCATCGTGTCGGTGTCGATCTCGACGAGCGTGTCGTCGCCGCGATTCGCGACGAACAGCGTGCGCTCGTCGCTCGACAGCGCATTGCCTTCGGGACGCGGGCCGGGCATCACCGCACGCGGCGCGACGGTGGCGTCGCGCGGATGGAATTGCGTGACCGTGTTCGACAGCAGGTGCACGCCGTAGGCGCGGCTCGCATCGCGCGTGAGCGTCACGAGGTGCGTCTTCACGCCGCCGGACGGCACGGCCATGTTCGGCACGGCCTGCCGGGTCGGCGCGTCGAACACGAGCAGCATGTCGTGTGCCTCGCTCATCGCGTACAGCCGGCCGTCGCGATCGGCCGCCATCCCGTGCGGCCGGTAGTACGGCCACAGGTCGAGCATGCGCGTGTGCGTGCGTTCGACGAGATCGATCTCGGCGATCCGGTGATCGCCTTCATGGCCGCGCGACCACGCGGTCTCGATCCCGAAGATGCCGACGTACGCGAAGCGGTCGTTCGCGTCGACGGTGAACTCGTGCGGGAAGTTAGGCAGCACGATGTGCTTGAGCGCGGCTTTCGTTTCGAGGTCGTAGAAGCTGAAGGTGTGGGCGCATTTCTGCACCAGCAACAGGATGTCGTTCATGGTGTGTCTCCGTTGATTCGTTCGCGCGTGCGCGCATCGGTGTCGGTGTCGGTGCGTATCCGGTCAGTCTTCGCAGCGCCTGGGCAGCGTCAGCGCGAGCAGGCCGGCCACCGCGAGCGTGACGGCGAGGCTGTACACGCCGGCGGCCGCGCTCACGTGCTGGGTCAGCACGCCGACCGCATACGGGCCGCAGAAGCCGCCGAGGTTGCCGAGCGCGTTGATCAGGCCGCGCGCGCTGCCGGCCGTCTCGACGCTGCACAGCTTCGGCGGAATCGCCCAGAACACGCCGGCCGCCGCCTGCAGGAAGAAGCCGCAGCCGATCAGGAACGCGAACGACACGATCATCGATGCATGCGTGAGCACCGACAGCGCGAGGCACGCGGCAAAGCCGACGAGCGGCAGCAGCACGAACAGGCGGCGCTTGCCGGTCCGGTCCGACAAATACGACGTGGCGAACATCCCGATCATCATCGCGACATACGGCAGCATCGCGAGCAGGCCGACCTTGCCCATCCCGCCGTGCGTGAGGTTTTTCAGCAGCGTCGGCAACCACATCGTATAGCCGTAGATGCCGACCTGATAGCAGAAGTTGATCGCGATCAGCAGCCAGATGGTCGGGTTGCGCAGTATCGCGCCGAACGACGCGGCGGCCGGCGTGCCGGCGGCCTGCTTGCGCGCCTGTTCGTCGCGCAGCGCGTCGAGGATGTACGCCTTCTCGCGCGGCGACACCCAGCGCGCGGTTTCCGGGCTGTCGTCGGCGAACATCAGCCACGCGAACAGGCACAGCAGCGACAGCGCGCCGGCGCTGTAGAACAGGTGACGCCAGTCGTAAGCAGCGAGGATGAAGCCGGACAGCGGCGCGGTGATCATGCCGGCGAGCGGCACGAACATGATGACCATCGCGTTCGCGCGGCCGCGTTCGCGGTCGGGAAACCAGTGGCTGACCATCGTCAGCACGACCGGCAGCATCCCGCCTTCCGCCACGCCGAGCAGGAAGCGCAGCGTCAAAAGTTGCCACGTATGGGTGACGAGCCCGGTCAGCACCGACAGCACGGCCCAGCTCACGAGCGACCAGGCGATGAAGGTCTTGCCGCTGCCGAGCGCGGCGCGCCGGCCGCCGGGAATCTGCAGGAACAGGTAGCCGAAGAAGAAGATGCCGCCGGCGAGGCCGGCCATCGTCGCGTCCATGCCGAGTTCGGCGTTCATCCCGCCCGGCATCGCGAACGCGATGTTCACGCGGTCCATGTACGAAACGATGCAGGCGAGCAGCAGCGGCGGAATCACGCGCAGCCAGCGGCGACGCGGGATGGCATCGCCGGCTTCATAGGCCGGGGTGGCGGGGTTCAGCAGAGTCATGGTGTCTCCGATCCATGTGATGAGCGGCGGCGGCCTTCTGTCGGGCCGCCGTCACGCCGATGCGCAACGCAACGCGCGTTGCGGGTACGAAACGATGGCTAGCGTCCCCAGCGCAGCACGAGCGGATCGAGCCGCCGTGCCGCGTCGAGCAGGCCTGCACGCACCTGCGGATGCAGTTCGGGCCAGGGGGCGCGCGGCCGGTCGCACGCGATCACGCCGCCTTCCTTCAGCAGCGCCTTCGCGGTCAGGAAGCCCGACTGGCGGTTCTCGTAGTTGATCAGCGGCAGCCAGCGCGCGTATTGCTCGCACGCTTCGTCGCGGCGTCCGGCGAAATACGCGTCGGTGATCCGGCGGATGCCGTCGGGATAACCGCCGCCCGTCATCGCGCCGGTCGCGCCGGCATCGAGATCGGCGAGCAGCGTGATGCCTTCCTCGCCGTCCCACGGCCCTTCGATCGCGTCGCCGCCGAGCGCGATCAGCTCGCGCAGCTTCGACGCCGCGCCGGGCGTCTCGATCTTGAAGTACGACACGGCGTCGATCTCGCGCGCGAGCGTCGCGAGCAGCGACGCCGGCAGCGCGACGCCGCTCGCGGGCGCGTCCTGGATCATCAGCGGAATGTCGAGGCCGTCGGCGACTTCGCGGAAGAACGCGCGGATCGATGCGTCGGGCACGCGGAACGTCGCGCCGTGGTACGGCGGCATCACCATCACCATCGCGGCACCGAGTGCCTGTGCGCGGCGGTTGCGTTCCGCGCAGATCCGCGTGCTGAAGTGCGACGTCGTGACGATCACCGGCACGCGGCCGGCGACGTGCTCGAGCGTCGTGCGCGTGATGAGGTCGCGTTCGTCGTCGCCGAGCGCGAATTGCTCCGAGTAGTTCGCGTGGATGCAGATGCCTTGCGAGCCGGCATCGATCATGAAGTCGAGGCAGCGGCGCTGGCCGTCGAGGTCGAGCGCGCCATGCGCGTCGAAGATCGTCGGTGCAACCGGAAAGACGCCCTGGTAGCGTGCGTTCATGGGCGCCCTCACTCGACGATGTCGAACTGGTCGAGGAACTCGGTCTTCAGCGTGAGACCGAGGCCCGGCACGTCGTCGCGCAGCTGCAGGAAGCCGTTCTCGGCCACCGGCTCGCCGTCGAAGATGTAATAGAACAGCTCGTTGCCGACTTCCACGTCGAACATCGGGAAGTACTCGCTCATCGGCGATGCGAGCGTGCTCATCGTCAGGTGATAGTTGTGCATCTGGCCCGCATGCGGAATCACCGGCACGCTGTACGCCTCGCACAGCGCGTTGATCTTGTGCGCCATCGTGATCCCGCCGACGCGGTTCGTGTCGTACTGCACGACCGACACGGCCTTGCGGTCGAGCAGCTGCTTGAAGCCGTACAGCGAGAACTCGTGCTCGCCGCCGGAGATTGGAATGCTCGTCAGCCGGTTCAGCTCCGCGTAGCCGTCGATGTCGTCGGCGATCACCGGCTCCTCGAGCCAGCGCGGCTGGTACTTCTCGAGCTTCGGCAGGATGCGCTTCGCGTACTCGAGGTTCCAGCCCATGTAGCACTCGAGCATCAGGTCGTTGTCGTAGCCGATCACCTCGCGGATCGCCGCGACCGACTTCAGGTTCTCCACCACGCCCTGCTGGCCGTGCGCGGGCCCGTAGCCGAAGCGCATCTTGAACGCGCGGAAGCCTTCCTTCAGGTATTGCTGCGCTTCCTCCTGCATCGCCTTCAGGTCGGTGCGGTAGAGCTTCGAGTAGTAGCAGGGGATCTTCTCCTTGGTGCGGCCGCCGAGCAGCTTGAACACCGGCTTGCCGACGCTCTTGCCGAGGATGTCCCAGATCGCGATATCGACCGCCGAGATCGCCGCCATGCCGATGCCCTTGCGGCCCCATGCGTGGGTCGCGCGGTACATCCGCTGGTTCAGGTACTCGTAGTCCCACGGGTCCTGGCCGATCACGAGCGGCGCGAGGTACTGGTCGATGATCACCTTCGCGACGTGCGGCGCGAGCGCGACGTTGCCGAGGCCGACGATGCCGTCGTCGGTCTCGACTTCGACGACCGTCCACGCATGGAAGCGGAACGTGCTCATGGTTTCCTGCGGCGCGTACAGCAGGTCCATCGCGTTCGAGCAGAAGTTGCCCTGCGGCGGGACGGTCTTGCCTTTCCACTGGAATACGCGGGCGCGCACGGAGCGGATCTTCATGTTGGTGTCTCCTGGAATCGATGTTGTCGTGTGTGTGTCGTGTATGGCTGGCGCGCGAGCGTCACGCCGAAACGGTGGGGGTGCGGCGCGCGGCGCCCATCCGGCAAGCGATCTGCAGCGCCTGCCAGGTCGCGCCCACGTCGGCCGTGCCGCGGCCCGCGATGTCGTACGCGGTGCCGTGCGCGGGCGTCGTGATCGGCACGGGCAGCCCGCCCTGCACGGTCACGCCGCGCGAGAAGCCGAGCAGCTTGATCGCGATCTGCCCCTGGTCGTGGTACATCGTGACGATCGCCTGATAGTCGCCGGCCTGCGCCTTGAGGAAGATCGTGTCGGCGGGGAACGGGCCGTGGAACGGCGCGTCGGTCGGCCAGTCGCGCGCCTGCAGCTTGCGCACGGCCGGCTCGATGATGTCGACTTCCTCGCGGCCGCAGCTGCCGCCGTCGCCGCCGTGCGGGTTGAACGCGGCGATCGCGACCTTCGGCGCCGCGACGCCGTTCGCGAGCAGCGACCGGTAGATCAGTTCGGATGCCTGTTCGATCCGCGCGACGCTCAGCTGGGCCGCCGCATCCTTCAGCGGAATATGCGACGAGATGCGCGCGGTCCACAGCTCGCCGAGCGTGTTGAATTCGCAGAAGTAGCCGGTCACGCCGAGCGCGGCGGCGAAGTGGTGCAGCTCGTCGTCGTGCCGGAGCCCGCCGAGCTTCATCGCGTACTTGTTCAGCGGCGCGAAGCAGATCGCGTCGATGTCGCCGGCGAGCGCGGCGTCGAGGCACCGGTCGAGCACGGTCAGCGTCGAGCGGCCGCCGGCCGCGCCGGGCTGGCCGACGGTGACCTGCGCGCGATCGATCGTGTCGAGCGCGACGAACGCGGCGCGCGCGGTGGACGGCCGGCCGCGCACGGCGGTGAGCGACGCGACGGGTTCGACGTCGACCGTCACGCCGGCGACGCGCTGGCCGGCTTCCCACAGCCAGCGGTCGCCGATCAGCACGAGGTTCGCGCGGGACGTCGCGTCGGGCCGCGCGAGCAGTTTCGCGATCAGTTCGGCGCCGATGCCGGCGGGGTCGCCGAGGGTCAGCGCGACGACGGGCAGTGAAGCGGCGGGCACGGCGGCGGCGGTCGTCATGCGGCGTCTCCGTGGCGGGCGGCGGGCGGTTGCGGGTTCATGCGGTGTCTCCGGTGGCGGCGTGTGGCCGTTGGTGTATGGGGTTCATGCTAGGTAGACGGAATGAGTCGGTAAATTGAAAACTCTTGATGAATCGATAACCTGGAGTAATCGAAATGGGCTCGATCGATCGACGAGACTCGACTCCCCAATTGCTGAACCGGCTGCGGATGCGGCAGATCGCGTTGCTGCTCGCGGTGGATGAATGCTCGACGCTGCGCGCGGCCGCCGGGCAGCTCGGCCTCACGCAGCCGGCCGCGACGAAGATGCTGGCCGAACTGGAAAGCGCGCTCGGCCAGCGCCTCTTCGATCGCGTCGGGCGCGGGCTCGTGCTGAACCCGGCTGGCGAGCGCGTGCTCGGCTATTTCCGCGGGATTCGCGGCAGCATGGAGGCGCTCAATCGCGAGCTCGGCGAGCTGCAGCTCGGCAGCGCGGGGCGGCTTGCGATCGGCAGCATCATGGCGGCGTCGCCGGGGCGGCTCACCGAGGCGCTGGTGCAGTTGAAGGCGCGCTATCCGCTGCTGGCGATCGACATCGCGGTCGATACCAGCGACCGGCTGATGCCGCAGTTGCGCGAAGGCGTGCTCGAGGTGGTGATCGGCCGCAACGTCGGCACCGATTGCGACTTCCGCGTGGTGGACGACGAGGCGCTCGCGATCATCGCGGGCCGCGACCATCCGCTCGCGGGCGCGGGGCCGGTCGAATTCGACGCGCTGCTCGATTACACGTGGATCCTGCAGCCGGCCGGCAGCCCGGCGCGCGAGGTGGTCGAGCGCGAGTTCCGCGCGCGTCACCAGCCGATGCCGCGCGGGCTCGTCGAAACGGGGTCGATCCTGACGACGATGAACCTCGTCGACCGTTCGCGGATGCTCGGCGTGATTCCGTTGACCGTTGCGCAGCGCAACGCAGCGCACGGGCTGGTCGCGATCCTCGATTACGAACTCGACCAGAAGCTGCCGTCGTATGGCAGCCTCGTGCGGCGTGATCGGCCGCTGAGCATTCCCGCGCAGCAGTTTCTGGCGCTGTTCCATCGGGAAGATGGGCAGGGCGCGGGCGATTGATGGATGACGGGGTGGCTACGTTGCGGCGTCACGCATCGGCGAGCTTCGCTCGCGGTGCGTGATGAGGGCGATCAGGGCAGGTCGGGCCAATCCACGCCGAGCCGGACCAAGCCGGACCAAGCCAGATACCGCCCGGCGAACCGCCGCCACCCGCTTCAGCGCGCCGACGGCGCGGCCGGCGCTTCGGCGAGCGACGGCGTCGATGCCGACAACGCGCGATCCGGCCGAATCCGCAGCGCGGCGACGATGCCGATCACGAGCATCGCGACCGACCCGACGAACGGCACCGTCCAGCTACCGGTGTGGTCGACGAGATAGCCGAACAGGATCGGCGACAGGATCCCGGAGATCGCGGAACCCGCATTCATCATCCCGCTCGCGATGCCCGCGTGCGTCGGTGCGATATCGCTCGGCACGGCCCAGATCGGCCCGATCGTCAGTTCGAGGCACAGGAACGACCCGGACAGGCACAGCGCGATGCCGGCCGTCGAATGCACGAACGCGAGCGGCAGCATGCAGGCGAGCGCGCCGGTGAAGCTCGCGACGATCACGCTCTGGCGCGACAGCGCGAGGTTGCCGGTCTTGCGATAGATGCGGTCGCACAGCCAGCCGCCGAGCGTGTCGCCGACGACGCCCGCGAAGAACACGCCGGACGCGAACAGCGCGGTGGACTTCAGGTCGAGGCCCTTGCCGTTCAGGAAGAACGTCGGCAGCCACGTGAAGAACAGCCAGGCGGTCCAGCCGTAGCAGAAGTACACGAAGATCGTCGGCGCCATCCGGCGGAACAGCGGCCCCCACGGCGTCGGGCCCGGCGCCGGTGCCGGCCGGGCGGCGGCAGCGGTGCGCGTACGGCTGTCGCCGTCGCCGCCGTCGCCGAGCGGGTACTCGCGAAAGCCGGCGACCCACCAGACGAGCCACACCAGCGTCACCGCGCCGATCACGAAGAACGCCGCGCGCCACGACAGCCACGTCATCAGCGCGGCGACGATCGGCGGCGTGACCGCGTTGCCGAGCCGCGAGAACGAATGTGTGAAGCCCTGCACGACGCCGCGCCGTTCGCGCGAGAACCAGTGCGTGATCGCGCGGGCCTGCGCGGGCAGCGTCGCGCCTTCGCCGATCCCGAGCAGCAGGCGCGCGGCGAACAGCAGCGCGAGGCTGTGCACGAACCCGGTCATGAACGTCGACGCGACCCAGATCAGCCCGCAGCCGATCAGCGTGATGCGGGCGCCGAAGCGGTCGGCGATCCAGCCGCCGAAGATCTGGCAGATCGCGTACGAATACGCGAACGCGGAGAACGCGATGCCGAGCTCGGTGTTCGACAGCCCGAGTTCGGCCTTGATCGCACCGGCCGCGGTCGCGAGGTTCACGCGGTCGACGTAGAGGATGAACGAAAGCGCGCACAGCAGCCACAGCGTATGGCGCCGTTGACGGTGATCGGTCGGCATGTGTCTCACTCCATTCTCGTGCGCGGCGTTGCAATGACGCCGCGTTCACTGGCCGGGCCAGCATCGCGCGCCGGAGGAGGCATCGTCTATTGAATCTTTTGGATCAGTTGATAACCTGCGGTGTTCGGTTTCGCCGCGTTCGGGGGCCGGCTCGGGCGCCGTGCGGGTTTTCCACGAACGGTTGCGGCATGATGCGGGATGGCCGCGCACGGACACGACGCACGGCATGGGTCGAACGTGTTTCGACGCCGGTGCCGTCATGATGCAGTGACGCAGCGCAATCGCACAGTCGGGAATGGACGGACATGGAACAACGACTTTCACGCCACCGGGACAACCGCTTCTGGCAACTCCAGCCGGTGAAATGGTGGATCCAGGGGCACGGCCGCGACGGCTATTCGTTCCGGCTGCTGCTGATTCCGCTGGTTGCCGTGTTCGTGCTCGAGTTCGTGTGCGTGATGCTCGATGCGCTGTTCAGCGCGCTCATCGTGAGCGGCGCGATGACGCTGTTCCTCGGGATCGCCGGGTATTACGGCGCGAAGCGCGAATGGCTGGTGCCGTCCGCGCCGGCGCGCGCGCTCGTGAAGGCGCGTACCAAGCAGGCAGCCGAGCGCTTCTCGTCGCTCGGCGCGGGCGCGACGGTACTCGCGATCTTCGTCAGCGCGACCTCGCTGTCGCGCGTGCTGTCGGGCCAGCCGGTGCTGGACAGCGCGTCGAAGGACACGGTGTCGATCTTCATCGCGCTCGTGTTCCTGCCGGTGTACGTGTCCGGCGCGGTGCGCAAGCTCGCGATCGCGCGGGTCGAGGAGCTGGAAGCGCTGCGTCAGGTGAGCGCCGGCACGCGGCTGAAGTTCGACCGGGCCGGCGCGGTGCGTGCGGTCGTCGTGAAGGGGCCGGCGGGGCAATCGACGGTGTCGGTCGCGGCGTACACGCTGCTGGAATTCGAGCCGCCGCTCGAACGCGTGGGGCGCGACCCGAACGCGTGACGAACCAGGCTGCGCGCGCGTGCAGCCGTTCGATGCAATGGCCCGGCCGGCGGGCTTCGGGCCGGATCAGTCGCTTGCGCCCGGAAGCGGGTTCGACTGCGCGGCCGACGGCGCGGCCGACTGTGCCGGAAAGCGCCGTTCATCGGGTGTCGGCTCGAGATGGTCGGGCCAATACACCTCGAACCGCGTGCCGCCGCCGGCCGCCGGCGTGCAGACGGCCTCGCCGCGATGCGCATGTGCGATCGCCGCGACGACCGCGAGCCCGAGGCCGCTGCCGCCGGGCTGCGCATCGTCGACGCGCCGGAACGCCTTGAACACGTGCGGCGCGAAGTCGGCCGGAATGCCGGGGCCGTCGTCCTCGACACGCAGCCGGCACATTCCGCCCTCGATGCGCGTCTCGATCCGGATCCCACCGGGCACCGCATGGCGGCGCGCGTTCTCCAGCAGCGCGAGCAGCGCCTGACGGATCCGCACCGGGTCGCAGCACATCGGCCGCGCGTCGAGATCGAGCACCGGATGCTGGCCGGCGGCCTGCAGCGCGTGCGCGAACACGTCGACGACCGCGCGGATGTCCGCCGCGAGATCGGCTTCGCGGATCTCGATGCTCAGGTGGCCGCTGTCGGCGAGACTGACCACGCGCAGATCCTCGATCAGCCGCGTGAGCCCTTCCACTTGCGTGAGCAGGCTGCGGAACTGCGCTTCGCTCGGCGTGAACACGCCTTCGGCGAGCCCCTGCAGGCGGCCGCGCAGCACCGTGACCGGCGTGCGCAGTTCGTGCGCGATCGCGGCGTTCCAGAACGTCTGTTCGTCGGTCACGCGCTGCAGCTCGCTCGCGAGCGCGTTGAAATTGTCGGCGAGCAGCGCCGCTTCGTGCAGCGAACGATCGCCGGCGACGGCACGCGCGCCGAGATCGCCGCGCGCGACGCGGCGGATGCTGTCGGTCACCGAGTTCAGCGGCACGAGGATGCGGCGCGCCAGGTGGATCGCGACGACGACCGACAGCACGAGCCCGACCGCCGTGGTGGCGATCAGCCACACCCATTCCGGGCCGGTCGGGAACCAGTCCGCCTGGTCGAACGACGCGGGCTGGTACAGGTACAGCAGGTAGTAGAACCCGTACGCCGTCAGCACGACCAGCAGCGTCACCGCGAACGCCATCGCGCCCATCGTCAGCGCGATCTGCCGGCTCAATCCGTCGAGCTTCACTCGCCGCTCCACAGCTTGTAGCCGACCCCGCGCACGCTGATGGGCACGCCGTTGATACCGAGATCGTCGAGCTTCTTGCGCAGCTTGCTGACGTGACTGTCCACCGTGCGTTCGAGCGTGTCGCCTTCCGGCAGGCAGGTGGCCATCAGCTCGGCACGGCTGAACACGCGCCGCGGCGCGCGGGCGAGCTGCGCAAGCAGCTTGAACTCGGTGAGCGTCAGCACGAGCGTGTGCCGCGTGCCGTCGACCTCGACCGTCGCTTCGTGATGCTCGAGATCGATCTCGAACGGGGCCGCGCGCAGCACGCGCTGTTCTTCCTGGCGCGAGCCGGCCATCGAGCGGCGCAGCACGGCCTGCGCGCGCGCGACGACTTCGGCGGGATTGAACGGCTTGACCACGTAGTCGTCCGCGCCGATGCGCAGGCCGGTCAGCTTGTCGATGTCCTGGTCGAGCGCGGTCAGCATGATGACCGGCGTATCGCCGCGATGGCGAATCTCGGCGAGGACTTTCCAGCCGTCGACGTGCGGCATCTGCACGTCGAGCAGCACGAGGTCGGGCTTCAGCGACAGGTGCAGCTCGAGCGCGCGGCGGCCGTCGGCCGCGTGCACGGTGCGCAGGCCGCTGCGCGCGAAATACGCGGTGAGGATCTCGGCGATCTCGGGTTCGTCCTCGGCGATCAGGACGAGCGCCTGGCCGGCGCCGGGAGATGAGGAAATATCGGGCATGGCCGCTTGTTCAGGTGCATCGGGGTTGCATCGAACCGCAATACTACCGTACCGCCCATGCCGTCGACCGGAGACGGGAAGCGGGCCACCCCGGGCCGGCCATGCCGGCTTTCCGGTGCTCTCAGGACGGCCGCCATCGATCGCACGACAGGGGAATACCCTGTCTTTTTTTTTCGATCCTGTTTTATGTATCATGACCTATCTTTTGCAACATGTACTAATTAAGCGAGCCGACGAATCCTTATCGTGACGGGGACCTTCGGTACGCGGCGAGGCCGGCGTACGCACCGGCCTCGGCGCATTCGGTCGTCGGATTTCGCGCGGACGAAAGTCGCGTGCCGCCGGGCACGCGGTCGTTCGCGCCCTTTGCAGGCAGGAACCCAACCATCATGTCCAGCAAGTCATCCTCCCGCGGGTCGGCCGACCCGCAGCGCAGGCAGTGGCTGAAGGTCGCCGGCGCGTCCGTCGCGGCCGGCGGCCTGGCGCTCGGCGCGGCGCGCGCCGGTGCCGATACCGCACCGGTCGCCGGCACCGACGGCGACGTGCTCGACGTCGCGATCGTCGGCGCCGGGCTCGCCGGGCTGACCGCCGCGCGCGACCTGCGCTACGCGGGCTGCGAATCCTTCGTCGTGCTCGAGGCGCGCGATCGGGTCGGCGGCCGCACGCTCAACTACGACATCGGCGGCGGCCATGTGTCGGAAGTCGGCGGCCAGTGGATCGGCCCGGGTCAGACGGCCGTCTCGGATCTCGCCCGCGAACTGGAAGTCGGCACGTTTCCGAGCTACTACGCGGGCAAGACGGTCATCCTCGGTGGCGACGGCCGCGCCGAGATCGACCTGGACGGCACGTTCGGTACCGACGAGGCCGTCGCCGCGAAGCTGAGCCGGCTGTCGCGCGACGTGCCGCCGGGCGCGCCGTGGACGTCGCCGAAGGCGGCCGAACTCGACCGGCTGTCGGTCGGCGACTGGCTCGCGCAGCAGGGCATCAAGCCCGAGGACCGGATGGGCTGGAACGCGTCGATCTCGCTGTCGGGCGGCACCGCGCCGGCGAAGATGGGGCTGCTGCATTTCCTGTCGATGATCAACTCCGCCGATTGCGATTACGCGCAGCTCGACTCGATCCGGCACAGCGCGCAGGAAACCCGCTTCGTCGGCGGCTCGCAGATTCTCAGCATCCGGATGGCGCAACAGCTCGGCGACAAGGTGCGGCTCTCGTCGCCGGTGCGCCGGATCGTCGGCTGGGATCGCGCCGTCGTCACGTTGCAGACGGATCGCGGCACGGTGCGCGCGCGCAAGGTCGTGATGGCGCTGCACCCGGCGCTGTGCCAGCAGGTGCAGTTCGATCCGCCGCTGCCTGACAAGCGCGGCACACTGCAGCGCGCCTGGCCCGCGCATTCGCCGGCGCGCAAGACGGCGATGGTCTATCGCCGCCCGTTCTGGCGCGACAAGGGCCTGAACGGCCATGTCTTCCAGACCGACGGGCCGATCTTCTGGGCCTACGACAACTCGCCGCCGGGCGGCGAGATCGGCGTGATCAACGCGTTCGTGCGCAATGCACTGATGCCGTCGGATCAGCAGGCCGCGAAGCAGATGCACATGGATCTCTATGCGCAGGCGTGGGGCGACGACGCGCGTGCGCCGGTGTCGTACCACGATCGCGACTGGGGGCTCGCCGACCCGTGGACGATCACCTGCGTTTCGGCGATTCCGCCCGGCTTCTGGACCGCGCACGGCGACGCGCTGCGCGCGCCGTGCGGCAACCTGATCTGGTCGGGCACCGAGACCGCGAACATCTGGGCCGGCTACATGGACGGCGCGGTGCGCTCGGGCCACCAGGCCGCGCTTCAGGCGCTCAATGCACTGCGTCGCGCGTAGGAGACCGAAGATGAAGAAACGCATGCTGCTGCTCGCCGCGCTCGTGATCGCCGGCGTGCTCCTGGCCGTCTACGGGCCCACGCTGCTCGGCTTCTATCGCCTGCAGCGCCATGTCGATACGACGACGCAGGCCGACGACGCCGACGGCGGCCCGTGGCCGCGCACGACCGACGTCTGCATGGGTTGTCACGGCGTGAAGGGCACGTCGCTGAGCGACGCGTATCCGAGCCTCGCCGGCCAGCCCGCGCCCTACGTGGCCGCCCAGCTTCACGCATTCGCGAGCGGACGACGCGCGAACCCGACGATGGGGCCGCTCGCGATGACGATGAGCGACGCCGAGATCGCGCGACTGGCCGACTACTACGCGAAGCAGGTGCCGCAGGACAACCGCTATTTCAAGCGGGACGCGCGGCTGCGCGCGAAGGGCGAGCAACTCGTGACGGGCGGCGCGTGCGTCGCCTGCCACGGCGCGCGGCTGACCGGCCAGGCGCAGTTTCCGCGGCTCGCGGGGCAAGGCGCCGACTACCTGCGCGCGCAGCTCGACGCATTCGCGAACGGTGTCCGTATCGAGGCCACCGGCACGATGCAGCGCGTCGCGCAGGCGATGTCGGCGGACGATCGGGCGGCGGTCGCGACCTATCTCGCGAGCCTCGGTCCTGGCACACGGTGAATCAACGGCAGCAATCGACCTCGGGAGTTCGAACCATGGATCACAGATCACTTGTCCTTTGTCTTGCCAGCGCGACGCTTGCGGCGACGACCGGCGTGTACGGCTTCAAGTTCGTCCGCAAGCGCAACTTCCTGCTCGGCTTCGAGTGGTGGATCGTGACGATCTCGGCATCCAATGCCGTGATCTTCTTCGCGACCGAATCGCCGGTGTCGTACTTCGTTTCGCACTTCCTCGACGCGTTCTCGCGCGGGTTCGGGATGCCGGTGATCGCGGTCGCGGGCCTGATGGCCGTCACGCACGGCTACCGGCCATCGGTGCGGCAGGACGTGACGCTGTTCGTGCTCGCGACGCTCGGGACGATCGCGCTCGTGGCCGGCGCGTTGCAGCACGCGCTGCCGTACTTCTACGTGACGATGTGGACGCTGATGTCGATCTATCTCGCGGGTTTCGTGTTGCGGCTCGTGCGTGCCGGCCACGTGTTCCATGCGCTGACGACGACGATCGCGCTCGTCGCTTCACTGGCGATCGCGTGCATCTACGACTTCTACAAGATCCCTGGCGAGGAAACCAACGTCGTGTTCAATTTCTACGTGCTGGCATTGCTCACCTGGTCGTACCTGACCGCCGGGCTTTATTACGCGTACTGCGCACTGGAGCGCGACACCGGACGCGGCACGGCGAACGCGAGCGTATTGTCGTATCCGAAATGAGTAGTTGTACAGAGGAAGCGATGACGGTTCGCGATATGCGCCGGGCCGGCCGCGACGCTCATGGAGCGTACGAATGGCCCCGGTTCGCCTGACCCGCGCGCAGCGGCGCGATGCGACGCGCGAACGCCTGCTCGGCGCCGCCCGTGTGATTTTCGCGGAGAAGGGCTATGCGGCCGCGAGCGTCGAGGACATCGCGGCGGCCGCCGGGCATACGCGCGGTGCGTTCTATGCACACTTTGGCAGCAAGACGGAGATGCTGTTCGAATTGCTGCGGCGCGATCACGACGCCGCGGCGACCGCGCTGCGACGGTTCGCCGACATGCCGGCGGGTTCGGCCGAGGACGCGCAACGCGCGATGCTCGCGTATTGGCGGCCGGGGGCCGCGCGGCATGCGTCGCGGCTGATGTGGCTGGAGGCGCAGTTGCAGGCGGCGCGCGATCCGGCATTCCGCGCGCAGTTCGGCGCGTTACTGCGCGAGCGGCAGGCGCTCGCGACCGCATGCATCGACGCGTTCGCGGCGCGCGCCGGCGTGTCGCTGCCGCTGCCTGCGCAGGTGCTGGCGCTCGGCCTGACCGCGCTGGGCGACGGCGTGCAGTCATGCTGTGCGGCCGACGGGCGATGCAACGCCGACACGCTGGCCGATGCGGTGCTGGTCGGTTTCCTCACGCATGCGGTGTTCGGCCGCGTGTGCGAATGACGTAACGACGAAGCGCCGGGCGCGCTTTTGTCGCCGGGTTGTATGACGGCTGAAAGCGGCTTGTCATGGCGGAGCGGCCAGCCGTCACGACGGACACACGAACATGCAGACGAAACAGGGAATACCCCGTCTTTTTCTTTTCCTTATTTTTGTCATGATGACCTAACATTGTCACCATGTTCTACTGAAGGCGTCGGCAGTGAGCGATCGCTGGCCGGCAGTGGTTGGACGAATCAGGAGATCTACGATGGATGCACTCATGCGCAAGGCCTTTTTCGAGGATGGCGCGGTTCTCGTCGAAGGCGCACTCGACGCAGCGCAGCTCGCGCAATGCCGCGCGGTGTTCGACTGGGGGATGGAGAACCCGGGCCCGATGGCGTCGGCGTTGCTCGACGGCACCGAATACCGGTCGCACAACGACAACGCGAACCCGTATGCGAAGGCCCGGCTCGACGAACTGGTCGCCACGCTGCCGTTCGGGAAGCTGTTCGCCGACCTGTGGGGCTCGAAGCACGTGTGGTACTTCGCCGAGGAGCTGTTCATGAAGGCCGGTGGCAAGAGCGCACGCTCGCCGTGGCACCAGGACACGTCGTACCTGCCGTGGCAAGGCATGCACTTCGGCAATGCGTGGATCAGCTTCGAGCACGTGCCGAAGCGCAACGCGCTGGAGATCGTGCGCGGCTCGCATCACGGCGTGCGCCATGACGGCACCACGTTCCAGAACGCAGAGGACCCGACCGACCCGCTGCATGGCGGCGATGTGTGGCCGCGCCTGCCGAACATCGAGGCGGAGCGGCGCGCTGCGCCCGATGCGTACGACATCGTGTCGTGGGAAACGAAGCCGGGCGACGTGCTGCTGCTGCACCCGGGCGTGCTGCACGGCGGCGGCGCGGTCGATGCCGCGTTCCCCGATCGCCACACGCTCGTGCTGCGCTTCTTCGGCGACGACGCCGTGTTCAGCCCGCTGCCCGATGAAAGCCGCTCGGGCTTCACGCCGGCCGGCGTGCTGTTCGTCGAGGAACTCGCCGCGCTGAAGGCCGGCGACCCGTTCCGCGCACCGTGTTTCCGTCAACTTGTCTGAGCAAGGAGTTTTTCATCATGTCAGCTACCCCGAAGCGGCAATCGATCGTTCCGCCTCCGTTCCAGCCGTGGTACGACGCGTACCACTTCTCGCCGGCCACGCGCGTCGGCGACACGATCTGGGTGTCGGGCCAGGTCGGTCTCGACGCGCAGATGCAGCCGGCCGACGGCGTCGACGCGCAGGCGCGGATCGCGTTCGAGAGCCTGAAGATGATCCTCGAAGCGGCCGGCGCGAGCCTCGCCGACGTCGTCGAACTGACGACCTTCCACACCGATCTTCAGCAGGACACGCAGGGTTTCGCGGCGGTCAAGGACGTGTATTTCCCGAACCGCTATCCGTCATGGACGGCGGTCGGCGTGTCGCAACTGGCGTTGCCGGGGCTGTGCGTCGAAGTGCGTGCGGTCGCGGTGGCCGGGTCGGGCAAGGACTGAACCCGGCGGCAGCACGTCATTCCTTCTCGGCGAGTGTGCATCATGAATCGCAGTCCTGAGGAATGACGAAATTGTATCGAAACAGGCAGGCGGCCGGCCGTCATCGCGGCCGGCCGCCATCAGGGAGCGACGCGATCGTCGGGTGACGAGCGCGGGCGGAGTGAATGCGCGGGGCCCGTGACGGGCAAACGAACGCGCGGTGGGAAGGAGAACCATGATGATCAAGCATCGATTCTGGGCCGTGTCCGCACTCGCGGCCGCTGCATGTCTCGCGATCGGCACGGCCGTCGCGGCGGACGACCTGACGCCGGCGGGCGCCGATCGATCGGCGAGCAAGGACGGCACGGTGCCGGCCTACGCCGGCAAGCAGTCGCCCGACGCGGGCTGGGAGTGGGGCAAGGTACGCGCCGATTTCTGGAAACACCGCAACGAGAAGCCGCTGTATTCGATCGACGCGGCGAACGTCGACAAGTACGCGGACAGGCTGTCGCCCGGGCAGGTCGCGCTGATCAAGCAGAAGAAGGGCTACCGGATGGACGTCTATCCGTCCCATCGCGAATGCCAGCTGCCGGACGCCGTCGAGCAGAATTCGAAGGCGAACCTCGCGGCCGCGAAGCTCGGCCCGGCCGGCGAGACGCTCGCATCGGCGGTGCTGCCGGGCGTGCCGTTCCCGCAACCGAAGAGCGGGATCGAGGCGATCCTCAACTACGAGATGCGCTATCGCGGCGAAGGCGTCGACTGGGCGCAGATGGCGACGACCGTGTCGCCGCGTCCGGGCAGCAGCGAATGGATCGACGCGGTCGGCCCGCAGACGTACTACTTCCCGTCGGGAAAGCTCGGCAAGCTGTCGCCGCAGGACGTCGACCAGTTGAGCGCGGCCGTGTACTTCCAGATGAATTCGCCGGCCGCGCTGGCCGGCCAGGCATTCGTGCAGCGCCAGTACTTCGACAAGGCATCGGAGACGTACTACTACTTCCCCGGCCAGCGCCGCGTGCGGCGCATGCCGGCCTATACGCACGATGCGCCGCTGATCGGCTTCGAGAACCAGTACCTGATCGACGAAGGCAACATGATCAACGGCGCGCTCGACCGCTTCAACTGGAAGCTGGTCGGCAAGAAGGAAATGATCGTCCCGTACAACGCGTTCGGCCTGTACAAGTTCAAGAGCAAGCTGCACGACGTCGCGACGCCGGACGGCATCGCGGCCGCGAGCCGGCGCTACGAGACGCACCGCGTGTGGGTGGTCGAGGCGACGCTCAAGCCGAGCGCGCGGCACGTCGCATCGAAGAAGACCTTCTATCTCGACGAGGACAGCTGGCTCGCGCTGGTCGGCGAGGACTACGACGCGCAGGGCAAGCTGTGGAAGGTGCGGGAGAGCTATCCGATTCCGGTCTGGGAGCTGGGCGGAACCTGCGACAACGAACCGCTCGCGCAGTACGACATGAACAACGGCCGCTACGTGCTTGATGCGACGTCGATCGGGCAGGGCAGGGACGTCCGCTGGCTCGAGCACGCCGACGATCCGCGCTTCAAGCAGGATTTCTACACGGCCGAATCGCTGCGCTCGGTCAGCGAACGGTGATTGCCGTCGACTGACGGACCACAAGGGACCGGCGCGCGCAACGACCGCGCGCCGGCGTCGGACAGGGGCGGAGAAGGATCATGGAATCGGCACGATTGGTAAGGAATGCTACAGTATCGATTGCGCTCGCGGGTGCCGCGGCGTCGAATGCATACGCTTACGACTTCACGACGAGTATTAACGGCCTGCAGGGCTCGTGGGTGACGAACCTGACGGCGGGCGCGGGGATCCGGACCAAGAGCCCGAGCTGCTCGCTCACCGGCGACCCGAACGCATACGGCTGCGGCGCGGCCGCGAACACCAATCAATGGGGCTACGCGGACAGCGGCGACCTGAACTACCGCAAGGGCCAGCCGTTCAGCACCTACCTCAGCGCGACCAGCGAACTGCTGCTGAAGATGCCGAGCGAAGGGCTGAAGTTCATGGTGCGCGGCACCGGCATGTACGACTTCCTCGCCGGGAACACGGCGAGAACGCCGCTGTCGAGCACCGCGTCCGCGCAGGTGGTCTACAACGCGCAGCTGCTCGACCTGTGGGCGCAGAAGGATTTCACGATCGGCGGGCGCAACGCGCACGTGCGGCTCGGCAACCAGGTGATCAACTGGGGCGAGAGCATGTTCGCGCAGAGCGGTATCAACGCGACCAACTCGCTCGACGTGCAGAAGCTGCTGATCCCCGGCTCGCAGCTCAAGCAGGCGCTGCTGCCCGCGCCGATGGCGAGCTTTGCCGCCGACCTGTCGCACGGGTTCAGCACCGAGGGCTATTACCAGTTCCAGTGGAACGGCAACCGCTATCCGCCGGTCGGCTCGTACTGGTCGGTGACGAACGGCTTCGGTCGCGGCGCCGAGCCGTTCACGCTGAACACCAACAACCTGAACGTGGCCGGCCCGAGCGCGGGCACGATCGCGAACGCGATCGGCGGCGGGGCGGCCGCCGGCAACCAGGGCACGCTGGATACGATCAGGAACGGGCTCGTGAACGGCGACTTCGCGGGGCCGCCGTTCAACAGCATCGGCCTGCCGTCGGTCACGAACCTGCCGGCGAAATACCGGCCGCAGTTCGGCGTGAAATTCAACTACTCGCCGCGCTCGTTCGATGCGAACTTCGCGTTCTACTACCTGAACTACACGGACAAGTCGCCGGTGCTCGCGTCGCTCGCGAACGGCACCGAGCAATGGTCGTATCTCGGCCGGCGCCAGCTGTTCGGCGTCAGCGCGAACTTCGGGCTCGGGCCCTGGGCGATCGGCACCGAACTGTCGTACCGGCCGCGCGACGCGGTCGCGCTGTCGAGCTGCTACGGCGCGGGCGGCCCGCTCGACCTGAACACGAACGGCGTGGCCGGCATCAATTGCTCGCAGTGGGTCGACAAGAAGAAGTTCCAGTACGACATCAACGGGCTGCTCGCGCTCACGCGCAGCGAGTATCCGTTCCTGAAATGGCTCGGCGCCGATTCGGCCGCGCTCACCTGGGAACTCACGTGGATCTACTACCCGGGGCTGAAATCGAGCGGCGTCACGCGCACGATCGACGGGCAGACCGTCACGCAGGTGCCCCAGGCCGGCTACCTGCCCTGGCTGAACAACGGCTCGGCGCTCGGCTATCCGATCGGGATGGGCCAGGGCACCGCGAGCTCGGTCGGCGCGACGATCGACTTCAACTGGACCTATGACGGCACGCTGATTCCGGGCTGGCAGGTCACGCCGGGCGTCACGTTCTCGGACGGCCTGTACGGCTATACGCCGACCTTCACCGCGAACTACATGCAGGGCGCGAAGTCGGTGAACGTCTACGTGCTGTTCAACCAGAACCCGCCGAACTGGCAGGCCGGCATCAACTTCACCGCGTTCTTCGGCGGCCACAACACGGTCGGCCAGCCGTACGCGGACCGCAATTTCGTCGGGTTGTTCGTCACGCGGAATTTCTGACGCCGATGTGCTTAAGGGCGGCGTGCGCCGCCGCCAATCATGAAGGGGTAATGTCGTGCTCAATCGTCTGGTCAGCCGCCTCGAGCGGCTCTTCTTCGGTCATCGCGCGATCGTGCTCGCGGCGATCGCGTTGTTTACCGTCGTGATGGCCGTGTTCGCCGTGCAGCTGCGCATGGATGCCGGCTTCGAAAAGCAGATGCCGATCGGGCACGAGTACATCCGCACGTTCCAGCAATACCGCAACGACCTGCTCGGCGCGAACCGGATCACGGTGGTCGTGCGCGCGAAGCACGGGTCGATCTGGTCGAAGGAAGGGCTCACGCGGCTGTACGACGTCACGCAGGCCGTCACGTATCTGCCGAACGTCGACCGCATCGGCGTGCGCTCGCTGTGGACGCCGAACGCGTTCGTCAACGAAGTGACCGACGAGGGTTTTCGCGCGGAACCGATCATTCCCGGCACGATCACGCCCGATCAGCTGACGCCGGACGTCGTCGCCCGCGTGCGCCGCGCGACGACGCTCGGCGGCTACGTCGGCACGCTGGTGTCGCACGGCGAGGACAGCGCGATGATCACCGCCGAGCTGAACGAGCGCGACAGCGCCGGCAAGGTGCTCGACTACGTCGCGTTCAACCACCTGCTCGAACAGAAGGTGCGCAAGCCGTTCGAGGACGCCGGCTACGAAATCCAGATCATCGGCTTCGCGAAGCAGATCGGCGACATCGCCGACGGCGCGACGGCCGTGCTCGGCTTCTGCGCGGTCGCGCTGCTGCTGACCACGCTCGCGGTGTACTGGTATTGCCATTCGGTGCGCTTCACGGTGCTGCTGGTCGCATGCTCGCTGACGTCGCTCGTCTGGCAGTTCGGCACGCTGAAGCTGCTCGGCTTCGGCCTCGATCCGCTCGCGGTGCTGGTGCCGTTCCTCGTGTTCGCGATCGGCGTGTCGCACGGCGTGCAGCAGGTGAACTTCATCGTCCGCGAGATCGCGCACGGGCAGAGTTCGTTCGACGCGGCGCGCCACAGCTTCAACGGGCTGCTGATCCCCGGCGTGTTGGCGCTGATTACCGCGTTCGTGTCGTTCGTCACGCTGTTGCTGATTCCGATCCCGATGGTGCGCGAGCTGGCGATCACCGCATCGCTCGGCGTGGCGTACAAGATCGTCACCAACCTGATCCTGCTGCCGGTGGCCGCGTCCTGCTTCCACTTCATGAAGACCTATGCGGACGATTCGCTCAAGCGCGCGCAGCAGCGCGCCAGGCCGCTGCGCGTGCTCGCGCGGGTGGCCGAGCCCAAGTACGCGGGCCTCACCGTCGCGCTGACGGTCGCGCTCTTCGCGCTCGCCGCGTGGCAAAGCCGCGACCGCGTGATCGGCACGCTGCAGCCGGGTGCGCCGGAACTGCGTGCCGACGCGCGCTTCAACCGCGACGCGACGTCGATCGCCGGCAACTACGACATGGGCCTCGACTGGCTGACGGTCGCGCTCGAATCCACCGGCAAGGCCTGCGACAACCCGGCGGCCGGCCTGTACGAGGACGACTTCTCGGCCGCGATGCGCACCGAACCGGGCGTGGTGTCGGTGCAGTCGTACTCGGCGATGCTGCGCACCTACAACCAGGGCTACAACGAGGATTTCCCGAAGATGAACGTCGTGCCGATCGATGCCGAGAACTACGGCGCGGTGTCGGTCGACGTGTCGCGCGTGAAGGGCTTCATGAGCCGCGACTGCGGGATGACGGCCGTGCACCTGTTCCTGACCGATCACAAGGCGACGACGATCAACCGGATCCTCGACGACGTGAAGCAGTACCGCGCGGCCCATCCGTTCCCGGGCATCACGGTCCGGCTCGCGGCCGGCAATGCAGGCGTGCTCGCCGCGACCAACGACGAAGTCGCGAAGAGCGAGCTGCCGATGATGCTCTACGTGTACGCGGCGATCCTGATCCTCGTATTCCTCGCGTACCGCGACTGGCGCGCGATGCTCGCATGCTGCGTGCCGCTGTCGGTCGCGACCTTCATCGGCTACTGGTTCATGAAGGAACTGCAGATCGGGCTGACCGTCGCAACGCTGCCGGTGATGGTGCTGGCGGTCGGGATCGGCGTCGACTACGCGTTCTACATTTACAACCGGCTGCAGGTGCATCTGGCGGGCGGGCAGGACATCGTGAAGGCCGTGCAGCACGCGATGCTCGAAGTGGGCGTCGCGACGATCTTCACGGCGATCACGCTGGCGATCGGCGTCGCGACGTGGAGCTTCTCCGCGCTCAAGTTCCAGGCCGACATGGGCAAGCTGCTCGCGTTCATGTTCATCGTGAACCTCGTGATGGCGATGACCGCGTTGCCCGCGCTCGCGTCGCTGCTCGAGCGCTGGTTCCCGCGCCGCAAGCCCGCGCGCGCGCCGGGCTTGTTCAGTCACTGAAGCTCACGAACATCCTGACGGAGATTCGATCATGGTCAAGACGCTGGCGGCCTGCGCCGCACTTTGCATCGCGGCGGTTGCGTTCCCGCGATTTCATGAAGCGACCGCGGACCGAACCGCATCGGCGCATGCGTTCGCTGCCGACGCAACACGCGTCAGCGTGCGCAACGCCGCGGCCGGCGAACCGGGCGTCGCTTCGTCGTCGACCGACGGCAACACCGGGCGGCAGGCGGCGGCCGCGCGGGGCGCCGACCAGCCACCGGTCGTTGCGCTTGGCGTAGCGAATGCCGGCTGGTCGAATCTGTTCAACCACTGATACCCGCGCCCACCACTTCAGGGACTCACGATGATCAAGACGCTTATTGCCTGCACCGCGCTCTGCGCCGCCGTGACGGCCTTTGCGCAGCCGCAGGACGGAGGCACGGTCGCGGCCTGGGCCGCGAAGCCCGCGCACGCGTGGGCCGCGCCGACCCACATGATGCTGACGGATGCGACACGCGCCGGCTCGCGCATCGTCGCGGTCGGCGAGCACGGGATCGTGCTGCTGTCGGACGACGACGGCAAGACGTGGCGGCAGGCGCGCCGAGTGCCCGTGTCGGCGACGCTGTCGGCCGTGTCGTTCGCGGATGCGAAGCACGGCTGGGCGGTCGGCCAGTGGGGCGCGATTCTCGCGACCGACGACGGCGGCGACACATGGGTCACGCAACGGCTCGATACGTCGGTCGACCAGCCGCTGTTCTCCGTGCTGTTCACGAGCGCGCAGGACGGCATTGCCGTGGGCCTGTGGTCGCTGATGCTGCAGACGCATGACGGCGGCAGGACCTGGACGCGCACGACGCTGCCGAAGCCGCCGGGCGGCGGCAAGGCCGACCGCAACCTGTACCACGCGTTCGCCGACGCCGCGCATGCGCTCTACATCGTGTCGGAGCAGGGGATGGTGCTCAAGTCGACCGACGCCGGCGCGAACTGGGCCTATCTGCCGACCGGCGGCAAAGGCACGTTGTGGTCCGGCGTCGCGATGCCCGACGGCCGGCTCGTGGTCGGCGGGCTGCTCGGCAGCCTGTTCGAGAGCCGCGACGGCGGCGCGACATGGACGGCATTGAAGACGGGCACGCGCAGCTCGATCACCGATCTCGTCGCGACCGGAGGTGGGCTCATCGGCGTGGGGCTCGACGGGCTCACGCTCGCGCAGCGCGTCGCGGATGGCCCGTTCGACGTCGCGCAGCGCGCGGATCGCGCGACGCTCACCGCCGCGCTGATCGATGCGCGCGGCAGGCCGGTCCTGTTTTCGCAAGACGGCGTGCTGGCTGCGCCATGAATCGAATCCGCTGACAGAAGGGCAAGGAAGGATGGAGTATCAATCATGAATCGCAAGCACAAGCCGGACGCGCACACCCGGCGACAGATTTTGCGTCTCGCGGCGGCGGGCGCCGCGTCGCTCGCCGCCGGTGAGGTGTCGTTCGCTGACAGTGCAATGCCCGCCGCGGCCGCGAACGGCGTCCTCGATGTCGTGATCATCGGCGCCGGGCTCGCGGGGCTCACCGCCGCGCGCGACCTGAAGCGCGCCGGCTGCGACGCGTTCGTCGTCGTCGAGGCGCGCGACCGCGTGGGCGGGCGGACCTACAACCACGACCTCGGGCACGGCGTCGTGTCCGAAGCCGGCGGCCAGTGGATCGGCCCCGGCCAGACGGCGATCGCCGACCTGGCGCGCGAACTCGGCGTCGACACGTTCCCGACCTTCTACGCGGGCAAGACGGTCGTGCTCGCCGGCGACACGCGCGTCGCGCAGGATCTGCACGGCGGCACGGGCGGCGACGATGCGATCGGCGCAAAGCTCGGCGCGCTCGCACGCGGCGTGCCGTCGCGCGAGCCGTGGACCGCGCAGCACGCGGCGGAGCTCGACAAGCTGACCTACGGCGACTGGCTGCGCCGACAGGGCGTGACCTACGAGGACGGTTACTTTCTTGCCGTCGCGGCGAAGCTGTCGCTCGGCGGCGCACCGGCGCAGCTCGGGCTGCTGCACTACCTGTCGATGATCAACAGCGCGGATTGCGACTACGCGAAGCTCGAGTCGATCAAGGGCGGCGCGCAGGAAACGCGCTTCGTCGGCGGCTCCCAGGTGTTGAGCCTGCGGATGGCGAGTGAGCTCGGCACGAAGGTGCAGCTGTCCTGCCCGGTGCGCAGGATTTCCGGCTGGGATCGCGACGTCGTCGACGTGCAGACCGATCGCGGCGTGCTCCGCGCGCGGCGCGTGATCGTCGCGCTGAATCCGGCGCTCTGCGAGCAGATCGTGTTCGATCCGCCGCTGCCGGCCGGCCGCGCGCAACTGCAGCGCAACTGGCCCGCCAATGCGCCGATGCGCAAGACGGTGCATGTGTACGAGCGGCCGTTCTGGCGCGACGACGGTTACAACGGGCAGATCTTCGAGGTCGGCGGCCCGGTCTTCATGGCGTACGACAACTCGCCGCCGGACGGCTCGGTCGGCGTGCTCGCCGCGTTCGTCGCGCCGGGCGCGCTGCCGGCAGAGCCGAAGGCCGCCGAGCGGACGCTGTCGGCCGTGTTCGCGCGCGCGCTCGGCGACAAGGCGCTGCATCCGACGCAGTTTCACGACTACGACTGGGGGCGCGTCGATCCGTGGACGCTGCAGTGCATCCATCCGCTGCCGCCCGGCTTCTGGACGAAATGGGGCAAGTACCTGCGCCCGGAGGCAGGCCGTCTGATCTGGTCGGGTACCGAGACGGCCGACCTGTGGCCCGGCGCGATGGACGGCGCGGTGCGATCCGGGCACCGAGCGGCATTGCAGGCGCTCGGCAAGCTGGCCGGCCGCGGCAGGGAGGCGTAAATGAAACGAACCTGGATGATCGGCGCCGCCCTCGCGATCGCGGGCGTGGCGGCAGCCGGCACGCTGTACGGCCCCGACCTGATCGACGGCATGCGTTACGAGAAGTCGATGACCGCGATCGGCAGCGCGGACCAGGCGAACGGCGGCGCGTGGCCGCAGCAGCAGGAGACCTGCTTCTTCTGCCACGGCACGCACGGGCAGTCGCGCAACACGTGGTATCCGTCGCTGTCGGGCCAGCCGGCGAGCTACATCGCCGCGCAGCTGCGCGCATTCGCGAGCGACCAGCGCCGCAACGCGTACATGGGGCCGCTGTCGCGCGAGCTCGACGACGCGAAGATCGACGCGCTGGCGACCTATTTCGCGCGGCAGGCGCCCGAGCGCAACGAGGTGGTGCCGGCCGACACGGCGCTCGCGCAGCGCGGGATGGCGCTGGTCACGGCCCGCAGCTGCCAGGCGTGCCACGGCGCGGCGCTGACGGGCAAGAACCACGTGCCGCGCCTCGCGGGCCAGGGCCAGCTTTACCTGGAAGCGCAGCTCGCGGCATTCCGGTCGGGCCAGCGCCACGATCCGACCGGTGCGATGAACGGCGTGGCCGCGACGCTGTCCGGCGACGACACGCGGGCCGTTGCGCACTACCTGGCCGGGCTGTCGCCGGACGGTGCGGGTGGCGCAGGCGGAACGGCTCGATGATGCGCGCGGCGCGTCAGGGCCGGGAATACCCTGCCTTTTTCTTCGCCGTTTACTTTGTCATAGTGACCTAAGATTGGTAATTTGTTCTATGAATAAACGCCCGAATGTGAAGCGGCAGTAGCGGTCGTTTGACCGAACCGATTTTCAACAACTCACGTTTCAGGAGACAACCATGGCTAAGCACCCCGTCGTCGTTTACGGCGCAAGCGGTTACACCGGCATGTTGATCATGGACTGGCTGATCGACCAGAACATCCCGTTCACCGCGGTCGCGCGCAACGCGGGCCGCGCGAAGGAAATGATGGCGCAGCGCGTCGTGCGCCTCGAATCGGCGCAATACGAAATCATCGAGGCGGAGCACAACGTGGATTCGCTCGTGAACGCGTTTCGCGGCGCGAAGGTGGTCTGCAATACCGTCGGGCCGTTCTCGAGCTTCGGGCTCGTCGGCGTCGAGGCCGCGGTGAAGGCCGGCTGTCACCACCTCGATACGACCGGCGAGCAGTCGTACATCCGCGCGGTGCGCGACCAGTTCGGCGAGCTGTACCGCCAGGCCGGGCTGCTGGTGTCGTCGTCGAACGCATACATGTACACGTTCGCCGAAATCGCCGCCGAGCTCGCGCTCGAAACGCCGGGCATCGACGCGCTGGAGACGGCCACGCTGACGCGCGGCCCGCGCGGCGCGGCCGGCGTGAGCATCGGCTCGACCGCGACGATCTTCGACGGTGCGCGCCACGAGTCCTGCTACCTGTGGGAGAAGGCGCTCGTGCCGCACGCGGCCGATGCGTCGTTCACCGTCGCGACGCCGGAACTCATGCAGCCGGTGTTCTGCCTGCCGTGGGGCGGCACGTCGCTGCCGGTCTATTTCGAGCGCGACCCGCGCGTGCGCAGCTGCATCTCGTGCGTGGGCTTCTACGACAACAACGTGATGAAGCTCGTGCACCAGTTCGGGCAGAAATGGGAAGCCGAATACAAGCACCTGCCGCGCGAGCAGCAGGACGCGATCCTCAAGCAGGTCGTCGATTCGACCACGCCGACGATGCCGCCGCGCGAGCGCACGACCATCCAGCGCAGCGTCGACTTCGCGATCGGCCGCGGCCAGCTCGCGTCGGTGCGCGCGACCGTGCACGGCATCACGCCGTACATCTCGACCGGCGCGATCCACGCGGCGGGCGTGCTCAAGCTGCTCGACGGCGACGTCGCGCGCACGGGCTTCGCGTCGGGCTCGAAGGCGTTCGGCCACCGCTACCTGCTCGGCTTCCTCGAACAGCGCGGGCTCGCGCGCGCGACGGTCACGCAGCTGTGACGGCCGACGCCACCCCGATCTTCATTCAACGGAACACGTGACATGGCCATTATCGATTTCTACGACCGCGGGTGGCGCATCAATCCCGACGGCATCGCGTATATCCAGGACGAGCGCAGCTACTCGTTCCAGGAGATCGGCGAGCTGTCGTGCCGCATCGCGAACGGGCTGCTCGCCGCCGGCTTCGCGAAGGAGGCGAAGGCGGCGGTGTGGGCGGACAACGACGTAACCGGCTGGAGCTGCGCGCTCGGGACGTGGCGCGCGGGGCTCGCGTATATCCCGGTCAACGGCCGCAACACGCCGGCCGAGAACCAGTACGTGCTCGACGCGTTCGACTGCGAGGTGCTGTTCTTCCACCACGCGTTCGCGGACGCGATCGACGCGCTGCGGCCGAGCCTGCCGAAGGTGCGGCTGTGGGTGTGCATCGACGCCGACCTGCCGTGGGCGCCGTCGCTCGCGACGTGGAGCGAAGGACGGCCGGCGACGCCGCCGGTCGTCGACTACGGGATGGACGACGTCGTCACGCTGTCGGCTACCGGCGGCACGACCGGCCTGCCGAAGGGCGTGATGAACACGCACCGCTCGTTCCAGACGTACTTCGCGAACTTCATGATCGCGACGTCGTACGGCGCCGAGCGGCCGATGAATCTCGCGGCGGCGCCGATGACGCACACCGCCGGGATGATGTCGCTGCCGTGCACCGCGCGCGGCGGCACGGTGGTCGTGCTGCCGAAGCCCGACCCCGCGCTGCTGCTCGGCGCGATCGTGAAGCACCGCGTGACCGAGTTCTTCCTGCCGCCGACCGTGATCTACCGGCTGCTCGACATTCCCGGCATCGACAAGGTCGACTTCTCGTCGCTGCGCTATTTCCTGTACGGCGCTGCGCCGATGTCGGTCGAGAAGCTCAAGCGCGCGATCGACGTGTTCGGCCCGGTGATGACGGGCGGCTACGGGCAGACGGAAGCGCCCGCGTCGATCTCGTACCTGACGCCGGCCGAGCATTTCGTCGACGGCGCGCTGGCGCCGGACGAACGGCTGGCGTCGGTCGGCCGCCCGAACCCGCTGGTGCGCGTCGAGATCGTCGGCGAGCGCGGCGAGGTGCTGAAGCAGGGCGAGACCGGCGAGATCTGCGTGTGCGGCGACCTCGTGATGAAGGGCTATTACCGCGCGCCGGACAAGACGGCCGAAACGATCGTCGACGGCTGGCTGCACACCGGCGACATCGGCCATCTCGATCGGGACGGCTACCTGCACATCACCGACCGCAAGAAGGACATGATCATCAGCGGCGGCTTCAACGTCTACCCGAGCGAAGTCGAGCAGGTGATCTGGGCGCACCCGGCCGTGCAGGACTGCGCGGTGATCGGCGTGCCCGACGACACGTGGGGCGAGGCCGTGAAGGCCGTCGTCGAGCTCAATGCGGGCCAGCAGGTGAGCGCCGAGGAACTGATCGCGCTGTGCAAGGCGCAGCTCGGCTCGGTGAAGGCGCCGAAGAGCGTGGACTTCATCGCGGCGCTGCCGCGCAGCACGGCCGGCAAGGTGCTGAAGAAGGACCTGCGCGAACAGTACTGGCAGCGCCGGCAACGCCGGATCTGACCGGAATCGATAGGGACTCCAGACGATGAGCAACATCTACATCGCCGGCATTGCAATGACCGTGTTTGGCCGGCACCCCGACCGCAGCGTCGACGACCTCGCACGCGAGGCGCTGCAGCGCGCGTTGCGCGATGCCGGCTGCCATGCCGACGCGATCCGCGCGGCGTTCTACTCCGGCATCACCAACGGCGCGTTGCAGGGGCAGCTGTCGATCCCCGGCCAGGTCGTGTTCAGCAAGATCGGCCTCGACGGCATTCCGATGTTCAACGTCGAGAATGCATGCGCGTCCGGCAGCACGGCCGTGCACCTCGCGGTGCGCGAGCTGCAGTCGGGCGCGTGCGACGTCGCGCTCGCGCTCGGCGCGGAGAAGATGAACGTCGCGGACAAGGCGAAGTCGTTCGCGCTGTTCGAGGCCGGCTGGGACGTCGCGCGCGTCGACGAGAACTTCGCGACGCTCGCGCGGCTCGGCGAAGGGATCGAGCCGCCGCCCGGCTCGGAATCCGGGCGGCCGTACAGCCGCTTCATGAAGATCTACGCGGCGCTGTGCCGGCATCACATGCGCACGTACGGCACGACGCAGCGGCAGATCGCGGCCGTGTCCGCGAAGAACCACGCGCATTCGGTGCACAACCCGTACTCGCAGTTCCGCCAGCCGTTCACGATCGACGAGGTGCTGGCGGCGCCGCCGATCACGTACCCGATCACGCTGCCGATGTGCGCGCCGCTGTCGGACGGCGCGGCCGCGGCAATCCTCTGCACCGAGGAAGGGCTCGCGCGCATCGGTGCCGATCGCAGTCGCTGCATCCGCGTCGCCGCGAGCGTGATCCGCAGCTTCTCGCGGCGCCGGATCGACGAGCCGCACAAGCACATCGGCCGGCTCGCCGCATTGCAGGCGTACGAGCAGGCCGGCGTCGGGCCGGAGGACATGAACGTCGCCGAAGTGCACGACGCGTCGGCGATGGGCGAGATCATCCAGGCCGAGAACCTCGGCTTCGTGCCGCCCGGCGAAGGCGGGCCGGCCGCGGAGCGCGGCGAGTTCACGCTCGGCGGGCGAATCCCGATCAACACGTCGGGCGGCCTCGAATCGAAGGGCCATCCGCTCGGCGCGACCGGCATCGGGCAGCTTTACGAACTGGTTACGCAATTGCGCGGCGAGGCCGGTGCGCGCCAGGTGCAGGGCGCGCGCCATGCGATCCAGGAAAACGGCGGCGGCCTGCAGGGCATCGAGGAAGCGGCGCTGGCGATTCACATTCTCAGCAAGGATTGACGGAGGCGGACATGAGCGACGCATACGGTGCGACGACGGCCGGACAGACGGACCCGACCGCGCGGCAGCCCGGCGCGCGCGCGGCGGGCGGCGTGGGTGGCGTGGGCGGCGTGGGTGCGGCAGCGGCGATGCAGGCCGCCGGCGCGGATGCGGCGAGCCCGCTCGCGCGCTGGGGCGAGGCGGTCCGCGCGGACGCCGCGTTGCAGAAATACCGGCCGGTCGGCGGCTGGATCGACGCGCCGGCCGACCTGCAGCCGCCGCTCGAGGGCGACGTGCGCGCGGACGTGATCGTGGTCGGTGCCGGCTTCGCCGGCCTGTCGACGGCGCTCGAGCTGGCCGCGCGCGGCGCGAGCGTCGTCGTGCTCGAGCGCGAGTTCGCGGGGTTCGGCGCGAGCGGGCGCAACGCCGGCTATCTCGCGGGCGGCCAGGGGCTCGAGTACGAATTGTTCGTCAAGCGCGTCGGGCACGACCAGGCGAAGCGAATCGTCGGTTTCTACGACGAAGGCGTCGCCTACGTCGAACGCAAGCTCGCCGATTACGCGATCGATTGCGACTACCGCGCGTCGGGCATCATCCGCGCGGGCGTGCATCCGTCGCAGGAGAAGCGCTTGCGCGAGAGCATGGAAACCGGCATCGCGCTCGGCTCGCCCGCGCAGTTTCTCGACGGCGCGGCGATGCGCGCGCGCGGCATCCCGCCGGCCTTCCTGTTCGGCGCCTACGTGCCGGGCGGCGGCACGCTCGATCCTGGCAAGTACGTGACGGGGCTGCGGCGCGCGGCGCTCGCGGCCGGCGTGAAGCTGTACGAGAACACCGCGCTGCTCGGTTTCGACGAAGGCGAGAATGTGCGCGTGCGCACGGCGCGCGGCAGCGCGAGCGCGCCGGTGCTGGTGCTCGCGACCAACGCGTACACGCCGCAACTCGGCCTGCTCGGCGACAAGGTGATGCCGTTGCGCGTGTCGGCGCTCGAAACCGAGCCGCTGTCCGACGCGCAGCTCGACGCACTTGGCTGGCCGAACCGCGAGGGCATCGTGACGCCGCACCTGACGATGGAAAGCCATCGCCTCACCGCGCGCAACACGCTGCTGCTGACGACCAAGCGGCTGCACTACGTGTACGGCTCGCAAACGCCGAACGTGCCGGACGACGACGCGTATCGCGCACTCGCGAAGACGCTGCATGCGCGCTTTCCGCAACTGGGCACCGTGCCGGTGCGCGCCTGCTGGAGCGGCTACATCTCGTTCGCCGGCGACGCGTTGCCGGTGGTCGGCGCGGCCGGCGCGCACCGTAACGTGTTCTACACGGCCGGCTGCTCGGGGCATGGCGTCGGCACGCAATCGCTGATCGGGCGCGTGCTGGCCGAGCGGATTCACGACGGACAATCGCCGCTGCTCGACACGCTGACGCACAAGACGCCGTCGGTGCCGTGGGAGCCGCTGCGCTGGTGCGCGGTCACCGCGATGCTCGGCGTCGCGAACCTGCTCGACGAGCGCGTGAACCGCAAGGTGCGCGCGACGTAGCGGCGCGCACGCTCGTCGCGGCGCGCCGGCGCGGATCCGGCCGGACCGCCCGGCAGTGGGGCGGCTCGATGGAAAATGAGGCTCGCATCGGGTATAGTCGTTTGCGCTCCGTAAGGTACGGAGCGTCCATTCGACGAAGCCGAAACGCCATCTTCACGACGAACACGATGACAGTGTCCAACGAGCAGCGCAGCCCCCGAAAGCGGCGCACTTCCACTGCCACCGCAGCCACGGCCAACACCGACGGTCTGCGGGCGCAAGGCCTGCGTACGCGCAACACGATCATTCGCGTCGCGCGCAAGCTGCTGCTGGAAGGCGGCGCGCTGGAATTCTCGCAGCGCGCGGTCGCCGCGGCCGCCGGGATCAGCGTCAGCAATCTGCAGTACTACTTCCCGACGCGGATCGCCGTGTTGCGGGCCGTCATCGAGCCGGTCATCGACACGTATCTCGACGACATGAAGCGCGCGATCAGCAGCGACGCGTCGCCGCGCGACGTGTTCGACGAAATCATATTGCGCTCGATCGCCGATGCGAAGGATGCCAAGTACAACGCACTGTTCCGGCATTTCCTGTCGTTCGCGGCCACCGATCCCGAATGCTTCAAGCTCTACGACGAGTGGTATGCGACGCTGACGCGCGACCTCGCGCAATTGCTGCGCGCCGTCAATCCGGAATTCGGTGCGGCCGACAGCCGGCATGCGGCGACGATGCTGATCGCGCTCGCCGACGGCCTCGCGATGCAGTACGGCACCGGGCGCCATACGCAGGCGCTCGACACGTATTTCATTGCGACGTCGCGCGCGATCGCGTACGGCACGCTGACGGCGCCCGCCGGCAAATAACGACGCGACGCGCACAGTCGACGCGGTGAACGAGACAGGGGAATACCCTGTCTTTTTTTTGCTTCCTGTGTTTGTCATGATGACCTATGTTTGGTATGTATTTCTAGATTTGAGGCGGCCGGGCGCATGCGCTGCCGGGTCGACATGACTGGAGTCCAGGAGGAGAACGGAAATGATTCGTCTGAACAAGTCCGCGGCGCTGCCGCTGGTCGGCCTGACCGGCTTCGAGACGCCGCTGGGCGAAGAGGAAAACGCGATCCAGCACACGGTTCACCGCTTCGCGCGCGACGTGCTGCGGCCGATCGGGCGCGAGCTCGACCGGATGACGCCGGAGGAGGTGATCGCACCCGGCTCGCCGTACTGGGCCGCGATCGTCGAGAGCGCGAAGCTCGGGCTCGATCCGCAGCTGATCGCGCAGTTTCCGCCCGAGACCGCGGTGCGCATCGAGTCGCTGATCGGCGAGGAGCTCGGCTGGGGCGATTCGGGCCTGGCCGTGTCGATCGGCGCCGCGACGATGCCGCTGATGATGGCGCATTCGGTCGGCAACCCGGAGCTGGTCGAGATGTGCGCGGGCAAGGTCGGCTGCTGGATGAACACGCAGCCCGATCGCGGCTCCGACGCGGCGATCCTGTATCGGCAGGAGCTCGCCGGGAACGGCCGTCAGCCGGTCGGCAACGTGACCGCGAAGGTCGGCGCCGACGAGATCGTGATCAACGGGCAGAGCTCCGCGTGGATCTCGAACGGGTCGGTCGCGCAGGTCGCGCTCGCGTACATGGCGGCCGACTACGGCGACGGGTTCTACGGCGAAGGCGAGCGCAGCATGTTCACCAACGGCATCGCGATGATCCTGCCGCTCGATCTGCCGGGCGTGTCGCGCGGCAAGCCGCTCGACAAGATCGGCCAGCGCTCGCTGCCGCAGGGCGAGATCTATTTCGACAACGTGAAGGTGCCGAAGCGCTTCGCGATCGCGCTGAAGGACGACTATCTCGGCAATCTCGCGTCAACGTGGTCGTATGCGGGCACGCACATGTGCCAGGTGTTCGTCGGCGTCGCGCGCGCGGCGTTCGAGCTTGCGCTCGCGTATTGCCACGAGCGCAAGCAGGGCGGCGCGCTGCTGATGGATCACCAGATGACGCACCTGCGCATCGGCGAGATGCTGCGCCGGCTGGAGATGGCGCGCGCGATCGCGCGGCGCAGCCTCGCGTTCTCGCGCATGTCGCCGCAGAGCCATCCGTACGCGACCGCGCAGGCCAAGGTGAGCGTGACCGAGGAAGCGATGAAGGTGACGCACGAGGCGTTTCAGCTGTTCGGCGGCAACGGCACCACGCGCGAGTTTCCGATCGAGAAGCTGTTCCGCGACGTGCGTTCGGCGCTGATCGAGGATGGCGAGAACTATATCCTCGCGTCGCGTCTCGGCGTGCTGGCCGGGGAGCTTTACCAGAACGGGTGGACGCGGGAGTAAGTGCGCGCGGCGGCGGCGCGGGCCGCGATCGCGTGCTGTTGCCGGGGCTTCCCGCCCTTGCTTGCGTTTGTAAAGAAGCCACGGCGCCGGGACCGAACGACGCGTGCCTGTTCAACCGGCACGCGTCGTCACACTCAAATGTGGCCCAGCAGCACGAGTATCACGACGATGAGGACGATCAGCCCGAGGGAGCCCGATGGCCAGTAGCCCCAGCTTCGGCTGTGCGGCCACGCTGGAAATGCGCCGATGAGCAGCAGAATCAGAATGATGATGAGGATTGTCCCGAGCATCGCACCCCTCCTGAATTTGTTCGACATGACGGTGTCGGCTGGCGCAATTCCCGTGCCGTGATGCACGGGCATTGGCGCAAGCCGGCAAAAGCGCACTGTTTGAATACCGGAAATTCATGGAATGAATAGCGTTCGATTCAGAAAATAAATTTCAAAAATGCAGACCCGGTCGCTATGCTGATCCTTCGGTTCCCCTCAGGCGGGCAGGCAATGGCTGAACTCTTTCTGGTACGGCACGGGCAGGCGTCGTTCGGCACGGACGACTATGACCGGCTATCCGCGGCCGGCGAACAGCAGGGCGTCTGGCTCGGCGAATACTTCGCGCGGCAGGGCCTGACGTTCGACCGCGTGATCTGCGGCACGATGAACCGGCATGCGCAGACGGTCGACGCGATCCTGCGCGGGATGGGCCGCGACGGTGCGCCGGTCGACCGCCATCCCGGCCTGAACGAATACGACTTCCACGGGCTGTTCGCGGCGGCGGCCGGCGACTATCCGGAGATCGCGCGGCTTGCGGCCGGCTCGATGAAGGAGCACTTTCGCGCGCTGCGGCAGGTGCTGCACCTGTGGGCTGACGACAGGCTCGGCGACACGGCACCAGAAACCTGGGCGCATTTCCAGCAGCGCGTCGCCGACGCGCGCGCCGCGATCCGCGGCGGCGGCAGCCAGCGCGTGCTCGCGGTGAGCTCCGGCGGCCCGATCGCGGTGACCGTGCAGCAGGTGCTCGCCGCACCGCCGTCGAGCGCGATCGCGCTGAACCTGCAGATCCGCAACAGCAGTCTTTCGCAGTTTTTCTTCAACGCCGAAGCGTTCCACCTGGCGTCGTTCAACGGCATCCCGCATCTCGAGGATCCCGAACGGCATGCGTGGCGCACCTACGGTTGACCCCACGAACGATCGCGACGATGACGAATCCTTCCCAGCCCCTCGACGTAGCCCGCCTCACGCGCTATCTGGAAGCGCACGTGCCGGGTTTCGAAGGCCCGCTCGACATGGAGAAGTTTGCCGGCGGCCAGTCGAACCCGACCTTCCTGCTGCACGCGAAGAGCGGCCGCTACGTGCTGCGCCGCCAGCCGCCCGGCGAGCTGCTGAAATCCGCGCATGCGGTCGATCGCGAATTCCGCGTGCTGAGTGCGCTGTCGGGCACCGCGGTGCCGGTCGCGCGTCCGTATCACCTCTGCGAAGACCGCGACGTGATCGGCAGCCTGTTCTACGTGATGAGCTTCGAGGACGGCCGGATCTTCTGGGATCCGGCGCTGCCGGAGCTGCCGAAGGCCGAGCGCGCGACCTGCTACGACGCGCTGCTGCGCACGATGGCCGCGCTGCACGACGTGGACGTCGACGCGGTGGGCCTCGCCGACTACGGCCGCCCCGGCAACTACTTCGAGCGCCAGATCGGCGTCTGGACGAAGCAGTATCGCGCGGCGGAAACCGAGCGCCTCGACGCGATGGAGACGCTGATCGACTGGCTGCCGAAGGCGTGCCCGGCGGACACCGGCCGGCCCGCGCTGGTGCACGGCGATTTCCGGATCGACAACCTGATGTTCGCGCGCGACGGCTATCGCGTGCAGGCCGTGCTCGACTGGGAGCTGTCGACGCTCGGCAACCCGCTCGCCGATCTCGCGTATTTCTGCATGTGCCTGCGCCTGCCGTCGGGCGGCCAGGTGCGCGGGCTCGCGGGCCAGGATCGTGCGGAACTCGGCATTCCCGACGAAGCGGCGATCGTCGCGCGCTATTGCGAGCTGCGCGGGATCGAGCCGATCCGCGACTGGCATTTCTATCTCGCGTTCAGTTTCTTCCGGCTCGCGGCGATCGCGCAGGGCGTGAAGGCGCGCGCGCTGCAGGGCAACGCGTCGAGCGAGCAGGCGCTGCGCGTCGGCGCGATGGCCGGCCGGCTGGCCGAGATGGCCGTCGACGTGATCGACGCGCAGCGCTGAAATCACGGACATCGCCGCGCGGCGACACGACAACACATCAATGGAGGAGCACAGCAACATGGCAACGAATCTGTTCGACCTGACGGGCAAGATCGCGCTGGTGACGGGCGCGAGCCGCGGCATCGGCGAGGAAATCGCGAAGCTGCTCGCGCAGCAGGGCGCGCACGTGATCGTGTCGAGCCGCAAGCTCGACGACTGCCAGGCGGTGGCGGACGAAATCGTCGCGGCGGGCGGCCGCGCGGAAGCGCTGGCGTGCCACGTCGGGCGGCTGGAGGACATCGCCGCGACGTTCGAGACGATCCGCGGCAAGCACGGCCGGCTCGACATCCTCGTGAACAACGCGGCCGCGAATCCGTATTTCGGGCACATCCTCGACACCGATCTCGCCGCGTACGAAAAGACTGTCGACGTGAACATCCGCGGCTACTTCTTCATGTCGGTCGAGGCCGGCAAGCTGATGAAGGCGCAGGGCGGCGGCGCGATCGTCAACACCGCATCGGTGAATGCGCTGCAGCCGGGCGACCGGCAGGGCATCTACTCGATCACGAAGGCCGCGGTCGTCAACATGACGAAGGCGTTCGCGAAGGAATGCGGGCCGTTCGGCATCCGCGTGAACGCGCTGCTGCCGGGCCTGACGAAGACGAAGTTCGCGGGCGCGCTGTTCGCCGACAAGGACATCTACGAAACCTGGATGACGAAGATCCCGCTGCGCCGCCACGCGGAGCCGCGCGAGATGGCCGGCACCGTGCTGTATCTCGTGTCGGATGCGGCGAGCTACACGAACGGCGAATGCATCGTCGTCGACGGCGGCCTGACGATCTGAGCGCGCGATGAAAATCGACAGCTATGCCGGGCAGGCCGTGATGATCACCGGCGCCGCGAGCGGCTTCGGTGCGCTGCTCGCGAGCGAGCTGGCCGCGATGGGCGCGCGGCTCGCGCTCGGCGACCTGAACGAAGCAGCGCTCGAACGCGTGGCGGCGCGGCTGCGTGCAGCCGGCGCCGACGTGATCGCGCAGCGCTGCGACGTGCGCGCCGAAGCCGACGTCGCGTTGCTGGTCCAGGCGGCGGTTGCGGGCTTCGAACGGCTCGACGTCGGCATCAACAATGCCGGCATCGCCCCGCCGATGAAGGCGCTGATCGATACCGACGAAGCCGATCTCGACCTGAGCTTCGCGGTGAACGCGAAGGGCGTGTTCTTCGCGATGAAGCACCAGATTCGCCAGATGCTCGCGCAGCGCGAAGGCGTGATCCTGAACGTCGCGTCGATGGCCGGGCTCGGCGGTGCGCCGAAGCTGGCCGCCTATGCGGCGTCGAAACACGCGGTGGTCGGGCTCACGAAGACGGCCGCGCTCGAATACGCGCGCCACGGCATTCGCGTGAACGCGGTGTGCCCGTTCTACAGCGCGACGCCGATGGTCACCGACAGCGACCTCGGCGAGCGCCAGGACTTTCTCGCGCAGGGCTCGCCGATGAAGCGGCTCGGCCGCCCCGAGGAAATCGTCGCGACGATGCTCACGCTGTGCGCGAAGGAAAACACCTATCTGACCGGGCAGGCCGTCGCCGTCGACGGCGGTGTCTCGGCCTTCTGAACCGAACGAACGGAAACCGGAATCTCGAGGAGTCGATCATGGACTTTGGCTACACCCCGAAAGTGGAAGAACTGCGCGAACGCGTGCGCGCGTTCATGGACGCGCACATCGTGCCGCGCATTCGTCAGTGGAACGAAGAAGTGCATGCGGGGCAGTATCCCGTGTCGTTCATGGAGGCGCTGAAGGAGCGCGCGAAGGCCGAAGGCCTGTGGAACCTGTTCCTGCCGCACCTGAAGGCCGACGAGCCGGGCACGGCCCTGACGAACCTCGAATACGCGCCGCTCGCCGAGATCATGGGGCGCGTGAGCTGGGCGTCGGAGGTGTTCAACTGCAACGCGCCGGACACCGGCAACATGGAACTGCTGCACATGTTCGCGACGCCCGAGCAGCGCGAACAGTGGCTGCTGCCGCTCTTGCGCGGCGAGATCCGTTCGGCGTTCGCGATGACGGAGCCCGACGTCGCATCGTCGGACGCGACCAACATCACGACGCGCATCGAGCGCGTGGGCGACGAGTACGTGATCAACGGCCGCAAGTGGTTCATCACGAACGCCGCGCACCCGAACTGCAAGATCTTCATCGTGATGGGCAAGACCGATCCCGAAGCGGAGTCGCACCAGCAGCAGAGCATGATCCTGGTGCCGCGCGACACGCCGGGCGTGACGATCCTGCGCAACATCACCGTGGTCAACCACTACGCGCCCGAAGGGCACTGCGAGATCACGTTCGACAACGTGCGCGTGCCGGCGCACAACCTGCTCGGCGAGGAAGGCAGCGGCTTCACGCTCGCGCAGGCGCGCCTCGGGCCGGGCCGTATTCACCACTGCATGCGTTCGATCGGCGCGGCCGAGCTCGCGCTGGAACTGATGATCGACCGCGCGCAGTCGCGCGAAGCGTTCGGCAAGCCGCTGAACCGGCACGGCACGATCGGCGAATGGATCGCGCGTTCGCGCATCGAGATCGACCAGGCGCGCCTCCTGGTGCTGAAGGCCGCGTGGATGATCGACAAGGTCGGCGCGAAGGCGGCGCGCAAGGAAATCTCGATGATCAAGGCGCTCGTGCCGACCGTGTACACGAACGTGTGCGACCGCGCGATGCAGGTGTTCGGCGCGGCGGGCCTGAGCCCCGACACGCCGCTCGCCGACCTGTGGAGCTGGGGCCGCGCGCTGCGCTTCGCCGACGGTCCGGACGAGGTGCACCTGCAGGCGATCGCGCGCATGGAGATCAAGGACGCCGTGCGCGGCTCGACCGAACCGTACCTGACGCGGCCGCCGCGCGGTTGAGCGGCGGGCCGGACCCGGGAGCGTCATGGACGAACGGGCGGCGCGCGCCGTAAGATGCCGGCAAGGAGATCCGGCGATGCGCCTTTCGAAGATTGATCTGAACCTGTTCGTCGTATTCGAGGCGATCTACAACAAGCGCAACCTGACGCGCGCGGCCGAGGTGCTGAACCTCACGCAGCCGGCCGTCAGCAACGCGCTGGCGCGGCTGCGCAAGACGCTGAACGATCCGCTGTTCGTCAGCACGCCGGCCGGGATGATGCCGACGCCGATGGCCGAGAACATCGTCGGCCGCGTGCGCGAGGCGCTGCAGCTGCTCGATTCGAGCGCGCACGAAGGCGACGTGTTCGATCCCGCTTCGTCCGAGCGCGTGTTCCGGTTGAGCATGAGCGACCTGACCGAGGCGCTGCTGCTGCCCGCGCTCGGCGAACTGCTGCAGACGCATGCGCCCGGCATGCACGTGCGCAGCTACACGATGGACCGCCGCGAAGTGGCGACCGCGCTCGCGAACGGCTCCGTCGACATCGCGATCGACGCGCCGCTGATCGGCGACCCGCACCTGCACCAGGCGCTGCTCGTGCGCGACCGCTACGCGTGCATGATCCGCGACGATCACCCGTTCAAGGGCGACACGCTGACCCTGGACGACTACCTGTCGATGGGGCACATCCACGTGTCGAGCCGCCGCAAGGGCAGCGGGCACGTCGATGCCGAACTGACGCGGCTCGGGCTGCGCCGCAACATCCAGATGCGCGTGCAGCACTACATGGTCGCGCCGCTGATCGCGATGCGCGGCGACCTCGCGCTGACGGCGCCGCTGAGGCTGCTGCAGCGCTACCCCGCACGGATTCTCGAACTGCCGTTCGAGATGCCGGGGCTCGAATATTTCTGCTACTGGCATCGCAGCGCCGATCAGGATCAGGGCAGCCAGTGGCTGCGAGAGCAGCTGATGATGCTGATGGGCGGGATCGGCGAGTCGCCGTGATGTGACGACGCGTGCGCGCCGCGCGTCGGCCTGCGCCTGCTTCGTTCAATACGAATCGTCGTCGAAGCGCGACGAGACCGGCCGGCGTTTCATGTCCTTCAACCAATCCCTGACGTAGTCCGGATCCTCGAACTCGCGCAGCGCGACGGTCAGGTCCTGGTTGCCGCGCTGCATGCCGGCGATGTCGCGTGCGAGCATGCGGATCACGGTATCGGGTGCGATCTTGACGGACGACGCGATGCCGTAAGTGCGCCGGAAATCGTTCTCGACGTGCCGGATCTCCTGATCGAGCTCGCGCAGCTGTTCCTCCAGGATGCCGTTGTAGCGCGTGAGCCGTGCTTCGCTCAGGCCGTCGATCGCGCGCCGGTCGATCTGTTCGATCTCCAGCTGCAGTTCGAGCAATTGCAGCAGATTGCCCTTCGCATAGGCGTGGTTGACCCGCTGCATCAGCACGGTCTTGCGCTGCTGTTCCTGCGGATCGGTTTCGCGATCGGGATGCAGGGCGCTGGCCAGCTTGCGATAGATCTCGCGGATCGACTTGCTCGATTCGGCCTGCTCGGCCTCGCGCTTCGCCTGCGCGGCCGACTGCTTCGGCGCTTTCTTGCGCTTCGCGCGCTGGGCCTCTCGGGCCGCGTGAGCGGCCATGTCTCGCTCGAACTGGGCGTCGAGTTCGGCCTGCATCCGCGCGGCGAGTTCGTCGGGGGACAGCGTGTCGAGATCGTCGGCCGGTTCCGTGGCGGGCATCGGATTCGGCTCCCGCTTCATCGGCTCGGGGTCGGCCGCGGCGTTGCCGGCGTCGTCGGATGCGCGATGGCGGTTGTAAATGACCTTCAGCGCCGCGTCGTCGCTGACGTGCAGCAAGTCGCGCGCCATGTCGGCGATCAGGTCGGACAGCATGCGCTGCTCGGCCTTGCTCAGCCCTTTCTGCAGGAACGCGTCGTCGAGCAGATGGAGCAGCCTGATCCGCAGCACGGTCGCTTCCTGTTCGAGCGGCAACAGCCCGTCGACGAATTTCTTCTGGAAGGCCGGCGTGACGGCGTCCCATGCGCCCAGACGCTCGCGCCGCTTTTCGATGTGCTTGACGAGCGTATTGAAGGTTTGCTGGGCTTTGGACAGGCTGGCTGTCTCGTGACCGGGCGCGATGGCGACCGCGGCACCGCGACGTGCGGTCATGATTAAGGTCCTCCGGCCGCGGCGGGAGGCGCGGCAGGGCGGTATTTTAGCCGGCATCGCCGGGCCCGGTGGCGAGACGGTCGGCTCGGGCAGCCGTGCTCGCCGCGCATCGCGCTCAGAACAATTGCCCCTGCCCCGAAATCACCCGTTCGAAATCGTCGCGCAGGAACGGCAGGATCGCATCGGCGACCGGCTGCAGCTGGCGGCTCACATAGAACGCGTAGTCGATCGGCGAGCGCATCGTTTCGAGCGGTTCCGGGCCGGCCGTCGTCATCACGTAGCTGATCCAGCCGCCGCGCTGGTACTGCAGCGGCCGGCCGCGCGCCTGGTTGAATTCGTCGGCGATCCGCGCGGCGCGCACGTGCGGCGGCACGTTGCGCTGATATTCGCTCAACGGCCGGCGCACGCGCTTGCGATAGATCAGTTGCGCGTCGTATTCGCCGGCGAGCGTGCGCCGCACGTAGTCGCGAATGAAATCCTGGTACGGCTCGCGCTTGAACACCCGCCGGTAGAGTTCGCGCTGGAATGCCTGCGCGAGTGGCGTCCAGTCGGTGCGCACCGTTTCGAGCCCCTTGAACACGAGGTCCTCGCCGCCGTCCGCCGCGCGCGCGAGGCCCGCATAGCGCTTCTTGCTGCCTTCTTCCGCGCCGCGCACGGTCGGCATCAGGAAGCGCCGGTAATGCCGCTCGTACTGCAGTTCGAGCGCGCTTTCGAGCCCGAAGCGATCGCGCAGGTGCGCCTGCCACCAGCGGTTCACGTGCTCGACGAGCGCGCGGCCCTTCGCGGCGGCCGCGTCGTCGTCGTGCTCGCGCCCGAGCCACACGAAGGTCGAATCGGTATCGCCGTAGATGACTTCGTAACCCTGCGCCTCGATCAGCTCGCGCGTGCGGTGCATGATCTCGTGGCCGCGCATCGTGATCGACGATGCGAGGCGCGGATCGAAGAACCGGCAGCCCGTCGAGCCGAGCACGCCGTAGAACGAATTCATGATGATCTTCAGCGCCTGCGACAACGGCGCGTTGCGCTGGCGCTTCGCTTCGTCGCGGCCTTCCGACACGCGCCGCACGATGTCGGGCAGGCAATGCGCGGTGCGCGAGAAGCGCGCGCCGAGAAAGCCGGGCACCGACGTGTCGTCGCCCGGGTGCGCGAGCCCTTCGATCAGCCCGGCCGGATCGATCAGGAACGTGCGGATGATCGACGGATAAAGGCTCTTGTAGTCGAACACGAGCACCGAGTCGTACAGGCCGGGTCGCGAATCCATCACGAAGCCGCCGGGGCTGTTCTGGCCGGTCACGTCGCCGAGGTTCGGCGCGACGTAGCCGAGCCGGTGCATGCGCGGCAGGTACAGGTGCGTGAACGCGGCGACCGAGCCGCCGGTGCGATCGGCCGCGAGGCCCGTGACGGTCGCGCGTTCGAGCGCGAAGGACAGCAGGTCGGCCTTGTCGAAGATGCGCGTGACGAGTTCGCAGTCCTTCAGGTTGTAGTGCGCGAGCGCGGGCTTGTCATGATCGAAGCGGCGCTGGATCTCGTCCATCCGCTGATACGGATTGTCGATCGACTTGCCTTCGCCGAGCAGCGACTGCGATACGTATTCGAGGCTGAACGACGGGAACGTCCACGTCGCCGATTTCAGCATGTCGATGCCGTCGAGGATCAGGCGGCCGGCCGCGCCCGCGAAGAAATGGTCGGGCTGCTGCCCGTGCGCGCGCCACTCGAGCACGCTGCCGCCGCGCCCGAGCTTCAGCGGCACGCCGTATTGCTCCGCATGCGCATGCAGGATGCGCAGGTCGAACTGCACGAGGTTCCAGCCGATCACCGCATCGGGATCGTGTTCGTCGAACCACGCGTTGAGCCGGGTGAGCATCTCGGGCCGGCTGTCGCAGTAGTCGAGCGTGAAGTCCGCGGCGCGCGCGTCGCCGTTCGGCGGGCCGAGCATGTAGACCTGCCGCTGGCCGCAGCCTTCGAGCGCGATCGAATACAGCTCGCCGTGGATGCTCGTCTCGATGTCGAGCGATACGCAGCGCAGCGCGGGACGATAGCCGGTCGCGGGCTTCAGTTCGCCGTCGGTCAGCGTGCCGTCTCGGCCGGCCGTGCCGCGAAACTGCACGGGGGCCGTGATGAAGCGCTCCATCGTATAGCGGTCGGGCGGCTGCACGTCGGCTTCGTAGACGTCGACGCCGGCCGCGGCGAGGCGTTTCTGGAGTCCGGACAAATGGCGGTAGCGGCGGCAGTAGAGGCCGGCCACCGCGCGCTGGCGGAAGTCGCGCAGCGCGAGCGGCCGCAGTTCGGCATCGCGCTCGCCGGCGAGCGTGCGTTCGGCGAGCGCACGCTGCTCGGCCGGCACGAACGCGACGGCTTCCTGCGGGCGCAGCCGCACGCGGCGCGGACCGCGTTCGGTTGCCAGCCAGAACTCGATCTCGATGCCGGACGCGGTGTCCCGCCAGTGGCGGGTGAGGATGAAACCCTGCTCGAACGCCGTCAAAACACTTGCTCGCCGTGGATGCCCAGGCGGCGGATTTTAGCGCTTCTCGCGCGGTTCCCGCCGAAGCGGCGCGGCTGGCATCGGGTGGCAGGACGCGGCGCCGGATCCGCCACGTGGTGCGCGTTGCATCGACCGCGTGAAGCAATCGGCGTCGCGCGCAGACCGGATGACGTTCGGGCGGTACGCATTCGTCTGTCGAGCGCGCGAGCGCGTCGTCCGCCAGCTGCGGCAGCATTGCCGCAGCGCCGGCCTTAGGCCGGCATCGGCGCGAATTCCCGTTTCAGGTCTTCCGGTCGCTGCGGTCGCTGGTACAGATAGCCCTGCGCATACTGAATCCCGACCGCATGCAGCGCGCGATGCTGCTCTTCCGTCTCCACGCCCTCGGCAATGATCTTCAGGCCGTAGTGGTGCGCGACGGCCGCGATCCCTTCGATCAGTTTCGCGTTGCCCGTCGTCAGCTGGGAGATGAACTGTCGATCGATCTTCACGTAGTCGAACGGAAAGCGCGACAGCATGTCCAGGTTGCTGTGATGCGTGCCGAAGTCGTCGATCGCGAACTTCGCGCCTTTCGCGCGCAGTGTGGCGAACATCTCGGTGGTGCGCGGATTCTTCTCGAGCAGGATGCGCTCGGTGACTTCGAGCACCAGCGTGCAGCCCGGCGGAAGCCGGCGGATCGTGTCTTCGACGACGGACACGAAGCGCGCGCGTTCGAGATCCTTCGGCGCGACGTTGATCGCGACATGCAGCGGCATCGACGGCGCGAGCGCGGACAGTTCCGACACGGCCGTGCGCAGCACGAATTCGGTCACCTTCGGCAGGATCGTGCTCGATTCCACCTGCGGGACGAACACGGCCGGACTGATGGGCCCCCATTTCGGATGCTGCCAGCGCAGCAGCGCCTCGACGCCGACGGTCCTGCGCGTTTCGACATCGACGATCGTCTGATAGACGACATGAAACTCGTTGCGCTTCAGCGCATTGCGAACGGCCTTCAGCAACAGCCGGCGCGGCGCCATCGCGAGCAGGTACGCGGCCGCGACGAGGCCGTTGACCAGCAGCGCGATCGTCACGCAGATCAGTCTGTAGCGCCGCTGCACCTGCGAAACGTAGGGTTCCGACGAGGTGACGGAGACCGTGAACGGCCAGGCGCTCGACGCGATCGTGCTGCCGGTGGGCGGCGCCGCGCCGAATGGCGGCACGAACGCGCCATGCTGATCGATGCTTCCGGCACCCTCGATCGACAGCGTGGCCGTTTCCGCCCCGAAGCGGGTGCTGTGCGCGAGCATGTCCGCCACATAGTCGCCTTCGACCAGATAGAGGACGCCGGATTCGGGCGCGGTCGCGCGAAACGCCGCCAGCACCGGAACGCGATGCTGAAACGGCGTTTGCCGAAGCAGCGTGATGGCCGTCATCCCCGGCTCGGGCGCGTGAATGTATGCGGCGAGCGGGACGTCGATTGCGCCCAGTGCCGACGAGCATGTGACGCGACCGTCGTTCGCCAGCCCGACGGCCCGAAGATAGCGCAGGTGAGTGCCTATTTCGGCGAGCGTCCTGAAGATCGTCATGCAGGGTCGCCCGACCAGCGCGTCCAGCTCAGCCGGGTGCCGCGAGCGAATCCCGTCGAGAATGCGGTCGACCGATATCACGATGTCGTTCGCGACGACGCGTTCGTGCTGCGCGATCGCGTCGCGCGCCAGGCGCCCGGCAACGACGAGCGCAACCACGAACACGAGGATGCAGACGATCAGGGCAACCGGGAAGACGACGTGCGGCCACGCGCCGCTGCGCTGGAATGCGGGCTTCGGGCGCAGTGCGGGCGCGGAAGGTCCTCGGGTCGTACTTGTTGTTGTGCGCATGAGAATGCAGATCGAACCGGTCGATGGATTGGCGCGATGCATTCGCCGTGCCTGGCCGGGGCACCGCGGCTCGCGCCGATATCGGGACGCAAAGCGATTCTACGCTCGCGAAACGCACGAAGCGGCATCGCGGCGGGGGCGCTGGATTCGAGGCGCTTCTCCGTAACATACATCGTCAACGCATGTATGTCGGTATCGCACACGAAAAAAACCCGGCCGCATCGGTGTGCAGCCGGGACAAAAGACACCGTCTCTTGGCACGAGGATGGTGCGCGGCAAGTATAAGGCGTGCCACGCTCGATTGCGAAATATTGCTATTCAAAAATCGCGCAATTTCTAGATTGATGCTTGTGGGGAAATATTTGCGTCGCGCGTCACCTCAGGCGATCCAGGCCCCGGATCGCCTTGAACGAGGTCCAGCCCGCGTGCCGCGGGTTGTTCCAGCGCGTGCAGCGGGGACAGCCGCGCTTCAGAAGTCGTTGCGCATCTTGTGGAGCAGGTCGCGGGGAGACTGATGCGTGTCCACGGCGGTGAGGACGTCGGTCAGGAACCACGGCAGGTTCAGTTGCGTGTCGGAATCGCCGACGCACACGCGAATCGGTGGCGCTTTTGTTGCAGCGCGGGAGCCGGACGCCGTGCCGGCGGACGTGGAGGACGGTACGCAGTTTTTCGCTTGCTGCGGGACCGGCGACGCGGCACTGCCGGCGAGTGCAGGCAAGCTGGCGGCGGCAAGCAGGATCAGGAGGGCGAACGGGGCGGCGCGTTTCATGTGAATCTCCGGCGATGCACGTTCGACACCGTCGGCGAATCCGAGTTCGGCGTCGTCGGGGGCGATTGGCTTTCAGCGGTCCGGCCCCGCAGGCCGCACGGCCATACCGTCGACGCGGCCGTTTCAGCCGCGCGCGACGTTCCGCGGCCCGTGCCGATTGCCGGCCGCGTCACTGCTGCGGCGATCCGCCCGTCCAGCGGCGAAATGCACGTGTCAACGCGCTGTGCTCCGAATAGCCGGGCAGCCTGGCAACTTCCGCGAGCGTGACACGCGGATCGTTCAGGTAGTCGGTCGCGAGCCGCCGCGGCGTGTCCTCGCGCGGCGTCCGGAAGTCGAGCCCGAGTCCGGCAAGCCGCCGGTGCAGCGTGCGCGACGACATGTACATGCCGAAGCGACCGCGCGGCTGCCGCGCTGGTTCGACCTCGCCCGCACCGGATCGATCGTTCAAACGTCAAGAATCGTTTGAATCGCCGGCAGAGGCTTGCGATGCCGAAGGCGCTCATTTATCGTGCCGCCACGACGGCGCCGATACACGGCGTCAAGCCGGATCGCAAGGAGCATTCGTCATTACCGCATTCAATCGTCGCACGCATGTTCGTGCCTTTCTCGTCGCATCGGTCGCGTATCTCAACCTGGCTCATCCCGCGTCGGCGGCCTACACGGAATCGTGGATGAGCGATCACGACGTCAACGCGTACGCGCAGCAGGTCAAGCATCCGCCCGTGGCGGCGAGCAGTGCGGCGGCCGTGAAGCCGGGGCGGCAAACCGTTCGTTCGCAGTCGAAGGCGCCGGTCGCGGCGCATGCCGGCGCGAAACCTGCGCCGAAGGCATACGCGCCCCCGCGAAGACCGGCAAGGTTCAACATGCGGCCGGCGCCGAGCCGAAGGCGCACGTCGCCGCGAAGCCGAAGGCCGCGGGGCCGGCACACACGAGCGCAGCCGCCCGGCATTGACGCGGCGCGCACACCGGCGCGCGTCGATTCTTCGATGCACGCGGCGATAACCGAAGCATTCGACGATCGGGGAGAACTTCATGTCGTTGATGGATCGCCTGTTGTCACGCGGCGTGCAGACTTCCGCGTCGAGAAGGCGCGTGATCGTGCGGGTCTGGCTCGACGAGCAGGGGCGCGTCCGCGATCTCAAGGTCAGGCGCAGCTGCGGCGACGCCGCGCTCGACACGAAAGCGCTGCACGCGATCGCGGTGATGCGCTTCCCCGGCGGTCACCTCGGCTCCGGCGGGAAATCGGCGAAGCGCTGGCACGATCTCGATTACCCGGTGGACTGACGGCGCGTCACGGATACCCGTAACAGCGCTTCAATCCCGCGTAGTCGTAGAAGTGACTCCCCGCGGCGATCTTCGCGACGTCGCTTGCCGCCTGGAAATCCATCTCGCGCTCGTTGTACAGCACCTTCATGATCAGCCGCGAGCCGTTGCGATACACGTCCCATTGCATGTTCGCGGCCATCGGCGACACCTGGTCGCCGGGCAGGATCGGTCGAGCCCGGAAGTGTTGCAGGCCGCCTTGACGGCAGAATGTCGGGATTCGGTCGGGCAATCGTCGGCATCGCGCCGGATCGCGACCGGCCGGCGCGAGCCGGCCCGTATGCAGGCGCTCAGCTCAGTGCACGCCTGCCGATGCGATCGAGCGCATCGTGTCGGTGATACGCACGCAACGCGACAGGCCGAACGTCTCGGCTTCGCGGCGTTCCGGTTCGCTGCTCGCGACGGCCACCGCGCGCTCGGGCGGCACGCCCAGCGCTTGCAGCGCGACGTCAAACGGATGCTGATTTACTACGGAGTCCTTCTGATTGGCGTCGGTCACGACGACCGAGAAGCGGTCGAGGTTCGCGCGGCCGAACTGGCCTTCGAACATGTCGCTGAGCCGGGCGGCCGGCAGCGTCGTGACGAGACCGAGTCGATATCCTTGCTCCGACGCGCTGTCGAGCCACTGGATGATCGCATCGCGCTGGTTGCGCGATTCGTGCGAATCCGGTGTCGCTTCGATCTGCGCGAATGCGGCGTCGAGACGGGTGACGATGGCTTCGATGACCACGGTGATTCCTCTCCTGAGACGTGACGGTCCGTTCGCGGACGGGAATGCCCGACACCTTAGCGTCGATCCGGAAATTGCAACCAATTAATATTTATAGCCGACTCATACGGTTTGACTAATGAATCGGGCGGCGAGCCAGTACCGGCGCGGGATGCACGCGATCCCTGTGTTCCGGATGATCGGCGTCGTATCGACGACGTTCAATGTGATGCCCCAGACGCGTGCACGATGTGAATGCACCGGATGTGTGCACATGAAAAAACGGCGTATCGGGCGATGCTTCGCCCGATACGCCGTCTTGCGATGCCGCGTGGCCGTCGTCGCTCAGTGCAGCTTGATCGACGGCTGGTTGCGGCTTTGCAGCCAGTGGCTCAGCGACTGGAACAGCGCGCGCTTCAGTCCGTACACGCTGAACAGGTGCTTGCGGTACAGGAACTTGTACAGCCCGATCGCGGCGAGGCCGTCGACGATCAGCGAGCGCGAACGCACGCCGAGGTCGGCCTGATAGACGGCACCGGCCTGGCCGAGCGACACGACGGTGCCCGCGTCGCGGAACGTGAAGCCCGCCACCGGCTTGCCGGCGAGGCGCCGCGCGAGCGCTTCGCCCAGGTACACGGCCTGCTGGTGCGCGACCTGCGCGCGCGGCGGCAGGAAGCCGCCCGCGACGGCCGACGGGCACGCGGCGCAGTCGCCGAACGCGTACACGTGCGGATCGTCGGGCGTCTGCAGCGTGTCGGTCACGATCACCTGGTTCGACCGGTTGAGCGCGATGTCGCCGAGTTCCCGCAGGATCGCGGGGCCCGCGACGCCGGCCGCCCAGATCGTGATGTCGCTCGCGAGCCGCTCGCCGGACGCGGTCGTGACCGCGTCCGCGCCGACTTCCGCGACGCGCGTGTCCGTCAGCACGTCGACGTTCAGCGTGCGCAGTTGCGCGTGCATCTTGGCCGACAGCCTTGCGTCGAGCGCCGGCAGGATGCGCGGGCCGCCTTCGATCAGCCGGATGTGCACGTCGCGTGCGGACACCAGCGCCTTGAAGCGATACGTGGTCAGCTGCTGGATCGCATGGCGCAGCGCCGCGGCCAGTTCGACGCCCGTCGCGCCCGCGCCGATCACGTTGATGCAGATCGGCGCGGCGCGGCGCGCCGGCTGCTGCTCGGCCAGGTGGTTCGCCTTCGTGCACGCGGCGAGGAACTTGCGGCGGAAGTCCTCGGCCTGGTCGAGGTTTTCGAGCGGCAACGCGTGGCGCGCGGCGCCCGGCACGTTGAAGAAATTCGTCACGCTGCCGACGGCCAGCACCAGGTCGTCGTAGCCGAGCTCGCGCCGCGGCAGGATCTCCGTGCCGTCCGCGTCCTGCACGGCCGCGATCGTCGCCGTGCGTGCCGCGCGGTCGACCCGCTGCAGCGCGCCCTGCACGAAGCGGAAGCCGTGGCGCTTCGCCTGCGCCGCGTATTCGATCGTGTGCGAGGCCGGATCGCGATGGCCGGACGCGGCTTCGTGCAGCAGCGGCTTCCAGAAGTGCGTCGGGTAGCGGTCGACGAGCACGACGTCGGCTTGCCCGCGGCGGCCGACCGTGTCGCCGAGGCGCGTGGCGAGCTGCAGGCCGCCGGCGCCGCCGCCGACGATCACGATGCGCGGCACGCGCGGTGCGCGATCCGTTGCAAGGGTAGGCGTGATGGTGTCCATGTTGTGGCTCCCGCTGATGACGATTTGGATGACATTGCTCAAGAACCGACGATATAGTTTTGAACCTACGCGAACAATTTAATGTTTATAAGCGACTCATATGTATTCACTTATAGGAAAGACCGCGACGTTCCGGCAGCTGAAGGCGCTGGACATGATTGCGCGGCTCGGCAGCGTGTCGCGCGCGGCCGAGGAGCTGAACCTGACGCAGCCGGCCGTGTCGCTGCAGGTGCGCCTGCTCGAGGAGGCGGTGGGCGCCGCGCTGCTGCAGCGAGTGGGGCGCGGTGTGCAGCTGACCGCCGCCGGTGAAATCGTCGCGCGCTATGCGCGCGAGATCCTGCATCTGTGGAGCGAGGCCGGCGACGAAGTGGCCGCGCTGACGGGCGATCTCGGCGGCACGCTGCGGATCGGCGCGATCACGACGGCCGAATACCTGATCCCGCCGCTGCTGGTGAAATTCACCGCGACGCGTCCGCACGTGAAGACCTATTTCAAGGTCGGCAATCGCGACGACATCATTCGCATGCTCGCGACGCATGAAATCGATCTCGCGGTGATGGGCAGCGCGCCGAAGGAGCTGCGCACGCACGCGGTCGAGTTCGCGAAGCATCCGATGGTGTTCGTCGCGGCGCCCGGCCATCCGCTGATGCAGCGCAAGCGCGTCGCGCTGAAGGATCTCGAATCCGCGCACCTGCTCGTGCGCGAACGCGGCGCGGGCACGCGTTCCACGGTCGAGAGCCTGTTCAAGACGGCCGGCCATCGCTTCCACGTGGGCTCCGAACTGTCGAGCAACGAGGCGATCAAGCAGATGGCCGAAGCGGGGCTCGGCGTCGCGTTCCTGTCGTTGCACGCGTGTGCACTCGAGTTGCGCACGGGGCTGCTCGGGCAGTTGCCGTTTCCGGGCAACCCGATCGAGCGCGAATGGTATGTGGTCACGCTCGCCGACCGGCGGATCTCGCAGGTGACGGGGCTGTTTCGCGACTTCCTGATCAAGCAGGGCGCGCCGGTGATCGACGGCGCGACGGTCGCGCCGCACGAGCGGCGGCGCAAGTAGGCCGACGCGGGCGGCGCGTGTGCCCTGTGTCGCGGCGGTTATACGATCCCGAAGTCGTCGTTGCTGTCGGGAATCGACGCGAGCAGCCGCTCGAGCCGGTACCAGCCGATCATGCGCAGGCAGCGTGCGGCGAGTGTCGCGCGGATACTGCCGGAACGAGGACGGGAAACAGGGTGGGAAGCGGGGCGGGAAGTAGCGCGGGAGGCCCCGGACGTCGGCGCGGCTAACGTCGCGCGAAACGGGCGGCAATCGGGCATGACGGGCTCCGTAGGTGTCGGATGAGGCGATCGTAGGCGTGTCGGCGCTCGCTGGCGCGCACGCACGGATCGGCTTGAGCAGAAACGGATGATCTTTTTCCGCGCGGTGCGGGAACGGGCGTTCACGCCCGGCAAGCACCGCGGAAAAGCGTCACAATGCGCGTTCGACACCCGATCTGGTGGAGGGGAACCATGAGCGATCCGATTCTCGCCGCGCCGACCGACAACGGCGTGCCGGTCAGCCTGCGCTCCAGCCGCGGGCTTGGCTGGCGCGGCTTCGGCGCGTCGCTGCTGGAGATTCGCGCGGGCACGTACCGGATTCCGGCCGCCGAGCATCACCGCATCGGCGTGCATATCGGTTCGCCCGTGCGCGCGGATTGCGTGTGCGACGGCGAACGCGTGTCGCGCATCCAGGCGCACGGCGACGTCGACGTGATTCCCGCCGGCCTGCCGGGCCGGTGGACCGACAGCGCCGACTGCCGGATCCTGCACATCGCGCTCAGCGACACGTTCGTGCGGCGCACGTTCGAGCAACTCGAACTGAAGCCGTCGCAGGCGCAGATCCGCCGGCGGCTGCAGGTGCGCGATCCGCGCCTGCAGCACATCGCATGGGCGATGGCCGCCGAACTCGAGGCGGAAGACGCGTCGGACCCGCTCTATGCGGAGAGCCTGTGCACGGCGCTCGTCGCGCGGCTGGTCGACAGCCAGCCGGCGTTCCGCGAGCGCCGGCGTACGCTTGCGCCGAAGGCGGCGGCGCGCGTGATCGACTATGTCGAGGCCAATCTCGAGCGGCGCATGACGCTTGCCGAGCTCGCGGCGCTCGTGTCGATCAGCGTGCCGCATTTCAAGGTGCTGTTTCGCGAGACGCTCGGGATGCCGGTGCATCAGTACGTGGTGCGGCGGCGGGTCGAGCGTGCGAAGGCGTTGCTGCTCGAAGGCCGGCTCAGCGTCAGCCAGATCGCGCTCGAAGCCGGGTTTGCGCATCAGAGCCACATGGCGAACTGGATGAATCGCGTGCTGGGCGCGACGCCGACGGAGATTGCGCGGTCAGGGGCGCGGGGTGGGCTGAGGCTCGCTTATGACGGCGACGATCGTTGATCGAGCGCGGTGGCTGAATGGTCCGCGCGTGCGCGACGACGATCAGCGAGTGCCCGGTTCGTCACGCGCAGACGCTGCTTCGTTTCGACTGCATGAGCGTGGCTGGCAGCACCATGCGAGCCTCGACCGCAAGCGTTCAGCACTGTGCCGAACAACGTCCGGTTCCTGCCATGCAGCGGACAAACCCGGCACGCGCCTGATCCGTCATCCTTTCCTGCTCGCGTCATCCGTCCGTGCGCGTCACGTCGGCGATGCGCACCGACAATCACATCACCTTCATCCCCCGGGAGCGGATCGTGTTCGTGATTTTCGGCGCATCAGGCAATGTCGGACTGTCGACTGCAACGACCCTGCGTCAGGCAGGCCATCCCGTGCGCGCGGTGCTGCGCGACGCACGCCGGCGCGATCGTTTCGCGCAACTCGGCTGCGACGTCGCGATTGCCGATCTGACCGACGCACGCGCGGTTGCGGCGGCGATCGACGGCGCGCAAGCCGTGCAGATGCTGTGTCCGGTGCCGGTCGCCGACAGCGACCCCGCGGCAACGATGGAGCGGACGATCGACATCGTGACCGGCGCACTTGCCGCGAATCCGCCGCCGGCGCTGCTCGCGCTGTCGGACTACGGCGCGGAGCGTGAAGGCAACACAGGCATCACGCGGCTCTTTCATCGTCTGGAAGAAGCGGTGACGACGGTTCCGACGCGGCTCACGCTGCTGCGTTCGGCCGAGCACCTGCAGAACTGGACACGCGTGTTGCCCGTCGCGCTCGCAACCGGTGTGCTGCCGAGCTTTCACCATCCGGTCGACAAGGTGTTTCCGACGGTCTGGGCGCCCGACGTGGGTGTCGCGGCGGCGCGGCTGCTGCTCGATGCCGCCGAAACCGGCAACGGGCCGCGTATCGTCAGCATCGAAGGGCCGCAGCGGGCGAGCGTGCGGGACATTGCGGATACGCTCGGCGCGGCGGCCGACCGCGAGATCGTCGCGCGCGAACTGCCGCGCGACGCATGGACCGCGACGCTGTTGCGCGCGGGGCTCAGCGAACGGCATGCGCAATTGATCGTCGATCTGTACGACGTGCACAACGCGGGGCAGATCGATGTCGAGGCCGGCGTGTCGGAGCGGGGGTACGGCACGACGACACTGGCGGACGCGCTCGCGACGCTGGTGCGCGCGCACGCGCGGTGAGCGGGGTGGCGGCTGAAAGGATGCGCGTTATGCCTGCCGCCGCGCCCTGCCGGACACCGCATACGCAACCGACCCGATCACGATCCCCCAGAACGCGGACCCGAGCCCGAGCCAGGTCATCCCCGATGCGGTCGCAAGGAACGTGATCACCGAGGCTTCGCGATGCGCGTCGTCCTCGAAGATCCCGTGCACGTTCGCGCCGATCGCACCGATCAGCGCGAGCCCCGCGAGGATCGCGACGAACGCCTTCGGCAGTGCGAAGAACAGCGTGACGATCGTCCCCGCGAAGAGCCCGCCGATCAGGTAGATCACGCCGTTCGCGATGCCCGCGATATAACGCCGGTCCGGGTCCTCGTGCGCGTCCTTGCCGGTGCACAGCGCCGCGGTGATCGCCGCGACCACGATCGTGATCCCGCCGAAGCACGCGACCGCGAGCGACATCACGCCGGTTGCCGTGATGATCGGCCGCGCGCTCGTGTGGTAGCCCGACACGCGCAGGATCGTCATCCCCGGCAGGAACTGGCCGGTGAGACTGACGACGACGAGCGGCAGCGCGAGGCTGAGCGTCGTGCCGAGCGTCCATTCGGGGGCGATGAAGACCGGCCGCGCGATGCTCGGCGACACGTTGCCGAGATGCGTCATCCCGAGCAGTGTCGCGAGCGCGGCGCCCGTCAGCAGCACGAGCACGATGCTGTAGCGCGGCAGCAGGCGCTTGAAGATCACGTACGCGGCGATCATCCCGAACCCGAGCACCGGCTGCGCGGTCGCGGCGGAGAACGCGTGCATGCCGAACGGCAGCAGGATGCCGGCCATCATCCCGCACGCGATGCCGCGCGGAATATGGCGCACGAGACGGTCGAAATAGCCGGTGATGCCGATCACGAGGATGATCAGCGCGGCCGTGATGTACGCGCCGACGGCCTGGTTCAGCGTCAGCTGCGGAAAGAGGCCGACGAGCAGCGCGGTGCCGGGCGCCGACCATGCGGTCACGACCGGCACCTTCAGTTTCCAGCTCGCGAACAGCCCCGACACGCCCGCGCCGATCGAGATCGCCCAGACCCACGAAGCCACCATCTCGTTGGATGCATGCGCGGCCTGCGACGCCTGGAAGAAGATCGCGAGCGGGCCCGCGTACGAAATCAGCACCGCGAGAAAGCCCGCGGTGACCGCGGAGACGGACCAGTCGTTGCCGATCGAGCGGATTGCGCCCGGCGAGGTGTTCGGTTGCATCGTCGTAGGGGAGTGCGGCGCGCGGCCGGGAGGCTGAGCCGGGGCGAATGATTGTTGGAAGCCCCGGACGAGCCGTCATTCTGGACATTGCCGGTGGAATTGGCAATTCGCCGATGAAGCTCGGCGTTGTCGGTATTTTGTAATGAATGCGCGCCGGGGCGGCCTTGCGCGCGTCGTCGCGTCGTCGTATCGGGCGGCTTCACGGCGAAGCGCGACCCCGCTCGAGCGTTACGTACTGATCTGAAGATACCCGTCGAGCGCGGCGACCTTCGCACCGCCGCCCGTCGACAGCGATGCCGTGCCCTGGTCGAACGGGTGCACGGGCGTGTCGGTCGGGGTCCATGCATGGCGCGCCAGCAGTTCGCGATACCCGCCGCGGATCACGAAGCCGCCGCATTTCTCCGCATAGGCGTCGCGCCGCATCCGGTACGCGCGCGGCAGGTCGTACCACGGCAGCCTCGGCAGGTCGTGATGCACGAGGTGGTAGTTGTTGTTCAGGTACAGCAGCCGCATCGCAAAACCGGCCTCGTTGATCGCGATGCGCGCCTTCGGATGCCGCGCGGCGCGGTGCTCGAACAGCGAACGGATCATCGCGAGCGACAGCGCGGGCCACGTCACCGCCAGCAGGTAGTACCACCACGGCACGCCGATTGCCCACTGCAGCCATACGAGCAGCGCGACCACGCAGGCGGCGTGCGTCGCCCACATCCGCAGATAGCGGAAGTCGCCGCGCCGGAACGCGGCGAACGCGTCGGCGAACATCGCGGCGATGCTCGTCGGCGGCCCGAACACGAGACGTCCGACGAAGGTGGTGCGCGCAACCGTCAGCGCGCGACGCCAGCGCGGCAGCCGCGCCCACTGCTCGCGCGACACGTAGTTCGTTTCCGGGTCGACGCCCGGCACGGTCAGGTCCTCGTCGCGGTGATGGTCGAGGTGCGTGTCGCGATAGAGCGTGTACGGGTACCAGATCGTCAGCGGCGGATAGCCGAGCAGCCGGTTCACGAACGCGGAATGCGTCGGATGGCCGTGCAGCAGCTCGTGCTGCAGCGACAGGTGCCACGCGCCGAGCAGGATCAGCGGCGGCGTCGCGGCCGCGAGCGACAGGCGCTCGGCACGCACGAGCAGCAGCACGGCGAGCCAGCCGCCGTAGATCGCGACGACCAGCAGCCAGGTCGGCCACTCGGTACGGGCAGTGAAGCGGGCGTCGAGCGCGGCGATCGCGCGCGCGTGGTCGACGTCGAAGTATTCGGCCATGGTGCTGGGGCGGATGAAGCGGATAAAGCGTATGAGGCGTATGAGGCGTATGAAGCGGGCGATATACGCGGATGAAGCGGGCGATATACGGATAACCGGTAGCGGACGACCGCGCCGATGCGGTTGGTCGACCGGCGTCGCGGCTCGCGGTCAGCCGCTACAGCGGCATGCGACGGCGTCGCGACACTGGAACGCTAACCGGGCCGCGTAGTCAGGCCAACCAAGCAATTCGGATTTGCTTATCGCTGCGCGGCCGATAAGCATTGCCCGCCCCGGCCGCGTGCCGGACCCCGGCGACGCCCGGGCGAACGGGCTTTCTCCAAGGCACCGCCAATGCGTAGAATGCCCGCATGAGCCCATGGATCGCCGGACTGCCGATGTACAACGTGACGCCGCGCCACGCCGCATTGTGGCGCGCGCTGCTGCGTGACGCGCTCGATGCGTTCGCGCGCACCGGTGGGCCGGCCGGCGTCGCGTTGCTCGACGAGCCGTTCGGGGATCTGCACGCGCTGTGGCGCCGCAACGACCTGCTGTTGTCGCAGACGTGCGGTTATCCGTACCGGATGCTCGGATTGCGCGATACCGCGCACCTGATTGCGACGCCGGCGTTCGATGCCCCCGGCTGCGACGGCGCGCGCTACAGCAGCGTGCTGGTCGCGTCGGCGCGCGTGCATGCGGGCGGCGCGACGACGCTGGCTGCGTGTCGCGGATTGCGAGCCGCCTTCAACGGCGCGGATTCGCACAGCGGGATGAACGCGTTCCGGCACGCGGTCGCGCCGCACGCGCACGACGGACGTTTCTTCGGTTCGGTCGTGTCGTTCGGCTCGCACCTGAACGTGCTGCGCGCGCTGGCGGCAGGCGTTGCCGATTGCGCGGCGATCGATTGCGTGACCTTCGCGTACGTGCGTGACGCGCTGCCCGAGTTGTTGAAAGAGATCCGGATCATCGGCATGACGGCGTCGGCGCCGGGGTTGCCGTTGATCGCGTCGAAGGCGCTGGAAGGGCGGCTCGTGGAGGCGTTGCAGGATGCGCTCGATCACGCGGCTGCGGCTGATCCCGAGCGGGCGAACGCACTGCGGCTGAAGGGATTCGAGCGCCTGCCGCCGGGCGCGTACGACACGATTGCCGGGTTCGCGCGGGACGCGGCCGCGCACGGGTATCCCGAGCTGGCGTGATCGCGTCGTCCGCGCGGCGGTGCGCTAGAACGGCAACGTACCGGGCGGCGCGTTGCGCACCACCGCGAGTGTCGTGCCGATATGGTCTTCGAGCGCGAGCGCGGCGCGCGCATCGGCGCGGCGCATCGCGGCCTCGAACAGGCACATGTGTTCCGCATGCACGTCGCGCTTCGAGTCGCCGAGCCCGATGCACACGCGCCGGTAGCGCTCGCTTTGCTGCGACAGCATGCGCAGGATCAGATAAGTCCATGGCGTCGCGGCCGCCGAGATCAGCGCTTCGTGAAAGCGCCGGTTGCACGCTTCCCATGCGGCGCGGTGCTCGATCGACACCGGCTGCTCCCAGGCCGACAACTGCTCGAAGCTCTGCCGCACACGCTGCGCCCATGCGTCGTCGCCGCGCCGCACGGAGTCGCGCAGCGCATCGACCTCGATATGAATGCGCAGGCGCGTGATCGCTTCCAGATCGTCGACCGACATCGGCGTCACGCGAAACCCGCGCTGCCCTTCGGCGACGACCAGCGCATCGCTGACGAGCCGCGTGAGCGCCTCGCGCAGCGTGCCCGCGCCGACGCCGTACACGTCTTTCAGGTGCTCGACGCGCAGCTTCGTGCCGGGCGGGTAATGCCCTTCGATGATGTGCTGCCGGAGCTGGTGATACGCGTGCTCGCTGAGCGTGCGGGCGTGCGGTTCGGCGGCGTCGTCGGCGGCCGGTTCGAGCGCCGGCAGCGGATCGTCGAACGGATGGGCGGGCAGGATGGTGTTCATGTCACGCGTCCTCCTGATCCTGTTTGCGGTTGAGCCGATAGCTGAGCTGCGCGCGGGTCAGCCCGAGCAGGCGGGCGGCGGCCGACAGGTTGCCGTTCGCGCGGTCGACGGCCTCGTGCAGCAGCGCCCGTTCGAGCCCGTCGAGCCCGCCGCCGCCTTGCAGCTGGTCGAGGATCGACCCGCAGTCGATCGACAGCGCGGCCGCCGGCCGGATCTGCCCGGCCCGGTCGACCGTCGCGCCGCCGGGCGAGCCGACGCCGGGGAACAGGTCCTTCGCGTCGACCGGCCGGTTCGGCCGCGACAGGATCACCGCGCGCTCGATCAGGTTCTCGAGCTCGCGCACGTTGCCGGGCCAGCGGTAGCCGCGCAGCGCGTCGTACGCGTAATCGGTCAGCGTGGGCGTCGGCTTGCCGTGCAGCGCCGCGAAGCGGTCGAGCATCGCGTCGGCGAGCGGTGCGATGTCGTCCTGCCGGTCGCGCAGCGGCGGGATCAGCACCGGATAAACGTTGATCCGGTAGTAGAGATCCGCGCGAAAGGTGCCGTCGCGCACGGCCTGTTCGAGATCGCGGTTGGTCGCTGCGACGACGCGCACGTCCACCTTCCGGCCGTCGGTCGCGCCGAGCCGCTCGACCTCGCCCTCCTGGAGCACGCGCAGCAGCTTCGCCTGCACGTCGAGCGGCAGCTCGCCGATCTCGTCGAGAAACAGCGTGCCGCCGTCCGCGCGCTCGAAGCGCCCGGCGCGCGCGGTTTGCGAGCCCGTGAATGCGCCTTTCTCCGCACCGAACAGTTCCGACTCGATCAGCGCATGCGGAATCGCCGCGCAGTTGATCGCGACGAACGGCTTCGCCGCGCGCGGGCTGAGGCCGTGCAGCGCACGCGCGAAGCGTTCCTTGCCGACGCCCGTCTCGCCGGTGAGCAGCACGGCGACCTTGGTCGGCGCGGCCGTCTCCAGCAGCGCATAGGCCGCGCGAAACGCGTCGGAGCGCCCGACGAGCCGCGTGCGGCCGTCGTCGGGCGTCATCTCGAGGCGCAGCGATTCGACTTCGGTCTGCAGGTCGCGGATCGTGTTGATCAGCGAGTCGGCCTTGAACCACGACGAGATTTCTTCCGCGTCGGGCCATTCGTCGGCCGGCTTGCCGACGATCGTGCAGTGCGGATCGTTCATGCCGACGCAGGTCGTTTCCTTGAACAGGATCGTGCGGCCGATGAACGCGCTGGTATAGCCGGTTGCATAACCGATCAGCATCCAGCACACCGGTTCGGGCTGCGGCCCGAACGTACGGCGATGCACGTCGGCTTCCCATGAATGTTCCCAGCGGTATTCGCAGTAGAACGCGCCGGTCGCGGGATCGGCCTCGAAACGCAACGGCGTGACCTGCACCGCGCCTTCGAGCATGTGCAGTTGCGGGCCGACATGAAACATGTCGAACAGCGACGCGCCGCTGCGGATCTCGCGCGCGAGCGCGGCGTCCCGTTCGCCGGCCGCGAAGCCGACCCGCGTGAAGAAACGCCGCGTCTGCGCGGGGCCGATGCTTTCCATCAGTTCCTGGCGCAGCGTCGCCAGCGCGCCGGCATGCAGCAGCACCATCCGCTGTCCGGCCAGCCAGATGCGACCGTCGCTCGCCGAAAAATGGATCAGCTTGCGCAGGTCGGTGTCCGGCGGCAAAGGGGGCAGGCTGGGCCGCGTCATGTCTCCTCCGTCGAGATTTCTCGTGATTTTCAAGATTTTCGCCAGCAGCGCCGCGGTGAGCGGATCGATTTGATCATTTCATCAAATGCGCTCGACCGAGTTGCTCAAATGATGAAAAAGGCCGCCGGATATAGGTTCAGGCATGGTCGCCGGCGTGCGTTTGCCGTTCTGGTTAACCGCCATTGTGGATCGCGAATTAGAACTTTGCGTCAGGGCTTTCCCTGAATTATCGAGATTTTTTGGAGGTCGGGCCGAACGTGGCACGGATGCTGCATTGAAGTCCGGCATGGAGGCGACACCGATCATGAATCAGAACCCGACCGATCTTTCCCTGCTCGACCCCGGCCGCAAGTGCGTCCGCGTGACCGGCACGAACTCGCGCGGCTTCGTCGAATTCGAACTGTCGATCGGCGGTGCGCCGGAGCTGTGCGTCGAGCTGACGTTGCCTCCTGCCGCCTTCGACGCGTTCTGCCGCGAACAGCAGGTCACGCGGCTCGACGTCGAAGCGAACCCATGACCTTGAGGAGCAAGAAGTGACCATCGAGCTGAAGACAGTCGACATCAAGCCGCTCCGGCACACCTTCGCGCACGTCGCGCAGCACATCGGCGGCGACAAGACGGCGACGCGCTACCAGGAAGGCATGATGGGCGCGCAGCCCCAGGCGAACTTCCATTACCGGCCGACGTGGGACCCGGACCACGAGATCTTCGATCCGTCGCGTTCGGCGATCCGGATGGCGAGCTGGTACGCGCTGAAGGATCCGCGCCAGTTCTACTACGCGTCGTGGGCGACCACGCGGGCGCGCCAGCAGGACGCGATGGAGTCGAACTTCGAGTTCGTCGAGTCGCGCCGGATGATCGGCCTGATGCGCGACGACGTCGCCGCGCACGCGCTCGACGTGCTGGTGCCGCTGCGCCACGCCGCGTGGGGCGCGAACATGAACAACGCGCAGATCTGCGCGCTCGGCTACGGCACCGCGTTCACCGCGCCCGCGATGTTCCATGCGATGGACAACCTCGGCGTCGCGCAATATCTGACGCGCCTCGCGCTCGCGATGGCCGAGCCCGACGTGCTCGACGCGGCCAAGGCGGCCTGGACGAACGACGCCGCCTGGCAGCCGCTGCGCCGCTACGTCGAGGACACGCTGGTCGTGGCCGACCCGGTCGAGCTGTTCGTCGCGCAGAACCTCGCGCTCGACGGCCTGCTGTATCCGCTCGTCTACGACCGTTTCGTCGACGAACGGATCGCGCTTGCGGGCGGCTCGGCGGTTGCGATGCTGACCGCGTTCATGCCCGAATGGCACGCCGAATCGAACCGCTGGATCGACGCGGTCGTGAAGACGATGGCCGCCGAATCCGACGACAATCGCGCGCTGCTCGCCCGCTGGACCCGCGACTGGTCGGCCCGCGCCGACGCAGCGCTCGCGCCGGTGGCCGCACGCGCGCTGCAGGACGCCGGCCAGGCCGCGCTCGACGAAGTGCGCGAGCAGTTCCAGGCGCGCGTTGCGAAGCTCGGCATCGCGCTCTGACGACGGGCATTCACCTCACATCCCAAGGATAACCAGCATGTCCAACGTATTCATCGCCTTTCAGGCAAATGAGGACTCCAGACCGATCGTCGACGCGATCGTCGCCGACAACCCGCGCGCGGTGGTGGTCGAGTCGCCCGGGATGGTCAAGATCGACGCGCCGGACCGGCTGACGATCCGCCGCGACACGATCGAGGAGCTGACCGGCACGCGCTTCGACCTGCAGCAGCTGCAGGTGAACCTGATCACGCTGTCCGGCCACATCGACGAGGACGACGACCAGTTCACGCTGAGCTGGTCGCACTGAACGCCGCGCTACGCGCACCGACAACACGGAGACACGCATGGACACGCCAACGCTCAAGAAAAAGCTCGGCCTGAAGGACCGCTACGCGGCAATGACGCGCGGCCTCGGCTGGGAGACGACCTACCAGCCGATGGACAAGGTCTTCCCGTACGACCGCTATGAAGGCATCAAGATCCACGACTGGGACAAGTGGGTCGACCCGTTCCGCCTGACGATGGACGCGTACTGGAAATACCAGGGTGAGAAGGAAAAGAAGCTGTACGCGGTGATCGACGCGTTCACGCAGAACAACGCGTTCCTCGGCGTGACCGACGCCCGCTACATCAACGCGCTGAAGCTGTTCATCCAGGGCGTGACGCCGCTCGAATATCTCGCGCATCGCGGCTTCGCGCACGTCGGCCGGCACTTCACCGGCGAGGGCGCGCGCATCGCGTGCCAGATGCAGTCGATCGACGAGCTGCGGCACTACCAGACCGAAACGCACGCGATGTCGACGTACAACAAGTTCTTCAACGGGTTCCATCACTCGAACCACTGGTTCGATCGCGTCTGGTATCTGTCGGTGCCGAAGTCGTTCTTCGAGGATGCGTACTCGTCGGGCCCGTTCGAGTTCCTGACCGCGGTCAGCTTCTCGTTCGAATACGTGCTGACGAACCTGCTGTTCGTGCCGTTCATGTCGGGCGCCGCGTACAACGGCGACATGTCGACCGTCACGTTCGGTTTCTCCGCGCAGTCGGACGAATCGCGTCACATGACGCTCGGCATCGAGTGCATCAAGTTCCTGCTCGAACAGGACCCGGACAACGTGCCGATCGTGCAGCGCTGGATCGACAAGTGGTTCTGGCGCGGCTACCGGCTGCTCACGCTGGTCGCGATGATGATGGACTACATGCAGCCGAAGCGCGTGATGAGCTGGCGCGAATCGTGGGAGATGTACGCAGAGCAGAACGGCGGCGCGCTGTTCAAGGATCTCGCGCGCTACGGGATTCGCGAGCCGAAGGGCTGGCAAGATGCATGCGAAGGCAAGGACCACATCAGCCACCAGGCGTGGTCGACGTTTTACGGCTTCAACGCGGCGTCGGCGTTCCACACCTGGGTGCCGACCGAAGACGAGATGGCGTGGCTGTCCGCGAAGTATCCCGATTCGTTCGACCGCTACTACCGGCCGCGTTTCGATTACTGGGGCGAGCAGGCGAAAGCCGGCAACCGCTTCTACATGAAGACGCTGCCGATGCTGTGCCAGACCTGCCAGATCCCGATGCTGTTCACCGAGCCCGGCAACCCGAAGAAGATCGGCGCGCGCGAGTCGAACTACCTCGGCAACAAGTTCTATTTCTGCAGCGATCACTGCAAGGAAATCTTCGACCACGAGCCGCAGAAATACGTGCAGGCGTGGCTGCCGGTGCATCAGATCTATCAGGGCAACTGCTTCCCGCCCGATGCGGACCCGAGCGCGGAAGGCTTCGATCCGCTCGCCGCGGTGCTCGACTACTACGAAGTGCAGATGGGCCGCGACAACCTCGATTTCGACGGCTCGGAAGACCAGAAGAACTTCGCGGCCTGGCGCGGCCAGGCCACAAGCAACTGACCCGCAATCGATACGCAACCTTGAACAGGACCCGCGCGCGCAACGGCGCGAACGCGGGCCGACAGGAGACAAACATGGCCGTCATCGCGCTCAAACCCTACGACTTCCCGATGAAGGATGCCGTCGGGAAGTTTCCGGCGCCGCTGCTCTACGTGTGCTGGGAAGACCACCTGATGTTCCCGGCGCCGTTCTGCCTGCCGCTGCCGCCCGACATGCCGTTCGGCGCGTTGGCCGACAACGTGCTGCCGCCCATCTATGGCTATCACCCCGACTTCGCGAAGATCGACTGGGATCGCGTCGAGTGGTTTCGCTCCGGCGAGCCGTGGACGCCCGATGCAGCGAAGAGCCTGGCCGACAACGGCCTCGGGCACAAGGACCTGATCAGCTTCCGCACGCCGGGCCTCGACGGCCTCGGCGGCGCGAGCTTCTGACCGCCACGCGGACGAGCGAACCATCATGAGCCATCAACTTACCATCGAGCCGCTGGGCGTGACGATCGAGGTCGAGGAAGGACAGACGATGCTCGATGCCGCGCTGCGCCAGGGCATCTACATTCCGCACGCGTGCTGTCACGGCCTGTGCGGCACCTGCAAGGTCGCCGTGCTCGACGGCGAAACCGATCTCGGCGACGCGAACCCGTTCGCGCTGATGGATTTCGAGCGCGAGGAAGGCAAGGCGCTCGCGTGCTGCGCGACGCTGCAGGCCGACACCGTGATCGAGGCCGATGTCGACGAGGAGCCCGACGCGGAGATCATCCCGGTCAAGGACTTCGCAGCCGACGTCACGCGCATCGAGCAGCTCACGCCGACCATCAAGTCGATCCGCCTGAAGCTGTCGCAGCCGATCCATTTCCAGGCGGGCCAGTACGTGCAGCTCGAGATTCCCGGCCTCGGGCAGAGCCGCGCGTTCTCGATCGCGAACGCGCCGGCCGACGTCGCGGCCACCGGCGAGATCGAGCTGAACGTGCGGCAGGTGCCGGGCGGGCTCGGCACCGGCTATCTGCACGAGCAGCTCGCGACGGGTGACCGCGTGCGGCTGTCGGGTCCGTACGGCCGCTTCTTCGTGCGCCGCTCGGCCGCGCGGCCGATGATCTTCATGGCCGGCGGATCGGGGCTGTCGAGCCCGCGCTCGATGATCGCCGATCTGCTCGCGAGCGGCGTCACCGCGCCGATCACGCTGGTCTACGGCCAGCGCAACGCGAAGGAGCTGTACTACCACGACGAATTCCGCGCGCTCGCCGAACGCCATCCGAACTTCAAGTACGTGCCGGCGCTGTCCGAAGGCGCGCCGGATGTGGGCGGCGACGTCGCGCAAGGGTTCGTGCACGACGTCGCAAAGGCGCATTTCGACGGCGACTTCTCGGGGCACCAGGCGTACCTGTGCGGGCCGCCCGCGATGATCGACGCGTGCATCACGACGCTGATGCAAGGCCGCCTGTTCGAGCGCGACATCTATCACGAGAAGTTCATCTCGGCGGCGGACGCGCAACAGACGCGCAGCCCGCTGTTCCGGCGGGTGTGACATGGACGCGGGCCGCGTATGCGGGACGGTCAGGATCGCGCAGACCGACGAGCGCTATGCGTGCGTGTCCGGCGAGTCGTTGCTGGCCGGCATGGCGAAGCTCGGCCGGCGCGGCATTCCGGTCGGCTGCCTGAACGGCGGCTGCGGCGTGTGCAAGGTGCGTGTGCTGCATGGCGCGGTGCGCAAGCTCGGGCCGATCAGCCGTGCGCACGTGAGCGCGGAGGAGGAAAGCGACGGCTACGCGCTTGCGTGCCGCGTCGTGCCGGACGGCGACGTCGAACTCGAAGTGGCCGGCCGGCTGAAAAAGCCGTTCTTCTGCGGCGCGGCCTGTGCGGGCGCGCCGGCAATCGACAAGTAATCAGGAAACCAGGAGGAGACACATCATGGGTGTGATGCGTATTGGTCATGTCAGTCTGAAGGTGATGGACATGGAAGCGGCGCTGCGTCATTACGTGCGCGTGCTCGGCATGCAGGAGACGATGCGCGACGCGGCGGGCAACGTCTACCTGAAATGCTGGGACGAATGGGACAAGTATTCGCTGATCCTGTCGCCGTCCGATCAGGCGGGGCTCAAGCATGCCGCGTACAAGGTCGAGCACGACGCCGACCTGGATGCGCTGCAGCAGCGCATCGAAGCGTACGGAATCGCGACCGAGATGCTGCCCGAAGGCGCGCTGCCGGCGGTCGGGCGTCAATTGCGGTTCCTGCTGCCGAGCGGGCACGAGCTGCGGCTGTTCGCGAAGAAGGAGCTGGTGGGCACCGCGGTCGGTTCGCTGAACCCCGATCCGTGGCCCGACGACATTCCGGGCTCGGCCGTGCACTGGCTCGACCACTGCCTGCTGATGTGCGAGCTGAATCCGGAGGCCGGCGTGAACCGCGTCGAGGAGAACACGCGCTTCATGGCCGAGTGTCTCGACTTCCATCTGGCGGAACAGGTGATGGTCGGCCCGGGCAACACGATCCAGGCCGCGACCTGGATGTTCCGCAGCACGACGCCGCACGACATCGCGTTCGTCGGCGGCCCGCGCAACGGGCTGCATCACATCGCGTTCTTCCTCGACGACTGGGCCGACGTGCTGAAGTCGGCCGACGTGATGGCGAAGAACAAGGTGACGATCGACGTCGCGCCGACGCGGCACGGGATCACGCGCGGCACCACGATCTACTTCTTCGATCCGAGCGGCAACCGCAACGAGACGTTCGCGGGGCTCGGCTATCTCGCGCAGCCCGATCGCCCGGTCACCACGTGGACCGAGGAGGAGCTCGGGCGCGGGATCTTCTTCCACTCCGGCGAGCTGAACGAAGCGTTCACGACCGTCTATACCTGACCGCGAAGGAGCCCAGCGCCATGAACCGAAACGATACGACCCGCAGCGTCGAGCTGCGTACGATCGACTGGCCTGCCGCCGCGCGCGCCGCGCAGGCGGCGGCCGAGGCCGCCGGGCGGCTCGGCGTGCGCGTGAACGTCGCGGTCGTCGATGCGGCCGGGCTGCTCGCGGCGTTCGTGCGCATGCCCGGCGCGCCGCTGCATTCGGTCGACATCGCGATCGACAAGGCGTACACGGCCGCGAGCTTCGGTCTGCCGACCGGCGCGTGGCACGACGCACTGGCGTCGCACTCGGACGCCGTGCGGCAGGGCCTCGTGCTGCGACCGCGCTTCGTCACCTTCGGCGGCGGGCTGCCGATCGTCGACGACGGCGCGTTGATCGGCGGCATCGGCGTGTCGGGCGGCAGCGAGGCACAGGACGCGCAATGCGCGCAGGCGGGGCTCGATGCGGCCGGCCTTGGCGGGTCGTGACGCGCGGGACACGACACGGCAAAACACGGCGAGACACGGCACGACACCGCACGCGAACACGCTTCACGAACCCACGGATCACGGATTCACGACTATCGGTAACTCCATCATGTACGACACGGAACCCAACGCCGCGATACGCGGCCCCGCCGGCGGGCAGCCGGAACCGCGGCGCGTCCGCAACTTCATCGACGGCGACTATCGCGCGGGCGAGTGCTGGTTCGACAAGCGCTCGCCGCTCGACAACGCGGTGATCGCGCGCGTGGCCGAAGCGAGCCGCGCGGACGTCGACGCGGCGGTGCAGGCCGCCCGCGCGGCGCTGGCCGGCCCGTGGGGCGGCCTGACGGTTGCGCAGCGCGTCGAGCTGCTGTATGCGGTGGCCGACGGCATCACGCGCCGCTTCGACGATTTCCTCGAAGCGGAAGTGGCCGACACCGGCAAGCCGGTGAGCCTCGCGAGCCACATCGACATTCCGCGCGGCGCCGCGAACTTCAAGGTATTCGCCGACGTCGTGAAGAACGTGCCCGGCGAAACCTTCGAGATGGCGACGCCGGACGGCGCGGGCGCGCTCAACTACGCGATCCGCCGGCCGGTCGGCGTGGTCGGCGTGATCTGCCCGTGGAACCTGCCGCTGCTGCTGATGACGTGGAAGGTCGGCCCCGCGCTCGCATGCGGCAACACGGTGGTCGTGAAGCCGTCGGAGGAGACGCCGCAGACGGCCGCGCTGCTCGGCGAAGTGATGAACGCGGCGGGCGTGCCGCGCGGCGTCTACAACGTCGTGCACGGCTTCGGGCCGGGATCGGCCGGCGAATTCCTGACGACCCATCCGGGCGTGAACGCGATCACGTTCACCGGCGAGACGCGCACCGGCGCGGCCATCATGAAGGCGGCGGCCGACGGCGCGCGGCCCGTCAGTCTCGAGATGGGCGGCAAGAACGCGGCGATCGTGTTCGCCGACTGCGACTTCGACGCGGCCGTCGAAGGCACGTTGCGCTCGTGCTTCGCGAACGCGGGGCAGGTTTGCCTCGGCACCGAACGCGTGTACGTCGAGCGTCCGTTGTTCGAGCGCTTCGTCGCCGCGCTGAAGGCCGGCGCCGAGCAGTTGCAACCCGGCCGCCCGGAAGCGGCGTCGACCGGCCTCGGCCCGCTGATCAGCCAGGAGCATCGCGACAAGGTGCTGTCGTACTACCGCAAGGCGGCCGAACTCGGCGCGACGGTCGTGACGGGCGGCGGCGTGCCCGACATGCCCGACGACCTGCGCGGCGGCGCGTGGGTGCAGCCGACGATCTGGACCGGCCTCGGCGACGATTCGCCGATCGCGCGCGACGAGATCTTCGGGCCGTGCACGCTCGTGATGCCGTTCGATTCGGAAGCCGAAGTGATCGGCCGCGCGAACGCGAATGCGTACGGGCTGTCGACCGCGATCTGGACGACCAACCTGTCGCGCGCGCATCGCGTCGCGGCGTCGATCGACGTCGGCATCGCGTGGGTCAATTCGTGGTTCCTGCGCGACCTGCGCACCGCGTTCGGCGGCGCGAAGCAATCGGGCATCGGCCGCGAGGGCGGCGTGCATTCGCTCGAGTTCTACACGGAGCTGCGCAACGTCTGCGTGAAGCTCTGACCCAACCGTTACTGACCGGAACACTCTTATGGACTCCACGTTGATTACCACGCTGGGCGACCGGCTGTACGACGCGATGACGTCGCGCGAACCGATCGCGCCGCTGACGTCGCAGCACGAGGACCTGTCGGTCGACGACGCATACCGCATTCAGCAGCGCTTCGTGCAGCGCCGCCTCGACGCGGGCGAGACCGTGATCGGCAAGAAGATCGGCGTCACGTCGAAGGCGGTGATGGACATGCTCGGCGTGTACCAGCCCGATTTCGGCTACCTGCTGTCGGGCATGGTGGTCGGCGAAGGCGAGTGCATCGCGCTCGACACGCTGATCCAGCCGAAGGCCGAAGGCGAGATCGCGTTCGTGCTGAAGCGTGACCTGCTCGGCCCGGGCGTGACGAACGCGATGGTGCTGGCGGCGACCGAATGCGTGATGCCGTGTTTCGAGATCGTCGATTCGCGCATTCGCGACTGGAAGATCCGGATCGGCGATACGGTCGCCGACAACGCGTCGTGCGGCGTGTTCGTGCTCGGCGACAAGGCCGTGAGCACGCGCAGCGTCGACCTGTCGACCTGCGGGATGGTGCTCGAGAAGAACGGTGACGTGCTCGGCACCGGCGCCGGCGCGGCCGCGCTCGACTCGCCGGTGAACGCGGTCGCGTGGCTCGCGAACACGCTCGGCCGCCTCGGCATTCCGCTGAAGGCCGGCGAAGTGATCCTGTCCGGCGCGCTCGCCGCGATGGCGCCGGCCGCGCGCGGCGACAACTTCCGCGTGTCGATCGGCGGGATCGGCGCGTGTTCGGTGCGGTTCGCGTGAGCGCCGCCCGTTCTCCTTTCCACGCAAACGAGGAATTCCCCATGACCCGAAAGATCCGTTGCGCGCTGATCGGTCCCGGCAACATCGGCACCGACCTGCTCGCCAAGCTGATGCGCAGCCCCGTGCTCGAACCCGTGTGGATGGTCGGCATCGATCCCGATTCAGACGGCCTGAAACGCGCGCGCGAACTCGGCCTCAAGACCACCGCGGACGGCGTCGACGGCCTGCTGCCGCACGTGCAGGCGGACGGCGTGCAGATCGCGTTCGACGCGACGAGCGCATACGTCCACGCGGAGAACAGCCGCAAGCTCAATGCGCTCGGCGTGCTGATGATCGACCTGACGCCGGCCGCGATCGGTCCGTACTGCGTGCCGCCGGTCAACCTGAAGGACCACATCGGCTCCGGCGAGATGAACGTCAACATGGTCACCTGCGGCGGCCAGGCGACGATCCCGATGGTGCGCGCGATCTCGCGCGTGCAGCCGGTCGCGTACGGCGAGATCGTCGCGACCGTGTCGTCGCGCTCGGTCGGCCCCGGTACCCGCAAGAACATCGACGAATTCACGCGCACGACGGCCGCGGCCGTCGCGCAGGTGGGCGGCGCGAAGGCGGGCAAGGCGATCATCGTGATCAACCCGGCCGAGCCGCCGCTGATCATGCGCGACACCGTGCATTGCCTGACGGAGAGCGCACCCGACGAAGCGCGCATCGTCGAATCGGTGCACGCGATGGTCGCCGACGTGCAGCGCTACGTGCCCGGCTACCGGCTCGTCAACGGGCCGGTGTTCGACGGCAATCGCGTGTCGGTCTATCTCGAGGTCGAAGGCCTCGGCGACTACCTGCCGAAGTACGCGGGCAACCTCGACATCATGACGGCCGCCGCCGCGCGCACCGCCGAAATGTTCGCCGAGGAACTACTGGCCGGCCGCCTCACACTGGCATCGGCCGCGCAGGCGGCCTGACGCCCGCGGAAGCGACTTCCACGACCGGACGAAAAGGAACGGAAATGAATCTCAAAGGCAAGCGAATCACCGTCCACGACATGACGCTGCGTGACGGCATGCACCCGAAGCGTCACCAGATGACGCTCGACCAGATGCGCTCGATCGCGAGCGGGCTCGACGCGGCCGGCGTGCCGCTGATCGAAGTCACGCACGGCGACGGCCTCGGCGGCTCGTCGGTGAACTACGGCTTTCCCGCGCATACCGACGCGGAATACCTCGGCGCGGTGATCCCGCTGCTGAAGCGCGCGAAGGTGTCGGCGCTGCTGCTGCCGGGCATCGGCACCGTCGATCACCTGAAGGAAGCGCACGCGCTCGGCGTGCACACGATCCGCGTCGCGACGCACTGCACCGAGGCGGACGTCTCCGAGCAGCACATCGCGATGGCGCGCAAGCTCGACGTGGATACCGTCGGCTTCCTGATGATGAGCCACATGAACAGCCCGGACGGGCTGGTGAAGCAGGCGAAGCTGATGGAGTCGTACGGCGCGAACTGCATCTACATCACCGACTCGGCCGGCTACATGCTGCCCGACGACGTGAAGGCGCGCCTCGGCGCGGTGCGCGACGCGCTGCAGCCCGACACGGAGCTGGGCTTCCACGGTCACCACAACCTCGCGATGGGCGTTGCGAACTCGATCGCCGCGATCGAGGCCGGCGCGAACCGGATCGACGGCGCGGCGGCCGGGCTCGGCGCCGGCGCCGGCAACACGCCGCTCGAAGTGTTCGTCGCCGTGTGCGAGCGGATGGGCATCGAAACCGGCGTCGACGTGTGGAAGATCCAGGACGTCGCCGAGGAACTCGTCGTGCCGATGATGGATTTCCCGATCCGGATCGACCGCGACGCGCTGACGCTCGGCTATGCGGGCGTGTACGGGTCGTTCCTGCTGTTCGCGAAGCGGGCGGGCGACAAATACGGGATTCCGGCGCGCGACATCCTCGTCGAACTCGGCCGGCGCGGGATGGTCGGCGGGCAGGAGGACATGATCGAGGACACCGCGCTGACGCTCGCGAAGGCGCGCGCGGCGCAAGCGAAGCGGGAGGCCGCATGAACCTGTCGACCGACACGATCGAGGCGCTCGCCGCGCATCTCGACGACTGCATGCGTGACGCGCGCGACACGCCGAAGATCACCGACCGTCATCCGGAGATGGACTGGGACGACGCGTACGCGGTGCAGGATGCGATCCGCCGCAGGCAGCTCGCGCGCGGCGCGCGGATCGTCGGCTACAAGGCCGGCCTCACGTCGCACGCGAAGATGCGGCAGATGGGCGTCGACACGCCCGTGTTCGGCTTCCTCACCGACGTCCACGACCTGCCCGACGGCGGCGAGTGCGACACGTCCGCGCTGATCCATCCGAAGGTCGAGCCGGAAATCGCGTTCGTGACGAAGGCCGAACTGAAGGGGCCCGGCTGCCACGTCGGCGCGGTGCTCGCCGCGACCGATTTCGTCGTCGCCGGGATCGAGGTGATCGACAGCCGCTACCGCGATTTCAAGTTCGACCTGAAGAGCGTGGTGGCCGACAACACGTCGGCCGCGCGCTTCGTCGCGGGCGGCCGCCCGCTGCCGGTGGACGGCGTCGACCTGCGCACGCTCGGCATCGTGCTCGAGAAGAACGGGCTGCCGGTCGCATTCGGCGCCGGCGCGGCCGTGCTCGGGCATCCGGCCGCGGCGATCGCGATGCTCGCGAACCACCTCGGCGCGCGCGGCGAATCGATTCCGGCCGGCAGCCTGATCCTGTCGGGCGGCATCACGGAGGCGGTGGCCGTCGCGGCCGGCGACAACGTGACGCTGCGCGTGCAGGACATCGGCTCGGTCGGCCTGCGCTTCATCTGAACGTTCCGAACCCAACGGGAGGCCATCGTGCCGGTAGCTCATCTGTACATCCTGGAAGGCCGCGACGACGACAAGAAGGAACGCCTGATCGCCGAAGTCACTGAAGCCATCCATCGCTCGCTCGACGCACCGCTCGAATCGGTGCGCGTGATCATCACCGAGATGCCGAAAGCGCATTTCGGGATCGGCGGGCAGAGCGCGAAGAAGCGCGGGCGCTGACGCGCCGCGCGCCATCGAAACCGACTGGAGAAGCATCATGTCGAACAATCCCGAACTGGGCCGCCGGATCGTCGCGGGCGGTCTCGACACCAACTATCACGACCTCGGCGACGGGCCGCCGGTGCTGCTGATCCACGGCTCGGGGCCGGGCGTCACGGCCTATGCGAACTGGCGGCTCACGATGCCCGCGCTCGCCGCGCGGTTTCGCGTGATCGCGCCCGACATGGCCGGCTTCGGCGAGACCGAGCGGCCGCGCGATTACGTGTATTCGATGGACCACTGGGTCGACCACGCACTCGGCCTGCTCGATGCGCTCGGCGTCGAGCGCGCGCACGTGATCGGCAACTCGTTTGGCGGTGCGCTCGCGCTTGCGCTGGCGATCCGCGCGCCCGAACGGGTCGGCCGGCTCGTACTGATGGGCGCGGCGGGCACGCGCTTCACGCTGACCGAAGGGCTCGATGCCGTGTGGGGCTATACGCCGTCGATCGGGAACATGCGCGGCCTGCTGGACATCTTCGCGTTCGATCGCACGCTGGTGAACGACGAGCTCGCGAAGCTGCGCTACGACGCGAGCGTGCGGCCCGGCTACCAGGAGGCGTTCGCGAACATGTTTCCCGCGCCGCGTCAGCGCTGGGTCGATGCGCTCGCGAGCGACGAGGCGAAACTGCGCGCGCTGCCGCACGAGACGCTGATCGTGCACGGCCGCGAGGATCGCGTGATTCCGCTCGACAGCTCGACGCGGCTGCTGGAACTGCTGCCGAATGCGCAGCTGCACGTGTTCGGCCGCTGCGGACACTGGACGCAGATCGAGCACGCGGCGCGCTTCAACCGGCTCGTGATCGAGCACTTCAACGAATAGCCGGCGGGGGACGGCGCGCAGGACGACCATAAAAAATCAATTCAGTAGAACGAATATTGGAGACATCGATGAAACGAAAGGCTGCATTCGGACTGGTTTCGCTCGCCGCGTGCGCGGGCATGGCGCTGAGCACCGGCGCGTTTGCAACGGAGGGCGGCGGCGACACGATCGGCGAGGGCGCGGAAGCGTTCTTCGCCGGCGCGCTGCCGCCGGCCGGGCTGTACGCGCTGCTGTACTACACGCATTACCATGCGTCGCGCTTCAACGATTCGCACGGCAACGGTTCGGTGCCCGGTTTCAAGCTCGATGCCGACGTGCTGATTCCGCGCGTCGTGTGGATGTCGAACCTGTCGGTGCTCGGCGGGCGCTACGGTGCGTATGCGGTGCTGCCGATGGAGCATCTTGCGCTGGATGCGGGCGGCGCGTCGTTCGACCGCACCAATCTCGGCGACCTGATCGTCAGTCCCGCGCTGATCGCGTGGGGATCGGGCGCGCTGCGCACCGTCGCGGCGATCGAATTCGTGTTCCCGACTGGCCAGTACGACATGCATGCGGCGCTGAACACCGGCAAGAACTATTACACCGCGCGGCCGGTGTTCGGCGTGACGTGGCTGCCGAACGACAAGGTGGAGGTGTCCGCGAAGATCACGTACAGCTTCAACTCGCCGAACAACGACACCCATTACCACTCGGGTAACCTGTTCCACATCGATTACTCGGCGAGCTATGCGGTCACGCCGAAGGCGCGCGTCGGGCTGTCGGGCTACTTCGTCAAGCAGACCACCGACGACATGCAGAACGGCCAGCCGGCCGCGGGCGACGGCTTTCGCGGACAGACGTTCGCGATCGGCCCCGGTGTCCGTTACCAGTTCGGCAAGGTCAGTCTGGAAGCGCGCGTCGTGAAGGAATTCTTCGTGCGCAACCGGCCGGCCGGCGAGGCCGTGTGGGCGAAGGCCGTCATTCCGTTCTGACGGTGCCGCGCGGCGCGGACGGCCGCGGGCGGTTGCACGCGCGACGCCGCTGTGACGGGGCGTCACACGGTACTGCGGCGCGCGTCATCGCGCGAGTGCGGCGAGACGCGGGAACAGCGGCAGCGCGTTTGTGCGGTTGAGCGCGGCGTGCTGGTTGGCGCCCAGCGCGGTATACGCGTCCTGCGCCGCGGTGAACGACGTGCTGACGTCCGGCGGCGCATACGGGAAGTCGCTGCCGTACAGCACGCGATCGGGTTGCGCGAACGCGGTGAGGCTCGGCAGCGCGGACGGCGACGACAGCGCGGTGTCGAAGTAGAACGTGCGCAGCAGGTCGAGCAGCCCGTCGCGATCCGGCACGTCGTTGCGCACGCCCGGCGCGAGTTCGGCAAAGCGGTACGCGGTGTACGGCAGGAAGCCGCCGGCGTGCGACAGGATGATGCGCACGTTCGGGTAGCGCGCGATCACGCCGTTGAGCACGAGCTGCAGCGCGGTGCGCGTCGTATCGAACGGGTAATCGAGCAGCGGGCCGGGCATGCCGGGCAGCACGTCGATCGCGGGCTTGGCCGGATGAATGAACACCACCGCGTGGCGGCGATCCAGCGCGGCCCACACGGCGTCGAATGCCGCATCGCCGAGATAGGTGCCGCCGTAGTTGCTGAGCAGCACGACGCCGTCGGCTTTCAGCGTGTCGAACGCGTGATCGATCTCGGCGAGCGTGCCGTCGACGTCGGGCAGCGGCAGCGTCGCGAAGTTGCCGAAGCGGGTCGGCCATTGCGCGACGAGGCCGGCCACGTATTCGTTGACCTGGCGGGCCATGTCGCGCCTGGCCTGGCCGTTCCAGCCCTGCACGCCGGGCGCCGTCAGCGACAGCACGCCGGCCTGGATCTCCAGCGAGTCCATGAACGCAAGCGCGGCTTCCGGGCTCCAGGTGGGGCTGCCCCAGCCGGACGGATCGCCGCCGTGCGACGGAAGGGCTGCGGCCCAGAACGGCGGGACGACATGCTGGTGAACATCGATGCGGTTGCGGTCGGACATGACGGGGCTCCATGGGGTGCGCTGCGACGCAGCGGATGACCATCAGGATGTGCGCGCTTGATTTTTCATTCCAATAGATTAAATTTCTGGATTAATCGTTTCGGGTGATCAATCGACCGTATGGACCTTCGCCATTTGCGCTACTTTCTCGCGGTTGCCGAAGAAGGGCATTTCGGCCGCGCGGCGGAGCGGCTGCATATCGTGCAGCCCGCGTTGAGCGCGCAGATCCGCGCGCTCGAAGAGGAATTGGGCGCGACGCTGTTCGAACGCAGCACCCGCAAGGTGCTGCTGACCGACGCGGGCCGCTTGCTCGTGGCCGAAGCGCGGCACACGCTCGAGCAGGCCGCGCGCGCGAAGGCGGTCGTGCAGCGCGCGGCGCGCGGCGAGACGGGCGTGGTGCGGATTGGCTTCGTCGGCAATGCGGTCGCGACGGGGCGGCTGTCCGACGACCTGATCGCGTTTCACGCGGCGTGGCCGGAAGTGGCGCTCGACCTGCACGAAATGGCGCCGGCCGCGCAGCAGGACGCGATCCTCGCGGGCCGGCTCGACATCGGCTATTGCCCGGCCTTCGGCACGGCGTTCGATCCGAAGCTGGCCGTGCGCACGGTCGGCAGCTGGGCGTGGGATGTAATGATGAGCGACCGGCATGCGCTCGCGAAGCGGCGCTCGGTGAGCGTCGCGGCGCTCGCGGACGAACCGTTCATTTTCTATGCCGCCGACGGCGACGACGAAGGGCAGCTGGCGATCCTGCGGCGGGTGCTCGGCAAGACGCCGCACATCGCGCACAAGGTGAGCAGCACGCTGTCGGTGCTGGCGCTGACGGGCGCCGGTCTGGGTGTAGCGCTGGTGCCGGCGCCGCTCAGCCGGATCGCGGCGCCGAACGTCGTGTACCGGAAACTCGCCGGCAGCGTGCCGGGGTCCGAACTCGTCGCGCTCAGCCGCAGCGGCGGGGAATGGGGCGCGGTACAGCAGTATCTGGCGATGCTTGGCGGGCGCGCCGCATAAGCGTCGCGGCGCGTGCCGGCATCACCGCGTCATTCCTCGTCCATCAAGCGGACCTTGACCCGCTTGCCCTTGATCTTCCCCGCATTGAGCTTGCGCAGCGCGTCGTGTGCGACGCCGCGCTCGATCGCGACATAGGTCGAGAACTCGGTCACGTTGATCTTGCCGATCTGCTTGCCGTCGAACCCCGCATCGCCGGTCAGCGCGCCGAGCACGTCGCCCGGGCGGATCTTGTCCTTGCGCCCGCCGAGGATCTGCAGCGTTTCCATCGGCGGCAGCAGCGTGTCGTTGCCGGCCGGCGTCAGCTCGGCGAGCGGATGCCATTCGACTTCGCGCTTCTGCGCCTGTTCGATCCCGCCGACGCGGCCCATCTCGTCCATGCTGGCGAGGCTCAGCGCCCAGCCTTCCTGGTCCGCGCGGCCGGTGCGGCCGATGCGGTGCACGTGCACTTCAGGGTCGGGCGTCACGTCGACGTTGATCACGGCCTCGAGCTGCGCGATGTCGAGCCCGCGCGCGGCGACGTCGGTCGCGACCAGCACCGAGCAGCTGCGGTTCGCGAACTGGATCAGCACCTGGTCGCGCTCGCGCTGGTCGAGCTCGCCGTGCAGCGCGAGCGCGTGGAAGCCCTGCGCGTGCAGCACGTCGAGCAGGTCGCGGCACTGCTGCTTCGTGTTGCAGAACGCGATCGTGCTCACCGGCCGGAAGTGGTTCAGCAACTGGCCGACCGCATGCAGCCGCTCGTTCTCGGTCACTTCGTAGAAGCGCTGACGGATCTTGCTGTCGTCGTGGCGTTCCTGGAGCTTGATTTCCTTCGGATTGCGCAGGAACTGCTGGCTCAGCTTCGCGATGCCGTCCGGGTAGGTCGCCGAGAACAGCAGCGTCTGGCGCGTCGTCGGGCACATGCGCGCGACCTTCGCGATGTCGTCAAAGAAGCCCATGTCGAGCATCCGGTCGGCTTCGTCGAGCACGAGCGTGTTCAGCGCGTCGAGCTTCAGGTTGCCGCGGTCGAGGTGATCCATGATGCGGCCCGGCGTGCCGACGACGATGTGCGCGCCGTGCTCGAGGCTCTGCGCCTGCGGGCGCATCGGCGTGCCGCCGCACAGCGTCAGCACCTTCACGTTTTCCTCGGCGCGCGCGAGGCGGCGCACTTCCTGCGCGACCTGGTCGGCGAGCTCGCGGGTCGGGCACAGGATCATCGCCTGCACGTCGAAGCGGCGCGTGTCGAGGCGCGCCAGCAGCGCGAGCGAGAACGCGGCGGTCTTGCCGCTGCCCGTCTTCGCCTGCGCGATCAGGTCCTGGCCGGCCAGCGCGATCGGCAGGCTCGCGGCCTGGATCGGCGTCATGTCGACATAGCCGAGCTGCGCGAGGTTCGCGAGCGTGGCGGGCGTCAGCGGCAGCGCGCTGAAGGGCGTGGCGGTCGGCTGGGTCATTCGAGGTCTCCGAGGTAAGGCTTGCCTTCCATCTGTTCGTAGGCGACGTTGCCTTCATTGTCCTCGAAGCGCTCGAGATAGTTGCGCGCGCCGCACAGCGGGCAGCGGAACAGCAGCCCCTGGCCTTCGTCCTTGATGACGACGTCGGACGTTTCCCACTGCGTGCCGCAGCTCTGGTTTCGGCAAGTAAACACGGTCTTTCTCCAGCTGAATTCGGTTGGTGGCGCACCCGGGCGGGCGCGGCAACGAAGTGCGGCGCTCGCGCGGTTCGGGCGCGGGCCGCACCGGCGGTCGCGTGGACCGCGTCGATGCGGATGGTGGATCGGTGGCGACGGTGTCGCGCGTGCCCGCAATTCTAGCGGATGCGGGAGGGTGGCTGGGGCGACCGGCCGCGAGCGGCCCGCAGCGGGCGATCGGCAGCGGTTCGGCTGGCGGCGGAGGGCCGGTGGCGGACGGCCCCGGCTGCGGACGATCGGCCGTGGTGCGGCGGGCGGTATGGCAGCCGGTGACGCCTGCGCAGGACGAAGCACGCTGCTCCGTCCGCATTCGCCATGAAAAACGGCCGCCCCGGAGGGCGGCCGTATCGTGCGGCGAAACGGCGTTCGCTGCGTTACAGCGCCATGTCGGCCGACGCCTTCGCCGGGCGGGCCGGTGCGTTGCCGGTAGGCTGCGACGGCACGCTGACGTCGATCTTCGGCGGCGGCGACAGCTGCAGCACGCCGCTCGTGTAGGTCCATTCCTCGACGACCTTCGCCGGGCTGTCGTTCAGCTTCGTGCCGTAGCTCGGCACGATCTGGCGGAGTTTCTGCTGCCATTCGGGCGTCGCGACCTTGTCCTTGAACACCTTCTGCATCAGGCTCAGCATGATCGGCGCGGCCGTCGACGCGCCCGGCGATGCGCCGAGCAGGCCCGCGATGCTGCCGTCCTGCGAGCTGACGATCTCGGTGCCGAGCTTCAGCACGCCGCCCTTCTTCGGGTCGCGCTTGATGATCTGCACGCGCTGGCCAGCTTGCCACAGGCGCCAGTCTTCCTTCTTCGCGTCCGGGAAATATGCCTTCAGCGCGTTGAAGCGGTCGTCGTCGGACAGCATCAGCTGGCCGGCGAGATACTCGACGAGCGGGAATTCGTCGACGCCCACGCGCATCATCGGCGCGACGTTGTGCAGGTTGGTGCTCTTCGCGAGGTCGAAGTACGAGCCGTTCTTCAGGAACTTGGTCGAGAACGTCGCGAACGGTCCGAACAGGATGATCTTCTTGCCGTCGATGATCCGCGTGTCGAGGTGCGGCACCGACATCGGCGGCGAGCCGACCGACGCCTTGCCGTACGCCTTCGCGAGGTGGCGCTTCACGACCTCGGGGTTGTCGGTCACGAGGAACGAGCCGCCGACCGGGAACGCGCCGTAATCCTTCGCCTCGGGGATGCCCGACGCCTGCAGCAGGTGCAGCGCACCGCCGCCCGCGCCGATGAACACGAACTTCGCGTCGACGGCCTGCGGCGGTTCATCCGAATGCAGCTTGACCCACGACACGTGCCACGTGCCGTCCGCGTTGCGCGAGATCTCGCGCACTTCGCTCGACAGCGACAGCGTGAAGTTCGGCTGCGTCTTCAGGTAGCCGACGAACTGGCGCGTGATCTCGCCGAAGTTCACGTCGGTGCCGATCGGCGTCCACGTCGCCGCGACCTTCTGGTTGCGGTCGCGGCCTTCCATCATCAGCGGCACCCACTGCTTGATCTGGTCGTAGTCTTCCGAATACTGCATGCCGCGGAACAGCGGGCTCGCCTGTAGCGCGTCGTAGCGCTTCTTCAGGAAGCGGACGTTGTCGTCGCCCCACACGAAGCTCATGTGTGGCGTCGAGTTGATGAACGAATGCGGGTTCTTCAGCACGCCCTGCTTGACCTGCCATGCCCAGAACTGGCGCGAGATCTGGAACGACTCGTTGATCTCGATCGCCTTCGAGATGTCGATCTTGCCGTCCGCCTTCTCCGGCGTGTAGTTCAGCTCCGCAAGCGCCGAGTGGCCGGTGCCCGCGTTGTTCCAGCCGTTCGAGCTTTCGAGCGCGACGCCGTCGAGGCGCTCGACCATCGTCATCGACCAGTCAGGTTGAAGCTCATGCAGCCACACGCCGAGCGTCGAGCTCATGATGCCGCCGCCCACCAGCAGGACGTCGACCTTCTTCGTATCGGCGGCATGCGCGGACGACGTCGCGACGCACAGCGCGAGCGCCGACAGTATTACCCGTAACGTTTTGATCACAGCAGATCCCTTTTTCAACTTGGATGCATCGGTTTGCCATGCCGCCCGGCCGATGCGGATTCGCAACCGGATCGCGCATCCGGAGATCCGGACCGCGAATCCGGAATTCCGGATCGACCGCGTTCGCCGTTGCATTTGCGCACGCGAAGCCGTTGCGAAGGACACCTTCGGATCGGCGTCGTGCGCTCGTGCAATCGCCTGCTTCACGGTCGTGCGACGGGCGCGCAGGCCCTTGCTGCGGGCCTCGCCGGAAGGCGTTTCAGGCCGCGTCGAAAGCGGCCGCGCGCAATGCGTTCCGCGGGGCGGGATGGCAAGGGGCGCGTAATATAACCGAACTCGATTGCCGTGTCGCTCGCGCGGAATATCCCTGTTTTCGTGGGGTTTTTTGTGTGTCCGGGTTTCCGGAATGACAGTGCGCGGAACGGGAAAAACGGCGGGATCAGCGGGGCGACACGCGCGCGGCGGGCATGGCGCACATCGCACGCATCGCGCTCGCACTTCATCGGGTCGCGACGTTGCATCGCGACCCGGTCACATCGAATTACTTTACTTCGCTGCGCCGTTCCGGCAGAACTGCTCGTACCCCTGCGCCGAGTTCGCGAAGCCATGCGCCTTCGCGAGTTCCCACGGGCGCTCGCATTGTCGGGTCGTTTCGCACCAGGAATAGCCGGCCGAGCCGATGCAGCCGTGCGCGTCGCGATCGCCGCCGACCATCGGCGGGGCGATCTCGGCAGCCTGGGCGGTCTGCGCGCCCTGCGCATCCTGCGTGTCCTGTCCGGCGACATTGGGCGGAAGCGGGGTAGGCGGTTGCGTCGCGCACGCGCCCAATGCAAACGCGAGAGCGATCGCGGCGGCAAGCGGCGCGGAAGGAATGAAATGTTTCATACGGTAGCGCTCCATGGGATGAAGGTCGACAGCGGATGCCCGCGCGCGGGCGCTTGATCGATCACGCATCCGGCACCGGCACGCGCGACGAGAACTTGACCTCGCGCAGCGCGAGGCTCGACTGGATCGACGACACGCCGGCCTGCTTTCTCAGCACGCGTTCGACGAATTCCGCATACGTGTCGAGATCGGCGGCGACGACCTGGAGGATGTAGTCGGCCGCGCCGGTGATCTTGTGGCACGACGTCACTTCGTCGTGACGCCGCATCACGTCCTCGAAGTGATCCGAATCCTGGTCCGAATGCATGTTGAACGTGACCTGCACGAACGCGAATACGTTCATGCCGAGCGCGCGGCGGTCGAGGTTCGCCTGGTAGCCGGTGATCACGCCTTCGTCCTCGAGCCGCTTGCGCCGCCGCCAGCACGGCGTGACGCTCAGCGACAACCGTTCGCCGAGCGTCGCGTTGGACAGCGCGCCGTCTTCCTGCAGCAGGCGGAGCATCGCGCGATCGACGCCGTCCAGCTCCACCGAAGCGCGATTTTTGCTCATTTCCGGGTCTCCGTAGACGGTTTTCTCAAAATTGTACGAAACGAAGAGGTGAAAAGCAAAGCTATTGCCGGCTGGCCTCAATAGACTGTTGCCACCCCTCACTGCCTTCACTGCAACGGTCAACCATGCTCACGGTCTACAGCAGCGATCACCATCTGCATCGCGGCGTCGAACTGAAGGACGGCGCGATCACCGATTCGTTCGAGAACCCCCTTCGCGCCGAAACGGTGCTCGCGCAGGTCCGCGCGGCCGGCCTCGGCGACGTGATCGCGCCGCGCGCGTTCGACCGCGAGAGCTATGCCGGCGCGCACAGCGCGCGCTATGTCGACTTCCTCGCCGGCGCATGGGACGAATGGGCCGCGACCGGCCGCACCTGCCAGGCGCTGCCGCTCGTGTGGCCGGTGCGCGCGATGCCGTCGGCGGCGACTCAGCCCGACTTCATCGACGGCAAGCTCGGCTTCTTCGCGATGGATGCCGGTGCGCCGATCAACGCCGGCACGTGGGACGCGGTGAGCGCGAGCGCGAACTCGGCGCTCACCGGCGCCGACCTGCTGTCGAACGGCGGCGCGCGCGCGGCGTTCGCGCTGTGCCGCCCGCCCGGCCACCACGCGGGCCGCGAGTACATGGGCGGCTACTGCTATCTGAACAACGCGGCGATCGCCGCGCAGCACGGCATCGCGAGCGGTGCGGCGCGCGTCGCGGTGCTGGACGTCGACTTCCATCATGGCAACGGCACGCAGGACATCTTCTACGACCGCTCGGACGTGCTGTTCGCGTCGCTGCACGGCGAGCCGGCGGTGTCGTATCCGTACTTCTCCGGCTACGCGGACGAGCGAGGCGCGGGCACGGGCGAAGGTTTCAACCTGAACCTGCCGCTGCCGAAGGGCACGCAGTGGGATACCTACTCGGCGGCGCTTGGCCAGGCCACCGCCGCGATCGCGAAGCACGCGCCCGACCTGCTCGTCGTGTCGCTCGGCGTCGACACGTTCGAGCACGATCCGATCAGCCATTTCAAGCTGCGCTCGCCCGACTACCTGCGGATCGGCGCCGCGCTCGCACGCCTGAACCTGCCGACGCTGTTCGTGATGGAAGGCGGCTACATGGTCGAGGAAATCGGTATCAACGCGGTGAACGTGCTGCTCGGCTTCGAAGGGCGCGCGTGACCGCATCGCTTTGCCTGCAATCAACGATGGTACGGATCACGAAACAACAGCGACAAGGAAGGAGACGAACATGAATCGGCATCGGAACAAGACGGCATGCGCGGTCGCGCTGGCGTGTGCACTATTCGCGCTGGCCGCGCACGCGGACGAGATCGTGCGCATCGGGCACGTCGCGCCGCTGACCGGCGCGATCGCGCACCTCGGCAAGGACAGCGAGAACGGCGCGCGGCTCGCGGTCGAGGAAATCAACGCGAAGGGGCTCGTGATCGGCGGCAGGAAGGTCACGCTGCAGCTCGACGCGCAGGACGACGCGGGCGACCCGCGCACCGCGACGCAGGTCGCGCAGCGGCTCGTCGACGACAAGGTGGTCGGCGTCGTCGGCCATCACAACTCGGGCACGTCGATTCCGGCGTCGCGCGTCTATCGCGACGGCGGCGTCGTGCAGATCTCGCAGGCCGCGACCAACCCCACATACACGCAGCAGGGCTTCAAGACGACCTATCGCGTCGTCGCGACCGATGCGCAGCAAGGGCCCGCGCTCGCGATGTACGCGGCGAAGAACCTGGGCATCAGGACGGTCGCCGTGGTCGACGATTCGACTGCGTACGGGCAGGGTCTCGCGACCGAGTTCGAAAAGGCGGCGAAAGCGGCCGGGATGAAGATCGTCTCGCGCGATGCGACCAACGACAAGGCGATCGACTTCCGCGCGATCCTCACGAAGATCAAGGGCGAGAACCCCGACGCGATCATGTACGGCGGGATGGACGCGACGGGCGGTCCGCTCGCGAAGCAGGCGCGCCAGCTCGGCATGCGCGCGAAGATCCTCGCCGGCGACGGCGTGTGCTCGACCGACCTGCCGAAGCTCGCGGGCCCGGCATCGAACAACGTCGTGTGCTCGGAAGCCGGCATCGCGCTCGAGAAGATGCCGGGCGGCGCGGCGTTCGTGAAGCGTTACGAGGCGCGCTTTCACCAGCCGATGCAGGTGTATGCGCCGTTCTCGTACGACGCGGTGTACATCATCGTCGACGCGATGAAGCGCGCGAACGCGACGGACCCGGCGAAGGTGCTCGCCGCGATGCCGGCGACCGACTATCGCGGCGTGATCGGCGAAACGAGCTTCACGCCGCAGGGCGACCTGAAGCAAGGTGCGATCTCGGTATTCACGTACAAGAGTGGCAGGAAGGCGCTGCTCGATATCGTCAGGATGTGACGCGAGCGGGGCGCACGGCGCAGCGCGCCATGCGCGGTCGTGCGCCCCGACGTCTTACGACGCCTGCACGCGGCGCGGGTCGGCTCGGCGCTGCTGTTCGGCGTCGTGCACGATGTGCAGTTCGCGCGTGCGGATCGGCAACGCGCAGTCCGCATCGGCGAGCGTCTTGCGCACCTGGCGCGCGAGGCGCCAGCGCATCGCCCAGAACTTGTCGGTGTGCGTCCACACGCGCATGTTCGCGATCGCCGTGCTGTCGTCGAAGCGCATCACCATCACGTCCGGTGCCGGTTCCGTCAGCACGTCGGGATCGGCTTCGGCCAGCGCGCGCAGCGCGTCGAGCGCACGATCGATGTCGTCGTGCACCGACACTTCCACCTCGAGATCGAGCCGGCGCGTCGGATTGCGCGTGTAATTGCGGATCGCGCTGCCCCACAGCGCGCTGTTCGGCACGTATTCGCAGATGCCGTCCGGCTTCGTCAGCCGCGTCATGAAGAGGCCGACTTCGTCCACCGTCCCCGCGACGCTCGAGCCGCCGTCGATGAAGTCGCCCACCTTGAACGGCCGCAGCAGCAACAGCATGATGCCGGCCGCGATGTTCTGCATCGTGCCCTGCAGTGCGAGCCCGATCGCGAGGCCGGCCGCGCCGAGCACCGCGACGATGCTCGCGGTTTCGATGCCCAGCTGCGACAGCGCGCCGACGATCGCGACGATGCGGATGCCCCACACGGCGACGTCGCAGAGGATCGGCCGCAGCGTGTCGTCGACGCGCTCCTTGTTCGCGAGCAGCCGGCTCAGCCAGTTGCCGATGCGCTTCGACAGCCACCAGCCCGCGACGAGCAGCGCGAGGGCGGCGCAGAGCCTGAGCGACAGCGTGGACAACGCGTTCCACAGGAACGTCCAGCGTTCCGGATGAAGATGATCGAGAAACATGAAGGGATTCCGGGTTGAGGACAGAAGGCGCGACGGGCGGCGCACCCGCCGTGGCCGGGCGCGCATGCGCGCGTTCGCGGGCAACCCTCGACTGTACACGGCGCGTGGCGGGGCGCGCGAACGCATGAGGTCGAATGTCGCGCGATTTCGCGGTGAAATTGGCTTTCGTTCGAGTACTAAGTAGATGCCAGAAGAAATGAGACACGTCTTATTAAACGATGTGGGTCGTGTCGATATACTCGCCTCCAGGTTATCGGATCGCGCGCTCTTTCCTCCGCGATATCCGGTTCATTTCAAGTTTTCATAGATAGCGAGTGACGACGCGATGCGGTTCGACCTGTGTTTACGTCTCGCACGCGAACGAGGTCGAGCCGCGCAATGCGGCGCCATCCGCTTTCCGATTCGCCGCGCGCTGGTGCGCGGTGTCGTTGCGGCGGCGTGGCTTGCCGGCACGCAGGGCGCGATGGCGCTGGCATCTTCCGATGCCGAGCCGACCGCGGCCGTGGCGGCGCAAGCGGCCGACCTTGTCGACGTGCCTTTCTTCAATTCCGCCCGCACCCTCTGGGGCGGCTTGCTTGCGTCGACGGTGGTGCCGGGCATCGTGGCGGATTCGCAGGCGGTGCGTGTGCGTGTGGAGGCCTATCCCAGCAAGTTCGTCGTGCGTGCCGGCGCCTGTGCGCCGTACGTTGTCCTTTGCGATGCTGCACGAGGTGCGATCGAGCGGGGTTACGCGGGGCGTTTCGATTATGGTTTTGCATCGCATCTGCCCGCGATTGGCGCGCCTTCGGCATTCGCATTGCGTCGTGTCGATCTGGCCTCCGCGGAACCGTTCGTGCTCGCGGAGCAGGAGAGCGGCACGCGGGCCGGGGCGATCACCGGCAGCCTGCGTGCGTCGCTGGCGCGTGCAGAATTGCCCGACGGTGTCGTGGCGCAGCTGACCCGCATGTTGGCCGGTCGTATCGACCCGAAGCTGCACGGCGCGACCGGCGACACCTTCCGTGTCGCATTCGAATCCGATGACGATGCGTCACTGCCGGGCGGCGTCCGCGTGACGGCGCTCGACATCCGCTTTCGCGGCCAGCGTGTCGCGGCCGTGTGGTTCGCCCCCGGAGCGGGGGGGCCGGGCGCCTATTACGATCTCGACGGCATGCCGTTCGAAGGCACCCGGTTCGCGATGCCGGTCCGGTCGACACGCACCAGTTCGCGCTTCGGCGCGCGCGTGCATCCGGTGACCGGCGCGCGCCACGTGCATTCGGGCGTCGATCTCGCCGCACCGACAGGGCGCGCCGTCCATGCCTCCGAGCGCGGCGTCGTGACGTTCATCGGCACCGAGCCGCGCGGCTACGGCAAGTATGTGGTGATCCGTCACGACGGTGGCTATGCGTCGTACTACGCGCACTTGTCGGCGTTCGAGCCCACGCTGCGAACCGGTGCGCGGGTCGCCCGCGGTCAACGGGTGGGCGCGGTCGGCAGTACCGGGACCGCGACCGGCCCGCATCTGCACTTCGAGGTCCGGCAACATGGCCGTCTTGTCGATCCGATCGGCCTCGTGCAGGCGGCAAAGGCAGCGAAACTGAAGGGGGAGCAGCGTGTCGCGTTCAACCGCGTGGCCTACGCCGCGCGCACGCAGTTGGCCGCGGCCAACTTGACGGCGCCGCTCGCGATGTCACAGCGTGGCGGCCGGCGCGACGGCTGATGTCGCGACGTCGCCCGTGCTCGCCCGGCGTGCCGGGTGCAGGCGCGACGACGTCAAGTTTCAGGCTATCGATCGGGTGCTTGTCGTGCGCGTGCGCATGCGCGACGTTCCCGGCGGGCATCGGGAGCAATATAGGCAAGCGCCGGGCGAATCAGCGCCCGGCGCTTGCCTTCCGTTTAACGGTCAGCCCGTCAACCCAGCGGCCAGTTCAGGATCGCGATGCCGTCGTTGTAGTCGCCGTCCGTACCGTCTTCAGAGCCGACCAGTCCGAAATAGGTCTTCTTGAAGATGTCGACCTGGCGCGAACCGATCTTCGACGGCTTGCCGTTCGCCGTCACGACCACGCGCACCTTCCCCTTGCCCGAGTTCACGATCTGCGTATTCAGGTTCGCGTCCTGCGTGCCGGCGCCCTGGAACGTTGCGGCCGGTTTCGGGTTGTCGTCGACGAAGATTTCGATCGTCTGCTGTGCGGACGAATTGACGAGCGCCGTCACGCCGAATGCAATGTTCGGCGGCAGGTTGAAGATGCCGTCGCGTTCGCCGCCGCCGGTCGTCGTGGTGTCCGGCTGCGTGGGTTGCGGCTGCAGCGTCGCCTTCGAGAAGTAATTGACCACCGCACCGACGCCGAACTTCGCCGCCGCGCCGGGCAGCACGCCGGGTGCGCCGGCCCACGTCACCGTGCAGGCGATCACCTGCCCGGCCGCATCGGCCTTCACCTTGTTCTGCCAGCTGCCGACATCGAAGCTGTACGGGATGGTCGCGATGTCGACGAACACATCGTATTGCGGCAGCTTTTCCACGAGCTGCGCGGTCATGAACTGACGCATCCGGTCGAGCACGGCCTGGTCGCCGTTCGATTGCACGGCGGTTGCGTCGTTGCCGGCGAGCTGCAGCAGCGCATACAGGTCGTCGTGGGTAAAGGGTTGTGTCATGTCGTCCTCGTCTTGATGGATTGTCTTGCGTGACGCGGCCGGCGAATGGATTTCGCCGTGTCGCGCGTGGAGCAGCGCGCGGGACGGCCGATGGTCGCCCGCACGGTTCGCAATGCGCGGTTGGCCCCGTCGCCATTGCGATCCGGATGGCGGCGCGCCGGACCTGCCGCGCCGCGAATCTTCGTCAGCGTGCGTCCGTCAGCCGATCGGCCACTGCAGCACGACGATGCCGTCGTTGTAGTCGCTGTCGTGACCGTCTTCCGATACGACGATCCCGAAGTTGACCGTGAACGGCGAGCCGTCCGATTTCTTGCCGTTGATCGGCGCGAGGCGCGCATCGGTGGCCGACGTCTTGCCGTTCACCGTCACTTCGAAGCGGAGCTTGCCGTTGCCGGAATTCAGCGTGGCTTCGCGCGGGCCGTCGCGCGTGGTCAGCTTGTGATAGGCGGCGGGTTCCTTGCTGTCTCCGATGAACAGCTTGATGTGCTGCTGCTCGGCGGCATTCGCGAAGAAAATCGCGCGGAAGTCGGTGTTCGGCGGAATCGAAAATTCGCCGGCGCGATTCGAGGACGTTTGAGAGTCGGCCATGCTTTCCTCCTGAAGGTCGGTGGATAAGGCACTTTGCTGCATCGCGCAAACGTTTGCCGTTTCAAGCGCGATGCGCGCAGCATGGCGAAAAATAAATAAAAAAATATTCGATCTGGAATGGAAATTTCCCAGAAAACCGGAGATTGAAACAGTTCGATTTAATGGTGAGTATTTAATGGAGTGTCGTTCCATGTTTCTGCGAAACGATATCGATGCGTGTCGCGCGTTTTTGAATAATGAATGGGTGCGCAGGCGGGAATGGCGGGCAGATCCGGCTTCGGCGCCTGTCGAAGTTGGCTGATTTATTCCTGCGATGTTGCGCTGCGCTTGCCTGATACACCTGACAGGCGATTAATTCCGAGATTAGCGGTATCGTGCACGGAGCGCGCGTGCTCGGCGGTATTCGGCCGCTTTTATTCAATCGGCCCTTTACCGGGCTCTCACGAGGACAGTGCGATGACGAAACCCGATAGTCTGAAAGGCGAGATCAAGGGACAGGCACAGGACGCAGACCGTCACAACCTGGCGCGGCCCGCCGTGAACGGCGCGTTGTGGGCGCGCGGCCTGACGACGCAGCGCGTGGCCGACCTGTTCAGGACCCTGCCCGGCCTCCCGGGGCACTGGATGCAGTTGCAGAACGAAGTCAACGCAGGGAACCGCTATTTCTATGGTATCCAGAACGGTCACCAGACGACCGACGAAGGAAAGGAGCTGATTCGCTGGATCGCCGATGCGGTGGTCAGCGCCGCGCAGAAGGCGGGATTCGATTTCCCGTTGCAGCAGCTCAGGTTTACCGCCGACACGGGGTGGCTGAAGCTTCAGCGCGTGTCGGGGCGGGTGATGGTGCTGTCGAGGCCGTGAGCGTCGCCGATGGGGGGCGAAGTGCCGGCGTGTCGGCGGTCGAGTCAGCCGCGGCTGCGGGAACGCGCGCTGCCATCGACGATCGATCGTGGCCTCGAGCAGGCTGCCGACGGCATCACTGACCGAAACGCTGCGCCACCGCATCCTTCAATCGCGCGGCGGTGAGCTCGCCCATGTGCGATTCGACGAGCTCGCCTTTCGCATTGAAGAACAGCGTCGTGGGCAGCCCGCGCGATCCGTACGCATGCATCGCATGCAACGACGGATCGAGCAGCACGTTGTCGAAGCGCAGCCCCTGCTGTTCGAGGAACGCGCGCACGGCCTGCGCGTTTTCCCCCTGGTTGAGCATCAGCACCGTGAGGCCCGGATGATCGCGTTGCGCCTGTTCGAGGAGCGGCATCTCGCGCCGGCACGGCGCGCACCACGTCGCCCACAGGTTCACCACGACCGGCTTGCCTGCAAAGCGTTGCGGCAGGACGGGCGTCGCATCGAGCGCTTCGAGCTGCAGCGCGGCGAACGGCGGCGCGGTGTGCTGCAGTGTCGCCAGCGTGCCTTGCGCGATACCCCACGCGGCGAGGCCCGCGACGATGCCGGCCGCCACGGGTTTGCGCAGCGCGGGCAGGCGACGCAGCCGCCAGACGGCGAACGCGAGCGCGGCGGCGACGCCGATGCGCCAGTCGAAGCCGCCGTCACCGAGCGCAAAGATGGATCGCGGCGTCGTCGCGTAGTCGCGCCACCATTGCGCGACATAGCCGATACGCGCGGCGACCAGCCCGAGCAGCAGCACGTCGAGGATCAGGCTCGACGCGGTCTTGTGATGTCCATCGGGCGGGCGGCGCTGGATGAAGCGGGCAACGAGCCACGCCAGCAGCGCGGCGGCGGCTACCGCGACGACGCGGATCGAGAAGGGACCGATGCTCAACATGGGGAGAAAAGGGTGCGGGGATCGTGGATCGACCGGCGAAGGCGATGCCGTCGACGGTCATGTGACGTTTCGACCCTCCGGGACGCACGCGGGTTCCCTTTGTGACCACGCGCTATGCGCCGCCCGACGCGTGCGCATCGCATGCCGGGCGCCGGCATTCAGGACGACGTCGTTTTCGTCGAGGCAGTGCGACGCATCAGGCCGACCGACGATCGCGCAGGCCCGGTAATTACTGCCTGTTTCCGCTCGAGCCGGAACGCGCACCGCCAAGCCGGTACGCGGTAAAGAATTCGTACCACGGCGAACCCTGTCCGGCCGGCACGCCGAGTGCCGACGTCCGCTGCTTCAAAGCCGTGAACACGTCGTTGATGCGCGCGGCCTGTGCGGCATCACTGAACGGACGCGGCTTCGCCCTGCCGGCCGCGAATGCGCCGTAGGCGATCGCGAGCAGGCGCGCGTCGTCGTCGATCGAGGAGACGGACCCGTTGATCGCCTCGACGAAGCGCGGCCGGTCCGCTTCTCGCGATGCGGCGATGCACTGAAACACGATCGCCGACACTTCGTGCAGGTCGCTCGCGCGCAGCAATGCCGGCAGGCGCGCAGCGATCCGCTCGGCCGGTTCCTCATGCAGCGCGGCGGCGAAGTCGAGCACGGCGGCCATCGGATTGCCGTCCTGCTGCACACGATCGAGCGCCGATGCGGGCGCCGCCACCGCTTGCGCGACGTCGCCGGGCGCGGCGTGCAGCACGTCCGCGACCTGCTGCTGCCACGCCGGAAAGATCATCCGCACGTTGCCGAACTGCTCGCCGCCTTGCGCGGCCGGATTCCACCGATAGACGATCGTGCCGCCGTGAATGAACGGCGAATACAGATGTTCGGGCGTTTGCGGCAGCGGCCGCCCGTTGATCGGCAGCCATGCGAGCGTGAGCCAGTCGTAGCGGCCGGTGGCGGGCACCGACGGGCCGGAACTCGCGACGACCTGCCAGGTGCCGCGGTTCGCGTAACGTCGACGCGCGTCGGGCACTGTGACGGTTTGCCGTTTCGCGGTATCGAAGTAGGTATTGCCGGTCACGTTTTCGCCGCTGTCCGGGGCCGGCGTGAGGGTGGCGATGACCCACGATGTCCCGTCGGCCGAACGATAGTCCGACGGCTGCAGGGTGGCGACGTCGTGCACCATGCGCGTTTCGGCAGCGACGGGGCTCGGCGGCAGATCGGCGGGGCCGGCGACGATACTCGGCATGGACGTTCCTCGGAATCGGGGGGGTATCGGCACGCGCGCCGAACGCGAACGATGTGCAGCGGCGCATGCCGTCTGTCGTAACAACTGTAGAACGCCGCCGCCGGAAACGGAAACCGGCTGCGGCGGCCGCGAGCCGCGCAATGCGCTCACGCGCTCACGCGCACCGCCGCTTCGGCTTACCATGCGCATCCTGGGCCAGCACGACGAACACCGATCGGGAGCAAACATGACCGACAGCAAAGCCATCACGGAACACTGGACGCACGTCGCCGACCAATGGATCGACTGGGCCGGCCGGCCTGGCCACGATGCGTTCTGGAAGTATCGCGAGGGGTTGGCGGCCTACCTCGGCCGCGGCACCGGCCGCGCACTGGAGATCGGCTGCGGCGAGGGCCGCGTGAGCCGCGAGCTGAAGGCGCTCGGCTACGACGTGACCGCGAGCGACGCGGTGCCCGCGATGCTCGACGCCGCGCGTCGCGCGGCATCGGCGCACCGCTACGCGCTCGCCGACGCCGCCTCGCTGCCGTTCGATCCGGCCAGCTTCGACATCGTGATGGCATACAACGTGCTGATGGACCTCGACGACATGGCGGCCGCGTTGCGCGAGGCACGTCGCGTGCTGAAGCCGGGCGGGCTGCTGTTCGTGTCGCTCGTGCATCCGTTCCGCGATCGCGGCCGTTTCGCGGGGCCGCAGCCCGACGCGCCGTTCGTGCTCGAAGGCACGTATTTCGGCAGCGAGCATTTCGAGGGCGTGGAAACGCGCGACGGGCTGTCGATGCACTTCGCGGGCTGGTCGCTGCCGCTCCAGGCCTACATGGATGCGCTGGAGGCGGCCGGCTTCGCGATCGTGTCGCTGCGCGAGCCGCCGCCCGATCGCGCCGACACGGACACGCTGAAGCAGTGGTCGCGCGTGCCGCTGTTCCTGTGGATCAAGGCGCGGCCGCTGGATTGAAACCGCCGCGGCCGCGCGGCCTGCGGCACGCCGCATGATCAGCGCGGCAAGACCTTCCGGTAGATCACGAATCCGGTTTTCTCCGCGACGGTGTCGTAGAGCCGCATCGCCGTGTGATTCGTCTCGTGCGTCTGCCAGTACACGCGTTCGGCGCGCTGCGCCTGCGCGGCGTCGTACACGGCTTCGATCAACGCGCGGCCCACGCCCTTGCCGCGTTCGCGCTCGAGCGTGAAGAGATCCTGCAGATAGCAGGTCGGCCCGGCCAGCGTCGTGCTGCGGTGATACAGGAAGTGCACGAGCCCGACGAGCCGGCCGTCGCGTTCCGCGACACGCGCGTGCACGGGCTCGTAGCCGTCGAAGAAGCGCGACCACGTGAGCCGCGTGATCTCGCGCGGCAGCGCGGTATCGCCGAAGCGGCCGTAGAAGCGGTTGTAGCCGTCCCACAGCGGCAGCCAGTTGTCGAAATCGTCTTCGCGCACGGAGCGCACGGTCAGGCCGGTGTCGGTAGCGTTCATGGTCGCGAACCTTTCGAGGATGGATGGAATGAAGCGTTGCCGGCACGGCCGGAAACGAGCGCAGACAGCTACGATAGAAAGTTCGTGGCACCATGTGTAGACCCATGAGACCCACATATTCTGGAGCCACGATGGATTACGCGTTGCTGCTGTCGACCTTCGAGCGCGAAGCGGGGCCGCACGCGGCCACGCGGATATCGCAGCAGCAGCGGCTGTACGCGTGCCTGCGCGACGCGATCCTGAGCGGCCGGATCGCCGAGGGCACGCGGCTTGCCGCATCGCGCACGCTGGCCGACGAGCTCGGCATCGCGCGCAACTCGGTGCTGTACGCGTACGAGCGGCTCGCATCGGAAGGGTTCGTGACCGGCACGCGGCAGGGCACGGTGGTCGCCCGAATGGGTTTGCGCGGGTCGCAGGTCGCCGCCGCGGCGCCCGCCGGCGCTACGGCGGTGCTGTCGCGGCGCGTCGCGCAGGCCGAGCGCGCGACGAGCGGCCTCGACGAATCGCTGCCGTTCATGCCGGGCGTGCCGGCCGTCGACGCATTCCCGCTCGCGCAGTGGCGGCGCTGCGTCGAGCGCGCATGGCGCACGGCGGGGCCGGCGCAGCTCGGCTATCAGTCCGCGGAAGGCGACGCGGTGCTGCGCGACGCGATCGCCGGCTATCTACGCGCGTCGCGCGGTGTGCGCTGCGACGCCGCGCAGGTGATCGTCACCGACGGCACGCAGGGCGCGCTCGACCTGTGCGCCCGCGCGCTGGCCGACGCGGGCGATGTCGCATGGATCGAGAACCCCGGCTACCACGGCGCGCGCAACGCGTTTCTCGCGGCCGACCTGCGCGTCGAGCCGATCGGCGTCGACGCGCAGGGGCTGGCGCCGCATCCGGACGACTGGCGCGATCGTCCGCCGAAGCTCGTCTACATCACGCCGTCGCACCAATATCCGCTCGGCGCGGTGATGAGCCTCGAACGGCGGCTCGCGCTCGTCGCGCAGGCGCGCGCGGCCGGCGCATGGATCGTCGAGGACGACTACGACAGCGAGTTCCGCCACCACGGCACGCCGCACGCGGCCGTGCAGGGGCTCGCCGACGACGCGCCGGTGATCTACCTCGGTACCTTCAGCAAGGTGATGTTCCCGGCGTTGCGGCTCGGCTTCATGGTCGTGCCGCCCGCGCTTGCGCAGCCGCTGCGCGACGCGGCGGGCGCGCTGATGCTGCAGGGTCGCGCCGTCGAGCAGCGCGCGCTCGCGGATTTCATCGACGCCGGGCATTTCACGCGGCATCTGCGGCGCATGCGCCGCGTGTATGCCGAGCGGCGCGACGCGCTGCACGACGCACTGGCGCGGCGGCTGCATACGCGGCTGACGGTGTCGGGCGGCGCGGGCGGCATGCATCTGTCCGCGCGGCTCGACGTGCCGGTGGCCGACACGGAACTGAGTCGCGTCGCGCAGGCGCACGGGTTGATCCTGCGGCCGCTGTCGTCGTTCTGCCTGCCTGGCACCGCGGCAGGTTACAACGGGCTCGTGCTCGGCTACGGCGGCGTGCCGGCCGAGCGGATGGACGGGCTCGCGCGGCGGATCGGCGAGATGATCGACCGCGTGCTGGCCGCGCGGTAACGGCTGTCGCGCCGTGTCGTCGCTAGGCCGCTACGTCGTTACGTCGCTACGCCGTTACGCCGCTATGTTGCTACGCCGTTACACCGTTACGCCGTTACGCCGCTACGCCGCCACGTCGCCACGTCGCCACGTCGCCACGTCGTTGCGTCATTGCATCGGAGCGCGACGGTCCGCTGCTCCGCTTACCCGCGCATCGGCGGATTGAGCCGCGCGAACGCGTCCTGCCGGCGATACGGGAAGTGCGGATACGGCGCTTCGATCGCACTCGCCGCATCGAGCTTCGCGACCTGCGCATCGGTCAGCGACCAGCCGACCGCCCCGAGGTTCTGGCGCAACTGTTCCTCGTTGCGCGCGCCGATGATCACCGACGACACGGTCGGGCGCTGCAGCAGCCAGTTCAGCGCGATCTGCGGCACGGTCCTGCCGGTTTCCTCGGCGATCGCGTCGAGTGCGTCGACCACGTCGTACAGCCGTTCGTCGTCGACCGGCGGCCCGAAGCCGGCCGTATCGTGCAGGCGGCTGCGTTCGGGCAGCGGCGCGTGGCGGCGGATCTTGCCGGTGAGCCGGCCCCAGCCGAGCGGGCTCCACACCAGCGCGCCGAGGCCCTGGTCCGCGCCCAGCGGCATCAGGTCCCACTCGTAGTCGCGGCCGACGAGCGAGTAGTAGACCTGGTTCGCGACGTAGCGCGACCAGCCGTGCCGGTCGGCTAGCGCGAGCGATTTCATGATCTGCCAGCCCGCGAAATTCGACACGCCGATGTAGCGCAGCTTGCCCGCGCGCACCAGGTCGTCGAGCGTCGACATCACTTCCTCTACCGGCGTGGCCGCGTCGAACGCATGGAGCTGCAGCAGATCGATGTAGTCGGTATCGAGGCGGCGCAGCGCGTCGTCGACCGCGCGGATCAACCGTGTGCGCGACGTGCCGGCGTCGTTCGGGCCATCGCCGGTCGGCAGGCCCGTCTTGGTCGAGATCAGCACCTGGTCGCGCCGGCCGTGGATCGCGGCGCCGAGCACGCGCTCGGATGCGCCGTCCGAGTACACGTCGGCGGTGTCGAACAGGTTGACGCCGGCTTCGAGGCAGATGTCGACCAGGCGGCGCGCTTCGTCGACGTCCGTGTTGCCCCAGGCGCCGAACAACGGGCCGGTGCCGCCGAACGTGCCTGCGCCGAAGCTCAGCGCGGGAACCTTGAGGCCGGAGCGGCCGAGCGTGCGGTATTCCATGTCGGGTGTCCTATCGTCGTCGAGGCCGGCGTGAACGGGCGTCGGCAAGGTGAGTGTTCACTCTAGCGCTTGCGGTTCATCCGGATAATTGGGCAGACTTCGAAAATATCCTTCGGAGGAAGCGAAGAATGCTGCTCGACAACCTGGCGCTGTTCCTGCGCATCGTGGAGAAGGGCGGGCTGGCCGCGGCCGGCCGCGAGGTCGGCCTGTCGCCGGCCACGGTTTCCGAGCGTCTGACGGCGCTCGAGCGCCACTACGGCGCGGCGCTGCTCACGCGCACGACCCGCGCGATCAGCCTGACCGACGAGGGCCGCACGCTGGTCGCGGGCGCGCGGCGCCTGCTCGCCGAGGCCGACGAACTCGAAAGCCGCGTGCGGCTCGGTGCGCAGACGCTGTCGGGGCCCGTGCGGCTGAGTGCGCCGGCCGATCTCGGGCAGGCGCGCGTCGTGCCGGTGGTCGACGCGTTTCTGGCCGAGCACCCGGGCGTCACGGTCGACCTGCATCTCGGCGACGGCTACGTCGATCTCGTCGGGCAGGGGCTCGACTTCGCGATCCGTCGCGGCACGCTCGCGGACAGCGCGCTGCGCAGCCGCTCGCTCGGCCGCTCGCGCCGCGTGGTGTGCGCCGCGCCTGCGTATCTCGCCGCGCACGGCACGCCGCGGCATCCGGACGAACTTGCCGCGCACGACTGCATCGTGATGCGCTTCGGCCAGGAGCTGTATGCCGAGTGGCCGTTCCGTATCGACGACGAACCGAAGCGCGTGACGGTGCGCGGCCGGCGCGTCGCCAACGACGGCGCGCTCGTGCGCGCGTGGTGCGGCGCGGGGCACGGGATTGCGCTGAAGTCGCTGCTCGACGTCGAGCAGGATCTGGCGTGCGGCGCGCTGGTCGAGATCCTCCGCGAGTTCTCGCCGGGCGAAGTCGACCTGCAGATCGTCTATCCGGGCGGTGCGGTGCAGCCGCGGCGCGTGCGTGCGCTGATCGAACGGCTGACGGAGGCGTTGGCGGCGGGATGAGCGCAACCGGATCGCGCCGCGGCCGATGCGTTTGCGCGTCGGCGTCCGACGCGATGACGCCAAATGCGGCGCAGTAGCGGACGGGACCGCTTCCCGCACGACAGCGAAGGCAAAATCGCCCGCGAAGCGGGTTGTCCACGTTTCGTCATTTAGCTAATATTCAAAACGTCAAACGAGACCGGACCCATGGACGACGTCACCCGCATCAGCGCACTGGCCAACGAAAGCCGTCTGGCCGTGATGCGCTGGCTCAAGCAGCCGCGCAAGCATTTCCCGCCGCAGCCGCACGGCGACTTCGACGAGCTCGGCGTGTGCTGCACGTACATCACCGAGAAGCTCGGCATCGCGCCGGCGACGACCACGCGCCACATGCGGATCCTCGCGGATGCCGGGCTCGTGCGGGCGACGCGCGTCGGCAAGTTCACGTACTACAAGCGGATCGACGATGCGCTGCATCGGTTGGGCCGCGACCTCCTGCAACTCTGATCTTCACAGAGGCAATCGACATGGATGAACTCGCCCTGCTGGCCGATGCCGACCGGCGCGCGCAAGCGTATCTCGCAGCGACCGACGAACGGCGCGCCTATCCCGACGCGGCGGCGCTCGTGGGTCTTGCGGCCTTCGACGAGCCGCTGCCCGATGCGGGCCGCCCGGCCGACGACGTGCTGCGCCTGCTCGACGACAAGGGCACGCCCGCGACCGTCGCATCGAACGGCCCGAACTACTTCGGCTTCGTGATCGGCGCGACGCTGCCGGCCGCCGCGGCGGCCGAGCGGCTGATGCTCGCGTGGGACCAGTGCGCGTCGTCGTTCGCGAATTCGCCGGTGGCCGCGACGATCGAGCGGCAGGCCGCGCGCTGGGTCGTCGACGTGCTCGGGCTGCCGGAAGGCAGCGCGGTCGGCTTCGGCACGAGCGCGACGGCCTGCACGCTGGTCGCGCTGGTTGCCGCGCGGCGTGCGCTGCTCGCGCGCAAGGGCTGGGACGTCGACGCGGACGGCCTGATCGGCGCACCCGAGGTGAAGGTCGTGCTCTCCGAGCTCGCGCACATCACGGTGAAGAAGGCGCTGCGCGTGCTCGGCTTCGGGATGAAGCGCCTGATCGTCGCGCCGGTCGATACGCACGGCCGCATCGACCCCGCGCAATTGCCGCCGCTCGACGACATGACGATCCTCTGCGTGCAGGCCGGCGAAGTGAACACCGGCGAATTCGATCCGTTCGCGGCGCTGATTCCGCCCGCGAAGGCCGCCGGTGCCTGGGTGCACGTGGACGGCGCGTTCGGGCTGTGGGCGCGCGCGTCGTCGAAGCGTACGCTGACCGATGGCATCGACGGCGCGGACAGCTGGACCACCGACGGCCACAAGTGGCTCAACACGCCGTACGACGGCGCGATGGTGATCTGCCGCGACGCGGCCGCGCTCGCGACCGCGATGAACAGCGATGCCGTCTACCTGAGCGGCGCGCAGGATGCGCAGAAAAACCTGAACCTCGAATTCTCGCGGCGTGCGCGCGGCATTCCGGTGTGGGCCGCGCTGCGTGCGCTCGGCCGCGCCGGCGTGGCGACGATGGTCGAGCGGCATTGCGCACAGGCACAGCGCGTCGCGGACGGCCTGCGTGCGGCCGGCTACGACGTGCTGAACCGTGTCGTGCTGAACCAGGTGCTCGCGCGCGCCGGCACCGACGACGAAACGATCGCGATCCTTCAGGCCGCGCAGGACTCGGGCGACGTATGGTTCGGGCAGACCGTATGGCAGGGGCGGCCGGCGTTCCGGATCAGCGTGTCGTCGTGGCGCACGGAGGACGAGCACATCGACCGCCTCGTCGCGTTGCTGACGACGCTGCGCGGCGTGCACGTGGGTTGAGCGGCGGCGGCGAATGCGTCGCGCGCGTGCCGCCGCCGCCGCCGCCGGCTATCCGTATCTGGAGATGTGCAGTTCGTCTGCGTGAAAATGTCGGACAATAACGCGGCATGCACGCCGTGCCCGCCCGGGCGGCGCGTTCAACCGCTGCATTCACGCCGACGAGATCCCCATGTCCACGACACCTCCCCGGGAGCTGCTGAAAGCCGCCGACATCGCGAAGATGGAACCGACGCGCGCGGTGCATTCGCTCAACCCCAATGCGGTTCGCCTCAAACGACAGCTCAGCGACCTGACCGGCCTCACGCAGATCGGCGCGCACCTGCTCACGCTGATGCCCGGGCACGAATCGGCCGAGTATCACCGCCACCTGTACGAGGAAGAGTGCGTGTACGTGCTGTCCGGCACCGGCTCGGTCACGATCGGCGAACGCACGTGCGAAATCGGGCCGGGCGATTTCCTCGGTTTTCCGCGCGGCGGCGAGGCACACACGTTGCAGAACACCGGCGATGTGCCGCTGGAACTGTTCATCCTCGGCCAGCGCCTCGAACACGACGTCTGCGAATACCCGAGAATCGGCAAGCGGCTTTACGTTGCCGGCGACCTCGAGGATTTCGTCGACCTGCCGAAACGGCCGTAGACGGCACGCATCCGCATCGGCCGTCGTCATGCTTGTGATGCGGGAACGCCACTGACAGGATTCCACGCCATGGACGCGCCGCATCCGCCGATGAATGCCCCGATTTCCGAAACGGAACCTGAAACCGAAACCGTCGTCGAGCCGCGCGCGTCGCGCGTGCATCGGCCCGTCGCGCTCGTCACCGGATCGACGTCGGGAATCGGCGCGGCCGTCGCGCGACGCCTGGCGGCGGACGGCTACGCGGTGATCCTGCATTCGCGCAGTTCCGCCGACACCGGTCGCGCGATGGCGCGCGAACTCGGCGCGACCTACGTGCAGGCCGATCTCGCCGACGATGCGGAACGCGTGCGGTTGATTCGCGACGCGCTGGCGGTGCACGGCCGCCTCGACGTGCTGGTCAACAATGCGGGCGTCAGCCGCGTGATTCCGCACGACGATCTTGCCGCCGCGACGCCAGACGTGTGGCGCGAGATGCACGAGATCAACGTGATCGCGCCGTTCCGGCTCGTCGCCGAAGCGCAGCCCGCGCTGCTCGAAGCGGCGTCGGGCGGGCGTGCCGGGTGCGTCGTCAACGTCAGCTCGCACGCGGGCGTGCGGCCGAAAGGGGCGTCGATTCCCTATGCGGCGGCGAAGGCCGCGCTCAATCACACGACGCGCTTGCTGGCGCGTACGCTCGCGCCGGCGATTCGCGTCAATGCGGTGGCGCCGGGGCTCGTCGATACGCCGCTGACCGCGGACTGGACCGACGCGCAGCAGCTCTGGCGCGAGCGCGCGCCGATGCGCCGCGCGGCGACGCCGGACGACGTCGCGCAGACGGTTGCGATGCTCGTCGCGTCCGATTATGTGACGGGCGAGATCGTGATGCTCGACGGGGGAATGAACCTGACGTGACCGGTAACCGTTCTCGAGGTCAGCCGAGGTTCGACCGCAGCCGCGCGAGCGCCTGGTCGTGCGTGCGTTCGAACTTCAGCGGCGTGACCGCGATATAGCCTTCGCCGAGCGCGACCGTTTCCGAACCCGCATCGTCGTCGCGCGGTGCGCGCGCCAGTTTCAGCCAGTGGTATTCGATGTCGCGCGGATCGCGCCCCGACACGATGTCGACGCCTTGCAGCGTGCCGGCGCCCTGGTTCGTCACCTTCAGGCCGCGCACGTCGTCGGCCGGCCGCGCCGGGAAATTCACGTTGAGGCACGCGTCGCTGTCCCAGCCGGCCGCGACGAGCCGGCGAATCACGTCCGGCGCGTGCGTGAGCGCCGTATGCCACGGCACCGCGTTGCGGTCGACGAACGCCTGGCTCAGCGCGATCGCCGGCACGCCGACCAGCATGCTCGTCATCGCGGCGCCGACCGTGCCGGAGAACACCGTTTCGGTGCCGAGGTTCGCGCCGCGATTGACGCCGGACAGCACGAAGTCGGGCCGCGCGTCCTTCATCAGGTGGCTGACTGCGATCGCGACGCAATCGCCCGGCGTGCCGCGCACGGCAAAACGGCGCTCGCCCTTGCGATGCACGCGCAGCGGTTCGTGCAGGCTCAGCGAATGCGACGTGCCGCTCTGGTCCTCCGCCGGCGCGACGATCCAGACTTCGCGCGCCAGTTGCGTGGCGACCTGTTCGAGCACTTCAAGGCCGGGGGCGTCGAATCCGTCGTCGTTGGTGAGCAGGACGCGGTCGAACAGCGGGCGGGTTTCTTGCATCGGGACGATCCTCGCAGGTAGGCAATGAGAGGGGAAAGGCATCACAGGTACACCCGCAAGGCTAGCATCCCGTCGCGGCGCATGTCGTGTCATGCCGCGTCGCACCGCACCGCACCGCACCGCGCCACGCCACGCCACGCCACGCTGCGCCCGGCGCGCGGATGCGCGGATACGAAAACGGGCGCATGGCGCGCCCGTTTTTCCGGTTCGATGTGCCGCCCGGGCGGCGGGTGGGACCCGCGTGATCCGATTACCCGAGCAGATGCCGCAGCAGGCCGGCCGACACGACGCCGACGATCACGGTCGGCAGGATCGACAGGCGCGTCGCAGCAATCAGCGTGACGGCGAGCGCGAGCAGGTCGGCCGGGCGCGTCGACACGAAGGCCGGCGCGATCACCGAGATCAGCACGCAGCCGGGCACGTTTTCCATCACCGACGCCATCCGCGGGCTCAGCGTGCGGTTGCGCAGCAGCACGTAGCCGAGCACGCGCGACAGGTAGGTCGTCGACGCCATCAGCACGATGGTCGCCACCGTCGCGAAATCAGGCAGCATCGCGCGGCTCCCACAGCAGCGCGGCGATCAGCCCCGAGCATGCGCCGGCCGCGACGTACCACGCGCCGGGCACGGCGAGGTGCGTGCCGGCCGCGACGACGAGGCTCACGAACCACGGACGGCTCGCGCGCATGCCTTTCCACATCCCGCGCAGCAGCACCAGAAACACGGCGGTGAACGCCATGTCGAAGCCGTATTGCTCGACGTCGCCGATCGTCGGGCCGAGTGCCGCGCCGAGCGTCGTCATCGAGATCCACGTCAGGTAGAGCCCGGAACACACGCCCGCGTAATAGGGGACGCTGATGTGCGTGGCCGAGCGCGAGCGCGCATCGGCGAGCGACATCGCCCAGCTTTCGTCGCACATGAAGAACAGCGCGGCGAACGCGCGGCGGCGCGGCAGCCGCCGGATGTACGGCGCAAACGCCGCCCCCATCAGGATGTGGCGCGAATTCACGAGGAACGACATCGCGACGATCAGTGCGATGTGCGGCGGCGACGTCCACAGATGGATCGCCGCGAATTCCGAGCCGCCGCCGAAGTTCAGGCCCGTCATCATCGGCACCTCGAACAGGCTTAGCCCTTTTTGCGCGGCCTGCGCGCCGAGCACCAGCGCGAACGGCACGAAACCCAGCATGACGGGCAGCGCCGCGCGCAAGCCGCGGCCCATCTCGGCGACATAGGCGGGCCTGTCGCGAAGCCCGGACGACGTTGAAACGCTACTGCTCATTACTCCTCCTTCGGGGGAGGAGGATTGTCTGCTTTTTTGACTCGAATCGGGTTGCGTTGCGGACCAATTTTCCTGAGAATTTGGCATCTAACGAATGATTTGCGATTTTTTTGGAATTTGATGCCAATGAAGCTTGACGCTATCGACCGCCGGATCCTGAGCGCGCTGCAGCGCGACGGCCGCATGCAGAACGTGGAACTCGCGCACCAGGTCGGGCTGTCGCCGTCGCCGTGCCTGCGGCGCGTGCGGCTGCTCGAGGAAGCGGGTGTGATCGAGAAATACGTGGCCGTGCTGAATCCGGCGAAGGTCGGCAAGGGGCTGACGATCTTCACGCGCGTGTGGCTGAAGGGGCAGGATGCGGAATCGGTGAACCGCTTCGCCGAGGCCGTCCAGCAGATGCCGGAAGTCGTCGAATGCCACCTGATGGCGGGCGACTGCGATTTCCTGCTGCGCGTCGTCGCGGCCGATATCGACGACTATCGGCGTTTCCAGATGGAATACCTCACGCGCATTCCCGGCGTGCTCAGCGTGAAGACCGACATTCCGATGCAGAAGGTCAAGCTCACGTCGGCGCTGCCGACCTGACGCGGTGCGGGCGCGCGACGGCGATTCGGCGAATCGTCACCGGCCGGTGACGATCGGCCGATACACTGTCGGGACAAGCCGCTTCGCCGCGCACTGGCTGCATCGCGGTGCGACTTCGATGCGCAAGCAACTAACGGTCAATCGCGAGGCGATCGACGAACACGCGCGCCGCGCGCGACATGACCCGCCGATCGATGCGTTTTTCTTGTCGAGCCATTCATGCAGCCATTCAACAATCCGTGGAATTCGCTGGAAATCGTCAAGCTCGTGCTCGGTGTGCTGACGCCGTTGTCGGTCGCGTGCCTGGGCTGGCTCGTCGCGCGCCGGCTGAAGCGGCTCGAGCTCGTGCAGTGGACCAACCAGCGGCTGATCGAGAAGCGGCTCACGCTGTACGACACGGTCGCGCCGCAGCTCAATGCGCTGCTGTGCTTCTACACGTGGATCGGCTACTGGAAGGACATCTCGCCGGACGACGTGATCCGCGCGAAGCGCGAACTCGACCGCACGTTTCACATCTACCGCTACCTGTTCGACGACGACGTGTACGACGCGTATCACACGTTCATTCACGCGTTGTTCGAGATGCACACGGGGCCGGGTCGCGATGCGCGGATCCGTTCGCTGATCCAGTCGCCGGACGGCGACCGCAGCGTGCACGGCACGTATGAATGGAAGGCGGCGTGGTCCGAGCGGTTCTCGACCTCGAACGTGACGGGCAAGGCCGACGTGGTGCAGTTCTACACGCGGCTGATGGAGCGGCTGCGCGTGGCGCTGGGCGCGAATCGCTGACGATTGCGCACGCGTGCTGCACGCCGGTACCGGAATTCGCTACCCGGCGGCGCGGATTGATTCCCTCACGCATGGCGCGGATGCGCGACGCGGCCGCGGCTGACATGCTCGCATCATGTCCACGCGCGCGAGGTTCGCATGCATATCGACACGGGTTCCCAGCCGCTCATGGTCCGTCGGCCGGGTGTGCACCGGCGGCGCCTGTTCGCTGTCGGTACGGCCGATCGGGACACGATGCCGTTGCCGGCCGAAGCCGAGATCGGCGACATCGTTTTCATCCGCGTGACGGTCCGGCCGTTCCTCGAAGTGGCGAGTGCGACGCGCGCCTGGACGAATCACGTTGGGATCGTGATCGGCGAACGCGACGGCGAGCCGCTCGTCGCGGAAAGCACGTTTCCGCTGTCGCGCGTGACGACGATGTCGCGGTTTCTCGCGCGCTCCGATCGCAGCGCGTGTGTGATCGAGCGGCTGAAGCAGCCGCTCGACGCGGCGCAGCAGCACCGGCTCGTCGACGCGGCCATGCGGCGCATCGGCGTGGTCTACGACACGGGTTTCAATCTCGCGTCGCGCCGGCAGTTCTGTTCGCGGTTCGTGCGCGAAGTGGTGCACGATGCGACGCGGATCATGCTCGGCGACGTCGAGACGTTCGATACGTTGCTGCGCCGCAATCCCGATCATCCGCTCGGGTTCTGGAAGATCTGGTATTTCGGCCGGATTCCGTGGCAGCGCCGCACGGTGACGCCGGCGAGTGTGTTCGAGAGCCGTGAGTTGCGTGTGGTGGTGGATACGCGTGGACGTGATCCCGGGGCGCGGGAACTGCGTGGCTCGGAAGAGGCGGAAACCGGTGGCGCATCTAATTGCTGATGCGGCATCGTCCGGGTTTTGAACAACCGTGGCGACGCGCCGGCCGCTCAACCGGCCGGTGGTCGGAACGAGGAATCACGCGAACGAGATCACGAGTTTCTTGCCACAAGCTGCCGCGTACTTGCGCAGCGTATCGATGGACGGTGAATGCTGGCCCGTTGCGAGTGCGCGCTCGAGTCGCGTCACTGCCGGTGCTTTGGTGCCCATGCGCTGGGCTACATCGGCTTGCGACAGGCCGGCGTCTCGCCGAGCAGCCAGCATCACGTCGAGCAGTGCGAGTTCTTCGCGGTTCAGTCGTTCGTATTCGGCGCGCACCTCGGGGTCGGACAATGCACGCGCGCGCAGTTCCTTATACGTTGCCATCTTGAACCTCCTTGAGTCGGTAGCGCGCGATCTCCAGTTCTTTCCGGGGCGTCTTTTGCGTCTTCTTCACGAAACAATGAAGCATGACGATACGCCGACCGACGATCGCGCAATAGAACACTCTGGCGATACCTTCGGCACCTTTCAGTCGCATTTCGTACAGCCCGTTTCCCATTGACTGGGTGTGCGGCTCGCCAAGATTCGGGCCGTACTGCTCCATGCGATCGGCGAGCGCAAAAAAACGGGCAAGCAGCGTCGTCGGTAACGTGACGACCCCCGTCTCTACGCGCGCATTGAAGAATTGAATTTCGTACGCGTTAGCTGGCATGATAACAAATATGTTATGTCCTTGCAAGTGCGGAGTTCGCCCGCGACTGTGGACGCGGGCGGGCGTTCGGTGCGTTCGAAGCGTCGTTACGTCGCTCGGGGATTTCGATCAGGAAGGAGGCGTTCGACGAGATTCGGATGGCCTGAATCGGGCAAGGCGTGCGATTCGGTATCGGCGCGGGTGGCGCACGTTGGAAGCTTCGGCGTGGAGAGGTCGATCATGGAAGTCCCTTTATGCCGGACAGGCGTGCAAGGGAGGTCAGTTTGGGAGCGAGCGTGGAGCGGGTCAATTGACCGGACGGCCGATGATTCGATGCGCCGGTACGGTCGATCGCCAATGGATTCGCAACTTTTCGGTGCGACGACGAACGCATGCCATGCGATCACGCGCGAATCAAGCGCACGCCACCGCGCCGATCACTGCTTCCGGCAAGCCACCTGATAATCGATCACGGTATTCGCCGACGGCGTGTCCGGCTCGCCGCCGGCCGTCGTCACGCCGAGCACGCCGGCCGCGCTCCGATACCGCAGCGCGCAATACCCCATGCCGGTGCCCGAGCACGCTTCGGCTTCGATGATCCCGTGCTTCGCGAGCCTCGCCGCGCCGTCCATCGGGTCCGGCTTCTCGTGCGGACGCAGCGGCTGCCAGCCATGCGAGATCAGAATCTTGCGCGCCACGTCGAGCGGCTTGCCGTACACGTTGGGCACGACCGCACGGCCGCGACAGTACGTGCGTTCCGCCGCGACCGTGGTCAGCCGCAAGCCGCCATTTTCTTCGCGCAGCTCGGCGACGGGCGCCGACGGGCCGTCGCCGCCCCAGACCAGCAGCGCGCCGCTTTCCAGCTGCTCGACCGAGCCGAGCTGCCAGCCGGCCGAGCGTGCCGTATAGCCGAGCGCGACGAGCGTCGTGCCGTCGAAGACACCGATGTTCGCGTTGCGCGCAAAACAGATCGCGCTCGTCCCCGGCTTGAACCCGCTCGCGAACGTGACGACCGTGTAGCGGCCGAGCGGTGCTTCCGAGGTCACGATCCAGCCGAGCTTCGCGACGTCGCGGCCAGCCGCGGTGGCGGTCTTCGCGCGATATTGCGCACAGAACGCGTCGAGTGTGCCGTGTTCCGGCGAGCGCGGCAGCGCGCCGAGCGGAACCAGGGACGCGCCGGCGATATCGGAGGCCGCACGCAGCGTTTCGGCCGACACCGCGCCGCCGGGCGCGACGCACGCGAGTACCGCGATCGATGCGATGCGGCGGGCAAACAGCGGGACAGTCATGCGACGCACGTCGATGGTCTCCGGGAAAGAACGGGCAGCCGCGATGATCGCGGTTTTCCGCGCAGGTGTCACGGCGGCAAGCGGTGTACGAGACGACGGCGTCAGTGCGCCGCTTGGTCCTGATGCAGCACCTTCTCGAACAGCGCCTGCGCGCGTTCGGCGGACATCCCGTTGTGGAAGACGCTCGGCTCGCCTTCGTGCCATTCGTCGCATTGCGCGCATTGAAACCGGAATGTGGCCATGCGTGACCTCGTCGGAACCGTGAGGTGTGGCGGTGACGGACGCGTGGTGAAGCGCGCGACGGGCGCGAGTTGCTGCGGCGCATCGGCCCGCAGCGTACCCGCCCGTTGCCAGGCACTCAGGCCTTCGCGACCACGTCGATCCGCAGCGCTTCGCCGCCGTCGACGATCGCGAGCAGACGATCGACGTTCGGATGCGCGCCCGGGCGGTTGCGCGCGTCGGCGGTGTGCTCCGCGAACACGGCGAGGCCATGCTCGGCAGCCTTCGCGTCAAGCGCACCGAACGCCTGCTTCAGGTAGTTGTACACCGCGAGCGAACCTTGCTTGCCCGGCTGGTTCTCGATGCTGGCGACCACGTCGCCGTTCGCGCCGACGAGATCGATGCGCGCGATGCCGTCGACTGCCGGCAGTTGCGCGAGGTTGTCCTTGAATACTGGGGTCGGTTGAATCACTGAAACACTCCGTCGGTTCGGTCATGGGCCAATCGGCCCGTATCTTATCCGATCGTCACCCGGCCGGCCGCACGCTCGGAGTGCTGTCGGCATCGCGCGCGCTTTTCCGCTACAGTAGGAGATCACCGGCCGCATCTGCCGCCCACGCCGGCACGCAGCGGCCACGTTTCGCCATTGCACACGAGGGCCCCGATGGAGACTGAGCAACGCTACACCGCCAATGCGCCGACGCGCGCGGAAGTCGACGCACTGGGCGGCGCAACCGTCATCGAATTCGGTGCGAACTGGTGCGGGATCTGCGCGAGTGCGCAGCCCGCGATCGTCACGTCGTTTTCCGCGCATCCCGCCGTGCGTCACCTGAAGATCGAGGATGGCCCGGGCCGCCCGCTCGGCCGCTCGTTCGGCGTGAAGCTGTGGCCGACGCTGGTGTTCCTGCGCGACGGTGTCGAGGTCGCGCGCGTCGTGCGCCCGGCCGACGCGAAGCAGATCGAAGCCGACGGCTTCGCCGCATTCGCCTGAGGTCGACATCATGCAACAGGCGATCACGCACATCGGCGTCGACACGCGCGGCAGCGGCCTCGTCGAATTCACGTTGCAGGTGCGGGCGTTCGTCGACCAGCAGACGATCCGCACCGGCCTGCTCACGGTGTTCTGCCGCCATACGTCGGCGTCGCTGCTGATCCAGGAGAATGCGGATCCATCGGTGCAGCGCGATCTCGAACGCTATTTCGCGACGCTCGCGCCCGAGGACGACACGCGCTACGAGCACGACACCGAAGGGCCCGACGACATGCCCGCGCATCTGCGTACGGCGCTGACGCAGGTGCAGCTGTCGATCCCGGTCGAGCACGGACGCATGGTGCTCGGCACCTGGCAGGGCATCTACCTGTTCGAGCATCGCCGTGCCGCGCACCGGCGCGACATCGTGCTGCATCTGATCGGCGAATGAGTATCGACGGGTGACGCGGCGCAGGCGCGCGATGCGATGCCGTGCGCAGGCGCACACGGTATCGCGGGCTTACGCGAGCAGCTTCTCGACGAGCGCGCCGAGTTCGCGCAGGTGGACAGGCTTCGGCAGGAATTCGTCGAATATCTGCTTGTTTTCGCGCAGCGCAGCCGACTCATATGCACTGACGCCGAGGATCGCCGGATGGCGGCCGTCGTCGTCGGGTTCCGCCACCGCCCGAATGCGCCGCGCGACTTCGAAGCCGCTCAGGTCCGGCAGTTCGAGATCGAGCACGACAATGTCGTAGCGGCCGGTGCCGAAGCGCGCGACGCCTTCCTGTCCGGTGCCGCACAGGTCGGCCTCGATGCCGAGCGCCGACAGCATCGCGCCGAGCGTTTCGCGTGCGTTGTCGTTGTCGTCGACCACCAGCGCGCGCCGGTCCCGGTGTTCGGTCGCGGGCGGCAGTGCGGGTGCATCCCCGGCCGCGTGGCCGGCCGTGTCGATGCCCGGCACTTCGGCCGGCAGCGTCACGACGAACTCGCTGCCTTCGCCCACCGTGCTGCGCACGTCCACATGCCCGCGCAGCGTCGTCACGATTTCGCGCACGACGGCGAGCCCCATCCCGATGCCGTCCACGTGCAGCCCGACCGCGTCGTTCGCGCGATAGAACGGCTCGAAGATCTTCGACAGGTGTTGTTTCGCGATGCCGGCGCCCGTGTCGCGCACGGCGATTTTCAATTGCCGGCCGGCCGGCGCGTCGGCGAGCGTGATCGACACGTCGATCGATCCGCCGACCGTGTACTTGACCGAATTCTCGATCAGGTTCGACAGCACCTGACGCAACAGCTTGCGATCGGAGCGGATCGCGAGATCGCCAGGCTCGACCTGCTGCGCGACCGCGATCCGTTTGGCCGCGATCTTCGCGCGCAGCGGATCGAGCACTTCGGCGAGCAGCGATGCGATGCCGACCGTTTCGGTTTCGGCGAGGCGCTTGGTCGAGCGCAGCTTGATGTAGTCGGTCAGGTCCTTGACCAGCGCTTCGAGCGACGATGCGGAATTCTGCAGTCGCCGGATCGTCTTCAGGTTCGCGTCGGATTGCGGCCGCGCGAGCAGGATCTCGATCGATCCGCAGATCGCCTGCAGCGGCGTGCGCAGTTCATGGCTGACCATCCCGAGGAACGCGTTCTTCGCCTCGATCATCTCGAACGCGCGATCGGATGCCTTGCGCTCCGCATCGAGCGCCGCGTTCTGTCGTTCGAGCAGGTCGTCGCGCGTGCGCATCGTATAGAACAGCAGCAGGAACAGCGCGCACAGGATCACGCCGAGGATGATGCCGAGCGACACGATCGCCTGCTGCTTTTCTCGCAGCTGATGGAACGTGAAGTCGCGCTGCGCCATCTCGATCGCACGGAAGTCGTTCGCGAGGCCGTTGACCTTCGGCCAGTACGTACTGACCTCGTCGATCACGCGCTGTGCGCCGCCCGGTGCGGTGCGCAGCAACGGCACCTCCTGCCTCAGGCGCGTCATGAATTCGCCGAGCGCCGCGATCTGGGCGCGGGCACGCGGGATGCGCAGCCAGTATTCGGACACCTCGGACGGCCGCTGCAGGAACCCGAACGACACCGACAGGCTGTCGAGCTGCATCTGCACGTGGTCGAAGTCGTCGTCCACGTGCGTCGCGTAGAGGATCAGCTGGCGGTCGAAGCGCGTGTAGACGTTGCGGTATTGCGCGGCGGTCCAGAACACGCCTTCACGCGGTCCTTCGAGCACGCCCTCGTTGACCGACGTCGCGAGCAGGTCCCACAGCAGGAACGCCCATGCGGCGAATCCCAGGATCCACAGCGATCCCAGGACCAGGATGATTTTTCTGTTCTTCCACCGCCCGCGCTTCATGTCGCGCGCTTACTTCACGGTCAGGCCGATGATCTGCCACGCGAACTTGGCTTCGCCGAGCGGCGTCTTGAGCTCGTCGGGATACTGGTCGCGCGGATACATGATCCACAGCGGGCCGTAGTTGTCGTTGCCGAGCACCTTGCCGTTCATCGTGCGCGCGAGGATCACGCCGTACTTGTCGGCATCCGACACGGGGATCGTGAACGTGTATTCGTCGATGCAGCGGAACTCGATCTGCGTGCCGTGCGCGTCGACGGTCTTCAGCACGTCGGACAGGCGCGGGCCGGTGAAGGTCGCCTTCGGCGTCCAGCTCGTCGACGTGACGATCGTGTACTGCGGCAGCGCCATCAGCGCCTGCTCGGTAAAGACGAACATGGTCTTGCCGGGCTGGTTGCTGCGGCCGATCTTGCCGTCGACGGTGAACGTGAACGACGCGGCCCAGCTCGCGGCAGCGATGCCGAGCAGGCCGGCCGTGACCAGGCTTTTGATCCAGATGGTCGAAACGCGCATGTCTTTCCCTTGGTCGTGTTCGTGTGGAGGTGGGTTTTCGCCGTGGTCTCAGCTCGCCGTGGCGGTGGTGGCGGACGGCAGCGTGATCTTCAGTTCGCGCGCGACTTCGGCGAACAGGATCGGCAGGCGCACCGGCTTTTCCTCGCAGCGCGCGTTGTAATGCGACACGATGTGCGCGATTTCGTCCTCGCTCGCCTCGCCGGTGGAGATCTTGCCGGTCAGCAGGAAGATCGGCGCGCCGCCGTTCTCGCTCGAGCGGATGCCGCGCACGAGCTCGGCGGCCGTCTGGTCGCCCAGCATCCAGTCGAGGATGTAGCCGTCGAAATCCTCGACTTCCAGCGCCTTGCGGAACGATGCGCCGTCATAGTAAGGGATCGCGTTCACGCCTTTTTCAATGAAGTATTCGCACACGGTTTCGGCGACGTCCTGCGAATCGTCGACCACCGCGATCCGCGCCGCGTAGACGGTCGGCTGGCTCGAGCGCAGTTCGATCACGTCGACCGGATAGAGGCGGCCTTCGCGCGCGTGCTGGCGTTCGGTGACGATCCATTCGCCCTGCCACTGCAGCGCGACGAAATCCGTTTCGATCTGGCTGCTGGCCTTCGCCGAGATCGCCGCACGGCAGCGCAAGCGGCGCGACTCGATCACGAGCGTCGCGTCGATCATCTCGGCGGCGGCCGGCTGCGTGCCCTTGTCGTCGAGCAGGATCGCGGGCGGCACGCCGAAGTGCGTCGCGATGTCCTGCAACTGCGACAGGTTCCACGGGATCAGGCCTTTCATCTTGCGTGTGACGACCGAGAAACTGAGGCCCAGCACGTTCGCGATCGTGGTGTTGTGACTGCGCGGCGGAATGCCGTTGCGCGTCAGCAGATCGTGCACCTTGGTGGCGGTGATGAGATCGACGTTGGCCTGCTCGCTATTGGGCATCTCGATGGGGTCTCCTGGGTTTGAGCGACGAAGAGCATATTCAAAAGTGACGCGATACGCAAACTTTGAAAACGCGAATCACCTTGACATGCCATTTTTCTCCATTATTATTGCTTATCGCGTCACTATTGTTTGTCGCGTCATGTTTGGAGGCCGGTGTCGACACATTCGGCCCAGCGAAAAGCGGCAGCCAGCGCGTGACTGAACGATTCGAAGAGCGCCAGAGAGAGCCTGAGAGAGCCTTGGACTGCGTGTCGGCGTGGGTGAATTGTATTCGCCTCGCCGCGCGCAAGCCGGGTACGCGCTCGCGGGGGCGGGATAGCGCGAAGCAATACGGCGCGAATAAGACGTGGGGAAAGCGCGAAATGGCTCACCGGTTACTCGCACCGGAGCTGCTGTTGCTGTTGGCCGCGGTGCGAAGGGTCCGTCCGTCACCGGGAATACCGTGCGGATCTGCGATGACGCAGGGTGTTACGATCGCCATGAAGATCAGGTCTCCTATCAAAAGAAGGTCGATCCGGATGACCGCGAGGATCCGCGCATCGTGTCGCTGAAGCAGGCTGCGAAGACCCAGCCGAAGGCCGCCTACGACCTCGGCCTGCGTTATTTCCGCGGCGACGGTGTGCGCCAGGACAGCTACCAGACACTCAAGCGGATGCACCACGCCGCCGATCGTGACGGCGTCGTTCTATTTCAAGCCGGCGCACTGCACCGGCTTCCCGTGCACGGTGCTGATCCGCTCACGCAGAACCGAGCGGGCCGCCGTTTGCCGGTTGAGCGCGTGCCGCGCCGTTTGCGCGGCACGTCCGCGCGAGGCACTCCCGGATCGCCTCCATCCGTTTCCGCGCGTTTTTCTCCCGCCCCGCCGCGCGTCGGGTGTTTCGGCACGCGGCCAGGGCGTGTCCTGCCGCGGCCTTTCGCGGCTTCGAATCTAGGTCAAGTTCTAAATGACGCATCGATCGTAATTGACAAGTACGAAACGGTTCGACCGGGGTGGACGCTCCCGCACGCGTTTGGCATTGTCGGAACTCATTTCACGTTTCCACTGGTGAGTTCCCGCAATGTCGTGCGATCCGGATCGGCATCGTTCGGATACGCGGTTCTCGTCGCTCGTCATGCCGCAGAGTCCGCTTCAATCCCTGCGCCGCTATCTGAGCATTTCGGTGTTCGGTGGCGGCATCGTCGTTACGATCCTGGTCCTGATTGCATGCGGTCTGGGGATGGTGGCGATCATCTCGGGCCATGTCGAGGGCGAACGGCGCAACTACCTGAACGGGCTGGAGCAGACACTCAACGAGATCCAGGTGAGCGAGACGTCGTTCCGCAACGGCGTCGCGAACGCGCAGCTGATCTGGCGCGAAGCCGATAGCGCGCCCGCGTCGGACGTCGACGCGTTCTTCCGCGACGGCCAGCGCGTCGCGATCCGGCCGCATCCGTCGCTCGTGCTCGGCGTGCCCGGGCGAACCGGCGATCGCGCCGAGGTGGCGCGCTACCTGTCGCTGTCGGTGCTGCTGTCGCGTATCTGCGCGGCGAGTTCGATCAATCGCGGGCGCACGCTGGAGGGTTACCACTACAGCACGCGCACCGGCATGTTCGGGCTGGTGCCGAACCGGAATCCCGACGATCCGGCGCTGGCATCGCCCGACGCGCGCGCCCGCGTACTCGATGCGCTGCACATTGATTTCGAGCGCGCGTATCCGCCGATCGTCGATGCCCGGCCGCACGTGCGCTGGCTGCCGCCGTTCACCGATCCCGTGTCCGGGCAGCCGCGCATCCGGATCGCGGCCGAAGCGCGCGACAACGGCAGGACGTTTGCCGTGCTCGTGACCCAATATTCCCCCGATTACCTGCTGTCGTGGCTGGCCGATTACCGCCCCGGCGGCGCGTTCTACATCACGACCGCCGATGGCCGGCTCGTCGCGATGGATCCCGCCGCGGGCGATGCGAGCAGCACCGCGCGCCTGCTGGAACTGGCGCCGTGGCGCAGTCGCGCGTCGTCGGGGGCGCCCGTGTTCCGCGACGGCTTCCTGCTGTTTCACGGCCGGCTCGAATCGACCGGCTGGACGTTCGCATACGCGTTGTCGTGGGCCGACGTCGCGGCCGGCGTCGCGCGTTCGGCCGGCACGTTGCTGGCGGCAACGCTGCTGACGCTCGCCGTCATGTGGGGATTGCTGCTGCGTTTTCACCGCCGCGAGTTCGCGCCGCTCTATGCGCGTTCGCAGCGCGTGTTCGACAGCGAGGCGCTGTGCCGCAGCGTGATCGAGATGGCGCCGATCGGGCTCGGGCTGATCGCGCGCGACGACGGACATTTCTTGCTCGCGAGCCCCGCTCTGACGGACATGGTCGCGCGGTTCGGCGGCGACTTTCACGCGCTGTCGAACCAGGTAGCCGCCGCGTGGCAGGCGCATGTCGCGAGCGGCGGCGATGGCGTGCTGCACGACGATCTCGTGCTGGGCAGCGGCGAGGACGCGCATCTGCACTTCGAATTCATCGCATGCGGCGCGCGCTATCAGGGGACGGACGTGCTGATTGCCGCGGTCGCGGACACGACCGCGAAGCATCAACTGATGCAGAAGCTCGAGGAGGCCGTGCGCGCGGCCGACTCGGCGAACGCCGCGAAATCGTCGTTTCTCGCGGCGACGAGTCATGAAATCCGCACGCCGCTGAACGTGATCCTCGGCAACCTCGAACTGCTCGAGCGCTCGGCGCTCGACGCGGTACAACATGGCCGGGTCGGCACGCTGCGCACGTCGGCGACGAGCCTGCTCGCGCTCGTCAACGACATTCTCGATTTTTCGAAGATCGAGGCCGGCGCGATGCAGGTCGAGTCGATCGAATTCGACGCGATCGCGGCGGTCACGCGCGAGTTGAGCGCGTTCGCGCCGATCGCGAAGGCGAAGGGGCTGCAACTGTTCTGCGAAGTCGACGCAGCCGACACGCAACCGATGCGCGGCGATCCGACGCGGTTCGCGCAGGTACTCGGCAACCTGCTGAACAATGCGATCAAGTTCACGAGCGCGGGCCGCGTGAGCGTGCGCGTGGCGGTCGTCGAGGATGGCAAAGGCGCGCCGGCGTTGTCGGTCGCGATCGAGGACACGGGAATCGGCATCGCGGCCGAGCATCGGCACAAGCTGTTCAGCGCGTTTTCGCAGGTCGATTCGTCGATCACGCGGCGCTATGGCGGCACGGGGCTCGGGCTCGCGCTGTGCCAACGGCTCGTCGCGGCGATGGGCGGTCGCATCGAGGTGGCGAGCGAGCCGGGCGTCGGCAGTTGCTTCACGGTTCTTCTGCCGCTCGGCGTGGATGTCGCCGCGTCCGCCAGGCCGGCTCGCGCGCGTGCGCTGACATTCGTCGCCGCCGATCCCGAGTGGCGTGCGTTCGCGTTGCCGCATCTGCGTGCGTGGGGATTCGACGTCGACGTGTACGAGAGTCCGTCGAGGCTGCCGGCCGGCGTGGCCGGGCCGGTCGTGCTGTTCGGCGATCCCGATGCCTGGTCGCATGCGGAACTCGACCGCTTGCGCGACTGCGCGCCGCTGATTCTTGCGACGCGCGACGGCCCGCTCGAACCGTACCGGACGGGCGGCACGGTGCGCGTGTCGAGCTATTCGCTCGGCGGGCTGCATGCGGCGCTGGCCGATGACGAATCGTCGGGTGACGCTTCGTCGGGCGACGCTTCGCCGCCGAACGACCACGCGATGCCGCGCGGCGGCGGCCGTGCATTGCGCGTGCTGGTCGCCGACGACGTCGTCGTCAACGGTTCGATCTTCCGCGAACAGTTGCAGGCGCTCGGCTGCGCGGCGGCCGAGGTCGGGTCGGGGCGTGCCGCGCTCGAATCGCTGGCCGGCGGCGGCTGGGACGTGCTGCTGATCGGCGCCGACCTGCCCGACATGTGCGCCCACGTGCTGGCCGAGGCTGCGCGCAGCGCGGCCGGTTGCGACGTGCTGGTCGTGACGTCGCACCTGACGCCGGACGGCATGCGCCGCTGCGCGGCGGCCGGCGTGCGGCGCGTCCTGACGAAGCCCGTGACGCTCGCGCATCTGCGCGCCGCGCTCGCGCAGCACGACAGCGCGATGCCGTGGCTTCGGCGGCCTGCCGAGCGCGCGACGGCGCTGCGCGACGAGTAAGCGGTCGTCGAGCAATCGACCGCCGTGAACGCGGCGAATGCCGCGACCGCCGCGACCGCCGCGACCGCCGCGACCGCCGCGACCGCCGCGACCGCCGCGACCGCCGCGACCGCCGCAAACGCGGCAAATGCGGCAAATGCGGCAAATGCGGCAAATGTGGCAAACGCAGCAAACGCAGCAAATGCGGCAAATGCGGCAAATGCGGCAAATGCGGCAAATGCGGGAAGCGCTTTGTCGCGGTCCGAAATGGAACAGGCAGGATGCCGGCGGACGCCGCACGGCACATTTCACATCAACCTAGGAGGGGAACGCCGTGCGTCACGCATGGAAGATATTCGCACTGCTGCTCGAGTTCGCCGCGCTTTCCGAGAAGGCCCGCCGGGAATTCCTGACGCTGATGAACGAGTTTCTGCTGATGTCGCCGGCCCAGAAACGACGCGCGATCCACGAATGGAAGAGCAGGACGGATGACAACTCGCCCGATCTGCCGGGCGATTCGGGCCGGCCGTAGCGCGTCCTCCTGCGGGCTGCGCGCCGTGACCTTGCCGCCGCGTCGCGCGCAACGGACCGACGTGCGTTCGACCCAGACGGGAAGCGCTTCGGGAATTATCTTAAAATCGAGTCACTTTTTGTCCGGCGAGCCGATCACGGCCAGTCGTCGACGCGATAGTGCGAGCATGCTCGCCGTCGCGGGCGGGAACCGGATGCATGACTGCAAGCCTCGGGATACAAGAACATGGACGAATTCTTTGTGCGCGTGATGGTGGCCGACGATCATCCGGCGTCCGCGCTCGGCATGTCGCAGGCGCTTCAGGGCAACAGCACGATCCGGCTCGTCGGCACCGTATCGAATTCGACGGATCTGGTCGCCGCGCTCGACGCGCAGCAGAGCGACGTGCTGGTGCTGGATTACGTGATGCCGGGCGGCAAGTACGGCGACGGCCTCGGGCTGCTGTCGTTCCTGCAGCGCCGCTTTCCCGCGCTGCATATCGTGACGATCACGATGATCGACAATCCGAGCGTGCTGTATGCGATTCACCGGCAGGGCGTGAGCTGCATCCTCAGCAAGTCCGACGCGATCTCGCACCTGATCGGCGCCGTGCATGCGGCCTATGTCGGCGCGAACTACATGTCGCCGTACGTCAAGCAGCTGCTGCAGGACATCGATACGACGCCGATCGCCCGTGCGCTGACGACGCGCGAGATCGAGGTCGTGCGGTTGTTCTGCGCCGGCTATACGGTCGGCGAGATCGCCGCGCAACTCCATCGCAGCAAGCAGACCATCAGCTCGCAGAAGTCGAGTGCGATGAAGAAGCTCGGCATCGTCCGCGATGCCGACCTGATTCGCTATGCCGACGAGGGGAAGCTCCCCGACGCGTCGGCGTCGCCCGCGCCGGGCACACCGGGCGCGCCCGAATAGCGTCGTCGGCCGGTCGCGCCGGCCACGCGCGGCACGCCCGTCATCCTCATCACCGGAACGCATGCCAGACAAACTCAAACGGCACGCCGCGATGGGCGGCAAACCCTTCGATCCCGGCCGCGTCCGGCGCCAGCAGCAGGCGCTGCTGTACGGCGGCGGCGCCGCGATCACCGCATTCATCCTGTTGTGCGCACTGCTCGTGATGCGGCTCGACGTCCACGATTATCTGGCGCGGTCGCGTTCGGCCTTCCTCGGGCGCAAGGCGGAACTCCAGGCCGAGCTGCAGGTGACGAAGGTCCTGCTGAACCGCTACGTCGACAACATGGAGCTGCTGTGGCGGCGCGGCGATTACGCGTCGCCCGACGTGCTCGCGCGCTTCGCGGCCGACGGCGGCAAGCTGGTGTACCGCGGGCGCGACGGGCAGCCGACGTTCGTCGCGCTCGCGACCGTGACGCCGGCCCATCCGGCCGAGAGTTATGCCGCGTATCTGGCGATCATACTGCGGCAGGCCGAAGTGACGATCCTGCCGACTGCGCAAACCGTGCATTCGGGCTTGAGCGGCTACGTGATCGGGCTGAATGGCGAGTTTCTCGGCGTGGTGGGTCGCGAGCTCGCCCAGCGGGCGTTCGTGCTGCCGCCCGGCTTCGATGTCGCGACGTTGCGGCATGAGTTGATGCCGCGCGAGGACAGCGCGCTGCCGCAGGCGCGCACGGGCGACAGCGGCACGCTCGTGGACGCGCGCTTCGATCCGCTGCTCGGGCGTACGGTGCTGCGCGTGGCGCAGCCGGTTCGCGACGCGGCTGGCCGGCCGGTCGGCTGGTTCATGTTCAACGCCCGTCCACAGACGGAGGATTTGCTCGCGTCGCACGAGATCGACCGCAGCTACGCGCTCGTCGATGGGGACGGCGACGTCCTCGGCGGCCAGTCGTCCGATCGCAAGATGATCGCGTACGCGCTCGAAGAGGCAAACCATCCGCACGGCGAGCGCGCGGCCGCGCGCCGCATCGGCGGCCGCTTCGTGATCGGCGACGCGCTGCCCGACACCGAGCTGGTGCTGATGACGACGTTCTCATGGCGCAGCGTGCTGGCGGCAATCGCCGCGTCTGCGAGCCTGACGGCCGGCGGCGCGTTGCTCGCGATTACCGTGCTGTGGTTCGCGATCGTCACGTTCGACCGGCGCGCGCTGCGCGTCGCGAACCGGCGCGCGATCCGTCTGATCGAGAGCGAGGCGCTCAACCGGACGCTGATCCGCACGGCGCCGGCCGGGCTCGTGCTGCTGTCGCTGGCCGACGGCGAAGCGATCGTGCGCAACGACGCGATGCTCGCGTACGACCGGGAAGGGGCGGGCGAGCCGCTCGGCAAGCGCCTGTGGCGCGCGTACCGCGACGGCGCACGCGACGGCGGCACCCGCGCGCTCGTCACGCACGAGCTGCCCGTCGAGCGCCGCGGGCGCGATACCGTGTACCTGGACGCGCACATCGTGCGCACCAAGTATCGCGGGATCGACGTGCTGCTGTGCACGCTGCTCGACATCACGGCCCGCAAGCAGGCGGAGGCGTCGCTGAGCGAAGCGCGTGAAGCCGCCGAGCAGGCGAACCGGGCGAAATCGACGTTTCTCGCGACGATGAGCCACGAGATCCGCACGCCGCTCAACGCGATCATCGGCAATCTGGAGCTGATGGAGCGCGGGGCGATGCCGACGCCGCTGCGGCGCCGGCTGGCGACGATCATGTCGTCGTCCGATGCGCTGCTGCGCGTGATCAACGACGTGCTCGACCTGTCGAAGGCCGAGTCGAACCAGATGGCGCTCGAGCATATTCCGTTCGATCTGCGCGGCGTGCTGCGCGACGTCGCCGCGATTTTCAGGCCGCTTGCCGAAGCGAAGCGCCTGACGCTCGCGTGCCGGCTGGCGCCCGAACTCGCCGACGGCTACGTCGGTGATCCGGCGCGGCTGCAGCAGCTCGTGGCGAACCTCGTCAGCAACGCGATCAAGTTCACGACGCACGGCGACGTGACGATCGAGGCGCGCATCGCGCCGGCCGGCGCGCGCGCGCGCGGGGTCGAGATCGCCGTGAGCGATACGGGCGTCGGCATTCCCGAGGGCAGCATGGCGACGCTGTTCGACGTATATATCCAGGCCGACGCGTCGATCTATCGGCGCTTCGGCGGCACGGGGCTCGGATTGCCGCTGTGCCAGCGCATCGCGAAGCTGATGGGCGGTGAGCTGAGCGTCGCCAGCCGGCTCGACGAAGGCACGACCTTCGTCGCCGCGCTGCCGTTGCCCGCGGCGCCGGCCGGCTGGTGCGCGGCGCGGCCGGCGCCGGTCGTGGGTCACGACGACGGTGGCGACGCGCCGCCGCACGAAGACGTCGAGCCGCTGCGCGTGCTGGTCGCCGAGGATCATCCGGCGAGTCGTGCGCTGTTGCACGACCAGTTCGACGTGCTCGGTCACGATGCGACGATCGTGGCGAACGGTGCCGAAGCGATGCGTGCGTACTTCACCCATCCGTTCGACATCGTGCTGACCGATCTGGGCATGCCCGAACTCGACGGTTTCGCGCTGGCGAGGCTGCTTCGCGAGCAGGGTTCGACGGTGCCGGTGATCGCGATGACCGCGCATGCGACCGACGACGATTACCGTCGGTGCGTCGCGGCCGGCGTGGCCGAGGTCGTGCTCAAGCCGCTGTCGATTCAGGCGCTTGATGCGGTGCTGCGCCGGCAGGCGGCGCGCGATCTTGCGGCCGTCACGGTTCCCGACGAGGGAGACGGTCCGACCCGCGTGTCGATCGAGATTCGCAACACCCTGAACGACGCAACCCTGAAGTCGCTGGCGGCGATCGGCGATGCGCTCGCGACCGGCGATCTCGCGCGGGTCAAGGTCGAACTGCATTCGATGCGCGGCGGTTTCGCACTGGTAGGCGACATGGCCGCCAGCGCCGCATGTGCGCGGATGGAGCGCGCGGCGAACGAAGGCGATATCGGTGCGGTCGAGCGCTTCTGGTCCGGGTTCCGGCAAGAGATCGACGCCGCGCTCGCGCGCTTGTTGCTCGATAGCGGGGAGCGGAGCGCCTAGGGTTTCGGCGCGCCGCGGCGGCACGCACGCGACGCGCCCGCCGCGCGCGCCGGTTCGTCACCCGTTGCGAAAGATCTCCGAATACGCACTCAACGCCGGCACGCCGCCGAGATGCGCATACAGCACCTTCGACCCCGGCTCGAATTCGCCGAGGCGCACCTTGTCGATCATCCCGTGCATCGATTTCCCTTCGTAGACGGGATCGGTCAGCATGCCTTCCAGTCGCGCGCACAGACGAATCGCCTCGAGCGTGCCGTCGCTCGGCAAACCGTATTCGGGCCCGCCGTAACGCGTGTCGAGCACGACGTCCCGTTCGCCGATGTCGCGCCCCAGGCCGACCAGTTCGGCCGTATGCCGCGCGATGCGCGTGATCTGTTCGCGCGTCTGCTCCGGCTTTGCCGACGCATCGATGCCGATCACTCGATCCGCGCGCCCGTCGGCCGCGAAGCCGACGACCATCCCCGCCTGCGTGCTGCCCGTGACCGAGCAGACCACGACGTAATCGAACTTGAATCCGAGCTGCGCTTCCTGCTCGCGCACTTCCTCCGCGAAGCCGACGAAGCCGAGCCCGCCGAGCGGATGTTCGGAGCAGCCGGCCGGAATCGGATACGGCTTGCCGCCAGCCTGCCGTACGCTCTCCATCGCTTCTTCCCAGCTGCGGCGAATGCCGATGTCGAAACCGTCGGCGACGAGCCGCACGTCGGCGCCCATCATTCGGGACAGCTGGATGTTGCCGACGCGGTCGTACACGGGATCCTCGTAGTTCACCCAGTGCTCCTGCACGAGCACGCATTTCATCCCGAGATGCGCGGCGACGGCCGCGACCTGGCGCGTCTGGTTCGACTGCACGCCGCCGATCGACACGAGCGTGTCGGCACCTTGCGCGAGCGCGTCGGGCACGAGGTATTCGAGCTTGCGCGTCTTGTTGCCGCCGAACGCGAGGCCGCTGTTGCAGTCCTCGCGCTTCGCGTACAGCTCGACCTTGCCGCCGAGATGCGCGCTCAGGCGCTTGAGCGGCTGGATCGGCGTCGGGCCGAACGTGAGTGGATAACGGGGGAAACGTTGCAGGTTCATCGACAGTCTCCGAAAGACGGTGGGCAGGAAATCGGATCGGTCGCGTGCGGCCGGTGCGCCGTGTCCCGATGCAAAGATGATAGGCAGGACGCCGGGAAATGAGCTTGCGAAATAAATGGCGAACGCCTACGTTATCGATGTCGAAAAGTAGAAGCAGATAATTTTGGTTCGCAAAATCTATCGGAGACGCAATGAAATTAGATCGCAGCAGCGCCGGCTCCGCCGATGCGGCGCCGGCGCTCGATCGCATCGACCGCGCGATCCTGCGGCAGTTGCAGCAGGACGCGTCGATCTCTAACGTGAGCCTCGCCGCGAAGGTGAAGCTGAGCGCGCCGGCGTGCCTGCGGCGCGTCGAGCGGTTGAAAGAGATGGGGTTGATTCGCGGCATCGTCGCGTTGCTCGACCCGAAGCCGCTGGGTGCCGGGATGCTGGTCGTGATCGGCTTCGTACTCGATCGCTCGACGCCGGAGGCGTTCGCCGAATTCGAGAAGGCCGCGCAGAAGGTGTCAGGGTGCGTCGAGTGCCACGTGGTGACCGGCGAATTCGACTACTTCATGCTGGTCCGCACGCGCGACAACGAGAGCTTCAATCGCTTGCATGCCGAACAGTTGCTGTACCTGCCCGGCGTGCGGCAGGTGCGCTCGTTCATGGTGCTCAAGGAGATTCTGTCGACGCATGCGTTGCCGGTTTAGTGCGGAGCGCCGTCGATTGCCCTTGGTTACGGATATGCCGTTTGGTCGATTGAAAATTCCCGATTGAGCGTATACAATGAGAATTCCAATTAACCCATTTGGGAGTCTCCATGGCAGCAACCACACCGGCGGCTCGTCAGCCGGCCAAGCGGGCTGCCGCGCCCCGCGCCGCGCCTCAGGCGAGTAGCTCGAACGGCCTGGGCGCCGCCAAGGGCGATTTCGACACCTTTGCCCGGATGGCGCCGATGTCGCAGCGGCGCGCGATTGCGGAGGGTTTCGACGCGGTCATCATCGAGCGCGTCGCGCGCGAGTTGCTCGGCGTGCCGGTTCAGACCCTCTTGAGCGCACTGAGCCTGCCCAGCTCGACCATTCTGCGGAAAATTGCCAAACACGACCGGTTGTCGCAAGGCGAGTCCGATCGCGTTGCGCGCGTGCTCTATGTACGAGGTCTCGCCACCGAACTGTTTGAGGACGGCGAACGCGCGGCGGCGTGGATGAACCGGGCGAACGCGGAGCTCGACGGTTTGAAGCCGCTCGAAGTGCTCGACGTACAGCCCGGCTACGACCGGGTGCGCGACATTCTGAACCGCGCCCAGTTCGGGGTCGGCGCGTGAGGGTGTATCGTCTCGCGAAAGAACGAAAGGGGCACTACCTGGCCGACGACCTGAGCGGGAACGGCGCGGCGATCGCAGGCGGCCGCTGGAATCCGCGCGGCATGCGGGTGCTGTACACCTGCTGCCATGCGTCGACGTCGTTGCTCGAGGCGCTCGTCCATATGTCCGGCTTGCTTCCTGCAGGCGGATTTTATTTGGTGACGCTGGACGTGCCCGACACCGTGCATGACCACGCGTACCAGCCGGACCTGCCGGACGATTGGGCAGTACTGTCGCAGGACCCGGAGTCGACCGCCCGAATCGGGCAGGTCTGGCTTGAAGCGGGCGAGCAGTTGGCGATGCGCGTACCGTCCGTCGTCTGCCCGACCGACTTCAACTTGCTGCTGAACCCGCTGCATGCGGATTTTGCTTCAAGTGTGAAAGTGATCAGCAAAGAAGCGTTCGCGCTGGATCCTCGCCTGTTCGGCTAGTCGGCCGTATTGTTTCGGTTGACGAATTGTCATCGGCTGCCGCTCGATCAGCGCTGCCATGGCGCGACGCCCGGATACGAGGTCTTGCCGAGACGCTCCCGCGCGTCGCGCACGATAGTCGCATCGAGTTCCCCGTCATCAGCCAGCGCCTTCAGCGCGGCGAGCACGATGCTCGCGCGATCGACTTCGAAGAACGCGCGCAGCGCGTCGCGCGTGTCGCTGCGGCCGAACCCGTCGGTGCCGAGCGTCACGTAGCGGCGCGGCACGTACGCGCGGATCAGTTCGGGCACCGCACGCACGTAATCGGTCGCGGCGATTACCGGGCCATGCGTTCCTTCAAGCATCCGCGTGACATACGACGATGCCGATCCGTCGCCGAGCCGAGACAGCCGTTCGGCTTCCATCCCGTCGCGCTGCAATTCGCTGAAACTCGTGACGCTCCACACGGCTGCATCGATCCCCCAGTCGTCCTGCAGCATCCGCTGCGCGGCGAGCACCTCGCCGAGAATCGCGCCGGCGCCGAACAACTGCACACGCGCGGTCGCGTTCGCTGCGGACGGCAGCCGATGCATGCCCTTCAGGATGCCTTCGCGTCGTGCGGCCGGATCGTCGTCGGGCATCGACGGCTGCGCATAGTTCTCGTTCGTGACGGTCACGTAATAGAACACGTCGCGCTGCTGTTCGACCATCTCGCGCATGCCGGCGTCGACGATCGTCGCGACTTCGTATGCGAACGCCGGATCGTACGCGCGGCAGTTCGGAATCGTCGACGCCGCCAGATGGCTGCTGCCGTCCTGGTGCTGCAACCCTTCGCCGCCGAGCGTCGTGCGGCCCGACGTCGCGCCGACGAGGAAACCGCGCGAGCGCTGGTCGGCGGCGGCCCAGATCAGGTCGCCGATCCGCTGGAAGCCGAACATCGAGTAGTAGATGTAGAACGGCAGCATCGGCAGGTCGTGCACGCTGTACGCGGTCGCGGCGGCGATCCACGACGACACCGCGCCGGCTTCCGAAATCCCTTCCTCGAGAATCTGGCCGCGCGTGTCCTCGCGGTAGTAGAGCATCGAGCCGAGATCCTCGGGTTCGTAGCGCTGGCCGAGCGGCGAGTAGATGCCGACCTGCCGGAACAGGCTCGCCATGCCGAACGTGCGCGCCTCGTCGGCGACGATCGGCACGACGCGCGGACCGATGTCGCGATCCTTGATCAACGCGGCGAGCATGCGCACGAGCGCCATCGTCGTCGACATCTCGCGGCCGGCCGCATCCAGCGCGAACGCACCCCAGGCTGGCGTCGGCGGGACGGTCAATCCGCGCGACGCCGCCATCCGCCTTCTGGGCAGATAGCCGCCCAGGGCAGCCCGGCGAGCATGCAGGTAGCGCATCTCGGGGCTGTCTTCGGCCGGTTTGTAGAACGTGAGCTGCTCGACGTCGTGGTCTGACAGCGGCAGCCGGAAGCGGTCGCGGAATGCCTTCAGGTCGTCGATGTCGAGCTTCTTCTGCTGGTGAGTGGTCATTCGCCCCTGGCCGGCCGTGCCCATTCCATAACCCTTCATCGTCTTCGCGAGGATCACGGTCGGCTGGCCGCGATGGGCGAGCGCGCGCGCATACGCGGCGTGCAGCTTGCGCGCATCGTGGCCGCCGCGGCGCAGGCGGTCGATTTCCGCATCGGTGAGCTGGGCGGCCAGCGCTTCGAGCGCCGGGTCGCGGCTGAAGAAGCGCGCGCGGTTGTACGCGCCGTCGTTCGCGGAGAAGGTCTGGAACTGGCCGTCGACGGTGTCGGCGAACGCGCGCGCGAGTGCGCCGGCGTGATCGCGCGCGAACAGCGGATCCCAGTCGGAGCCCCACAGCACCTTGATCGTGTTCCAGCCGGCGCCGGCGAACAGCGCTTCGAGCTCGTCGATCACGCGGCCGTTGCCGCGCACCGGGCCGTCGAGCCGCTGCAGGTTGCAGTTGATCACGAACACGAGGTTGTCGAGCCCTTCGCGCGCGGCGAGCGACAGCGCGCCGAGCGATTCGGGCTCGTCCATCTCGCCGTCGCCGAAGAAGCCCCACACGGTGCGGCCGGCGGTGTTCGCGAGCCCGCGATGCTGCAGGTAGCGCATGAAGCGCGCCTGGTAGATCGCGTTGATCGGGCCGATGCCCATCGAGCCGGTCGGGAACTGCCAGAAATCCGGCATCAGCCACGGATGCGGATACGAACACAGCCCGGGCCCGGCGATTTCACGGCGGTAGTGCTTCAGGTGATCTTCGGTGAGGAAGCCTTCGAGATAGGCGCGCGCGTAGACGCCCGGCGACGAATGCGGCTGGAAGTACACGAGGTCGCCGCCCGGGCCGCTTTCATTGCCTGCGTCGGCCGGCGCCGCTCGGAAGAAATGGTTGAAGCCGACCTCGAACAGGTCCGACGCCGACGCGTAGCTCGCGATGTGGCCGCCGAGTTCGCCGTATGCGCGGTTCGCGCGCACGACCATCGCGAGCGCGTTCCAGCGCAGCGCGGCGGACAGCCGTTCCTCGAGCTCGGCGTCGCCCGGATACGGCGGCTGTTCGTGCGCGGCGATCGTGTTCAGGTACGGCGTGACGGGGCCGCGCGGCGCCGCGAGCCCGCGGGTGTGCGCATGCGCGGCGAGCCGGCCGAGCAGGTACTGCGCGCGTTCCTTGCCGACGTGCGCGACGACGGCGTCGAGCGCTTCCAGCCATTCGGCGGTTTCTTCCGGGTCGGCGTCGGCGTGAGCCGCGCCCGCGCGCCGTGTGGCGTCGATTCCGTTCGACAGGTCCGTCATCGCAGGTCTCCCGCGCGCCGGTTCGGAGTGGCGCGCAATCAGTGGCAATCGGTCGGATCATGCTACCCGCCGATCCACAAAATATGCGTCTGATTTCATTGGGATTTCGCGCGCGGATAGTGTAAATATTCCGGTTGTGGCCACTCTTCCGGAATATTTCGACCATGAGCGCAAACCCGCGTCGGCTCGACCGCATCGACATCGGCATCCTGAACCAGCTGCAGCAGAACGCGCGCATCACGAACGCGGAGCTCGCGCGCGCGGTGAACCTGTCCGCCACGCCGTGCTTCAATCGCGTGCGCGCGCTGGAGAAGCTCGGGTTGTTCCGCCAGCAGGTCACGCTGCTCGATCCCGAGCCGCTCGGGCTGCGGATCAACGTGTTCATCCAGGTCAGCCTCGAGAAGCAGGTCGAGGATGCGCTGCAGCGTTTCGAGGAGGCGATCTCGCAGCGGCCCGAGGTGATGGAGTGTTACCTGATGTCGGGCGATGCCGACTATTTGCTGCGCGTCGTGATGCCCGACATGCGTACGCTCGAGCGCTTCATCATCGAGCGGCTGACGACGATTCCCGGCGTGTCGAACATCCGGTCGAGCTTCGCGCTGAAGCAGGTGCGCTACAAGACCGCGCTGCCGCTGCCGGCGGCCGGGCTGACGCTCGTCGATCCGGACGAGTCGGCGTCCGACTGGGGCTGAGCGCGGGGCCGCCGGTGCCCCGTCCGGTTTCAGGCTTCAGACGAAACGGTGACAACGTGCCGACGATTGCCCGACGCCGTCGAAAAGGACCGACTGCCGCGGGTCCGGTCGCTGCGCGTTGCCGCGCGGGGCGCCCGCGTCTTCACGACGCCGCGCGGCACGATCGCGTATGCTCGTTCGGTCAGCGGCGAAGGCGGCTGCCTGAGCCGATTCAATCGTGTGACGACCGATCAACGAGCGAGGGCATGATGGCTAGACAGACGATGGCGGAATACCTGGCGAAGACGCTGGCAGCAGCGGGCGTCGAGCGCATCTGGGGCGTGACGGGAGACAGCCTGAACGGCTTGTCGTTCAGCCTGGGCCAGATCGGCTCGATCCGCTGGATGCATACGCGGCACGAGGAAAGCGCGGCGTTCGCCGCGGGCGCGGATGCCGCGTCGACCGGACGGCTCGCGGTGTGCGCGGGCAGCTGCGGCCCCGGCAACCTGCACCTGATCAACGGGCTGTACGACTGCCACCGCAATCACCAGCCGGTGCTCGCGATCGCCGCGCACATTCCGTCGACCGAGATCGGCCTCGGCTACTTCCAGGAAACCCATCCGCAGGACCTGTTCCGTGAATGCAGCCATTTCGCGGAACTCGTGACGAACGCATCGCAGTTCCCGCGCGTGCTCGCGCGCGCGATGCGCACCGCGATCGAGGAACGCGGCGTCGCGGTGATCGTGCTGCCGGGCGACATCGCGCTCGGCGACGGCCCGGAAGAAGCGCCCGCGTGGAGCGAATCGGCGCCGCCGTCGATCCTGCCGGCGGACGCCGATCTCGACCGGCTCGCGGCGCTACTCAATGCGTCGGACGCGGTCACGCTGCTGTGCGGCAGCGGCACGCAGGGCGCGCACGACGAAGTGGTCGCGCTGGCCGACACGCTCGGCGCGCCGGTCGTGCATGCGCTGCGCGGCAAGCCGTTCGTCGAATGGGACAACCCGTTCGACGTCGGGATGACGGGGCTGATCGGCTTCAGCTCCGGCTATCACGCGATGGAATCGTGCGACACGCTGCTGATGCTCGGCACGGACTTCCCGTACCGGCCGTTCTATCCGACGAATGCGAAGGTCGCGCAGATCGACTGGAAGGGCTCGCAGCTCGGCCATCGCGCGCCGCTCGCGCTCGGGCTCGTCGGCACCGTGAAGGAAACGGTCGCCGCGCTGCTGCCGCGCCTCACGCGCAAGACGCAGCGGCGCTTCCTCGAGAACGCATTGAAGCACTACGCGGCCGCGCGCAAGGGCCTCGACGATCTCGCGGTGGCCGAGCCGCCGGGCCGCGCGATCCATCCGCAATACCTGACGAAGATCGTCGACGAAGTCGCGGCCGACGACGCGATCTTCACGGCCGACGTCGGCACGCCGACGCTGTGGGCCGCGCGCTACCTGACGATGAACGGCAAGCGCCAGCTGCACGGTTCGTTCAATCACGGCTCGATGGCGAACGCGATGCCGCAGGCGCTCGGCGCGCAGGGCGCGCATCCGGGGCGGCAGGTCGTGTCGCTGTCGGGCGACGGCGGGCTGTCGATGCTGCTCGGCGATCTGCTCACCGCACGCCAGCTCAAGCTGCCGATCAAGATCGTCGTCTACAACAACAGCCTGCTCGGCTTCGTGTCGATGGAGCTGAAGGCGGCCGGCTATCTCGACACAAACGTCGACCTGAGCCCGACCGACTTCGCGGCGATCGCGAAGGGCGCGGGGATCTTCAGCGTGCGCGTCGAGCATTCGGAGAACGTCGAGCACGCGCTGCGCACCGCGTTCGCGCACGACGGGCCGGCGGTCGTCGACGTCGTGACGTCGAAGTACGAACTGGCGATGCCGCCGAAGATCGAGTTCGCGCATGCGAAGGGCTTCAGCCTGTTCATGCTGCGCGCGATCCTCAGCGGGCGCGGCGACGAGATCGTCGAGCTGGCGCGGACCAACCTGCGGTGAGACGGTAAGGCGGCGGGGCGGTGAGGCGGTGAGGTGGTGAGGCGGTAAGGCGGCGCGAACCGTCGAGCGGCGAACCGTCGGCGATCGAGACAGCCCTGCGGCAGGTCACGATCGTCGGCGCGCGGTATCCTGCGCAGCTTCGGCGGCGGGTCGGCCGCTGAGCGGGCAGCCGCCGGTTGCACGGCCGGCATCGGCGGCGCAATAAGGGACAATCTTCACGTCGCCTTAAGTTAGCATTTCCTAGAATCGATTGAGCGCCGCGCGTGCGCGGCGGACCGATTGTTCAGGAGGATGCACGTGAAAGAGCCCCGTGGCGTCGTAGCCCTGTTACAGGCAGTCATTGGCACGCCGAAGCTGACGGCGCAACCGCGCAAGGTGGGCCGATGATCTGGCCGAACGCGTTGCGTGTCTCGGCACTGTTCGTGCGAGAGTGGGTCGGCCGTCCGGCCGCGGTAGGCGCGTTGTGCCCGAGTTCGCGGCATCTGGCGCGCGAGATGGCCGACGCTGTGCCGGACGGCGACGGGCTCGTCGTCGAACTCGGCGGCGGCACCGGTGCGATCACCGCGGCGTTGCTCGAACGCGGCGTCGCGCCGGAGCGCCTCGTCGTGGTCGAGCGGGCGCCGGCGTTCGTGCAGCACCTGCGCCGCCGCTTTCCCGGTATCTCGATCGTATCGGGCGACGCGCGGCAGCTCGAGCGGCTGCTGCCGCCCGACGTGCCGGTCGACGCGATCGTGTCCTGCCTGCCGCTGCGCACGCTGCCGCGCCAGGATGTGGCGGCGATCGTCGATCAATGTCATCGCGTGCTGTCGACCGACGGCGTGATGATCCAGTTCACGTACGACCTGCGGCCGCCCGGCCGTCATCCGCTCGGCGATTCGGCATTTGTTGCCTGCGGCAGCCGGATCGTCTGGGCAAACATTCCGCCTGCACGCATCGTGACCGTGCGCAGTATCGTCGCCGAACACGCGGAATGACGCCGCCGCGGGCGCGGCGCCCGACCGTGGCGCCTCGCCGTCTCCTTTCATAATTCATTCGACGTCTTCCAATTACCATTCATATTGACGTCACATCGGGTTCCTACCATCGCCTTTCATTTCGAAAGCATCAACGGCGGGGAGAACCGGTACATGAATCGAATCAAAATGGCGGCGCTGCTGTGTGCCGGCGCCTTTGCGCTGGCCGGATGCGGCAGCGACGACGGCCCGACCAGTACGGCACCCGGCCCGATGAAGCCGCTGGCGCGCAACGTGATCTTCTTCCTCGGCGACGGGATGGGGATGACGACGCTGACGGCCGCACGCATCTACGGCGTCGGTGAAGACGGCGCGCTCACGATCGATACGCTGCCGGAAACCGCGTTCGTGAAGACCTATTCGAACGATGCGCAGGTGACGGACAGCGCACCGTCGATGTCGGCGTACATGACCGGCGTGAAGACCAACAACGAAGTGATCTCGATGTCGCCCGACACGAAGGCGATCGAGCCGAGCGCGAGCCTGACCGGCAACTGCGGCGCGAACAATGGCAAATCGGCGACGACGCTGCTGGAGATCGCGAAGGCGCAGGGGCTGGCCACCGGCGTCGTGACGACCACGCGCGTCACGCACGCGACGCCTGCTGCAACCTACGCACACGTGTGCCACCGCGACGCAGAGAACGACATCGCGGCGCAGCTCGTGCCGGGCGGCGCGGGTTACAACGGCGCGCTGGGCGACGGCGTCGACGTCGTGCTCGGCGGCGGCACGCAATTCTTCGTGTCGAAGGACGGCGGCGGCAAGCGCACCGACGGGCGCAACCTGGTCAACGAGCTGAAGGCGAAGGGCTATGCGTTCGCGCAGAACCGCGACGACCTGCTGGCGGCCGATGCGACGAAGAGCGGCAAGCTGGTCGGCCTGTTCTCGTCGAGCCACATGAGCTACGACCTCGATCGCGGCGCGACCAAGGAGCCGAGCCTCACCGACATGGCGACGCGCGCGCTCGACGTGCTGCAGAAGAATTCGAACGGCTATTTCCTGATGGTCGAAGGCGGCCGGATCGACCACGCGCTGCACGACACCAATGCGAAGCGCGCGCTGCAGGACACGGTCGCGTTCGACAACGCGATCAAGGCGACGATCGACAAGGTGCGCAAGACCGATCCCGACCTGAAGAACACGCTGATTGTCGTCACGGCCGATCATGACCACACGCTGGTGCTGAACGGTTATGCGGCGCGCACCGGCAAGACCGAGGCGGGCAAGCCCGGCGTGCTGGGCGTGCTGCGCAGCTACCAGACGGGTGCGGTCGCGAAGGACGCGGACGGCGCGCCGTACACGATCATCGGCTTCGGCAACGGCGAGAACCGCGTGCAGGGCAGCCGCGCGGGCACCGCGCTCACCGATGCGGTGACGGGTGCCGACGACTATCGCCAGGAGGCGGTCGTGCGGATGGACAAGGGCAACGAGACGCACGGCGGCACCGATGTGTTCCTCGGTGCGATCGGCCGCGGCGCGGATGCGTTCCACGGCGTGATCGAGAACAACAAGGTCTTCGAGCTGGTGCGCAACGCGGTGCAGCTGTGAGCGCCGACCATACGGGTACAGGGGAATACAGGATGTCGACCATCAAGTGCATCGCGGCGGCGCTGGCCGTCGCGGGTTTCGCGTGCGGCGCGGCGCAGGCCGCCGGCCAGGCGAAGAACGTGATTTTCTTTCTCGGCGACGGCATGGGGCCGACGACCGTGACGGCGAGCCGGATCTACAAGGTCGGTGAGTCAGGACAACTGACGATGGAGAAGCTGGCGCGCACCGCGCGCATCAAGACCTTCTCGAACGACGCGCAGACCACCGACAGCGCGCCGTCGATGGCCGCCTACATGACCGGCGTGAAGATGAACAACGAAGTGCTGTCGATGTCGTCCGACACGCGCGCGGTCGCGCCGGGCACCGACGTGAACGGCAACAAGACGGTCAACAACTGCGCGCCGGGCAACGGCCAGCCGGTCGCGACGCTGCTGGAGCTGGCGAAGGCGCGCGGCAAGGCGGTCGGCGCGGTCACGACGACCGAGCTCACGCACGCGACGCCGGCCGCGACCTATTCGCACATCTGCCATCGCGACGCGCAGTACGACATCGCCGCGCAGGCGGCGCCGGGCGGCGCGGGCTACAACACGGCGCTCGGCGACGGCGTCGACGTGCTGATGGGCGGCGGCCGCAACCACTGGACGCCGTTCGACCCGGTGGCCAACAAGCGCGGCCGCGCGGACGGCCGCAACCTGCTCAACGAGATGAAGGCGAAGGGCTACACGGTCGTCGCCACGAAGGATCAGCTCGCGCAGGCCGGCAACGGCAAGCTGGTCGGTTTGTTCAGCTCGACGAGCCATCTCGAGTACGAACTGGACCGCGTCGCGGGCAAGGGTGAAGGCCCGTCGCAGCCGAGCCTCGCCGAGATGACGTCGAAGGCGATCGACGTGCTGTCGAAGAATTCGAACGGCTATTTCCTGATGGTCGAAGGCGGTCGGATCGATCACGCGCTGCACGGCACCAACGCGAAGCGCGCGCTCGAGGACACGGCGGCATTCGACGAAGCGATCCGCGTCGCGCTGTCGAAGGTCGACCTGTCGAACACGCTGATCGTCGTGACGGCCGACCACGACCACACGATGACGATCAACGGCTACTCGAAGCGCGGCAACCCGATTCTCGACATCAGCCGCAACTATCGCGACGGCCAGCCGAGCAAGGACGCCGACGGCAATACCTACACGACGCTGGTGTTCGGTAACGGCGCGAACCGGCCGAACGTGCGCGCGTCGGTCGATTCGGCCACCGCGACGAACGACGCGTATCTGCAGGAAGTCGGCGTGCGGATGGGCAGCGCGGGTTCGGAGACGCACGGCGGCGGCGACGTGATGCTGTTCGCCGACGGCGCGGATGCGAAGGCGTTCAAGGGCACGATCGACAACACGAAGGTGTTTGGTCTCGTGCGCTCGGCGTTCGGTTTCTGACGCCGGTGATTGCACGATGAACGGGAACGCTCGATGAAACGCCAGATCCTCTGTGTGCTCGCTTGCGGGGTGGCTGCACTGCCGGCTTTCGCAGCGGCCGATCTCGACGCCGTGCTGCTGCACGAGAGCCGCACGGTGACGGCCGACGGCGTGACGCGCACGACGCTGTATCGCGAACGGATGGTGCGGCGCGACGGGCACGTGTGGGTCGAGCGCGTGCTGCCCGCTGCAGCGGCCGGCGGCGGCGGTCATGGCGACGATCACGATCATGACCACGACGCGGGCCGCCGCGCCGGCGTGCAGCCGGCCGCCGCCCATGCAGGCCACAAGCACTTCAACTTCCAGGCGGCCGCGCGGCACGTGACTTACGACGGCAAGACGGCGCGCATCGAGTACGTCGATGCGGCGAACCGGACGGTCGTCGGCGTGCCGCCGGCCGAGTACGAAACCACCGGTTTCGACGGCTCGTGGGACAACGCGTATTACGTGACGCCGCCGTCGCAGCTGAAGCGGCTCGCGGTCGCCAAGCGCGGCGACGCGCCCGGTACGCTCTGGTACGAGCAGGCGGTCGATACGCCCGGCGCGCGCGGGGTGAACCGGATCCTGTGGAGCGAGAAGCTGCAGGCGCCGCTGTCGGTCGAATACCGGAGTGCCGACGGCCGCGTCGTGCGCAAGCTGACGTTGACGCCGGCACCGGCCGCGCGCGATGCCTTGCCGTGGCAGACGCTTGCCGGCTATAGGCGCAAGGAATACGCCGATTATCTCGACTGATCCGATCGACGAGTCGTACGCGGGGCTTGCGGTCAGGCCGGCCGGTGTCGTCGAGCGATACGGCCGGGCTCTGGCCGATTTATTATGGTTCTTGTCCTGCCGCGGCCGACCACGCGCTAGAACCGCGCGCCGTCCGGCACGCGCGCTGAAGGCCGTGACGCGACCCGCTTGATGAAACGATCGAGCGGTGTCGCATACCCGTTCCGGCGGCACCGGTCGGTCACGCGTTGCGCCGCGCATGAAAAAAACCGCCGGCAGGCTGGCGCTTGCGGGCGGGCGAAGACACCACGGGCCGAGCGGCGCGGGTGTCGCGTGAAGAACGGAGAACCGGGTTGCGTCAGAACTTGTGGCGCAGCGCGAGACGCACGGCCACCTGGTTCGACGTCGACGACGGCGCGTCGGTGCCGGGGATGAACGCGTTGTCGAGGATCGAGTTCGTCTTGTCGCCGGCGATGTGCTGGTACGCGGCCTGCACGTACACGTCGGTGCGCTTCGACAGGTTGTAGTCGGCCATCAGCCCGACCGAGTGGATCTTCGGCTTCGCGTCGCCGGTCGATGCGTCGTACTTCTCGAGCGACAGCACGTACTGCGCGCCGACCATGAACGCCGGCGTGATCTGGTACGCACCGTTCACCTCGAAGTTCTGGTACTTGATCGCGCTGACCGTCGCCCCCGGTGCGATGATCGCGCCCGGCGTGCCGAGGTAGCCGTTGCCGGTCGGGTTCTTGTAGTTCGAGTTCGTGTACGCGAAGCCGACCGTCGCGGGCCCGAACGTGTAGTTGATGCCCGCGCCGAACACGCGCATGCGCTCGGCGATGTAGCTCGCGTCATTCGCAGTGATCGCGCCGGCCGAGCCATCGCCCGGATGGTTCGCCTGCAGGTAGGCGGCGCCGATCAGCAGCCCGTTGTTCTGGTATTGCGCGCCGAAGCTGTACGCGCGGTTGTCCGAGAAGTTCGTGCTGTTGCTGAAGCTGTATGCGCCGCCGAACTGGAAGCCGCCGAAGTTCGGGCTCGCGTACTTCACCGTGTTGTCGAGGCGGAACGAGTTGTCGGTGTTGTCGTTGTCGAACGGATGCGCGAGCAGGTAGCCGCCCCAGTTGCCGTTGGCCGTGGTCGGCGCGAGATAGTCGACCACGGAGTCGTACTGGCGGCCGAACGTAAGCGTGCCGTACTGCGTCTGGCTCAGGCCGACGTACGCCTGGCGGCCGAACATGCGGCCGCCCTGGTTGAGCCGGCCGGTGTTCACGTCGAAGCCGTTCTCGAGCTGGAAGATCGCCTTCATGCCGCCGCCCAGATCTTCGCTGCCCTTCAGGCCCCAGCGGCTGCCTTGCGCGTAGCCGCTCGCCATCTCGTAGACGTGGCCGGTGCCGACGTTGTTCGTGTAGTTCAGGCCTTCGTCGATCACGCCGTACAGCGTGACGCTGCTTTGCGCGAACGCGGGGGCTGCGAAGGTTGCCGTTACGGCGAGCGCCGTCAGGGTCTTTTTCATTGAGAGATCTCCGGGATATCCAGCTTCTTGTATCGGTTGTCGTGAGCGCGTCCGGCGAGGCGCGCCCCGTCATCCGGGGCGACCCGGCGCAGCGCGCGCGGCGCCGGAAACGCGCATTGCGCGGCGGCGCGGCGACCGGCTGGGTCGGGTCGTGTCTCCTCCGATGACACCGCGCATTCTTCCCAAGCCGAAACGGATTCGAAAGCGAGTAATTTCGATGGATGGGATCGGGTTCGCCAATGGGGGCGCGGCGGGCCGTTTCGACAGTCGGGACGGTGTGCGCGGTGCCGCGCTTCAACGCGGGTCGCGCTGTACCCGAACAAGGCTCGATGCAGCCCGTCCCGGGCCGTGCGCGGGCACGATGAATCGGCTGAGGGGCCCGTCCGGCGGGCCTCGCGGGGCACCCGGCGATCGATTGACGCTGCCGATTGCAATGATCGGAATTACTCGTTTCCCTAAACATATTGGCCGCTGAAACATGCAGGCTGACCGGACGTGGCGGGATGCACGATTCGCCGGTCGCCGCGCATGCCGCGACGCACAAACAACAGATTCGATTTGGAGACGACCCACCATGCAGATTCGACGACTGAAAACGGTCCTTCTCGCCGCCGCGGCGATCCTGTCCGCGCCCGCGGCCCATGCGGCCGGCGGCGCGTGCGCGGACGGCAAGACGGTCCATTTCGCGGGCATCACGTGGGAGAGCGGGTCGTTTGCGACCGAAGTGCTGCGGCAGATCATGGAGAAGGGCTACGGCTGCAAGACGGACGTCGTGCCGGGCAGCACGGCCGCCACCGAAACGGCGCTCGCGCGCAACGACCTGCAGATCTGGGCCGAGCAGTGGACGGGCCGCAGCGAGATCACCGCGAAGGCCGTTTCGTCGGGCGCCGTGAAGCTGATCGGCGACACGCTGCCGGGCGGCACGACCGAAGGCTGGTTCGTGCCCGACTACGTGGTGAAGGGCGATCCGGCCCGCAACATCAAGCCGGTCGCGCCCGGACTCGTGTCGGTCGACGATCTGCCGAAGTTCAAGCAGGTGTTCGCCGACGAGGAGGAACCGGACAAGGGCCGCTTCCTGAACTGCCCGACGGGCTGGGACTGCGAGCGCGTGAACACGCGCCTGCTGAAGGTGCTGAAGCTCGACCAGTCGTACACGAACTTCCATCCGGGCACCGGCGCGGCGCTCGATGCGGCGATCGCGTCCGCGTACCAGCGCGGCGCGCCGATCGTGTTCTATTACTGGGGCCCGGCCGCGCTGATGGCGAAATACAAGTTCACGGCGCTGAAGATGCCGACCTATAACGAAGCATGCTGGAAGACGCTGCGCGACGAGAGCAGCACGCACCAGTGCGCGTCGTCGTACATGGTGTCGCGGCTGACGGTCGGCGTGTCGAAACCGTTCGCCGATGCGAATCCCGATCTCGTCGGCGTATTCGGCAAGGTGCGTTTCCCGATGGACTTCCTGAACCAGACGATCCTCGAGATGACGACGAAGAAGATCGACGGCGCGGCGATGGCCACGCAGTTCCTGAAGACCCGCCAGGACATGTGGAAGCAGTGGGTGCCGGCCGACGTCGCGCAGAAGATCGCCGGCAGCCTGAAGGGCGCGTAACCTGCGCGCGGCGGCAGGCCCGCGCCCGCCGCCGCCGTCACGCGCCTTCGCGGCGCGACGGAGAATCTACATGAACGGCTTCTTTCTGCACCTGTCGATCGCCGACTGGGTGAACAGCGCGCTCGAGACGTTCGTCGCGCAATACGGCGACAGCTTCCATCACTTCAGCGCGCTCGTGTTGCGCTACCTGCTCGTGCCGCTCGAAGGCGCGCTGCGCGTCGCGCCGCCGTGGCTCGTGCTGCTGGTCGTCGGCGCAATCGCGTGGAACGCGACGCGCCGTATCGGCCTCGGCGCGCTCTTCATGCTGCTGCTCTACGCGATCGGCTGCTTCGGCCTGTGGGACAAGCTGATGCAGACGCTCGCACTGATGCTCGTCGCGACGGTGCTGTCCGTCGCGATCGGCGTGCCGGCCGGCATCCTCGCCTCGCGCAGCGCATGGCTGCGCCGGATGCTGCTGCCCGTGCTCGACGTGATGCAGACGCTGCCGAGCTTCGTGTACCTGATCCCGGTGCTGATGCTGTTCGGGCTCGGCAAGGTGCCTGCGATTCTCGCGACGATCATCTACGCGCTGCCGCCGCTGATCCGCCTGACCGATCTCGGCATCCGCCAGGTCGATCCGGACGTGACGGAAGCCGCGCGCGCGTTCGGCACGACGCGCTGGCAATTGCTCGTCAACGTGCAGCTGCCGCTCGCTCGGCCGAGCATCATGGCCGGCATCAACCAGACGACGATGATGGCGCTGTCGATGGTCGTGATTGCGTCGATGATCGGCTCGCGCGGGCTCGGCGAGGACGTGCTCGCGGGCATCCAGACGCTCGACGTCGGCAAGGGCACGCAGGCCGGCCTCGCGATCGTGATCCTCGCGATCGTGATCGACCGGATCAGCCAGGGCTTCGGCCAGGAGCGGCGTGCGCGCCGCCGGCTCGCGCAGCAGCGCCGGCAGAAGGGCGCATCGCGCGTGCCGTACCGGCTGCCGCGCAAGGCGCAGTCGGCGGGCGTCGATTCGAATCAGGCGACGCAATCGTCGCGCGCATAGGAACGGAGGCAGACATGGCGACCATCGACGTCAAACACGTGTACAAGCTGTTCGGGCCGCAGGCCGCGCATGCGCGCGTGCTCGACCTGCTGCGCTCGGGTAAGCGCAAGGCCGACGTGCTGGCCGAAACGGGCTGCAACGTCGGGCTCAACGACGTGAGCCTCGGCATCGAGTCGGGCGAGATCTTCGTGATCATGGGGCTGTCGGGCTCCGGGAAATCGACGCTCGTGCGGCACTTCAACCGGCTGATCGAGCCGACGGCCGGCGAGATCGTGATCGACGGCAGCGACGTGATCAAGCTCGATGCGTACGGGCTGCGCGAGCTGCGCCGCTTCAAGGTCAGCATGGTGTTCCAGAACTTCGGGCTGCTGCCGCACCAGACCGTGCTCGACAACGCCGCGTATGCGCTGCGCACGCGCGGCGAAAAGCGCCACGACGCGGCCGAGGCCGCGCGCAACTGGCTGACGAAGGTCGGGCTCGACGGCTACGGCGACCATTATCCGGACGAGCTGTCGGGCGGGATGCGGCAGCGTGTCGGGCTGGCGCGCGCGCTGGCGGCCGATACCGACGTGCTGCTGATGGACGAGGCGTTCTCCGCGCTCGATCCGCTGATCCGCACCGAGATGCAGGATCAGCTGCTCGAACTGCAGGCGACGCTGTCGAAGACGATCGTGTTCATCACGCACGATCTCGACGAGGCGCTGCGCATCGGCGACCGGATCGCGATCCTGCGCGACGGCGCGCTCGTGCAGGTCGGCACGCCGGACGACATCCTGTCGCGTCCGGCGGACGATTATGTGCGGCGGTTCGTCGAGAAGCGCACGAGCGTGAACTGACGCGCGCCACGCCGCCCCAGCCGCGTACTGCGCTCACTGCGCGCGGTGCGCGGCCGTCGTCAGCACGATCTTGCCGACGTGCACGCCCGAATCGATCAGTACGTGCGCGCCGCGTGCGTCGTCGAGCGGGAAGGTGCGGAACACCTGCGGCTTGACCGTGCCCGCGGCGACGTGCGGCCACAGGTGCCGTTCGAGTTCGGCGATGAGCGCGCCCTTCTCCTCCGGCGTGCGCGAGCGCAGCGTCGAACCGATGTGCGTGAGGCGCTTGGTCATCATCGGCCACACGTCGAGTTCCTTCGCCGGCCCGTTCAGCGCGCTGACCTGCAGGATCCGCCCGTTCATCGCCGCGGCCCGGTAATTGCGCGCGACGTAGTCGCCCGCGACGATGTCGAGGATCACGTCCACGCCCTTGCCGGCGGTGATCCTGTCGACTTCGGCGACGAAATCTTCTTCCCGGTAATGCACCGCGTGATCCGCGCCGAGCCGCAGGCTCGCGGCGCGATGCGCTTCCGAGCCGACCGTCGTGATGACGGTCGACGCGCCCATCGCTTTCGCGATCATCGTCGCGGTGGTGCCGATGCCCGACGCGCCGCCGTGGATCAGCACCGATTCGCCCGCCTGCAGCCGCCCGCGCTGGATCAGGTTCAGCCAGACCGTCAGGAACGTTTCCGGCAGCGCCGCGGCTTCGATCATGTCGAGGCCGGGCGGCAGTTTCATCGTCGTGAGGCGATGGGCGACCGCGTATTCCGCATAGCCGCCGCCCGTTACCAGCGCGCCGACCCGGTCGCCCGGCACGAAGTCGTGCACGGCTTCGCCGGTCGCGACGACTTCGCCCGCGATTTCCAGGCCCGGGATGTCGGATGCGCCGGGCGGCGGGTTGTAGCGCCCCTTGCGTTGCAGCACGTCCGGGCCGTTCACGCCGGCGGCGTGAACCCGGATCAGCACTTCGTCGGCCTTCGGCCGCGGCACGGGGCGGCGTGCGGTCGCGAGGACTTCGGGGCCGCCGGGGCGCGTGATTTCGACTGCCGCCATGTCGGCGGGAACGGGAGAGAGCGTATCGGACATGTTTACCTCTAAAAGACAAATGAGTGGTCGGTGAAAAAAGTATAGGCTTTGGCCTTGATGAATTCGCGCAGCGATTTTCACGACCACAGATGCAAATTTGCATCACACCGGAGAAGCCGCTTGAACTGGGACGACGCACGGATTTTTCTCGCGATCCAACGGGAGCGCAGCCTGCGCGGCGCCGCGCGGGCGGTCGGGCTCGACCAGGCGACGGTCGGCAGGCGGCTCGCGGCACTCGAGCGCGCGCTCGGCGCGACGCTGTTCCTGCGCACGTCGGCCGGGTACGTGCCGACCGCGGTGGGCGAGGTCGCGCTGCGCAACGTGGAGAAGATGGAGCAGTCGGCGATCGACCTGGTGCGGCAGACCCAGGGCGTCGACCGGCGCCTCGCGGGCGACGTGCGCGTGACGACGACCGATACGATCGGGCTCGAATTCGTGATGCGCGCGATGCGCAACCTCCACGACGAGCATCCGGACGTGCGTGTGCTGCTCAACACGTCGACGCAGGTGGAGAACCTCGCCAAGCGCGAGGCGGACATCGCGATCCGTACGATCAAGCCCGACAATCCCGATCTGTTCACGCGCCGGCTCGCCGCGTGGCCGACGGGGTTGTACGCGTCGGAGGAATACCTGGAGCGGCATGGCGAACCAGTGCCCGGCACCGGCTTCGAAGGGCATGACCTCGTGTGCTTCCTGCCGCACCTGAGTGCGCGCGGCCCGCTTATGGTCGTCGGCGAACCGGTGCGCGCGGGGCGGATCGTGTCGGGGCTGAATTCGAACCTGATGTTGCGTGCGGCGGCGCGCGCCGGGCTCGGGCTCGCCGAACTCCCGGTGCCGATCGCGGAACGCGATGCGCTGGTGCGCGTGTGGCCGGCGCGTACGTCAGCGCGTCCTTACGAAGTCTGGATGGTGACGCACAAGGATTTGCGGCATACCGCGCGGATGAGCGCGATGATCGATCACATCGTGCGGGTGTTCGACGAGGTGGAGGTGCGGAGCGGGGCGCGGGATTGGAGGTGAATTGAAGGACGAGATGCGGTTCACTGCAGTGTGTCGACGATCTGCGGGATCGGCCCGGGCGGGCGTGACCTGTTCGATGCTGGCGAACCGGCCTTCGGGGCGTGAAAAACGAACGGCGGTAGTGATTTTCCGATGAACGAGAGGGCTCGATGAACCGATTCAGCGTGGACGGAAAAACGCTTGGCGATTGGGCGAAGTTTCACGACTACTTCGCGAGCGAATTCGGATTTCCGGGTTACTACGGCCGGAACATGGATGCATGGAACGATTGCATGAGCGACTATTGCTACGAGCACGGCATCGTGTCGCTGCGGATCGACGATGCGGGAGCGTTGAAGGATCGCAATCCGGAGATATTCGCCGCGCTCGTCGAGTGCAGCGCGTTCATCAACTGGCGAGCAACGAAGGAAGGGGGCGACCCGTTGATCGTGTTGTCCTATTGGGCGTAGTCGCGGCGTTGACGTTGCGTTGAGTTGAGTTACGTTGAGTTGAGTCGCATCGTGAAGCCGATCGCCGGGCCGGCACGCAACCACATCGCGCGCGCCGGCCCGCATCGTCGAGAACGCAGCCGCCTTAATGCGTGACCGTTTCCCGTTCGCTTGCTCTCACAGCAGCCGCGTCGCCGTGCCCCGCATCGGCCAGAACCAGATCCGCACCTTTCTCCGCGACCATCATCGTCGGCGCGTTGATGTTGCCCGACGTGATGTTCGGGAACACCGACGCATCGACGATCCGCAGCGCCTGCAGCCCGTGCACGCGCAGCGACGCATCGACCACCGACGTCGCCGCGTCCGGCCCCATCGCGCACGAGCCGCACAGGTGGTAGATCGAACCCGACTGCTCGCGGAAATATTGCAGCATCGCCTCGTCGGAATCGACTTGCGGCCCCGGCGAGATTTCCTCGACGGTCATCGACTTCAGCGCCGGCGCGCGCATCAGTGCACGAATCACCTTGCTGCCCTGCACGGCCTCGTCGAGATCCTTCTGCGTGGTGAGCGCGTTGATGTGGATCTTCGCGGCGTCTTCCGCGCGGTTCGATGCGATCTCGATCGTGCCGCGGCTCGTCGGCCGGCACGGGTTGAATGCGATCAGGAATCCGGAGTAAGGCTCGGGCTTGATGCTCGCGCGGTCGCTCTTCGGGATCCGGTACGACAGCGGGTTGAAGTAAAGCTGAATGTTCGGCTCCTGCGCATCGGCCGTGCCGCGGAAGAAGCCGCCCGCCTGGTTCACGCTCATCGCGAGCGGGCCGCGTTTCGTCAGCAGGTAGCGCAGCCCGATCTTCATCTTGCCGAGCAGGGTGCCCATCTCGTCGTTCAGCGTCGGCCGGTTCGCCTTGAAGTAGAAGCTCACGCACAGGTGGTCCTGCAGGTTGCGGCCGACGGCCGGCAGCGCATGCACGAGCGGCACGCGCTGGCGTGCGAGCAGCGCCGGATCGCCGACGCCCGACAGTTGCAGCAGCTTCGGCGTATCGACCGCGCCGGCCGCGAGGATCACCTCGCGTGTGGCGATGAGCGTTTCGTCGCCGTGCTCGCCCGCGACGACCACGCCGGTCGCGCGCGTGCCGTCGAACGTCACGCGCCGCACGAGCACGCCCGAGCGCAGCGTGAGGTTCGCGCGGCCCAGCGCGGGACGCAGGTACGCGAAGCTGCTGGAGCAGCGCTCGCCGTGCTTCGTGTTCAGGTCGTAGATGCCCGCGCCTTCGAACTGCGCGCCGTTGAAATCGTCGGTGCGCGGCAGGTTCAGTTCGCTGCAGCCCTTCAGGAACTCGTGGACGATCGGATGCACGTCGACCTTCATCGACGTGATGTGGATCGGCCCCGTCGCGCCGTGATGCTGCGGATCGGTCGCGCCGGCCGCGTGGGTTTCGAGCTTGCGGAAGTACGGCAGCACGTCGTCGTACGCCCAGCCCGGATTGCCGGCGGCCGCCCAGTCGTCGTAGTCGCCGCGCTGGCCGCGCACGTAGACCATCGCGTTGATCGAGCCCGACCCGCCGACCACCTTGCCGCGCGGGCAGTACAGCTTGCGATCGGCGAGTTGCGCCTCGGGCTCGCTGTAGTACATCCAGTTGTAGCGGCGGTTGTAGTAGGTCTTCGTGAAGCCGACCGGCACCTTGAACCAGAACGACGCGTCGCGTTCGCCCGCTTCGAGCAGCAGCACCGAGTGCCGGCCCGATTCGCTCAGGCGATTCGCGAGGATGCAGCCGGCCGAGCCCGCGCCGACGATGATGTAGTCGTAGCTCATGTCTGTCCTTTGCGCTCAGCCCTTCGCGGGGGCGAGATCCTTCACGTCGACCGGGTGTTCGCCCATCTGCAGGTGCAGCCGTTCGCCGGTGTACGGCGTGTGGCGCCTCACGACGTCCATGTCGAGTTCGATGCCGAGGCCCGGCTCGTTCGACGGGACGATGTAGCCGTCTTCCCAGCGGATCGGCGTCTTCACGACTTCGGCATGGAAACCGCCCCACGTCATGATGCTTTCCTGGATCAGGAAGTTCGGCGTGCAGGTCGCGAGCTGGATGCTCGCGGCCGCACCGACTGGCCCGTTGTACAGGTGCGGAGCGATCTGCGCGTAGTGCACTTCGGCGAGCGTCGCGATCTTCTTCGCTTCGAGCAGGCCGCCCACGCGCGCGACGTTCAGCTGCAGGATCGATGCGCCGCCCGCCTGCAGCAGCTTGTGGAATTCGTACTTGGTGGTCAGGCGCTCGCCGGTCGCGATCGGAATCGACGTGTGCTTCGCGACTTGCGCGATCGCCTCTTCCTGGCCGGGGGGAACCGGCTCCTCGAACCACAACGGGTCGTATTTCTCGAGCCGCTTCGCGAGCCGGATCGCCGACGACGGCACCATCTGCCCGTGCGTGCCGAACAGCAGGTCGGCCTTGCTGCCGACGGCTTCACGCACCTTGCGGCAGAACGTCTCGCAGCGGTCGAGCACTTCCAGCGACAACTGGTGGCCCGAGTAGGCCGTGTACGGGCCGGCCGGGTCGAACTTGACGGCCGTGAAGCCGAGCTTCACGTTCTCGGCCGCACATTCGGCCGCGAGGTCGGGATCGTCGTAGTCGTATTCGCCTTTCGCGTTCTTCGGGTACAGGTACGTGTACGAGCGCAGCCGCTCGTGGATCTTCCCGCCGAGCAGTTCGTACACGGGCTTGGCGGCGGCCTTGCCGATGATGTCCCAGCACGCCATTTCGAGGCCGCTGACCACGCCCATCATCGTGAGATCCGGTCGCTGCGTGAAGCCGCTCGAATAGGCCTGGCGGAACAGCCGTTCGACGTGATGCGGGTCGCGGTTCAGCAGGTGGCGTTCGAACACGTCGTCGATGATCGGCGCCATCGCCTTCGGGCCGAACGTCGCCGAATAGATCTCGCCGACGCCTTCGATGCCGTCGTCGGTCTTCAGCTTCACGAAGATCCAGTACATCCCGCCGATATGCGGCGGCGGCACGGCGACGATATGGGTTTCGAGAGAAACGATCTTCATACGGACTCCTGGATACGATGAATGCGGGTGAGGCGGTATTTGAGGAAGGCGGCCGCGCCAGCACCGCAGAGCGCGATCGCAGCGATGTAGCCGAAATAGAGCTGGTAGCCGTGCGCGCCCGGCCAGGTCTGCGTCACGTAGCCGTTGATCAGCGGCACGAACACGTCGGGCGAATAGCCGAGCACCGAGATCAGGCCGATCGCGAGGCCCGCGCAATGCGTCGGCACCTTGCAGTCGTCGAGCAGCGACCAGTACAGGCCGCGGATCGCATAGGTGAGGATGCCGATGAACAGCACGAGCACGACGAGCATCGCCTGCGGGCTGTGCGCGGGCGCGGCGATCAGCCCGACGAGCGACAGCGCGGCGAGCACCAGTGCCCAGAACAGCACCGACACCTTCGAGACGCGGTCGCCGAGGAAGCCGCCGCCGATGCCGCCGACGGGGCGCATCCACAGCTTGAGCGTCGTGATGAAGCCGGCCGCCGTCGCGCTGAGCCCGAAATTGCCTTCATGCAGGTAGGCCGAGAAGCTGTAGGTCGCCCAGAACACCTGATAGCCGCAGAACACGATCGCGGCGACGAGCCACAGCTCGGGGATCGCCGCGAGCGTCTTCAGGTCGATGAGCACGCTGCCTGTTCGGCGTTCCGTCACGGCCTTGCGTTCGCCCGCGCTCGACGGATCCTTCACCAGCGCGAGCAGCACGCCGAGCGCGATGCAGAAGAACGCGTACAGGTGCACGACGAGCTTGAAGCCGGCCGCATCGGTGGTGCCGCGCGCCTGCGTCACGTAGGCGAACAGCGTGATCGCGATCGTCGCGAGCAGCGCCTCGACGAGCCCGCGGCCGCCGTCGAGCAGCCCGAAGAAACGGCCCTGTTCGTCCGGGCCCGCGATCATGTTCACGCGCTTGATCACGGCGGCCCAGAACGTGAGGCCGGTGGTCAGCCCCCAGCCGCCGAAGATCAGCACGAGCGTGTCGAACGCCGGCCCGGTCGCGTAGACGAGCCCGAGCGCGCCCGTCGCGAGCAGCGAGAAGCAGATCAGCCAGCGCGGCGACAGCCGGTCGGCAAGCCAGCCGCTCGGCAGGTAGCTGACGAGGAAGATCGTGCCGAGCGACGAATACAGGTAGCCGAGCTGCACGTCGTCGATATGGAAGAACTGCAGCATCGTCGGCTGGTACACCTGCCGCAGATACAGCATCGGGTAGATCGCGCCCGCGGCAATCACGAGCAGCAGCAGTTGCAGGTAGCGTTGCGCACGGGAATGCTGCGACGCGTGAGCGTCGTCGTGCAACGCGAGCGACGCCGCGGGCGTCGACGGTTGGGTCGGCATGATGTCTTCCTCCATCAGACTTCCGTCATGCGGAGGTCTGCAGATTTGTTATGTATTGGATCGGGTCAGGGGCGGCGCGCGCGGCGTGGTGTCGTGGTGCGCGCGCCGGAAACGGTGCGTTGACGCGCCGGTGTCAGTACTTCATGACGACGAGGCGCGTCTGCGTGAATTCGAGCATCCCGTGCTTGCCGTCGTCGCCGCCGAGGCCCGAGCGCTTCCAGCCGGCGTGGAAGCCCTGGTACGGATCGGCCGGCGTGCGGTTCACGTACAGCTCGCCGGCCTCGATCGCGTTCGCGACGGTCATCGCGGTGCGGTAATGCTCGGTGTAGAGCACCGACGACAGGCCGAACTGGTGGTCGTTCGCCTGCGCGATCGCTTCGTCGATCGTCGTGTAGCGCAGCACGGGCATGATCGGGCCGAAGGTTTCCTCCTGCACGATCTCCATGTCCTGCCGCACGCCGGTGAGCAGCGTGGCCGGGTAGAAGAAGCCGGGGCCGTCGGGGATCGCGCCGCCGGTTTCGAGCGTCGCGCCTGCCGCGATCGCGCGTTCGACCATCCCGTGGATGTGCGCGCGCGCCGATGCGCTGACGAGCGGGCCCATCCGTGTGGCGTCTTCCGCACGGTTGCCGATGCGCACGGCCGCCATCTTCTCCTTCAGCAATGCGACGAAACGGTCGTGCACGCTGTCGTGCACGTACACGCGCTCGATCGCCGTGCAGAGCTGGCCGCAATGGGTCGTCTTCGACGCGACGAGCGCAGTGGCCGCGCGTTCGAGATCGGCGTCGGGCTCGATGATCGCGGGCGTCTTGCCGCCGAGTTCGAGCGACGGCTTCGCGATGTTCGCCTTGCAGTAATCGAGCACCTTGCGGCCCGCGTTCACGCTGCCGGTCAGCGTGATCATCCCGACGGCCGGGTGCGTGCACAGCGCTTCGGCCGTCGCGTGGTCCATCGTCAGGATGTTGACGACGCCCGGCGGGAAGCCCGCATCGTCGGCCGCCTTCGCGATCTCGAATGCGGATACCGGCGTGTGGTTGCTCGGCCGCACGACGACGGTGTTGCCGGCGATCAGCGCGGGCGCGACCTTGCGCAGCAGCGTGTAGACGGGATAGTTGAACGGGATCAGGCACGCGACGACACCGATCGGCTCGCGCTGCAGGAACAGGTTCTCGTCAGGCGTGTCGCTCGGGATGATCTCGCCCTCGATCCGGCGCGCCCACTCCGCGTGATAGCGCGTGATCTGGCCCGCGTAGACGGCTTCGTTCGACGCGTCCTCGACGCTCTTGCCGGATTCCTGCGCGAGCGCCGCGCCGATCTCGGGGGCACGCGCGGTCAGCGCTTCGGCGAAACGGTGCAGGTACGCGGCGCGCTCGGCGCTCGGCAGCTTGCGCCACGCCTTCTGCGCGACGGCCGCAGCGTCGACGGCGGCGCGTGCGTCGGCCGGCGTCGCGGCCGGCACGCGCGCGAACGGCGCTTCGGTGGCGGGATTGTGGACGACGATGAACGCGTCGCTTTCCGGGGCGACGAAACGGCCGTTCACGTAGTTGCGTTCGGTGCGCATGAAGTGACTCCTCCGATGAATGCGGGCGGATCGCTTCGGGTGGCGACACGCGCGGTACGGGACAGAGGCCATTCTCTTCATGCGTTTAGTGCACGACAAACGACTTATTTTCGCGTCGAGCATGAGAAAAACGCACGTTACTCGACCGATCGGCCGGAATCGCGCGTCCGGCAAGGCTGCCGTAGCGCGGGCCGGGAGCGGGACGGGCGGCGGCGGGGCCGCATTTTTCGACTGATCCGAATGCGCTCGGGAGCGGGAGCCGGTAAGGTGTCGGCCGCGGTTGACGCTTCGGCGCGGGCGAGGCGGTCGGCCACGCTTGGGGCACGGATCGCGCGCTAGGCGAGCGGCACTTGCGGCAGCGGCGACGACGGTTCGAGATGGCGCTTCGCGAGCCACACTTCCTGCTGCAGCCAATCGCGGAACTGGACGATGTGCGGCAGGTTCGTCTGCTCGGGCCGCGTGACGAACCAGTACGACTGGTGGCCGTCGACGTGCACGTTGAGCACCTGCATCAGTTGCCCGGTCGCGAGTTCGCGCGCGACCATGTGGCGATCGGCGATCGTGATCCCGAGGCCGTCGATCGCCGCGCGGATCGCATGGTCGAGCAGGTCGAATTCGTAGCCGCCGCGCGTGTCGACATCGGCGATGCCGGCGGCCTTCAGCCAGTGCTGCCAGGTCAGGTAGCGCTGGTCGTCGGTGGCGAGCACGTGCAGCAGCGTGAAGCGGTTCAGGTCGATCGGCGCGCCGTCTTGCCGCAGCCGCGCATACAGCGCGGGCGCGCAGACGGCGATATGCTGCTCCTGCATCAGCAATGCGTTGTCGAAGCCGTCCCATTCGCCGTCGCCGAACCGGATCGCGCAGTCGAGCACGCGCGATTCGCCGAGACTGTCGTGTATGCGGGTCGTGAGGCTCAGCTCGAATTCGGGATGCGCGTCGCGCAGCCGGCCGAGCCGCGGCATCAGCCAGCGCGCGGCGAAGGTGGGCGGCACGTTCGCGCGCAGGCGGTTCAGGTGGGTTTTTTCCTGCAGGCTGCGTACGGTCAGCTCGATCTTGTCGAACGATTGCTGCAGCGCGCGCAGCAGCACGCGGCCGGCCGCCGTCAGTTCGAGCTGGTGATGGCGCCGCTCGAGCAGGGTTTCGCCGAGCTGGCCCTCGAGCTGGCGAACCTGGCGGCTCACCGCGCTCTGCGTCACGTTGAGCAGTTCGGCCGCGCGTGTGAAGCTGCCGGTGCGGCCGGCCATCTCGAAGGCTTTCAGCGCGTTCAGCGCCGGCATCTTGCGTCTCACGGGGCGGTGTCGTGTTTGGTGCGGGATGCTTATTGTAGGCGGGCGGCGCGGGTGCGGGGACGATGAATGGATGCGACGGAGGGCGCGAGCCTCCGGGGCTTTTTACGGCGCGGCGGTTGGCGCGCCTTGTTGCGACGAGGCTGCCCGCAGGATGGTCGGCGGCGCCGGCCCGCAACTGCACGAACGATACGAACGAAGGGGACATACATCATGCGACGCCTGCCATCGTTGATCGCGCTGCGATTTTTCGAGGAGACCGCGCGTCACCTGAGCTTCAACCGTGCGGCGGTTTCGCTGTGCGTGACGCAGGGGGCGGTGAGCCGGCAGATCCGGCTGCTCGAGGAAGCGCTCGGCGCGCGGCTGTTCGAGCGCGATCACAAGGGCGTGCGCCTGACCGATGCCGGCGAGCGGTTGCTGCCGTTCATCGGGCAGGCGTTCGACACGATCGAACGCGGCGTCGACGAAGTCGCCGCCACGCGGCCGGGTGCGAAGCGGCGCCTGACGGTGTCGCTGCCGCCGACGTTCGCGACGCAGTGGTTTTCGCCGCGGCTCGGCACGCTCGCGGAAGCGCTGCCCGACGTCGAGCTGTCGATCCGCACCGAGCCGGCCGACGACTGTCATTGCCACATTCGCTTCGGGCGCGCGGCGCGCGCGGGAATGCAGTCGGAGCTGCTGATGATGGAACGGCATGCGCTCGTCGGCGCGCCGCGTTATCGCGGCGATGCGCTCGACGTGCTGCTCGGCCGGCTGCCGTCGCTGCATGTGCTGCACGAAGGCAAGCGCCTGACGCTATGGGCCGACTGGTGCGAGCAGGCCGGCGTGCCGGTGGCGCGGATCGCCGACGGCATCGAGTTTTCCACGCTCGAACAGGCGATCCGCGCGGCGCGCAAGGGCGTGGGGCTCGCGGTGGTCGACCTGAACATGATCGACGAGGAGATCGCCGAGGGCAGCCTCGTGCGGCTGTCGCCGGTGCAGCCGATCGGACCGTTCGGCTATTGGCTCGATATCGAGCCGGACAGTGTCGCGGTCGAGCACGTGGTTGCGTTTGCAGCGTGGTTGCGGGGGCAGGCGGGGCGGAAGGGTCAGGCGGCGACTGTGGGACGCGACTGATCGGAATGCGGGAAAAATCGGATCAGGCCGCGCCTGTCGGACAGTGCTTCCGGCTTGGTGTCCGTTAAAGATCGTTACCGACGGGAGACGTAAATAGTCGTTGTCGAGCCGAACCGGACGGCTTTTTCCCGTCGTTGCCGGCTACGCGTCGGGGTCGTGTCCGAAGTGCATGAGTGTCTCCCGGCGGCCGCTGGCTTCGATTTCGGCGATCGATACCACGGGCAACTGGCACTTCGAGAGATCGATACGCCCGACGTTGAAGACGGTGCGTCGCGGCGGGGATGTCGGCATGTGGGCCGGGCGTGCGTCGTGCCCGACGGCGGACTTGCGCATGACGCGCGCCAGGCTTTGATGGAGTTCGTTTGCGACGAGCGCGTCGAGGAGCTGCCTGGCTTCGGAGACGAGCGCGAGGCGATGCCGGTTCGCCGGCCGGCCCCGCTTCACCGTGTTGCGCGCGATCCGGAATCCGGCAATCGGCGTGTGCTTTGCGTTCATTCGTAAATCCCCTTTTCGATCAGGTATCTTTGCAACGCCCGCACGGATGTGCCACGCGGTGCGACGTCGAATGTCATCCAGCGATGCGATCCCGCCACACGCCAGAAATCTCGCCCGAATCGCGTGGCATAGAGCGCACGCAGCGATCGGAGCGATCCGTCGGCAAGACCGACCGGGTGCCCCTGGAAATACTGGAACAACGCCGCTTCATCGCTGCCCTTGTCGGGAATGGGCGCGTCGAAACCGAACCGTGGCCATGCGTAGTACCCGCATAGCCGGCGCCCGCCCGGTTTGGGCGCTGCTTTCCGGCCCCCCGCTGCGAATGCAATGATTCGGGTGATGCCCAACGTATCAGACGCCCTGACGATGCGCCACAGCATCGCCGCGCCGAGTCCCGCGATTGCGTTGTCGACGAGATCGATTGTCTTGAGTTCGAGTAGGGATGTGTCCGATTCTCGACGCACCGATACGCGGTTTTCGGATCGGATCCAGGTGGTGTTCGTGACCGAGAAGGTCAACGAGCCTCTGCTGTCGAGATAGGCTTGAATCTCCGATCCCGTAGGCGCGCCGCACAACGAACCGAGCAGTTCGTCGGAGACGTCGCCGCTCACGCCGAGCAACGCGGAAATGTCGAGGTCGTTCCGATCGATCGCGAGACGATCGTCGAAGTACATCGCCTCGTACGGCAGAACATGGCAGAGATCGACATGCTGGGCGGGCATGGTTGCGGGCGACGAATGGAAAACCCCAGCATATCGCCGCGAATCCGCCGCGCCGAGTCCGCCGAACGGCCAACCGCGAGACGGAACGCCCGCCGTCCCGCCCGCCTTACGACCAGTCGAACGTCAGCAGCGCCACGCGGCTGATCGGTTCGTAGAACAACAGAATCCAGTCCGCGCCCATCGCGCGGTACTCCCAGCCGCGCACGCCGGCGACGAAGCGAAAGCGCGCACCGTCGGGGCCGATCGGCCGGATGTCGTCGGGGTCGCTATCGTCGACCGGAAAGTCCGAGGTGCCCGAGCAGTTGCCCCAGCCGACCGATAAAACCGCCGGCCGCAATGCACGAACCCGGCCTCGGCCGGGTTCGTTCAGATCGTATTCCGCATCGCCACCGCGCATGAGCCGTATGTCGCTGCGAAAGCACCGAGCACGACGACGCAGGCGGGCACGCAGCCCGCCACCCTCGTCAATGCCCCGACGCCTCCTCCAGCGTCAGATGGTTCGTCTCCGGCGCCCACGTGATCGACACGAGGTTGCCGAAGAAAATGCCGATCAGCGCCGAGCTGCCGATCATCCCCATCCAGAACGCGTCGATCGGCATCTGCTTGCCGAGTGCGGCGAGTGCGTAGCCGATCGTGCCGAGCGTGTAGCCTTCGGTGAAATGCGCGCCGAACGTGAGGCCGGCGATCTTCACGTGGAAACGGTTGAGCGGTACGTCGTCGAGCGCGACGGGGCGGTGCGGCGCCTCGGCGCCACGCGACAGCGGCAACGCGCGCGCGGTGCCGGATTGAACGTTGGCTTGGGTCACGCTGCCTCATGAATTGTTATCTGGCGCGCAGCGGCGCGCGCAGGCGGCACGCCGCCGCGAACGCCGTGCGAGGCGCCGCGCGCCCGGGCGGCGCGCGGCGCGGATCGACCGCGGGGAGCGGTCAGCGGCCGAGGCCGGCCATCAGCGTGTACTTGAGTTCCACGTATTCGTCGAGACCGTACTTCGAGCCTTCACGGCCGAGCCCCGATTGCTTGACGCCGCCGAACGGCGCGACTTCGGTCGAGATGATCCCGTCGTTGACGCCGACCATCCCGCTCTCCAGCGCACCCGACACGCGCCACGCGCGGCCGAGGTCGCGCGTATAGAAGTACGCGGACAGCCCGAACGGCGTGTCGTTGGCCGCGGCGACGGCCTCTTCCTCGGTCGTAAAGCGGAAGCAGCCGGCGACGGGGCCGAAGGTTTCCTCTTCGGCGATCAGCATGTCGGCCGTCATGCCGGTCAGCACGGTCGGCTCGTAGAACGTGCCGCCGAGCGCGTGGCGCCTGCCGCCGGTGAGCGCGTGCGCGCCCTTCGCGGTCGCATCGGCCACGTGCCGCTCGACCTTGCCGAGCGCCGCCTCGTTGATCAGCGGCCCCTGGTCGACTTCACCCGCTAGTGCGTTGCCGACGCGCAGCGCGCGCACGGCGTCCGCGAGCTTGCGCGTGAACGCGTCGTACACGCCGTCCTGCACGAGGAAGCGGTTCACGCATACGCAGGTCTGGCCCGTGTTGCGGAACTTCGACGCGATCGCGCCTGTGACCGCTGCATCGAGATCGGCATCGTCGAACACGATGAACGGCGCGTTGCCGCCGAGTTCGAGCGACAGCTTCTTCAGCGTGTCGGCCGACTGCTTCGCGAGCAGCTTGCCGACCCGCGTCGAGCCCGTGAACGACAGCTTGCGCACGACGGACGAACTCGTCAGCGTCTCGCCGATCGCGACCGCGTCGCCCGACACGACGTTGAGCACGCCGGCCGGCACGCCCGCGCGCTCGGCGAGCACTGCGAGCGCGAACGCCGACAGCGGCGTTTCCTCGGACGGCTTCAGTACCATCGTGCAGCCGGCCGCGAGCGCGGGGCCGGCCTTGCGCGTGATCATCGCGAGCGGGAAATTCCACGGCGTGATCGCCGCGACGACGCCGACCGGCTCGCGCGTGACGACGATCTGCGAATCCGGCTTAGGGCTCGGGATCACGTCGCCGTACATGCGCTTCGCTTCTTCCGCGAACCATTCGAGAAAGCTCGCCGCGTACGCGACTTCGCCGCGCGCTTCCGCGAGCGGCTTGCCTTGCTCGCGCGTCAGCAGCTCGGCGAGCGCGTCGCGATTCTCGAGCATCAGCTCGCCCCAGCGCTTCACGCGTGCGCCGCGTTCCTTCGCGGTCAGTGCGCGCCACGCTGGAAACGCGTGCGCGGCCGCGTCGATGGCGCGCTGCGTGTCGTCGGCGCCGCCTTTCGCGACTTTCGCGATCGTCTCGCCGGTCGCGGGGTTGAGCACCGGATAGGTTGCGTCGCTCGCGCCATGCGATTCGTGCCATTCACCGCCGATGTAATGGCCGGTCCTCAGAAATTCGTTCATTGTGTGTCGTTCCTTCAGTGCCTCGGAGCCTCGATCCTTCAGTTCGTCGCGAAACTGCCCTGCGCCGGACGCGACGCGCGCGCGATGCGCTTGCCGGCCGTGTAGTCGTTGATCAGGTCGCACGGCGTGTAGTTGCGCTCCAGTTCGTGCAGTTCTTCTTCGGTGAGCTGCGTTTCGAGCGCGCCGAGCGCGCTGTCGAACTGCGCGACGGAATCCGCGCCGACCAGCATGCTCGCGACGCCGGGGCGGCCCAGCACCCACGCCTGCGCGATCTGCGCGGGCGGTACGCCGCGGCGCTTCGCGACTTTCGCGACCGATTCCGCGATCGCGAGCGACGAAGCATCGCCGTACATCTGCGCGGTGAAGAAGTCGGTCTGGTTGCGCGTCGATTGCGGCTCGCAGGTCAGCAGGCCGCGCGCGAGCGGGCTGAACACCGACACGCCGACGCCCTGGTCGATGCAGTACGGCACCATCTCGCGCTCTTCCTCGCGATACGCGAGGTTCAGCTGCAGCTGCATGTTGATCGGCTTGTCCCAGCCGTTTCGTTCGCAGGCCTGCATGATCTTCGCGAACTGCCACGTGTACATCGTCGATACGCCGATATAGCGCGCCTTGCCCGCGCGCACGATGTCGTGCAGCGCACTCATCGTTTCCTCGACGGGCGTGTTCACGTCGAAGAAGTGCAGCATGAAGATGTCGACGTAATCCATCCCGAGCCGCTTCAGCGAAGCGTCGATGCCGTCGAGCACGTGCTTGCGCGAATGGCCGCCCGCGTTCGGATAGCTGCCCATGTCGTAGCCGACCTTGGTCGTCACGACGAGCTCCTCGCGGCGCGCGTTGCGCTTCAGGATGCGGCCGACTACTTCCTCGCCGACGCCCGTCGAATAGAAATCCGCGAGATCGATGAAGTTGACGCCGGCATCGAGGGCGCGGCGCACGATCGGCTCGCTCTGCGCTTCGTCGAAGATCCAGGGCTTCCATTCGGGGGTGCCCATGTTCATCGTGCCGAGACACAGGCGGGACACCTTCAGGCCGGACTGGCCGAGGCGGACGTATTCCATGTTTCCTCCAGGTGCGGCCTTGTGTCGGCCGCTTGTCGTCGTCAGTTTTTCTTCGGGGTGTAGAACGGGTTCGACACGTCGCGCGCCGCGGCGAATACCGCGTCGCGATGCGGCAGCCCTTCCATCGCGGCGACGATCGCGTTGCGGCACGCGCGATAGTTGTTCTCGAACACGGCATCGAGATCGTCGGTCTGCGGGTTCACCCAGTTCGCCGACACGACGACCCAGTCGTTCTCCGCTTCGGGCGGCAGCGTGCCGTTCTCGAGCGCTTCGGCCACGGCCTTCGCGATGCCGGCCTGCGATGCGCCCCACGTGGCGTTGCCGTGGAAATCGCTGGCGATCTGCGCCTTGTTGACGTACAGCGTGAGCGGCTTGGTCGGCACGCCCGGCTGCGCGATCACGACGAACGGCGCATGGCCGGCCGACGGCGTCGCAAGGGCAGTGGCGAACGCCTGGCCCGCCGGGCCGTTGCGCGGGCCGACCAGCACGTTGATGTGCGCGAGGTTGACGCCGGGGCCTTCGAAGCCTTCGCCGATGTAAAGCTGCCTGGGTTGGGATGCGGTCATTGCGGTGTCTCGTCGATGAGGTTGGGAGTGCGGCGATTGTGGTGGGCCGCGGCGCGGCCGTTGAATCGATGTTTTCTGATCGGGCTATGAGTTTTCGTCGTCTCCGGGAATGCCCTGAGTCCGGCACGCGGACGCCCGCCGGGCGGGCCTCGGCCGGTGTCGTGACGGCGGGCGGGGCTGAATCGGCGGGTGGGCATTCGCGAACCGGCTCCGGGTTTGTCATACCCGGGCAGGGGTTGGAGGGCCGGGCGCTTCCGGACAACAATCGGCGTGCTCCGAGCCCTATCTTTCGTCTTCCCTTCTTTTTTCGAAAGCGAGTAATTCCGATGGCTGCCATTCAAAGGCCCGATTGGTCGAAGCTCAGTTCGCTCGATCCGGAGCTGATCCGCGCATTCGTCGCCGTTGTCGAGAGCGGCGGCTTCACCGCGGCGGCCCGGCAACTGCATCGCACGCAATCGACGATCAGCCTGCGCATCCGCACGCTCGAGGAACGGCTCGACACGCACCTGTTCATGCGCAACAGTCGGCGGCTCGAACTGTCGCGCGACGGCGAGAATTTCCTGATCCATGCGCGCCGCATCATCCAGGTGCAGAACGACGCGATCCTCGCGCTGAAGCAGGCGAGCAGCGACCGCGGCGTCGTGCGCTTCGGGCTGCCGGAGGACTACGCGGAGCTGTGGCTGCCGGACCTGTTGAAGTCGTTCTATGCGATGCGGCCGGGCGCGCGCTTTCACGTGCATTGCCGCACGTCGCTCGAACTGCTCGAACGGCTGCAGGCCGGCGAGCTCGACGTCGCGCTCGTCGTGCGGCACGGGCCGAACGCGGGCGGGCGGCTGCTCGGCAGGCACGAGGTCGTGTGGGCCGCGCACCGCGATTTCGCGCTCGGCCCGCAGGCGTCGGTGCCGCTCGCGCTGTTTCCGGAGACGTGCTGCTACCGGCAGCGCGGGCTGCAGGCGCTCGCGACGGCCGAGCGGCCGTATCACGTCGTCTATACGAGCCAGAGCCCGACCGGCATCAAGATCGCGGTGAACCACGGCGCGGCCGTGACGATGATCGACCGCTGCACGCTGCCCGAGAACTGGCGCGTGCTCGACGAGACGGACGGGCTGCCGCCGCTGCCGGTGGCCGATCTCGAACTGCATCGCTCGCCGGGCATCTGCGATCCGCTGACCGACGATCTGGTGTCGCTGATCGAATCGATGGTCGACGAGCGGCGGCGCGCGTCGCTCGAAGCGTTCGCTTAGCGGGGTGGGGCGGCGCAAACGCGGGTGAGATCGACGCGAACCGTGGCGCGCGGCCGCAACGCGCGCATGACGACTGCGCGGCCAGCCGCAACTCGGCGTCGTGTTATGTCCCTCGTGCCGTTTTTTGCACGGGCGGCCCGTTTTTTTGCACGACGTTTATGCGGTCTCTTCTAAGCTGGGGACGTGTCGAACAGCCGAGACGGCCTCCGTCCGCTCCATGACCTTCATTCATCCCGTTCCCGCCTACGATGTCGCCGGCCGCCAGTTGCGCGCCGGCATGCACAACAACGTCATTCCGTTCCCTCCGCCGCGCCCGCGCCTGCAGTTGCCCGTTACCTTGACGGCCGACACCGGCGCGCTCGCGCACGCCCGGCTCGCGGCGCTGCTGCATTCCCCGCTCGGCGTGTACGTGGTTAGCGCGCGCACCGTGCGCGACGTGATTCACGTGCAATTCGACATCGCGCCGGAGGATCTCGACTTCACGCTGCACCTGCTGATCGCGCAGCAGGCCGATGCGGTGATTGGTCCCGTTGCCCGCCGGTTGCGTGGCGGCGTACCGGTTCGTCCGGCCCGGGAACGCTGATTGCTCGTCCGGTTTACCGCCGTTCGCCGGCCGCCGTGCCCATGCTGCACGCGGGTCGACTGCGGCGGACGTTCGTGCGCCGCGTCGTACGCGGCGCCGGCCCTTGACAGGGAGGATTCATGGACCTCGCGGAAGAAGTACCCACCGCGCGTCCGGCAGACGGCCGCGCGCGCGTGGTGACGCTGCCGTCGGGCACGCAGCTGGCCCAGCAGTTGCGGGTGACGGTTCGCGCGGCAGACGTGCTGCTGCGCCAGGCGATCCGGTTGCCGGAGCGCCATCACTGGTCGGTCGACCTCGAACGCGTCGACGCGGCCGGCGGCCCGTTGACCGCCTGGGATTCGCACGTGACGCTGCGTATCGCGAAGGCGTTCGCGTCGTCTGCCGATGCGAACACGCGCGCCGGCGATCCCGACCAGGTCGCGGTCGACATCCTGCTGCTGCTTCCGGAGCAGGCGTATCTGGGCGAGCAGCGCGTCGGCATCTTCGGCCGCCGGCATGGCAACCGGTTCGGCGCGACGCTGTCCGTGACGGCCGGGTCGCGGTGGGGCGGCCGGCGCAACGAATGCATTCCGCCGATCGGTCGACACGTGCACGGCGACACGCTGGAAGCGCTCGTCGACACGGTGGCGGGCATCGTCAATGCGGCCTTGCTCGCGGCCGGCCGTCTGCACCCGGGCGCGTCGTGACGACGCAGGCGGCGCGCGCGTGACCGCGGTTCAGGCGTCGCCGGTCTGCCCGGTTTGCCGCTGCAGGTCTTCCATCAGCTGTTCCGCGAGAAAGTCGCACGGCGGGCGCTTCGATTTCGTGCTGCGCGCGAGGATCAGTTCGAGCGGCGGCAGATCGGGCAACCCGTGCGAGCGGCCGAGCATCGACAGTTGCGCGGGAATCGCGCAGCGCGCGAGCGGCGCGACCGCGAGGCCGGCCTCGACCATGCTGAGCAGACCGAGCAGGCTCGGGCTTTCATACGAAGTGCGGAACGGCAGCTTCGCGCGTTCGAGGCTGCGGATCGCGTTCTCGCGCGCGACGCTGCCCGGCATGAACACCGCGATCGGCAGCGGCCGTTCTTCCCATACGCGCGGCCCGTTCGTCATCGCGGCCCACGCCATCGGCTCGTGGCGGATGAAGTCGCCGGACAGCCCCTTGATGCGCGTGCCGCACACCAGATCGACCGTGCCGTCCTTCAGGAGCGGCGCGAGCGCGCTGCTCGGCAGCCCGATCACCTGGATCTCGACCTTCGGATAGGTCGCCGAAAATTTCTTCAGCACCGACGGCAGCAGCGACGACGCATAGTCGTCCGGCACGCCGATGACCACCTTACCCGTCACTTCCGGCCGCACCACGGCCGCCCACGCCTCGTCGCGCAGCGCCAGCATTCGCCTGGCGAATCCCAGCAGCACCTCGCCTTCGCGCGTCAGCACGATGCTGCGCGGCTTGCGCACGAACAGCGGCCGCCCGATCGCGTCTTCCAGGCTCTTGATCTGCATGCTCACGGCCGATTGCGAGCGGTTCACCGCTTCGGCGGCGCGGGTCATGTTGCCGGTTTCCGCGACGGCGACGACGGTGGCCAGCACGTCGTGATCGAGCATCTTCATCGGTATCAGGAAAACTGAACGTAACGATCAGCATTATGCGTTTTTATTGTCGCTGTGTGTCTGCCATAGTGGCATCGAGCCGGCCGCATCGTTCGATGCGGTGCGGCCATCACGCCGGCGTGCCCGGCACGCAGCGCCGAACAGGGAAGAGTGGTGTACCGATGATGGATCATCCATTGCGTGCCGCACTGGCCGCGGAATTGCATGCCCGGCCGTTCCTGCGGCTCGCCGAAGCCGTGTCGCTCACGCACTACGCGATCTACGCCGACGGCCAGCCCGACATCCACGAAACGCTGCTGCACGCGCTGTGCCGCGACACCGGCATTGCCGCGCCGCAGGACGGCGCGACCCACTACGCGGTGCAATCGCCGGGCGGCTGGTACCTGAAGTGGGAGCGCCACACCGAATTCTCGACCTTCACGTTCGTCGCGCCGCGCCGCGACACCGGCTATTTCGACGATCTCGCGATCGAAGGGATCCCGGCCGCGTGGTTCGCACGGCTCGCGGGCATCCGCTTCGTCGCGGTGCGCATGGAGTTGCTGTCGGGCGATGCCGCGCGGCTCGTGTGCGGCGACCTGCGCCGCTGGATCGACGGGCCCGCGCTCGTCGGCAGCAACGTGCTCGGCGGCGGCAAGGTGTTCTGCGACTGGCATGTGCGCGACGACGGCTTCATGCGCTTTCTCGTCGTCGACGAGGATTTCCGCGAGGAGCAGGGCGGCCGCCTGCTGCAGCGCCTCCATGAAATCGAGACGTACCGGATGATGGCGCTGCTCGCGTTGCCGGTCGCACGGCGGATGAGCCGCGAGCTCGACGAGATCCACGCGGCGCTGCATGCGCTGATGCAGCGGATGGATGCGGGCGGCGCCGATGGCGACGACACGGCCTTGCTCGTGAAGCTCACGCATCTCGCGGTGCGGGTCGAAGCGCTGTCGGGGTCCGGCGGCCGCTTCAGCGCGTCGCGTGCTTACGAAAAGCTCGTGCTGGCGCGCATCCACGAGCTGCGCGAGGAGCGCATCGAAGGGATGCCGACGATCGCGGAGTTCATGGAGCGGCGCTTCGCGCCGGCGATGGAAACGTGCCGCAGCGTGTGGGCGCGTCACGAGCAGATCGCCGCGCGGATCGCGCGCGCGGTCGACCTGCTGCGCACGCGTGTGAATCTCGCGCAGGAAAAGGACGTCACGCGCCTGCTGGCGGGCATGGAGCGCACCGCGCGCAACCAGCTGCATCTGCAGCACGCCGTCGAAGGGCTGTCGGTGGCGGCCATTTCGTACTACGTGCTGTCGCTCGCGACCGCGGCGTTCAAGGCGCTGCACGTGATGAACCTGCCGGTCGATCCCGAACTGGCGGAAGGCCTGCTGATCGCGCCGGTCGTGTTCGCGGTGATTCACATCACGCGGCGCACGCGCGCGCAGCTCGCGCGGTCGGAGGCCGCGCATGGCGGCGCAGCCGTGCAAGCGGCGGCGTTGAAACAGGCAAATTGAATTAGAACATCGACGACATATCGAAAGGAGTGGAGATGACTTTTACGCAAACGCAACCGGGGTTTTTCACTGGCTACGACGCATTCGACGAACCCGTTCGGGATGACGCCGGTGCGCCGGAAGCGGTGCGCGTGACGTCGTATCAGGCCGTGCTGCAGGAGCCGATGACGTCGCTCGTCGGCAGCACGATCGATCGGCCGGATGTCGCGGCGGTGGCGATTCTCGGGTACAACTGACGCGCGGTCGTTCCGCGTCGATTCACGACGCCCGCTGCGGACGCTGCAGGTCCGGCGGCCCCTTCACGTACACCTTCACGCCATGAACGCGCATCCCGCCGTTTCGCTTCAACTGACCGACATCGAGCAGCCGGCCGCACGCGACCTCATCAGCCGCAGGCTCGGCGAGTTCAACCACGCGATGACGGGCCGATCCGACACGGCGGCGCTCGACGTCTACGTGACCGATCCCGCGACCGGCGAGGTCCTGGGCGGCCTCACCGGCCGGACGTCGCTGGGCCTCTTCTTCATCGACCTCTTTTATCTGCCGGAATCGCTGCGTGGCGGCGGTTTCGGTAGCCGGCTGCTGCGCGAGGCCGAAGCGGAAGCGAAGCGGCGCGGGTGTGCCCGCGCGGTGCTGTACACGATTACGTTCCAGGCGCCGGACTTCTACCGGAAGCACGGTTACGAGGCATTCGGCGAGGTGCCGTGCGAGCCGGAAGGGACGGCGCGCGTGTTCATGGTCAAGACGCTTTGAGCGATGTAGCCTGACGTCACCGCGCCGGCGTCGCTACCGAAGACCGGCGGGATCGCAGCGTGCGCTGCAGCGACGGCGACGGGTAGCGCGACGCCGTCCACGCCGACCCGGAGGCATATCTTGACAACGCCACTCGATCAATACGCCAAACAGTACGTGCGATTCGAAGACGAACGCACGCGGCCTGTCCGCGACCTGCTGGCCGCCGTGCCGGACACGCCGATCCATACCGCGCTCGACATCGGCTGCGGGCCCGGCAATTCGACCGAAGCGCTGATCGCGCGCGCACCCGACGCGACGGTGCGCGGGATCGACGCGTCGCCGGACATGATCGCGGCCGCGCGCAAGCGCCTGCCCGCGCTGCGTTTCGATCTCGCGGATGTCTCCACGTGGGACGATCCGGGCGGCTACGACCTGATCCTGTCGAATGCGGTGCTGCAATGGGTGCCGGCGCACGACACGCTGTTTCCGTCGCTCGTCGGCCGGCTCGCGCCGGGCGGCCATCTCGCGGTGCAGATGCCCGACAACCTCGACGAACCCGCGCACCGGCTGATGCGCGCGGTCGCCGCGGGCGGGCCATGGGCGGACAAGCTCAAAGACGCCGCGCGCACCGAGCGGTTCGACGCGCGGCATTACTACGCGCTGCTGTCGCCGTCGTGTTCGCGGGTGGATGTCTGGCGCACGACTTACTACCATCCGTTGCGCGGCGGCGCCGATGCGGTCGTCGAATGGTTCAAGGGCAGCGCGCTGCGGCCGTTCCTCGCGGCACTCGATGAAGGCGAACGCGACGCGTTCGTCGCGCGCTATCGCGATGCGCTCGCCGGCCCGGACGGCTACCCGTTGCTCGACGACGGCACCGTGCTGCTGCCGTTCCCGCGCCTGTTCATCGTCGCGACGCGGAAGTAAGGCGAAAGCAGGACCGGAGCGGGCGGCGGGGCGTCGGTCAGGACAGCGGTCAGGACAGCGGCCGCATCGATTCCGGATCGACCGTCCGGCTCTTCGCGCTTTGCCCGTCGCGCAGATCCTTGTACCAGAAGAGGGCGACCTCCCCGTCGTTCGCGCCGTCGGCGTACAGGAAGCGGTCGTGGCCGCCCACGACGAAGCCCGCCCGCGCGTACGTGCAGCAGGCCGCAACGTTGTTCGCCTGCGTTTCCAGCCGCATGAAGCCGAACCCGCGGCTGCGCGCCCACGCTTCCGCGGCCGCGAGCAGGAACTGGCCGATTCCTTGCCGCCGGCAGCTGCGGTCGACCGCGAGTTCCGCGATCTCGGCCATCCCGTTCCAGCTTTCGGTGATCGCGACGAATCCCGCGAGGCGCCCGCCCGCGCTCGCGCGGAACAGCGCGGTGCCGCCGGACGCCTCGCGCGCCCAGCCGGCCGGGTCGAAGCCGTAGTCCTTGCGCCGCACGGGCAGCGCGCGCAAATCGAGCAGATCCTGGTACGGCGCATTCAGCTCCCACGCGATCTCGAACGAAAAGTCGCATCCGTTCAGTTCGTCGGCGGGCAGATCGACCGCCTGTTCGATGCTGATGTGCTCGGCTCGGTCCATGTGTCGGTGTCCTGTCTTCAGCGGGATTGCCTGGTCTTCCCCCGGGGCGGGCGGCGCCGCCTTGCGGCGAGCCGGATCGCACCCGTTCCTGTTTTGAATTGATGCGCTCGCACGATGTCTCTTCCCGCGGCGGCGCTCAACGCCCGATTATGCGGGATATCGGCGCGGACTCATCCGCATCTGGTCTCGCGGCGGATCGCCGATCCCGGCCATGCCGCGTAATCGCTGGCGCGTTGCTTCATTTGGCAGGGCGATGCAATCACGCAACGGCGCCACGGAATGCTCATACGGAATCCACACGGCCCGATTGCCGGAGACCCTCATGGGGGCCGCCTCGCGGTTCGACTATGCTGAATTGTCCGCGGCCGGAATTCCGCGCCGCGACGCGGCGAACCGGCAATGACGGGAGGGGGCGATGAGCGAGCAAGACAACGTGCAACTCGTGCAGCAGGCATACGCGGCGTTCGGCCGCGCCGATATCGAGGGCATTCTGCAGACGCTGTCCGACAGCGTCGACTGGTTCATCCCCGGGCCGGCCGACGTCGTTCCGTTCGTCGGCAGACGACACGGGCCGCAGGATGTCGCGGCGTTCTTCGCGGCGCTTGCGTCAACGCAGACCGCAGAACGCTTCGAGCCGCTCGAGTTCATCGCGAGCGGCAACCGGGTCGTCGTGCTCGGCACGCAACGCTGGCGTGTCCACTCGACCGGGCGCACTTACGAAGACGACTGGGTGCACCTGCTCACGATCGAAAGCGGGAAGATCGCGGCGTTCGTCGAGTATCACGATACCGAGGCCGAAGCGGCCGCGCATCGACGGTGACGGTGCCGAAGACGTGCCGGGCTGCGGTGCCCGGCGGCTTCGGCATCCGGCGCGGCCGGCATGGCCCGCGGTGCCGCGCCGGCCCGCCGGGCACGGTGCTGCCGGCGGCCTGAACGGCCGCCCAGGTCAATCGATCGCGCGCATCGCGTGGCGCAGTTCCTGGTAGCTGCGCAGGCCTGTCACGCCGAGTTCGCGGCCGATCCCGCTGAGCCCGAAGCCGCCCCAGCACACATGCGGGTAGATGAGTTGCGGCGCGTTGATCCACACGAGCCCGGCGCGCACGCGTGCCTGGAACTGCTTCGCGACTTCCGCGTCGCGCGTCACGACGGTCGCGACGAGCCCGTAGCGCGTGTCGTTCGCGAGCGCGATCGCCTCGTCGTCGGTGCGGAACGACTTCACGCACGCGACCGGGCCGAACACCTCGTCGGTCCACAGCAGGTTGTCGGCGGCCGGCTCCGCGACCACGACCGGCGCCATGAAGAAGCCATTGCCGCCGGCCTCGGCGACGCGCCCGCTGAACGCGACGCGCGCGCCCGCCGCGATGCCTTGCGCGAGCATCGCCTCGACGCGCGTGCGCTGCGCGGCCGAGATCATCGGCCCCATCGCGACCTCTGCGGTGGCAGGCGGCGCGACGACGAGCGCGCGCACGGCCGTCTCGAACGCGGCCATGAAGCTGCGATAGAGGCTGTCGTGCACGAGGATGCGCGCGGTGGCCGAGCACATCTGGCCCGCGTTCGTGAAGGCGCCGGCGACCGCGAGCGACACCGCGGTGTCGAGATCGGCGTCGTCGCGCACGATCAGCGACGACTTGCCGCCGAGTTCGAGCGTCACGCGCTTCATGTCCTCGGCCGCGGCCTGCATGACCTTGCGGCCGGCGGCCGTGCTGCCGGTAAACGAGATCTTGTCGATCAGCGGATGCGCGGTCAGCGCCGCGCCGACCTCGGCGCCGCCGTTCACGACGTTGACGACGCCGTCCGGCACGCCGGCTTCGGCGATCAGGTCGAGCAGCGCGTGCTCGGCCGGCGACGTCAGCTCGGACGGCTTCAGCACGACCGTGCAGCCGGCCGCGAGCGCGGGCGCGAGCTTCCACGCGGTCGTGACCATCGGGAAGTTCCACGGCATGATCAGCGCGGCGACGCCGACCGCGTCGTAGAAGCGCTCGGCCGCGACGGTGTCGCTCGGCAACGCGACGGGCTCGGCCTCGAACAGCGCCGGGTTCCCGCACAGCGTCGCGTAATACGCGAACGTCGCGGCGACGTCGCCGACGTCGGCGTCGGCCTCGAAAGGCGGCTTGCCGCTCACCTGCATCTGCAGCGCCGCGAGCCGCTCGCGGTCGGCTTCGACGCGCTCGGCGATCGTCGCGAGCAGGCGGCCGCGCTCGGCGGGCGGCGTGTCGCGCCAGCCGGCGAACGCGTCGCGCGCGGCGTGGACCGCGGCGTCGACGTGCGCGGCCGTCGCGAATTCCTGCCAGCCGATCGTCTCGCCGGTCGACGCATTGAAGATCGGCGCGCCGGCTTCATCGGAATGCGTGCGCACGGGCTGGCCGGCGATGCGCGCGGCGGGCAGCACGATGGCCGCGGCGGAAGGGGAAAGCTCGGCGGTGGACATGAACGTGTTCCTGTCGATCGGGTTAGCGGTAGGCGACGCCCGGCATCACGCAGAGCATCTCGAATGCGAGGTTCGCGCCGACGAGCGCGGTGGTGCCGGTCGGATCGTACGGCGGCGACACTTCGACGAGATCCGCGCCGACGAGGTTCAGCCCCTTCATCCCGCGAATGATCTCGAGACCCTGCTGCACCGACAGGCCGCCGATTTCCGGCGTGCCGGTGCCGGGCGCGAACGACGGATCGAGACCGTCGATGTCGAAGCTGAGATACACCGGCGTGTCGCCGACGCGTTCGCGCACCTGCGCCATCAGCGGCGCGAGCGACCGGTTCCAGCATTCCTCCGCCTGCACGACGGTGAAGCCCTGCTGGCGGCACCAGTCGAAATCGTCCGCGTGATAGCCGGTGCCGCGCAGGCCGATCTGCGTGACCTTGTCGCATTGCAGCAGGCCGTCTTCCACCGCGCGGCGGAACGGCGTGCCGTGCGCGATCTTCTCGCCGAACATCGTGTCGTTCACGTCCGCGTGCGCGTCGACGTGCACCACGGCGACCTTGCCGTATTTCCTGTGCAGCGCGCGCAGGATCGGCCAGGCGATCGTGTGGTCGCCGCCGAGCGTGATCGGCCGGCAGCCGTTCGCGACGATCTCGTCATACGCGTCCTCGATGCGGCGCACCGAATCCTTCAGGTCATACGGGTTGGTCGCGACGTCGCCGATGTCGGCGACCTGCAGCGAATCGAACGGTGCCGCGCGCGTGGCCATGTTGTACGGGCGCAGCAGCACGGATTCGGTGCGGATCTGGCGCGGGCCGAAGCGCGAACCGGAGCGGTTCGACGTGCCGAGGTCGAGCGGCACGCCGACGAAGCACACGTCGAGGCCGTCGGTCGTGTCGGCCTGCGGCAGGCGCATCATCGTGGCGATGCCGCCGAAGCGCGGCATCTCGTTGCCGCCCATCGGCTGGTTCAGTTCGCGGTGCATGGGGCCGTCTCCTCTTTCTGGTGAAAAGCGATCGGCCGATGGTAGAGGAGAACGCGGGCGCGAAGATCTTGAAGTCGCAACGTTTACATCGACGGGTCTCGATGCGAACGGCGCCGCCGCATCGACGCGGCGCGACCGGCGGCGGGCGACCGTCGACGCGCGACCGGATCAGCCGGCGATCGCGGGCGGCGTGCCGGCGTCGTTGCCTCCGTCGCCTACGTGGTCACGCATTGCCGCGGCAGGAAACGCCGGCACGGCCGCGCCCCACGCAGCGAGCTCGCGCTTCGTGCGCACCCCGAGCTTCGCGAACGCACGCTTCACGTACGACTCGGCCGACGCGACGCGCACGCCGAGGATGTCGGCGGTTTCCGGCACGGTCTTGCCGGAGATCAGGTGCTTGCAGGTCTCGTATTCGCGCTTCGACAGCTTCACGCCGTCGGCCGCGATCCGCGCGTCGAACTGCGCGAGCGGATGCACGTCGGGCGTCGGGTGCGCGATGCGCCGCGCGGCGGTGGTCGATGCGTGCAGCTCGAGCAGCGGGAACAGCACGTCGCTGACGCTGCGAAAGCGGTTCATTTCGGCGAGCGTGAACGGCGGGCGGTCGCGGCCGCGTTCCAGCGCGATCGAATGCTGCGCATAGCGGGTGCCGCGCGCGAGCACGCATTCATGGCCGATATGCACGTCGTCGAACAGCCGCTGGCGGAATTCGCCGGGCGGGATCGCCGCGATGTCGCGCACGACCAGCATCGTGCCCGTCTTGCCGCGCAGCCCCGCGAACAGCGGGTCGCTGTCGAGAAAGCGCTCGTAGTAGAGCGTCATCACGTCGGAGATCTCGGCGGTCGCGGTGCCGATGCCGCTGCTGCCGATCCATTCGCAGCGGTAGCCGGTGGGCATCGTGCCGTCGACGCGCGAGCGCTCGACGTGCGCGACGTCGAGCGGCACGACGTCGTTCAGCAGTTGCGTGAGACGCGGCACGAAGTGCGGCGTGCCGACCGTTTCGATCAGCTCGCCCAGCGCCTTGAACGACACGTTGAAGCGGTCGGTGTCGCGGTGGAAGGGGTTCACGTTGAGCAGCATGCGGTTCCCCCGGGTGAAAAGCGGCGCGATTCTAGCGGTTGCGGCCTGAAACGTCAGTAGGGGGAAATACCGGCAGCTGCCGTGCCGACCGGCTTGCCCCGGAAAACGCAGCTTGTCCCCCCCGCAGGGGGGCATACCGGGGCAGTGTAAATGAGTAACTTTGTCTCTGCTTTTTTCAATCGAGAGACGAACGATTCAGATGACCAAACTGATCAAGGACATCCTGCCGCTGGGCGCAGGCATTGGCGAATTCACGAAGCTCGACTTCGGGATGGACGAAAGCGACTGGCGCGCGGCCGAAGGCAAGAGCGGCAGCTACCTCATCGGCTGGTGGGAGGGCAAGGTCGGCTCCGTGGAGTTCCCGGAAACCGCGGCGGACGAAGCGGTGTGGCTCGTCGAGGGCCGGATCGCGCTGACCGACGTGGAGGGCAACCGCAAGGAATTCACGCCGGGCCAGGGCTATCTGCTGCCGGCCGGTTTCGCGGGCCGCTGGGAAACGATCGAGGACGCGAAGAAGTTCTACGTGCTGCTCGAGAAGTCGTGATGTGAGCGGCCGCCGTGGCGTCGTCGTCAGGTTGGCGCGAGGCCCGGCGGCGTCTTTGATCGACCGCAAGCGACGTCCGGCGCGCGGGTGTCGAAGGCGCGCGTCGCGGCTTGCGGTGCATGGCGCCGATCGTCACCGTCGGCGCAGCCGAAGCAATCGAGGCAACCGAAGTAATCGGCGGAATCGGCGGAATCGCTGAAATCGCTGAAATCGGCAAATTCGGCAAATTCGGCAAATTCGGCAAGTTCGGCAAGTTCGGCAAGTTCGGCAAGTTCGGCGAATTCAGCACGCCGTGCACGCATCGCATGCGCGGGCCGCGATCACGTGGGATGGCTGGGATCATGGAAATGGAAGTCAACGAAGCAACACAAGCCGCACCGGCTCACGCGCACGCCGCGCGTCACGCACCGGTCGCACTGAGCGCCGCCGAGGCGCTCGCGAATACGAAACTGTTCCCGTACTGGCTCGACAACCCGGCCGCGCCGGCCGCCGAGCCGGAACTCGTCGGCGACGTGACGGCCGACCTGCTGGTCGTCGGCGGCGGCTTCACCGGGCTGTGGACGGCCGTGCAGGCGAAGGAACAGATGCCGCACCTGAACGTGGTGCTGATCGAGGCCGGCAAGGTCGCGCACGGCGCGTCGGGCCGCGCGGGCGGGATCATCTCGACGTCGGTGATGCACGGGCTGCCGAACGCGGTGCGCGTGTTCCCGAACGACATCGCACAGCTCGAGGCATTCGGCCACCACAACCTCGACGGCTTCGAGGACACGCTGAAGCGCTACGCCATCGACGCCGACATCGAGTGGAACGGCGAGATGACGGTCGCGGTGGACCCTGAGCACATCGCGCACCTGAAGGGCGACTACGACCTGCATCGCGAATACGGGCACGACGTCGTGCTGCTGAACCGCGAGGAAACGCTCGAGCAACTGAACTCGCCGCTGTTCGCGGGCGCGCTGTGGTCGCGTAACCGCAGCGGCATCGTGCATCCGGCGAAGCTCGCGTGGGGGCTCAAGCGCGCGGCGCTGCAGCTCGGCGTGAAGCTGTACGAGCACACGCCGCTCACGACGGTGACCGACGAAGGCGGCACGGTGTTCGTGACGACGCCGAAGGGCAGCGTGCGCGCGCCGCGTGTGGTGTTCGGCAGCGGCACCGCAAAGGTTGGCATTCCTGATATCAATCGCCGCGTGATGCAGGTGCGCGATCACGTGCTCGCGACCGAGCCGCTCACCGACGAACAGCTCGCGCGGATCGGCTGGAAGAATCGCCAGGGCGTGTACGACACGCGCACGCAGCTCAACTATTTCCGGCTGACGAAGAACAACACCATCATCTTCGGCGGGCTGGTCAGCTATCACTTCGACGGCGACCCGGAACCGCATCAGGACGGCCGGCGCGAAACCTACTACCGGCTCGCGGAAGCGTTCTACCGGACGTTCCCGCAACTCGCCGACGTGCGCTTCTCGCACGCGTGGGGCGGCCCGATCGACTACTGCTCGCGCGGCTCGGTGTTCGCGAAGCGCTATCTCGGCGGCAAGGCCGTGTTCGTCGCCGGCTACACGGGCTTCGGCGTCGCGGCGAGCCGGTTCGGCGCGTTCATGGGGCTGAACATCCTGTTCGACCGCGACAGCCCGGAGCGCAAGCTCGACATCGCGAACCAGAGCCCGAGCTACATCCCGCCCGAGCCGATGCGCTGGGTCGCCGCGAAGATCACGTTCCACGCGTTCGACGGCGCGGATGCCGACGGCGGCTGGAAGCGCGCGTGGATCAACGGGCTCAAGGCGATGGGCTTCCCGATGTAAGCGACGGTCGTTCAGGAACGACGGGTAGGGCGCGTGCCGTTGCCGATGACGGCGCGCGTCCGGTCAGGTTCATCGGCGAGGACGGCCGGTGTCGTGCCGCCCCGGCAACGCGCGAGAAGCGCAGCGGCTTGAAGCATGTTTTCGAATACCACCGATCTCGATCTCCGGCTCATCCGGGTCTTCCTGGCCGTCGTCGATGCACGCGGCATCACGGCCGCCGAGGCATCGCTCGGCGTGCGGCAGTCGACGATCAGCACGCAGCTCTCCGCGCTGGAAGCGCGTGTCGGCTTCAAGCTGTGCGACCGCGGTCGCGGCGGCTTTCGGCTGACATCGAAGGGCGAACGCTTCGCGGCCACGGCGCGCACGCTGGTCGCGGCGACGTCGGAGTTCGTCGCGCGCGTGCGCGACATCGACCGCAAGCTGGTCGGCACGTTGTCGATCGGGCTGATCGGGCAGGCGCCGCTCGTCGAGAACGCGCGCGTCGCCGACGCGATCGGCACGTTCCGCAAGCGCGACCAGGCCGTCACGTTCTCGATGAAGGTCGCATCGCCGCAGGAACTCGAGGAAGGCCTCGTCAACAACCAGCTCGATTTCGCGATCGGGTATTTCTGGCATCGCGTGCCGGGGCTCGACTACACGCCGTTGTTTACCGAGGAACAGGTGATCTACTGCGGTCGCGGTCATCCGCTGTTCCATGTGTCGCGGCCGGTGTCGATGGACGACCTGCAGGCGCACGACTGGGTGTGGCGTACGTATCCGGTGCCGGAGGAACAGTGTCCGCTGCCGGAGCGGCGCGTGACCGCGAGCGCGGACAGCATCGAGGCCGCGACGATCCTGATCCTGTCGGGCGGCCATCTCGGCTACCTGCCCGCGCATTACGCGGAGCCCTTCGAGCAGCGCGGGCTCGTGAAAGCGGTCGGCCGTGAGACGTTCGGCTTCGATGTGCCGCTGCATCTCGCGATGAAGCGCAACGCGAGCGGCAAGCCGATCGTCGATGCGTTCCGCGAGGACTTGCTGCGCGCGTTCAACATCAAGGCAGTTGCGCTGGCTGCGTAGCGCGTGCCGCCCGTGAGGCCGGGCAGCCCCGCGGGCGCGAGGCGCAGCGGCTGGAATCGCGAAACGCGTGTCACGGGCGGAGCGCGAACGCGTGGGATATGGACGAGTATCGGGCGGGCCGCGTTACGCGCTTGCGCTGTCGTCGCGATATCCGCTCTTGCCGTCGAAGATTTCCTTCAGCGCGGCGCGCAGCGCGACGGGATCGTGTTCGCCGGGCGCAAGATGGATCACGTAATGCGTGTTGCCGTCGAGCCTCGCGGCGGTGCGCTCATCGAGTTCGACGTCGAGCGTGTCGCCTGTGAGCCGCACCGACAGATCATTCACGTGCGCGGTGAACTGGTCGAGCACCATCACCTCGATCGACGTTTCCTCCGGAAAGCGCAGCAGCGAGAAGCAATAGTTCTGCGCCGCGTCGTGGCAATAGATGTTCGCGAAGCTTTCGTCGTCGTCGACATCGGACGTGGCCGCGCCGACGGTAGCGTGTAGTTCCATGATGTTTCTCTCGGTAAGGGGTTATCGGGGCAGCGCGGCTTGCGCTTCGACCTCGCCATGCGCATCGCGCGCCTTCAGCCACAGCCCGAATTCGCGCATGACCTCGACGACGGGCCGCAGCCGGTCGCCGTCCGCGGTCAGATCGTACTCGACGCGCACCGGCACGTCCGGATACACGGTGCGCCGCACGAAGCCGGCGTCCTCGAGCGCGCGCAGATCGAGCGTGAGCATCCGCTGCGAGATGCCCGGCATGTCGCGGCGCAGGTCGCTGAAGCGCTTCGACCCGTCGAGCAGATACGACACGAGCAGCAGCCGCCAGCGGCCGCCGAGCATGCGCATCGCTTCTTCCACGGAACATCCTGTCGCACTCGTTTTCATGCCACTGACCCTGGTCGGTAACTTTTTTGTGACTACGGCACAAACGACTGCCGTCTTCCCGGCGTGGCGCCGATGCGAGATATTAGCGCCCGCGTCGCGGCGAATCGATAGTCGAACCATCCAACCAAGGAAACGCATGAAGCTTTACCACGCTCCCGGCAGTTGTTCGCAGGCCATCTGCATCGTGCTGCGCGAAAGCGGTATCGACGCGGAGGTCATCAAGGTCGACGCGCGCAAACACGTCATTGAAGACGGGCGCAATTACTACGACGTGACCGAACTCGGCTACGTGCCGCTGCTCGAACTCGACGACGGCACGATGCTGCGCGAAGGACCGGTGATCGCGCAGTATCTCGCGGACCGGCGCCCCGAAGCGCGGCTCGCGCCCGCGTACGGCACGCTCGCCCGCTACCGGCTGATGGAATGGCTGAACTTCCTCGGCACCGAGATCCACAAGGGCTTCATCCCGCTGCTGTACGCGGTGCAGGCGGGGCAATACGTCGACCCGGTGCGGCAGAAGCTCGACAGCCGCTTTGCATGGATCGACCGGCAGCTCGACGGCAACCCGTATGTGACGGGCGACACGTTCACGATCGCCGATGCGTATCTGTTCGCGCTGACGGGCTGGGGCAAGGCCGACTGGATGCGCTCGGTGTACAACGCGGACATCGACCTGAGCCGCCATGCGAACCTGCGCGCGTGGTACGAGCGGGTGCGGGCGCGGCCGGCCGTGCAGCAGGTGCTCGCCGCGGACGGGCTGGCACGCTAGCGCGTGGGGGCGGCGCCGGAGACCGTGAGAAGCCGCACACGTCGCCGCGCCATACCGCAAACCGCCGCGCTATAATCGCCGCCATGAAACTGCTTCGGACCTTCATCCTGCTGCTGCTTTGCGCGGTGCTGCCCATCAGCGGGCTGGCAGCCAGCGGCTTGACCGGTGAATGTCCGATGCAGCACACGATGTCGATGGAAGCGAACGCGGGCATGAGCATGTCCGCCGACATGAGCGGCTGCGATTCGATGAAAGCGTCGCCCACCGACACCACGAAGGCCAAAGCGAAGGGCATGGCCTGCAAGGTGACGGCCCAATGCCAGTTCGGCAGTCTCTATCACCCGGCCGCCCGCGCCGATGTGAGCCGTCCCGCTGCATTCGCCAGCACGATCGTCTTCCACTACGCGCAGTCTGTCCCGATCCGCGACCCGAACGGGTTGTGGCGCCCGCCCCGCATCAGCTGATCCCGATTTGACCGGTTCACCGCCGAGGCGGTGAGGTTCGTCCCGTGTTCGGGACGTGGAATCCATTCGGGTTCCGACTTGGGGTTACACCATGTCATTCGATTTCTGCACGCCGCGCATGCGGCGTGCGTGCCGGCGCGCGCCCGTGCTTTGGGCGGCGCTGCTGGCGGCGGGCGCCCATGCGCAGCAGTCGCCCGTCACGCTGGACGCCGCGCTGCAGGCCGCCACCGAACGTTCCGCGTCGATGCAGGCCGCGCAGGCTTCGGTGCGCGCGAGTTCGGAAGCGGCAGTCAAGGCCGGCCAGCTGCCGGACCCGATGCTCAAGGCCGGCATCGACAACCTGCCGGTCAACGGCGGGCAGCGCTTCACCGTCGGCCAGGACTTCATGACGATGCGCCGCATCGGCATCGAGCAGGAATGGGTGTCCGGCGACAAGCGGCGGCTGCGCGCGGCGCTTGCCGACGAGCGAGTCGGCCGCGAACGCGCGGACTATCTCGTGCAGCTGGCCACGGTGCGCCAGCGGACCGCGGCGGCCTGGCTCGACGCCCTCTACGCGAAGCAGGCGCTCGCGCTTCGCCAGGCGCTGCTCGATCACATGCAGCATGAGCTCGATGCGACGCAGGCGTCGTATCGCGGCGCGAAGGCGAGCGCGGGCGAGGTCGTCCAGGCACGCGCGATGCTGGCGCAAACGCAGGATCAGGTGCTCGACGCGCGGCAGGCCTATCGCACCGCACTCATCGCGCTCGGCCGCTGGACGGCTGCGCCCGTCACGGACGTGTCGGGTACGCCGCCCGCACCCGAATCCTTCGTATCGTCGTTGCCGCCGGACGAACTGCGCGTGTCGCAACCGGCGCTCGTCGCCGCCGCGGACGACATCGCGGTCGCCGAGGCCGACGCCGCGGTGGCCGACAGCGAGCGCAGCCCGAACTGGACGTGGGAGATCGCGTACCAGCAGCGCGGCGGCGCGTATTCGAACATGGTGTCCGTCGGCGTCACGATCCCGTTGCCGCTCAATCGCAAGAACCGGCAGAACCGCGACGTCGCCGAAAAGGCCGCGCTCGCGACGAAGGCGCGCCTGATGTACGAGGACACGCTGCGTCAGGTGCAAGCCGATATCCGCACGCAGTCCGAGACGCTGGCAAGCGGCCGCGAACGCCTCGCGACCCTGCGCGAATCGCTGTTGCCCGCCGCCGGGCAGCGCGTGCAGCTCGCCACGGCCGCCTACCGGGCCGGCACCGGTTCGCTCGCCGACACGTTCGCCGCCCGGCGCGCGCAACTGGACGCGCAGGTGCAGGTGCTCGAGCTCGGACGCGACGTGTCGCGGACCTGGGCGCAACTCGAATATCAGGTCGTGCCGTCGACGATGGCCGCCGCGCAGTGAAGGAGAACCTCATGACGAAGCAATCACTGGCGCGTGCGGTGCTGCTGGCATGCGCGGGCGCGGCGCTGCTCGGCGCGGGTTACGTCGCGGGCATGCGCCATGCATCGGGCGGCGCGGCAACGGCTGCCGTCGCGGCGGCAGGCACGCCCGATTCGCAGGCAGGACGCAAGGTGCTGTACTGGCACGACCCGATGGTGCCGAACCAGCACTTCGACAAACCGGGGAAGTCGCCGTTCATGGACATGCAATTGCAGCCCGTCTATGCGGACGAGGGCGGCGATGCACGGGGCATCCGGATCGATCCGGGCCTGCAGCAGAATCTCGGCATCCGCTATGCGACCGTGCGCCGGCAGCAGACGGCGGACGGCTTCGACGCGGTGGGCACCACGCAATTCGACGAATCGCGCGCGGACGTCGTGCAGTCGCGCGTCACCGGCTACATCGACCGGCTTTACGCACGGGCGCCGATGCAGCGCATCGAAAAGGGCGCGCCGATCGCGTCGCTGTTCGTGCCGGAATGGCTCGCGCCGCAGGAGGAATATCTCGCGCTCAAGCGGGGCGGGATGGACGGCAGCCTGCTCGATGCATCGCGCGCGCGGATGCGTGCGCTGTCGATGCCCGACGCGATGATCGCCGCGCTCGATCGCACCGGCCGCGCGCAGACGCACGTCGTGCTGAGCGCGCCGCAAACCGGCGTCGTCAGCGAACTGAACGTGCGGGACGGCGCGATGGTCGCGCCGGGACAGACGCTCGCGAAGATCGCCGGGCTGTCGACGCTCTGGCTCATCGTCGAGGTGCCGGAAGCGCTCGCGCTGAACGTGCAGCCGGGGATGGCGGTCGACGCGACGTTCGCGGGCGATCCGGCGCGGCACTTCACCGGCCGCATCCGCGAAGTGCTGCCCGGCATCAGCACGGGTAGCCGCACGCTGCAGGCGCGCGTGGAGATCGACAATGCGGCGCTCAGGCTCACGCCCGGCATGCTGATGCGCGTGCATGTCGCGGCGCAGAAGGCGGTGTCGCGCCTGCTGGTGCCGTCCGAAGCGGTGATCGCGACCGGCAAGCGCACGATCGTCATCGTGAAGGCGGGCGACGGCCGGCTCCGGCCGGTGCCGGTGACGGTGGGCAACGACGTCGGCGGCGACACGGAAGTGCTCGACGGGTTGAGCGAAGGCGATACGGTCGTCGCATCGGGGCAGTTCCTGATCGATTCGGAAGCGAGCCTGAAAAGCGTGCTGCCGCGGCTGGAAGGCGCGGCGGGCGCGGCGGGCGCGAGCGCGGCGCAAGCGCCGGCCGCCGCGGCCGCGCCGGTGTACGAAACCACCGGCAAGGTCGAGCACGTCACCGACGACGACATCACGTTCTCGCATCAGCCGGTGCCGGCACTCGGCTGGGGCGCGATGACGATGGCGTTCGGCAAGCCGTCGGCACACGCGTTCCCGGACGTGAAGGCTGGCCAGACGGTGCGTTTCGCGTTCATGCAGCGCGACGACGGCTACCGGCTGACGAAGGTCGAGCCGCAGGGAGGCACGCGATGATCGCGCACGTGATTCGCTGGTCCGTCCGCAACCGCTTCCTGGTGCTGCTCGCCACCGTGCTGATCGCGGCGTGGGGCGTGCATGCGCTGCGGCAGACGCCGCTCGATGCGCTGCCCGACCTGTCGGACACGCAGGTGATCGTCAAGGCGTCGTATCCGGGCAAGGCGCCGCAGGTCGTCGAGGACCAGGTCACCTATCCGCTGACGACGACGCTGCTCGGCGTGCCGGGCGCGAAAACCGTGCGCGCGTACTCGTCGTTCGGCGACGCGTTCGTCTACGTGCTGTTCGACGACCACACCGACCCGTACTGGGCACGTTCGCGCGTACTCGAATACCTGAGCCAGGTGCAGAGCCGCCTGCCCGCGGGCGCGACCGTGTCGCTCGGGCCGGATGCGACCGGGGTCGGCTGGGTGTACGAGTACGCACTCGTCGATCGCACCGGCCGTCACGACCTCGGGCAACTGCGTGCGCTCAACGACTGGTTCCTGAAGTTCGAGCTGAAGGCCGTGCCGGACGTGTCGGAAGTGGCGAGCGTCGGCGGGATGGTGCGCCAGTACCAGGTCGTGCTCGATCCGGACAAGCTGCGCGCGTATGGCATCACGCAGGCGGCGGTCGCGGACGCGCTCGGCAAGGCGAACCAGGCATCGGGCGGCTCGGTCGTCGAGCTGGCCGAGTCGGAGTACATGGTGCGTTCGTCCGGCTACCTGCGCACGCTCGACGACTTCCGGCACGTGGTGCTGCGCTCCGACGACGCGGGTACGCCAGTGTTGCTCGGCGACGTCGCGCGCATCCAGGTCGGCCCGGCGATGCGGCGCGGGATCGCGGAGCTGGACGGGCAGGGCGAGGTGGCGGGCGGCGTCGTCGTGATGCGATCGGGCAAGAACGCGCTGACGACGATCGACGCGGTGAAGGCGAAGCTCGCCGACCTGAAGCGTTCGCTGCCGCCCGGCGTGGATATCGTCACGACCTACGACCGCTCGCAATTGATCGAGCGCGCGGTGGACAACCTCCGGGACAAGCTGATCGAGGAGTTCGTGATCGTCGGGATCGTCTGCGCGGTGTTCCTGTTCCACCTGCGCAGCGCGTTCGTCGCGATCCTGTCGCTGCCGCTCGGCGTGCTGGCCGCGTTCATCGTGATGCGCTACCAGGGCGTGAACGCGAACCTGATGTCGCTGGGCGGCATCGCGATCGCGATCGGCGCGATGATCGATGCGGCGATCGTGATGATCGAGAACGCGCACAAGCATCTGGAGGCATACGGCCACGCGCATCCCGGCGAGCCGATCACGACTGCGCAGCGCTGGGAGCTGGTCGCGACGTCGGCCGCGGAGGTCGGGCCGGCGCTGTTTTTCTCGCTGCTGATCATCACGCTGTCGTTCGTTCCGGTGTTTTCGCTCGAAGGGCAGGAAGGCAAGCTGTTCGCGCCGCTCGCGTTCACGAAGACCTACACGATCGCCGCCGCGGCCGCGCTGTCGGTGACGCTGGTGCCCGTGCTGATGGGGTATCTCGTGCGCGGCCGCATTCCACCCGAGCACGCGAACCCGATCAACCGCGTGCTGACCCGCGTGTACCGGCCGCTGCTCGAAGCGACGCTGCGGCGCCCGTGGCGCGCGATCGGCGTCGCGCTCGCCGCGCTGTTGCTGACCGTCGTGCCGTTGTCGCGTCTCGGCGGCGAGTTCATGCCGCCGCTCGACGAAGGCGATCTGCTGTACATGCCGACCGCGCTGCCGGGCATCTCGGCCGACAAGGCGAGCGAACTGCTGCAGCAGACCGACCGGCTGATCAAGACCGTGCCCGAGGTCGACACGGTGTTCGGCAAGTCGGGGCGCGCGGATACGGCGACCGATCCCGCGCCGCTCGAGATGTTCGAAACGACGATCCGCTTCAAGCCGCGCAGCGCATGGCGGCCGGGGATGACGCCGGAGAAGCTCGTCGACGAACTCGATCGCACGGTGAAGGTGCCGGGCCTGTCGAACGTGTGGGTGCCGCCGATCCGCAACCGGCTCGACATGCTGTCCACCGGCATCAAGACGCCGGTCGGCGTGAAGATTTCCGGGCCGGACCTGGCGGGGATCGACGCGATCGCGACGCAGGTCGAGGCGGCGGTGAAACACGTGCCGGGCGTCACGTCCGCGCTCGCGGAACGGCTGAACGGCGGCCGCTACCTCGACGTCGACGTCGACCGGCTCGCGGCCGCGCGCTACGGGCTGTCGGTGGCCGACATCCAGTCGGTGGTGTCGTCGGCGATCGGCGGCGAGGATGTCGGCGAAGTGATCGCGGGGCGCGAGCGGTTCCCGATCAACCTCCGCTATCCGCGCGAGCTCCGCGATTCGCTCGAGAACCTGCGGCAACTGCCGGTCGTCACCGCGCGCGGCGCGCAGATCCGCCTCGGCGACGTCGCGCGCATCGCGATCGCCGACGGGCCGCCGATGATCCGCAGCGAGAACGCGCGGCTGTCCGGCTATGTGTACGTCGATATCCGCGGCACCGACCTGAGTACGGCAGTCCGTGCGATGCGGCAGGTCGTTGCGCAACAGGTCGCATTGCCGCCCGGCTATTCGATCGCGTGGTCGGGACAGTTCGAGTATCTCGAACGCGCGGCGGCGACGCTGCGCACCGTGGTGCCGGTGACGCTCGTCGTGATCTTCGTGCTGCTGTTCGTCACGTTCGGCTCCGCGGCCGATGCGCTGCTGCTGATGTCCACGGTGCCGTTCGCGCTGATCGGCGGCTTCTGGCTCGTCTGGGCGTTGGGCCACGCGGTGTCGGTCGCGACGTCGGTGGGCTTCATCGCGCTGGCGGGCGTGGCCGCCGAGTTCGGCGTCGTGATGCTGCTGTACCTGAAGGGCGCGCTGCAGCGCCGCCTCGATGCCGGCGCGCCGCTGACCGATGCCGTGCTGCTCGACGCGATTCGCGAAGGCGCGGTGCTGCGCGTGCGGCCGAAAGCGATGACGGTCGCCGTCGTGCTGGCCGGCCTCGTGCCGATCATGGTCGGACACGGCGCCGGCTCCGAAGTGATGCAGCGCATCGCCGCGCCGATGGTCGGCGGCATGATCACCGCGCCGCTGCTGTCGATGTTCGTCATTCCCGCCGCGTGGCTTCTGCTGCAGCGCCGTCGTGCGCGAGGCGCGAGCCGTCAGCGGCATTCCGATGCAGTTCCTCACGGCATGAACGTGCCGTCCACCCCCACTGGAGAGTCTCGATGAAGATGAGTCAATTGATTGCCGCTGCCGCCGCCGTGCTCGCGACCGGCGTGTTCGCCATGCCCGCGCTTGCCGCGGGCGACATGTCGGGCATGGACATGCCCGGCATGAAGATGTCGTCGGGCGGCGCGGCCGAGTCGCATGCCGCGCTGACCGATGCCGAAGTGAAGAAGGTCGATGCCGCGAGCGGCAAGATCACGCTGAAGCATGGCGCGCTGGAGAACGTCGGGATGCCGCCGATGACGATGGCGTTCAAGGCGAAGGACGCGGCCATGCTCGCCGAGGTCCATGCGGGTGACAAGGTGAAGGTCCGCGTCGAGAACGTCGACGGCACGCTGACGATCGTCAAGCTCGTGAAGGCGTCGTAAGCGCGGGGATGCGGGCGGCATGGCCGCCCGCATCGAGCGTCGTCAAGCGCAGTGCGGTGACGACGGCAGCGTTCGGGGGCGTGCGCCTGTCAGGCGACGCGCCCGATCCGCGTCTTCAGCGCATTCAGCACCTTCAGCACCTTCAGCACCTTCAACGCATTCAGCGCATTCAGCGCATTCAGCGCGTCAGCGTCACGAACAGATAGCCGACATACCCGGCCCCGTTCGCCAGCAGTGCCCAGATCGCGAGCCCGCGCGCACGCGCATTGACACGCAGCCACACCGCCGCCGCGAGCGTGATGACCACGCCGGTCAGCACTTCGGGGCGCGGCTCCCACGGCGTCAGCATGATGCCGATCGCCGGCAGCAGCGTGCCCTGGAACACCATCGCGCCGGTGATGTTGCCGAACGCGAGCGTGTCCTTCTTGCGGCGGATCCACAGCACGCTGTTGACCTTTTCCGGCAACTCGGTCGCGATCGGCACGATGATCAGCGACAGCAGCAGCGCGGAAATACCGAGCAGGTGCGACACGCCTTCGACGCCGTGGATGAAGCCCTTCGCCCCGCCGACGAGCAGCGCGACGCCGAGCGCGAGCTGCAGCGCGATGGTCGCGAGGTTGGTCGGCAGCCCGACGCGCGACAGGAACATCGCGTGCGGCGCCTCGGTGCCGTGCCCGGCATCGACGAGCCGGGTCGACGCGCGGAACGTCATCACGACGTACATCACGTAGACGCCGACCAGCATCGCGGCGAGCAGCGCGCGGACCGCCCACACGTGATGCGGGACGAACATCGCGACGGTGGCGAGCGTGAATGCGGCGATGAAGTAGTTCAGGTCGCGCACGAAGCCGGTCCGCTCGGGCGCGATCGTGCCGGTCAGTCCGCGCGAGCGGATCACGGCGAGCGTCATCAGGAAGGTCGTCAGCGTCGCGAGCATCAGCGGCGCACCCAGAATCGCGCCGACGCCGATTTCCTCGTTGACCGCCGCGTTCGACGTGCCGCCCGCGAGCGCGAGCAGCGGCACCATCGTTTCGGGCAGCGCGGTGCCGACGGCGGCGAACAGCGAACCGGTCACGCCTTCGGAAATCTTCAGCCGTTCGCCGAGATGTTCGAGCGCATTCGTGAAGAGTTCGGCCGCGACCAGGATGACGATCAGCATGAACGCCAGTTCGACGAGCATCAAGGTCATGCGGCACCTCCGCAGGCAGGCAAGCGGGCAGTGGCGAAATGCGAGAGGGAAGCCAGGAGGAACATGGGGACTCCGTGGTCGGACGTGGACGAACCATGACGCATCTGCCGACGTCCGACCAGGAACGACGCGATGCGTCGATGGTCTCGCCAGACCGATACGGCCGAATGCGCCACGGCCGCAGGCCGAGTGTGTTGACGCATTCGCTTTCCGGGGATGGAAAGCAGGCTACTCCCCAAAGACGAAGGGCAGTCTAGCCGAGCCGGCCGCTTTCGGCAAGCGTGTGCGGTCATGCCGGTTCATTCGGGACGGTAAGCTGCCTTCTGACGGATGCACATGCAATTCCAGGAAGTAATCGGTGTGCTCGCGCGGCGCCGTCATGCGCGTGTCACGAAGCGCCGGCCGGGAAATACAGCGCGAACGTCGTGCGTCCGTCCCGACTCACGACCTCGACCTTGCCGCGGTGCAGTTCGACGATCGACTTGACGATCGCGAGCCCGAGCCCCGCGTTGCGCGCCGCGCCGTGCCGCGACGAATCGATCCGGTAGAAGCGCTCGAAGATCCGCTCGATCTGTTCGGGCGGAATCGCCACGCCGCGGTTCGTGACTTCGACGACCGCGAAACCGGGCCGGGTCGAGACGGCCAGCTCGATCGTCGACCCGGCTTCCGCGTGTTCGAGCGCGTTCGACGCGAGGTTGCTGACGGCGCGGCGGAACAGCGTCGCGTCCGCGACGACCAGCGCTTCGCCGCGCACGTCGAGCCGCACGCCGGCCTCGTCGGCCAGCGCCTGGAAATACGACGCGAGCCGGCGCAGTTCGTTGCCGGCGTCGAGTTCGGCGGTCTTCAGGTGCTGCCGTGCGTTGTCCGTGCGCGCGAGAAACAGCATGTTCTCGATCATCCGCTGCAACCGTTCGCATTCCTCGATGTTCGAATCGATCAGCGCTTCGTATTCCTCGGTGGTGCGGGCGCGCGACAGCGTGACCTGCGACGAACTGATCACGTTCGCGAGCGGCGTGCGCATGTCGTGCGCGAGGTCAGACGAGAACTGCGACAGCCGCACGAACGCGCGCTCGAGCCGGTCGAGCATCCGGTTGACCGAGGTGGCGAGCTCGCGCAACTCGACCGGGCCGCCGCGCGCGTCGAGACGCGCGTTGAGGTTGTGCGCCTCGATGCGCGACGTCTGCCGGCCGAGGCTCTCGACCGGACGCAGGCCGCGGGACGCGACCGCGTAGCCGAGCGCGCCGACCAGCAGCGCGCCGAGCGCGGCCGCGAGCCAGATGTCGACGCGATAGCTTTCGAGCAGCGACTGGCGATCGGTCGCCGTGCGCGCCAGCGCGACCTGGACGGTTTCGCCCGACGGCAACGTGGCGCGTGCACGCACGCAGCGCGACGGGCCGATGCCGGGCGGCGCGCAGGTGAACGGGCTGGCGGCCGTGCCCGAGGCACCGGCCGGCTGCGGCCGCGCGATCACCGATGCGAGCGTGTGGCCGGCTGCGTCGCTGTGTTCGACGAGCGGGCGGTTCGCGCCGTCGTAGATGCCGAGATAGACGCCCGGATGCGACAGCAGCACTTCATGGAAGACGGCCGGGTCGGCGCGCAGGGCGGCGGTCGAGCCGCTCGCCCGCGCGAGCTGCAGGAACTGGTCGAGCTTGCCGGCGATTTCGATGTCGTCGCGCCGGGTCAATTCGGCGGACAGCGAGCGATACAGGTACGCGCCGGTCAGCGCGAACACGAGCGCGGCCACGGCCGCGAACGCGAGCGTCAGGCGCCGGAGCAGCGAATACGGGGCGGGGCCGCCGGTCACGCGCGCTCCTCGAGCACGTAGCCCATGCCGCGGATCGTGTGGATCAGCTTCTTCTCGTACGCGTTGTCGATTTTCGCGCGCAGGCGCTTGATCGCCGCATCGACGACGTTCGTGTCGCTGTCGAAATTCATGTCCCAGATCTGCGACGTGATGAAGGTGCGGGTCAGCACCTCGCCCTCGCGTTCCGCGAGCAGCTGCAGCAGCGCGAATTCCTGCGCGGTCAGGTCGATGCGGGTGTCGGCGCGCCGCACGCGGCGCTTGATCAGGTCGACTTCGAGATCGGCGATTTGCAGGACCTCGCGGGAATTGCGCGGCACGCGCCGCAGCAGCGAGCGGATGCGGGCGAGGAATTCCGCATACGCGAACGGCTTGAGCAGGTAGTCGTCGGCGCCCAGTTCGAGCCCCGTGACCTTGTCCTCGATCGCCTCCCGGGCCGTCAGCAGCAGCACCGGCGTCTGCTTTTGCGCGCGCAGGCGCCGGAGCACCTCGAAACCGTCCAGTTCCGGCAGCATCACGTCGAGCACGACGAGATCGAAATCCTCGTGCAGCGCGAGGAATAGCCCGTCCTGGCCGTTCTCGGCCACGTCGACCGTGTAGCTCGCCTCCGTCAGCCCCTTGCGGAGGTACGACGCCATCTTGGGTTCGTCTTCGACTATCAGTATCCGCATGGTGGTGCAGGCCGTTGGTGATTCCGGCCGGTTAGTGTAACGCGTGAGCTTACGGGGCCGCGCGTGCGCGAAAGATGACCGGCGGATGACGGAATTGTCATCCGGCGCGCGTGCGATACCGTGCCCACCCTTCATGAAAATCCGGTCATGTTTCGGCCATGTCGTCGTCACGCCGGCGGCGATAAGCTGCGGCCGTCTTGTGTCCGGAGCGCGCCGTCGCGGCGCCGCTCCCGTTCATCCGGTCATTGTCTGCCTGATTCCGCATCCATGTCGTACTGGCGCAAATTCATCCTCGTCGTGCTGCTGGCGCTGTGCGTGCCGATCCAGTCGTTCGCGACCGGGTCGATGCAGTGCGCGGGCACGGTCGCTGCGGTGCCGCATGCGGAGGATCGGGTGAGTGCCGCTGCGCCAGCTGCGTCGCATGCGATGCAGCGCACGCACGGCGAACCGCATCAGCACGACGGTCACGCACGGCATGCGACGCCTTGTTCCGCCTGCGGATCCTGCTGTTTCGGCACGGGCATGGCGGAGGTGCCTGCGGTGTCCGTTACGTCGGACATCGGTATCGCGATCGTCTCTTTCGCGCCTTCGACCGTCGTCGTGTCGTTCCTGACCGGCGGCATCGACAGGCCGCCGCGCCGGATTTCCGTCTAGTCCCTGCCCGCGGCCACCGGCCGCGATCCACAAACGGTGCCGGCGAACGCCCGACGTCCGCCGCACGACTCACGACGAGAAACATCCATGCGATTGATCATTGCGGCGCTGCTTGGCGCGGCGAGCCTCGTGCCGTCGCTCGCGCCCGCGCAAACCGCCTTTCCCGATCCGGCCGATGCGGCCGCGTCGGTGCCGGACGTCACGACGACGTCCGCGTTCGACGGCTACGTGCCGTATCGCGACGACGCCGGCCCGGGCTGGAAGCAACTGAACCGGGACGTGATGGAGCGGCCCGCGAAGGGGGCCACGAAGGGACCCGCGACCGGACACGCGACCGGACACGCGAAGCCCGGAAACCCGGCGGGCGGCGTGGGTCATTCGATGCACGGAGGGGCCGGACAATGACGCGATTTGCGATTTCACCGCGATTCGGCGCGACCATGCTCGCGCTGGCCTTCCTCGCCGGCTGCACGACGTTTTCGAAGGACGGCGGCTTCGACGCCGTGTCGTCCGTCGCATCGGAGCGCATCGGGAAAGACGCCGTCATCGTCAGGACCGATGCCGACCGCGAAGCCGTCGACAAGCGGACGAAGGAATTGCTCGCGAAACCGCTGTCGATGGACGACGCGGTGCAGCTTGCGCTGCTGAACAATCGGGGCCTGCAGGCGTCGTACGCGGAACTCGGGCTGTCGGAGGCCGATCTCGTGCAGGCCGGCCGGCTGCCGAACCCGCGCTTCTCGTTCAGCCGCACGCGGGCCGGCGACGGCGAGCTGAGTCTCGGCCGCACGTTCTCGGCCAACGTGTTCGCGCTGCTGACGCTGCCGCTTGCGACGAACATCGAACGCCGCCGTTTCGAGCAGACCAAGCTCGAGACGGCCGACGCGATGCTGAAGGTCGCGGCCGACGCGCGCCGTGCGTATGTCGAAGCCGTCGCGGCCGAACAGGCCGCGAACTATGCGCAACAGGTGCGCGATGCCGCGAGCGCGGCCGCCGAACTCGCGCAGCGCATGCGGCAGGCCGGCAATTCCAGCCGGCTCGACTACGCACGCGAACAGGCGTTCCATGCGGACGCGGTCGCACAGCAGGCGAAGGCGCAACAGCAGGCCGTGGCCGCGCGCGAGAAGCTCACGCGCGCGATGGGGTTGTGGGGCGAGCGCACGCGGTACACGCTGCCCGAGCGCTTGCCCGACCTGCCGAAGGCGCGCCCCGATCTGCCCGATCTCGAACGCTATGCGATGAGCAACCGCCTCGACATCCAGGCCGCGAAGCTGCAGACGCAGGGCGTCGCGTCGTCGCTCGGGCTCAGCAAGGCGACACGCTTCGTCAACGCGGTCGATCTCGGCTACGTGAACAACTACGAGACCGACAAGGGGCACGAGCACGGCTACGAGATCAGCGTGGAGATTCCGCTGTTCGACTGGGGCGGTGCGAAGGTCGCGCGGGCCGAGGCCGTCTACATGCAATCGGCGAACCGGCTCGCGCAGACGGCCATCGACGCGCGCTCGGAAGTGCGCGAATCGTACGCGGCCTACACGACGCGCTACGACGTCGCGAAACATTATCGCGACGAAGTCGTGCCGCTGCGCCGGACGATCTCGGACGAGCTGCTGCTGCGTTACAACGGGATGCTCTCGAGCGTGTTCGAGCTGCTGGCCGACGCGCGCGAGCAGGTCGGCGCGGTGAACGGCTACATCGATGCACTGAAGGACTACTGGCTCGCCGAAACCGATCTGCAGGCGGCCGTCGGCGGCCGGCTGCCGACTGCGCAGACAACGCGGGCACAGCCAACACAGCCAACACAGCCAACACAGCCAACACAGCCAACACAGCCAACACAGCCAACACAGCCAACACAGCCAACACAGCCAACACAGCCAACACAGCCAACGCCGCGCGCGGACGCTCCCGCCGCATCCACGCCCGCCGCATCCTCGCCCGACGCTGCGCCGCAGCCGGCTTCTTCACCCGTGGCGCAACCGGCGCCCGCAACGCATCCGGAAGGTCATTGACATGGTGTCCCGTCGACAATTTCTCAGCGGCTCGGGCGCCGCGCTGCTCGGTGCGGCGATGGTCAGCAAGGCCGGCGCGGCGTCGCTGCCCGAAGCGCCCACGATGGCGAAGGCCGGCACGCAGCCGCCGCTCGTGCCGCCCAACGGCCGCCCGTACACGCCCGTCGCGACGCTGAACGGCTGGACGCTGCCGTGGCGGATGAAGAACGGCTGGAAGGAGTTCCACCTGACGGCCGAGCCCGTCGTGCGCGAGATGGCGCCCGGGATGAACGCGAACCTGTGGGGCTACAACGGCCAGTCGCCGGGCCCGACGATCGAGGCCGTCGAAGGCGACAAGGTCCGCATCTTCGTGACGAACCGCTTGCCCGAGCACACCACGATCCACTGGCACGGGCTGCGGCTGCCCAACGGGATGGACGGCGTCGGCGGCCTTACGCAGCCGCATATTCCGCCCGGCAAGACTTTCGTCTACGAGTTCCAGCTGGAGGCGCACGGCACGTTCATGTATCACCCGCACGCCGACGAGATGGTGCAGATGGCGATGGGGATGATGGGCATGTTCATCGTGCATCCGAAGGATCGCGCGACGATGCCGGTCGATCGCGACTTCGTCTTTCTGCTCGCCGCGTACGACATCGATCCGGGCAGCTATACGCCGCGCGTGAACGAGATGACGGACTTCAACATGTGGACGTTCAACTCGCGCGTGTTCCCGGGCATCGACCCGCTGCCGGTGCGGGCGGGCGATCGCGTGCGGATTCGTTTCGGCAACCTGACGATGACGAACCATCCGATCCACCTGCACGGCTACAGCTTCGAGGTGGCCGGCACCGACGGCGGCTGGATTCCGCCGGCGGCGCGCTGGCCGGAGGTGACGGCCGACGTCGCGGTCGGCCAGATGCGCGCGATCGAGTTCACCGCCGATCGCCCCGGCGACTGGGCGTTCCATTGCCACAAGTCGCACCACACGATGAATGCGATGGGCCACCAGGTGCCGAACCTGATCGGCGTGCCGCAGAAGGATCTCGCGCAGAAGATCGGCAAGCTCGTGCCCGACTACATGGCGATGGGCAGCACCGGCGGCGCGATGGGCGGCATGGAAATGCCGCTGCCCGACAACACGCTGCCGATGATGACGGGCACCGGCCCGTTCGGGCCGCTGGAGATGGGCGGCATGTTCACGGTCTGCAAGGTGCGGCAGGGGCTCGGCCGCAACGACTATCGCGATCCGGGCTGGTTCCGGCATCCGAAGGGCACCGTCGCTTACGAATACACCGGCGAATTGCCGGACGGTTGAGCGGCATGCGGCATGCGGCGGCCGTGACGATGCGGCCGCCGGTTTTCGTTTCACTCACTCAGGAGCACGCACGATGAAGAAGGAACTGGTTTCGATTGCAACGGGTTGCATGCTGGCGTTTTCCGCCGCGTCGTACGCGGCCGGCGACATGGCCGGCATGGACATGAGCGGCGGCGCGATGCAGGGCGCCGCGAAGCACGAGATGTCGCACGGCGAGATCCGCAAGATCGATACGGGCACGGGCAAGCTGACGATCAAGCACGGTCCGCTGGACAACCTCGGGATGGACGCGATGACGATGGCGTTCAAGGTGAAGGACACGGCGATGCTGTCGCAGGTGAAGGTGGGCGACAAGGTCGACTTCGTCGCCGAGGACGTGAGCGGCGCGCTGACCGTCGTCGAGCTGAAGAAACCGTGATGATGGGCATGACCATGAAGATCACCACGCTCGGGCGGCTGGCCGCCCTCGCCGCGGCCGGCGCGATCGCCGCCGCCGTGCCGGCCGCGGCATTCGCGCACGGCAAGCTGGAAAGTGCCGCACCCGCGACGGGCAGCACGGTCGACACCGCGCCCGACACGTTGCGGCTGACGTTCAACGAAGATCTCGAACCGGCGTTCAGCTCGGTGAAGGTGTCGGACGCGAACGGCAGCGCCGTCGCGCACGAAAAGGCGAAAGTCGACGCGTCGAACCCGCGCGTGATGACCGTCGCGATACCGAAGCTCGCACCCGGCGCGTACACGGTGCAGTGGGTGGCGATGACGGCCGACGCGCATCGCACCAAGGGCACCTATACGTTCAGGGTGAAGGGGTGAACGAGGGCTTCGTCGGCCTCCTGAGGCTCGTGTCGGTGGCGATCCAGAACACCGGATTCGCCGTCGTCGTCGGCGCGCTGCTCGGCAGCCACTGGCTCGCGCGCGGCGAGTCGGCGTGGCAGCACGGTATCGCGCGGCGTCTCGTCGCGACGCTGCGCATCGCGTCCGTCGTGTCGCTGCTCGCGAGCATCACCGCGTTCTGGGCGCACTGCGCGCTGATGAGCGACGTGTCGATGCTGGACGCCGGGCCGGCCGTCCGCTCGATGCTCACCGGCACCGGCTTCGGCCACGCGTGGCTGGCCGGTGCGGTGTTCACGGCGGTCGTCGTGCTGCTGTCATTGCTTCGGCATGCGAACGACATGCGCTTTCCGTTCGCGATGTGGGCCGCGCTCGCGGGCGTCGCACTCGCGCGCAGCAACGGCGGGCATCCGGTCGACGCGGGGCTGTTCAGCGTGCCGGTGTGGGTCGACTGGCTGCATCTGCTGGCGATCAGCGCGTGGGTCGGGCTCGTGTTCGTGACGGCGTTCGCCGTGATGCCGCGTCTTGCCGGCATGCCGGCGAGCGAACGCACGACCGGCGCATCGTTCGTGCAGTCGCTGTCCGATGCGTCGACGTATGCGTTGATCGTGCTGTTCGCGACCGGCGCTTACAACGGCTGGCGCGGTGTCGATACGCCCGCGAATCTGCTCGCGTCGACGTACGGACAGATCCTGCTGTTGAAGCTCGCGCTCGTGCTGATCGCGGCGGCGCTCGGCGGACACAACCGGTTCTTCGAGATGCCGAAGCTGCTGGCCGCGCTGAAGGACCCGGACGCCGCGACGCCGGCCGGCCTGTTGCGCCGGTTCGGCGCGGTGCTGCGGATCGAGGCGGTCGTGCTGGCCGGCGTGCTGATGGTGGCTGCCGTGCTCGTGTCGAGTGCGTTGCCGGGGACGGTTTAGCAGCGCGGCCGGCGGGCGAGGCCGGCATCGGGAAATCGTCGGAACAGGGGACGGGATTCGTCGGGCGATTTCCCGCTTTGCGACCGCGGGCGCGCGGTCGATCGCCATCGCGGAGCGGTGCGGAAAATTACGTTCGTCTGTCTTCAGGTTACTAAAAACTGTCACCGAGCGCCGCTAAGCTTTCGCCACCCTCACAACCGGGATTCCCCTTCATGCGCTCGCCAATCCGCCTGTTTGCCCCGCTATTGCTGCTTCCCACGCTTGCCGCACCGGTCTTCGCCGCCACTGCCGCCCCCGTCAGCCCGAACTGCGGCGGCAGCACGACGCCGATCGCCGACATCCAGGGGCCGGGCGCGCCGTCGCCGCTCGCCGGGCAGAACGTGTCGATCGAAGCGGTCGTCACCGCCGATTTCGGCGGCACGGACGGCTTCGGCGGCTTCTTCGTCCAGCAGGCCGACGCGCAGCGCCGCAACCAGCCGGGCGTGTCCGAAGGCCTGTTCGTCTATGCGCCGAAAGCGCGCGCGAAGGCCGGCGATCTCGTGCACGTGAGCGGCAAGGTCGAGGAAAAATACGGGCAGACGCAGCTGACGCTGTCGGGCGCGATCGCGGTGTGCGCGAACAGCCAGACGGTCACGCCCGCGACGCTCACGCTGCCGGTCGACAACCCGAACGCGTTCGCCGCGTACGAAGGGATGCGCGTGCGCCTGCCGCAGGCGCTCACCGTCACCGACAACTACGAACTCGGCCGCTACGGCAGCGTGATGCTGAGCAACGGCCGCCTGCGCACGCCGACGAGCGTGGTGCCGCCGTCGCAGGCACAGACGCAGATCGATGCGAACGCACGCAACCGGCTGATCCTCGACGACGGCTCGAACAAGCAGAACCCGGCGACCGTGCCGTATCCGGCGCCCGAACTGTCGGCCGCCAACACGCTGCGCTCGGGCTACACCGTGCGCGATGTCGAAGGCGTGCTCGAGGTGCGTTACGGCGCATGGCGCGTGCAGCCGCTGCCCGGCGCGGCCGCGCCGACGTTCGACACGCGTTCGAACCCGCGCGCCAACGCGCCGGCGCGCGATCCGAAATCGAACCTGCGCGTCGCGTCGTTCAACGTCCTCAACTACTTCAACGGCAACGGTCTCGGCGGCGGCTTCGACGATCCGAACAACCGCGGCGCGAAGAGCTACCCGGAATTCCAGCGCCAGGAAGCGAAGATCGTCAGCGCGCTGAAGGCGCTCGACGCCGACGTGATCGGCCTGATGGAAATCCAGAACAACGGCTACGGCGAACTGAGCGCGGTGCGCCAGCTCGCGGCGAAGCTCGGCAGCCACTGGCGCGTGGTCGACCCGGGCACGTCGCGCCTCGGCGGCGACGCGATCACGGTCGCGATGCTCTACGACAGCCGCGCGGTCGAACCCGTCGGCCGCGCGTCGACGCTCGCGATCGACGACAAGAACCGCCAGCCGCTCGCGCAGTCGTTCCGCCGGATCGGCGGCAAGCAGGCGCTGACGATCGCGGTCAACCACCTGAAGTCGAAGAACTGCCCGGACGCGGCGAACGACGATCTCGACCAGGGCGACGGCCAGGGCTGCTGGAACCCGACGCGCACGCGCGCGGCTGCGAAGCTGGCCGACTGGCTGGCCGGCACGCCCACGGGCGTTGCGGGGCAGGGCACGCTGCTGATCGGCGACTTCAACAGCTACACGTACGAAGACCCGATCCGCCTGCTCGAATCGCGCGGCTATCGCAACCTCGTGTCGCGCTGGATCGGCGCGAACGCATACAGCTACGTGTACAACGGCGAAGCCGGCTACCTCGATCACGCGCTCGCGTCGCTGCCGCTCGCGTCGCACGTGAAGGCCGTGCACGAATGGCACATCAACGCGGACGAGCCGCTCGCGCTGCAGTACACGCTCGCGTACAAGTCGGCCGAGCAGCAGAAGACCTTCTACGCGCCGGATGCGTATCGTTCGTCGGACCACGATCCGGTGCTGATCGATATCGCGCTGCCGGGCGGCGGGCGCTGATCGCTGAATCGAGTATCTGAAGTACGGCGCGCGGCGCTGCCGCACGTCGTCGCGTGAGTCGGGGCGGCGGCGCGCAAATCATGCGCAGCCGCCCGCTCACGCGAAGTCTCCGTTTCCCCATGCATCACGTGCCCGATTCGCGATCGCTGCAAGGCGATCCGGAATGCACGGCGCGAATGATCGCTTCTTCGTTGCGAATACCCGCGTATTACGCATCAATGCCGTTCAGCGCATCCGATGGTTTCATTCCGATATCGGGTAAATAATTCCTCCGTGAATCATGTAAATAGTCGGAATCGGTATTTTGTGGATGCTGTTGGGCTTTATTCAACGATTTGCTCTAATCGAATTTTGATAATTAAAATGAAAGAAAAATCCTGTCGATTTGAAGGGTGGTCACTTGAAATGCCAATGTCTGCAAAGGGTTGTGCAGCATACGAGAAAGCTGCGATATTTCGGCCAAAATGAAGCCGGATACGGGTAATCGTGTTTTCTTTCAAATTCCAGACACTGACTGCCGTTCGCATCATAAGAGATTTTTTAATATCGGAATGATCTTTGACAACGCGGCGCAGCACCGCCTATTTTTGTCATGTCGTAAATTTTGGTAATACGAAAGTCGTCGAAACTGCCAGGGGGCGGCGTTCCCGCATCATTCTCCGCCAGCAGTTCGCTGTGTCTGTATCAAGTTCAGTCTCTCGAAGAAGTCGATTCCCCAACCGCCGTCTGCCGACCGTGCAACGCGAGTGGCGGGTATGCCTGCGCGTTTTTCGCCGGCGATGGCGGCCTGTGTGAAGCGGTATCCGACCCAACACAAGGATCGAGGCATGAAACCAGACAGGAGCAGTACCGGCAGCCGCCGCGCACGTCGCGGCCGGCTGGCCGGGCTAGGCGCATTGACCGTCGTGACCATGGTGCTTGCGGGCTGCGGCGGCGACGATTCGTCGTCGGTCGGCGCATCGAGCCTCGCGCAGGCCACCGCCAGCCAGCAGGCCGGCGCGCAACAGGCGGCCGGCAGCCAGACGCCGGCGGCGAACCAGCCTTACGTCGACCCCGTCGCCTATTCGATGAACGCGACCGACGGCCTCGCGGCCGCGCAGGTCTCGGAGAAGGCGGCGGTGATGCATTACCAGTGGCAATCCGGCGGCACGACGGTCAGCTACACGACGACCACCGGCCACCTGACCGCGCAAGACGCGAACGGCAACGCGGAAGCGTCGATGTCGTACGTCGCGTACACGGTGCCGAGCACGAACGGCAAGCCGCGCCCCGTCACGTTCGTCTACAACGGCGGCCCGGGCTCGTCGTCGATCTGGCTGCGGCTCGGCTCGTTCGCGCCGACGCGCGTCGCGACGCCCGACCCGCTGTTCGGCAGCAACTGGCCGAACTATCCGCTCGTCGACAACGCGGAAAGCCTGATCGACACGACCGACCTCGTGTTCATCGACCCGCCGGGTACCGGGCTGTCGGAAGCCGTGCTGCCGAACACCAACCAGAAGTACTGGGGTTCGGATGCGGACGTCAACATCATGCGCGACTTCATCCAGCGCTACCTGAACGTCAACAACCGCGGCACGTCGCCGATCTACCTGTACGGCGAATCGTACGGCACGCCGCGTACCGACATGCTCGCGCTGGCGCTCGAATCGGCCGGCGTGCACCTGACGGGGATCGTGCTGCAGTCGGCGATCCTGAACTACTTCGCCGATGCGGTGGAAGCGGTCGCGATCACGCAGTCGACCGAGGGGCTGCTGCTCGAGACCGATACCGTGGCCGGCTACCTGCCCGGCTATGCGGCGGTCGCGGCGTACTTCAACCAGGTGTCGCCGGCGCCGGTCAATCCCTATCTGTACGCACTGCAGACCGAGTTGTTCACGACGCTGATCTACAACCAGCTGCAGCAGTACTCGCAGTCGTGGGTGCTGAGCCAGCTCGGCATTCCGGACGCGCTCGGCACGCCGGTGTTCCCGAGCGATGCGACGCTGAAGCTGTGGTCGTTGCCGTCGAGCCTCACGCAGCAGGCGCTGCGCGACTACTTCAACGCGAATCCGTTCGGCACGAACCTGGTGCCCGGCACGACGATCGGCCGCTACGACGGACGCGTGTCGTTGCCGAACGCCGACCCGCGGCTGCAAACGGACGGCGATCCGTCGGACATCCTGATCTCGCAGCCGTTCACCAACGCGCTCGCGACGCAGATGCCCGACTACCTCGGCTACTCCGCGCCGAACGCGACCTACCTGCCGCTGAACGACAACATCATCCAGGTGTGGGACTTCTCGCATGACGGCCAGCCGATGCCCGACACGATCCCCGATCTGCTCGGCGCGCTGCAGCTCAATCCGAAGCTCCGGGTGCTCGCGGAGAACGGCCTCCACGATCTGGCGACGCCGTTCTTCAACACCGAGAAGCAACTCGCGCGGCTGCAGACGGTGAAGGGGCTGAACCCGAAGCTGCAGGTGAACTTCTTCCAGGGCGGGCACATGACGTATCTGGATGACGTGGCCCGTCCCCAGATGAAGCGCGACCTGAAGCTCTTCTATCAGGGCCGGCGGATTCCGACCGCGCTGACGCTGCACACGCTGCCGCCGCCGTGGCCGGACGAGAACCCGGCCGGCACGCCGACCGGCGCCTCGCCGGGCGTGACCACCGCGACGACGCTGGCAGCCGCACCGTAAACGACGGACTCCTTGCGAAAAGGAACCCTCTATTCATCCATTGAATGCGAGTGATCATGTCCCTAATCAACTTGATGCGGCGTATGTCCCCGTTGATCGTCCTCGGTGCGGTGATGAGCAGCGCCCACGCATTGCCGCCGCAGGCGGTGGCACCGGTGAAGCTGCCGCGCGGCGGGCACGGCGTCGACGGTCCGTTCTTTCCTTCGACCCGCGTGGCGCCGGTATTGCCGTCGACCGGCGCGACGCTGCAGCAGCAGGCGCAGAAGCGCGTCGACGCCCGGCTCGGCGGCAACACGGTGCTGAGCAACGGCGCGGCGGTGACGAAAGCGCAGGCGCAGAGCGGCGGGCTCGGGTTCGTCGCGAAGCACTTCGACGAGATCGATGCGAAACACACCGGTCGCGTGACGATGAGCGACGTGCGGCAGTTCATCCAGCAGCGGCAGGTGCAGGCGCAGCAGGAACAGCAGGAGTGACGGTGTAGCGAGGTCGCGCGCAGGAGGGCGGCCGGTGTCGGCCGGTGCCGTGGGGGCCGGCCGCTCGACTGCGGCGGCGGCCTGCTTTCAACCTGCCGCGGCGCACGTTCGGCCGCGGCTTTCTTCATCGAAGTTCGGTTCATGCGCGGGCAATGCGAAGCCGCGTCATGCTTCACACGATCGACGCTCAGCCTTCCCGATGCGCGTAGCGCCTCGCCGTCGCCGATGGCAACTCGCCGAACATCGCACGGTAGTCCTGCGCAAAACTGCTCAGGTGCCAGAAGCCCCACTTCGTCGCGGCCGACGTCACGGACCCGCCGAGCCGCAGCTCGCGGCGAACGTGATTCAGCCGGACCGCGCGCAGGTACGCGATCGGATTCAGGTTGAGCGTGTCGTTGAACGCGTACTGCGCGGTACGCCGGCTGATGCCGAGCTGCACGCACAGTTCGGCGATCGACAGCGGGCACGTCGACGCATCCTGCAGCCGCGCCTGCACCGCGTTGACGAGCGACCAGTACTTGGTCGGCCGCGGCGCGAGGGCGTTCGCGTCCGGCGCGGGCATCGTCATCGCTTCTGAAATCGCATACAGCACGGTCCGTTCGAGCAGTTCGATCCGCGCCTGCGTCGTCACGTCCTCGATCGGCGTGCTCTTCGCGGCCGCGGCCATCGTGTGGCGCAGCAGGTCGCGCAGGCGGTCCGCGACCTGGGGCGTCATCGGGATCAGCGGCGCGAAGGTGCGCGCGCGCAGCGACGCGGCGAGCGTGCGCATCGCCTCCGTCGATAGCTTGTCGGGTTCGATCTCGACGTTCACGAGCACGTGCCGGTCGGGCGAATAGAACTCGAACACCGGCTGGCTGGAGAACACGTGGAGGCTGTCGCGCCCGCTCTTCTCGCCGCACATGCGCGCATGGCCTTCGAGTTCCAGCGGGACGGCCACCGCGATGCGGTCCGACGGCACCGCGCCCTGCTGCAGGATCACCTTGTCGAGGTCTTCGACCAGGAGCCGGATGCCGCCGAGCGACACGATGGACGACGAACCATGAAACCGGCCGCCCGAGATCTGCGTGTAGTTGAGATGCCAGCCGTCGAAGATCCGCGCCTGTTCCTCCACGTCGGTGAACGCGCAGAACGCCACCGCGCGTGCGAACGGCGGGGCGCCGGAAAAATCGCTCGGATCGGCGGACGGCGTCATCGGAGTCGGGAAGGGGCGGGCCGGATCGACGCATTGTAGCCGCTGCGCGCGCCGGTCAAAAACCCCGGCGGCCCGATTCCCGGAGAAAACCCTCGCTTGCCGAAATCCGATAGTGAAAAGCCGGCCGGCGCAATACCTTTGGTACGAACGGAACACAACGCATCGCGCCGGCGCCGGGAGCATCCCGCTTCGTTGCCGGACGAACCGAACACGGCTGCCGGCGCGGGTCCGGCGGCACTCTTCTGGAGAGACGTCGATGGAGCTTCCACGTGGCGGGTTCTGGCGGAACTGGGTCGGCAATCAGTCGTGCGTCGCCGCGCACATGGCGTCGCCGACCAGCGAGGCGGAAATCGCCGAACTGGTGCAGGCCGCGACGCGCCAGGGCAAGAACGTCCGATGCTCGGGATCCGGACATTCGTTCACGCCGGTCGTCGCGACGAGCGGCCTGCTGCTGTCGCTGAAGGACTACCAGGGCATCGTCGCGGTCGACGAGCGACGCAAGCGCGTCACGGTGAAGGCCGGCACGCGGATCAATGCGGTCACGCGTCATCTGAAGGACATCGGCTTCTCGCTCGTCAACCAGGGCGACATCGATTCGCAGGCGATTGCCGGTGCACTCGCGACCGGCACGCACGGCACGGGGACGACGCTGAGCAACCTGTCGTCGCAGGTCGTCGGGATGCGGATCGTTCGCCCCGACGGCTCGATCATGGAAGTGAGCGACCAGCAGGACCTCGACCTGCTGCACGCGACCCAGGTGAACCTCGGCCTGTTCGGCGTGGTGTCGGAGCTGACGCTGCAGGTGACCGACGCGTTCTGGCTGCACGACCGCGTGTGGCGCGAGGACTTCGAGGCGCTGATGGAACAGTACGACGACCTCGCGGCGAAGCATCGCCATTTCGGGTTCTTCTGGTGCCCGACGTCCGAAAGCCGTCACCTGTACTGCCTGCCCGATACCGCGAAGGTGTCGAATTCGAAGAAGGACTACGACGTGTGCGAGATCAAGGTGATGGACATCACCGACGAGCGCACGTTCTACGAAGGCGAGCACGAGAAGATCGCGTACAGCGCCGAGGTCTACGCGATTCATTACGTCGCGAACTTCCACGAGCTCGAATACGCCGTGCCCGCCGAACACGGCAAGGAAGCGCTGCGTCGCGTGCGCGAGCTGATCCTCACGAAGCATCGCGACTGCATCTTCCCGGTCGAGTACCGCTTCACGAAGGGCGATCCGGCGTGGATCAGCCCGTTCAATCATCAGGACAGCGTGACGATTTCGTGCTCGGGCGGTCCGAACGGCGTCGACTACTGGCCGTTCCTGAAGGACGTCGACGACATCCTGCGCGACTACGGCTCGCGTCCGCACTGGGGCAAGCTGCACTTCACGAACCGCGACGACGTGGACCGCTGGTTCCCGAAGGCCGAGGCGTTCCGCGAACTGCGCCGCAGCGTGGACCCTGAAGGCTATTTCCTCAACGATCATCTTCGGACGCTGTTCAGCTGAGCGGTCCGAACGAACCAGACTGGAGAACGACTCATGAATGTCAAGATCGACGGGCGCCTGGCCGGCAAGGTCGCCATCGTGAGCGGCGGCGCGGGCGGATGCGGCGCCGCCGCATCGGAACTGTTCGCCGCGCAGGGGGCGAAGGTGGCGATCATCGACCGCGACGGCGCCGCGGCCGACGCGCTCGCGGCGCGGCTGCGCGAGGCCGGCTTGCAGGCGATCGGCCTCGGCGCCGACGTGTCGAAGCAGTCGGACGTGCGGAACGCGGTCGACGCGGCCCGCCAGCAGTACGGCAACACGGACATCCTGTTCAATCACGCGGGCACGCTGATCGTCAAACCGTTCCTCGACATCGAGGAGTCGGAATGGGACTGGCTGATGGGCGTGAACGTGAAGAGCATGTTCCTGATGACGCAGGCCGTGCTGCCGCAGATGCTGGAAAAAGGGCGCGGCAGCATCGTCTGCACGTCGTCGATCTCGGCCGTCTGCGCGACGCCCGGCGAAGTGCTGTATGACGCGACCAAAGGCGCATGCCACATGTTCGCGCGGGCGATCGCCGTCGAATACCGCGATCGCGGCATCCGCTGCAATGCGCTCGCGCCCGGGTTCATCCGCACGCCGCACGGGATGCGCGAACTGAGGGATCTGCAGGCGATGGGCGTCGACGCGACCGAAGCGGCTATCGCAGCGCAGCAAGGCCGGCTGTGCGAGCCGTCGGAAGTGGCGGCGGCCGCACTGTTCCTGGCGTCCGACGAATCGAGCTTCGTCAACGGCACCCACCTGTTCGTCGACAACTGTTTCTCCGCGGTTTAGGCCCCGATATTCGCAAGAAGCCGACGGGCAGGCGCGAGCTCCCCAGGAACGGCAGGTTCTGTCGAAGGTTCCGCAGCGATGCGGACCTTCGATTTTTTTTGCCGGTTCGCCGCGTGATGTGTCCTAGCGGATTGTCGTAATCCTTCTATCTGAACGAATTTGCGTCTGTTGGAATGGCAATGCCGAATCACCGTTCAGCCGGCGTCGCGGGGCGGCATGGTTGTCGACGTCATCGAGCGCCGGTCCGGCGCTCGACTTCGCGGGTCCGGGCAAGTCCGGCCTACCAGGGTCAATCCATCACTCTCTTTTGATCAATCATCATGTTCAATCGCACTACCAGCACCGTCGCCAACGTCGATCCGGAACTCTGGACTGCCATTCAGGACGAGAACCGCCGCCAGGAAGATCACATCGAGCTGATCGCGTCGGAAAACTACACGAGCCCGGCCGTGATGGCCGCACAGGGTTCGCAGCTCACGAACAAGTACGCGGAAGGTTATCCGGGCAAGCGCTACTACGGCGGCTGTGAGTACGTCGACGTGGTCGAGCAGCTGGCGATCGACCGCGTGAAGCAGCTGTTCGGCGCGGAAGCCGCGAACGTGCAGCCGAACTCGGGTTCGCAGGCGAACCAGGGCGTGTTCTTCGCGATGCTCAAGCCGGGCGACACGATCATGGGGCTGAGCCTCGCGCACGGCGGCCACCTGACGCACGGCTCGCCGGTGAACATGTCGGGCAAGTGGTTCAATGTCGTCAGCTACGGCCTGAACGAACAGGAAGACATCGACTACGAAGCGGCCGAGAAGCTGGCTAACGAGCACAAGCCGAAGCTGATCGTCGCGGGCGCATCGGCATTCGCGCTGAAGATCGACTTCGAGCGTCTCGCGAAGATCGCGAAGTCGGTCGGCGCGTACCTGATGGTCGACATGGCGCACTACGCGGGCCTGATCGCAGCGGGCGTGTATCCGAACCCGGTGCCGCACGCGGACTTCGTGACGACGACGACGCACAAGAGCCTGCGCGGCCCGCGCGGCGGCGTGATCCTGATGAAGTCGGAATACGAGAAGCCGATCAACTCGGCAATCTTCCCGGGCATCCAGGGCGGCCCGCTGATGCACGTGATCGCGGCGAAGGCCGTGGCGTTCAAGGAAGCACTGTCGCCGGAGTTCAAGGAATATCAGCAGAAGGTGGTCGAGAACGCACGCGTGCTGGCTGAAACGCTGGTCAAGCGCGGCCTGCGGATCGTGTCGGGGCGTACGGAAAGCCACGTGATGCTGGTGGACCTGCGCGCGAAGAACATCACGGGCAAGGCAGCGGAAGCGGCGCTCGGCGCGGCGCACATCACGGTGAACAAGAACGCGATCCCGAACGATCCGGAAAAGCCGTTCGTGACGAGCGGCATCCGCCTGGGTTCGCCGGCGATGACGACGCGCGGCTTCGGCCCGGCGGAAGCGGAGAAGGTCGGCAACCTGATCGCCGACGTGCTGGAAGCACCGGAAGATGCCGCGACGATCGAACGCGTACGCGGTCTGGTCGCGGAGTTGACGCAGCGTTTCCCGGTCTACGGCTGAGACGCGGCAATCGGGTTCGACTGCCTACGCGGTTGAACCTCGCTCGTTCCGAAGCGATGTAAAAAAATCCGGCTCGCACACCGCGAGCCGGATTTTTTGCGCTGTGTGGGAATGGGTGTCGCGTCACACGGTCGGATCGACGTTCGCCTCGAGTTCGCGAATACGCTCGTCATTGCGCGTGTCCTTCAGCACCGGCGGCCCGGCGAAGGACTTGCGCACGCCGAACCCGTACCAGATGACCATCAGCACGCCCACGAACGCGACGAGCACGTAGAGCACCTTCTCGTTCGGCGGCTGGATGCCGACGTACGCGAGCACGCACGCGCCCACCAGCGCGAGCAACGCGCACGGCTTCGACCAGATGCCCAGCTGGAACGGGCCCTTTTCGGTCCACGTGCGCCCTTCGGCGAGCATCCCGGAACCGATCGGCATCGCATACGAGATGAACAGGAACACGGCGCTGCCGGCGCTCAATACCGAGAACGCGTCGCCGTACAGCGTGACGACGATCGCGAGCACCGCGCACGTCCAGATTGCCGGGCCGGGCGTCCGGTGATTGTGATTCACGCTGCGCAGCAGCTTCGACGCCGGCAGCCCGCCGTCGCGCGCGAACGCGTACATCATCCGCGACGTCGACATGATCGCGGCGAGCCCGCACACATAGTTGATGAAGAACATCGCGAGCTCGAGGCAGACGCGCAAGGTCTTCGGGATCGGCGCGAGGATCGCTTCGAAGAAGCCGGTGCCCTGTTTCATCGCGGCGGTCAGGTCGGGCATGACCAGCACGAACGTGCACACCATCACGTAGCCGAACACCGCGGACCAGAACACCGAGCCGATGATGCCGCGCGGCACGTTCTTCGCCGCGTCGTGCGTTTCTTCCGACGTATGCGCGGACGCGTCGAAGCCCGTGATCGTGTAGGTCACCAGCAGCAGGCCGGACAGGAACGCGAGCGGCGTGGTCTGTTTCGGCCAGGCGCCGCCGTCGACGCCCGTGTAATTGGTGAAGGTGACGAGCCGATGCAGGTCGAACGCGACCGGCGAGTAGACCAGCAGCGACACGACCAGCGCGATCGTCACGACGAAGATCAGGTAGCCGGACAGGTCGGTGATCTTGCTCGCGATCCGGATGCCGCGTGCGTTCAGGATCGCCTGCGAAATCGTGATGACCGCGATGAACGCGGTCTGATGCCACCACGTCAGGCTGTCCGGACCGACGCCGAACATCGGAGCGATCAGCGTCTTGAAGAACGGATCGTAGGTGCCGAAGTTGATCGCCGCGATCACGAAGATCAGGCCGATCAGGTTGAGCCACGCCGTCATCCACCCCCATTTCTTCCCGCCGAGGATCGCGCCCCAGTGATAAAGGCCGCCGGCGGTCGGAAACGCGGACGCGATCTGCGACATCGACACGGCGACGATCAGCGCGAACAGCGAGCCGAGCGGCCAGCCGAGGCCGACCGATGCGCCGCCGGCCGCGGAAAACGCCAGTTGAAACGCGGTGATGCCGCCCGACAGAATGCAGATCACCGAAAACGACACGGCGAAGTTCGAGAAGCCGTTCATGCGTCTCGACAGCTCCTGCGCATATCCCATCTTGTGGAGGAGGTTTACGTCGCTGTCGGTACCTGCATCAGGCTGGATTTTCGCATCCATATTCGCTCCGTCACGTATGTCCTGCGAGGCAGGACCGTCATCGCTGCCCGGGCCCGGTGCTGCGGCCCGCTCCTGGAATTCGTCGGCGGGCACGCGCTGTCATGCATCGATGGCGGTCGCGTATCCGGTCCGATACGGGAACGGTATGAAGCCAAATCTCGCGGCGATATCGGATTTCGGCAATCCGGCGAAACTCCGGACGGGTGCACCGTTCGGGGGCATCGCGTGGCGGGCTGAATAGTTGTAAGGAATCCATGCGGATCGGGATGATCGGTACTTGCCGACAGGCGACAGCCGGGGAAAAGTGCGCTCCCTTGACGTCCGACATGGCCCGCAATCACCTTCTGAAGTCGACCGCGCCCCGTGTCGCAATTCCGTGAGTCGGCCCGGCAGGGAACCTGGAGCGGCCTACTCGGCTTGCTGCTTGCCGGGTTTCTGTCCGAACCGCGCACGGTAGTCGCGCGGCGATATCCCGACCCGCTTCGCGAATGCACGTTGCAGCGCATCCACGCTGCCGAACCCCGAGCGTTCCGCGACCCGTTCGAGCGGCCAGGCTGCCCGCTCCAGCAGCGCCTTTGCACGCTCGACGCGTGCGGCCAGCACGAATTGCGCAGGCGGGAGCCCCGTCTCCTTGAGGAAATTGCGCGCAAACGTGCGCTCGCTCATGTGCAGGCGCGCGGCCAGCGCGGCGACGCCGAGATCGCCGGTCGGGTCGTCGGCGATCGACGTGAGCAGCGCGCGCATCGGTGGCGTCGCGTTTGCGTGGATGTCGAGACCGACGCTGAACTGCGTCTGTCCGCCGGGACGGTGCATGAAAAGCACGAGCTCGCGCGCGACCGCGAGCGCGGTCGGCGCGCCGCAGTCGGCCTCGACGAGTGCGAGACACAGGTCGATGCCGGCCGTCACGCCGGCCGACGTATGAAACGGCGGATCGCTCACGTAGATCGCATCCGGCTCGACCCGCACGTCGGGGCAAAGCGCCTGCAGCGTCGCACACTGATTCCAGTGCGTGGTGGCGCGCTTGCCATCCAGCCATCCGCCCGCGGCGAGCACGAACGCGCCCGTGCAGATGCTTGCGATCCGCCGCGTGCCCGCGATCCGCGTGCGCAGCCAGGGCAGCACGCCGGCGTTCGACGCGGCGTGCCGCAGCGCCGCTTCGCTGCCGCCTGCGACGATGATCGTGTCGATGTGCTCGGGCAAGGCCGCAAGCGCGGTCGGGCCGGCAAGACGCAGGCCCGCGTGCGTGACGATGTCGTTGCCGTGTTGCGACGCGAGCGTGAGCCGATAGCGCGGGACATGCCCGGGAAGATGGCGGTTCGCGACCGCGAACACTTCCATCGGGCCGGTGATGTCGAGTGACTGGACGCCTTCGAAGCCGACGACGACGATGTCGCGTGCCGGACCGGTTGACTGGGGCATGGCGGAAAGTGCGGTGGAGTTGTCCTTGTGACCGCGTGCATGATCCTTGTAATTTTCCGCACATGCAATCGATTGACGCGGGTGGGCGATGCGGGAACGGAACAGAAACGGGGCGATGCGCGTGGCGGTGGCGCTGCTCGTATGCGCGGTGCTGGGCGCGTGCATGTCGGGGCAGTCGGGGCCGTCGGCCGCGCACGGCGCACGAACGGTCACGCAAACGCTGAGCGTGAACGCACCGAAGGCGGGCCGTACGCGGCCGCTCGTTGCGATCGTCGCGGACAATGCCGGAACTGAGACGACCGATTTCATCGTCCCGTACGCGATTCTGAAGACGTCGGGCGCGGCCGATGTCGTGGCCGTGTCGGCCGACGCCGGCGCGGTCGAACTGATGCCCGCGCTGCGGATCCTGGCCGATACGACGTTCGACCGGTTCGACGCGGACGTGCCCTCGGGCGCGGACGTCGTGATCGTGCCGGCCTTGCATCGTGCCGACCGGCCGGCCGTGCTCGCGTGGCTGCGCAAACAGGCCGCTGCCGGCGCCACGATGGTGGCGATCTGCGATGGCGCGGCGGTGCTCGCGAACGCCGGACTGCTGCGCGATCGCATCGCGACCGCGCACTGGTATTCGCGCGACGGGCTGCGTCGCCGTTTTGCCGATACGGCGTGGGTCGACGATCGCCGCTACGTGATGGACGGCAACGTGATGACGACGAGCGGCGTGTCGGCGTCGATTCCCGCGTCGCTTGCGTTGGTGAATGCGCTGGCGGGGCCGGTGGCCGCGCGCGAAACGGCACGCAACATCGGCGCGCACGGATGGAGCGACGTTCACGACGGCAGCCGCTTCGGGTTGACCGCGCGTGCCGTGGCGACCGCACTGACGAATCGCGTCGCGTTCTGGCGGCATCGGACCTTCGATCTGCCTGTCGCGAGCGGATTCGACGAACTCCCGGTTGCGCTCACCGCGGATGCGTGGGCGCGGACGTGGCGCAGCGACATTGTCGCAACGGCGGACGCGCGCGTGATCGAGTCGAAGCACGGGCTGCGCTTGCTGACGCAACCGGCCGATGCCGGCCACGCGCGCGTGACGATTCCGGACGGGCGGCGTGGCGAAGCGGTGCTGCCCGGTGTGCTCGGCGACGTCGCGGCGCGCTACGGCGACGCGACGTCGGACTGGGTGGCGCTGCAACTGGAGTATGCGAAGTAGCGGCTGCCGGGCTTGCGCGTTACCCGACGCAAACCGTGCCTCCGACGCCGGAAACGGCCCGAGCGGAATGATGTCCCGATCGACGAGGCCGGCCTGTGCCAGCGGACCTTCGCGCAGCACATCGCGCGCACTTTCCGCCGACTTGCATTCGGCGTTTGATCGCGACGCCCGGGCGGCCACGCGTCGAAACGTCGGTTTCGAGCGTGAACGTGGACGCGCGCGATGCTTCGTTACATGCGGGTTGCGCTCAGACCGTCGCCGTCCGCCGCGCCGTCAGCCGGTTCCACAGCATCCCGGCGCGGCTTCCGCTTCGACAATAGGCGAGCACCGGCTTCGGCAGCGCGTCGATCAGCGCGCCGAACGCGTCGACTTCCGCATCGCCGATCCGGTCGCGTTCGACCGGCAGATAGCGCGCGTCGAGGCCCAGTTCGCGCGCAGCGGCGGCGATTGCCTCGAATGCCGGTTGATCGGCGCTTTCGCCGTCCGGCCGGTTGCAGATCACCGCGCGAAAGCCGGCGCTGCGGATCGCTTTCAGGTCCGCCGGCGTGATCTGTCGCGACGCGGTGAACCCGGTCGCTGCCGCGGCCCGGCATTGCTCGAGCGCGCGCGCGAAACACGCGATCGCGAAATCGACGTCCTGTTCCGTCGTGAAGCGGCCGAAGCTGATCCGCACCGTGCGGCCCGCGGCTTGCTCGTCGAGGCCGATCGCGGTCAGCACGTGGGACGGCGCGCCGCTGGTCGAGTTGCATGCGGAGGTCGACGACACCGCGAGCGCATCGCCGAGCATGAACGGGAAGAAGCCCGGCACGTTCACCGTGAGGCTCAGCGTGTGCGGGATGCGGCGTGCCGCTGCCGCGTTGTGCGTGATGTCGCCGAGCGTGAGCAGCGCGTCCTTCAGGCGTGCGCTGAGTGCCGCGATCCGCGCGGCTTCGCGCTCGAGTTTTTCGGCGGCCAGTTCGCACGCCACGCCCATCCCGACGATCTGGTGCGTCGCGAGCGTGCCCGAGCGCAGGCCGCGCTCGTGCCCGCCGCCGTGGATCTGCGGCGCGATGCGCTCGGCGATCTCGCGGCGGACGAACAGCGCGCCGATACCCTTGGGGCCGTACACCTTGTGCGCGGACATCGACAGCAGGTCGATGCCGAGCGCGCGCACGTCGATCGGCGTCTTGCCGAGCGCCTGCGCGGCGTCGACGTGCAGCAGCGCGCCGGCCGCATGCACGATGCGCGAGATCGCGCCGATGTCGGTCAGCGTGCCGAGTTCGTTGTTGACGAGCATCAGCGACACGAGGCCCGTATCGGGGCCGATCGCCGCGGCCACGGCGTCGACGGTGATTTCGCCGTCGGCGGTGGATGTCAGGTAGGTCGCGGTCATGCCGCGCTTCGACAGGTTCGCCATCGTGTCGAGGATCGCCTTGTGTTCGAGGCGGCTCGTGACGAGGTGGCGCTTGCCGGTCGCGGCTTCCGCGTAGCCCTTCAGCGCGAGGTTGTTCGATTCGGTGGCGCCCGACGTCCAGACGATCTCGTCGGCCTCCGCGCCGATCAGCGCGGCGACCTGCGCGCGTGCGTGCTCGACCTTTTCCTTCGCGAGCCGGCCGGCGGCGTGCGAGCTCGACGCGGGATTGCCGAAGATGCCGTCGGCACCGAGGCAGGCCGTCATCGCTTCGATCACGCGGGGATCCGCGGGGGTGGTGGCTGCGTAGTCGAGGTAGTGCAGCGGAGTGGTATCGCTCATGTCCTTCTCTGGTTCTTTCTCGTCGGAATGGGAGAAATGATACGAGGGAGGACGGGGAAAAAGGATCCAAAGTTGGCTGGGAATTCAGCGTGATGTGGAATGACGTTTTATTTTGTCTTGATATTAGGGAATTTGTTTTCGTCCGGGCTGGGTGGGAGATCAGGAATTTGTCATACGGATGCCTGCGCGGCCAGGCGCCGCTGATGGGCGTTGCCCGGCTTGCCCGTGACGAATCGGATGTCCCTGAGCGCCCTGAGGGGGCGCGTCGATCACGTCAACTCGTCTTGATCGGGCTGATTCGATAAACGATGCGCGTCCTGCACCCAGGCATGCAGCGCTTGCTCATATTTTGTCGGGATCGTAATCGTGAGCGTGGTGAGGCGCGTGACGCTGCCCGGTAGTTCCAGATACCGCTGCCACGCCTTGCGAACGAGCTGCGACATCGCCGAGCGGTTGATGCTCAGTTCCGCGGCCAGCTCGCGCTGTGAGCGGCCCTTCACGAAAATCTCGTGCAGGGCCCACTGGTTCAACGGCTTGATCCGGGTATCTTGAAGCCGCAGCAGTCGGAACTGTTCGGCGCTCATGCGTCGTGTCTTCAGCATTCAGGTTCGCCCGGAGCTCGGAATGGAAGAAATCAGCGTCGCGCCGCATGAGGTCTTGTGACCGTCGAATGCGGCGGCCCGACCTTCGACGTTGAAGGCAGTGTCGCCAGCGGCAATCGTGCAGGCGCCGTGGATCGGACACGAACACGTGTCGCCGAAGCGCGCGACCGCGCGCCCCATGACCTTGCTGATGTCGGCGCCGGACTCGACCCGGCCGCCGTGGGTATGGCTGTCGCCTACCCGGATGATTCCTCGCATATGACTCGTCCTCTCGATGATTCGCTCGGCATCGGCGTTTTGCTCGCCACATGCCGCGGTGCCGGTTTGCATCACCACGAATAGCCTTGCATGCCGTAGTCGGTGTCGTGTCGACGTCCCCACCACGGGAGGTAAGCGTTGTTGCCGCCGCGTGCGCGGAACCAGTCCTTGGCGGGATCGATCGGCGTGAGCTTCGATGGTGGTCTGACGACGACCGCGACAGGGTGCTCGGGGTCGGTCGTGCCGGCGACCAAGGCGTTGCCGCCGAAGTGGTTGATTCGGCCGATTGCGAGTGCGACGTCGGTCAACGCGCTGCCGGTTCCCATGTCGCCGAGTAGGGCGGCTGTGTTGAACGTCTGATTCCTGTGGTCGTATTCCGGAAGGGTTTCCGTCAAGGTCTGCGCGAGCGAGACAACGCGTGACGACGCTGCGTCGCTGGGTACACCTGCGTCGTGGACGATGTAATTCAGGTCCGTGACCGCGACACCGGCATTGCGTGCTGCTTCGTCGATCGTGGCTTTCCATGCCTGCACGGCGCGCGTCGTGCCGACCTTCGGTGAAAACGCTTGCGTGTTGCCGGTTGCGGCCTTGCCGATCCATGCGAGCGGTTCGCGCTCGGTGTTGAAGTTCGGACCGGCGAGAAAAAGCACGACGAGGTTCTCGTTGATCTGCGCGTCCGTGGGCGGGAAGTTCGGGGCGTCCCAGTTCATCGCCCATACGGTCTTGTCGGGGTTTTTCTGCAAGTAGTCCAGCGCGTTGTTCAGCGACGTGAAGCCGGCGTTTGCGCCGCCCTGAGTGATTTGCACGTCGGGAGGCGTGCCGCGGCTCCACATCGTCGGGAAATGCCGGTTGCCGATCGAGAACGTCTTTCGGATCGAGTCTTGCAAGTAGGTTTGCGAGTCGTCGATTTCGAGTCGATTCGGAATGGCAAGTTCGACACGAATGCCCGCCAGTTCGCGCCAGTCATTTTTATTGGCCGGGCTCACCGTGTAGAAATATTTTGGATTGGATGCATAGCGGGAGCTAAGCAGCAGTGGAAATTCGTACATGTACTTGTGGTAGAAACCCTTGAATGTTTCCTTTCCACGATTGCCGTAAACCAACGCCCCAATCGACTGAAGCGTGGAAAATGACTTCGGGTCGGTGCGCACCATGTCGTCGTTCTTGTTCGGTGCGGCAAGCCCTTGCGTCCACAACAATTGCCATTCGGTCGGGTAGTCCATACGTTGCAATGGATTCAACCAAATCAGGCCGACCACCTGCGCGACGAATGGCTTGGCCGTCTCTTCAATTGCTAACGCTGCATTTCCTACAGGCTCCCGGGTAGATGTGGCATGTGCTGGACGCATCATGGCCGTTGTGAACAGAAACACCATAAGCGTGGCCAAGCCGGGTAATACACGGAATCGTTTCATTCAATCTCCTGTTGCGACGCGGCGATCACGTTGACATGCACCGCGTGCCGCCGCGCTGGTTTGCATCACCACGAATAGCCTTGCATTCCGTAGTCGGTGTCGTGTCGACGTCCCCACCAGGGGAGGTACGCGTTGTTGCCGCCGCGTGCGCGGAACCAGTCTTTGGCGGGATCGATCGGGGTGAGCTTCGACGGTGGTCTGACGACGACCGCGACGGGGTGCTCGGGGTCGGTCGTGCCGGCGACCAGGGCGTTGCCGCCAAAGTGGTTGATTCGGCCGATTGCGAGTGCGACGTCGGTCAATGCGCTGCCGGTTCCCATGTCGCCGAGTAGGGCGGCCGTGTTGAAGGTCTGATTCCTGTGGTCGTATTCCGGAAGGGTTTCGGTCAAGGTCTGCGCGAGCGAGACAACGCGTGACGACGCTGCGTCGCTGGGTACACCTGCGTCGTGGACGATGTAACTCAGGTCCGTGACCGCGACGCCGGCATTGCGTGCCGCCTCGTCGATGGTCGCCTTCCATGCCTGCACGGCGCGCGTCGTGCCGACCTTCGGTGAAAACGCTTGCGTGTTGCCGGTTGCGGCCTTGCCGATCCAAGCGAGCGGTTCGCGCTCGGTGTTGAAGTTCGGACCGGCGAGGAACAATACGACGAGGTTCTCGTTGATCTGCGCATCCGTGGGCGGGAAGTTCGGGGCGTCCCAGTTCATCGCCCATACGGTCTTGTCGGGGTTCGCCTGCAAGTAGTCCAACGCGTTGTTCAGTGATGTGAAGCCGGCGTTTGTGCCGCCCTGAGTGATTTGCACGTCGGGAGGCGTGTCGCGGCTCCACATCGTCGGGAAATGCCGATTGCCGATCGAGAACGTCTTTCGGATCGAGTCTTGCAAGTAGGTTTGCGAGTCGTCGATTTCGAGTCGATTCGGAATGGCAAGTTCGACACGAATGCCCGCCAGTTCGCGCCAGTCATTTTTATTGGCCGGGCTCACCGTGTAGAAATATTTTGGATTGGATGCATAGCGGGAGCTAAGTAAGAGCGGAAACTTGTACATGTACTTGTGGTAAAAACCCTTGAAAGTCTCTGTTCCGCGGTTGCCGTAAACGAGTGCCCCGATCGAGCGAAGGGACGAAAACTTTTCGGGTTTCGTGCGCACCATGTCATCATTTTTGTTCGGCGTAACAAGCCCTTGCGTCCACAATAATTGCCATTCGGTCGGGTAGTCCATACGTTGCAACGGGTTCAACCAAATCATGCCGACGACCTGCGCGACGAACGGCCTAGCGGGCTCTTCAGTCAATGACACTGCACTCTCTGTAGTTTCTGGCTCAGGCGCGGCTTGCGCGGGACGCATTAGTGCTGTGGTGAACAGAAACACCATGAGCGCAGCCAGGCCAGGTACAACAATGAAGCGTTTCATCCAATCTCCTATTTCCACATGTGCCGGATCGGGGTGCTCTACGTAAGCCATCAGCATGGCCATGAGCACGACGGTAATCAGCCATACCGAAACGGCAATAGCGACACGTCGTGGCCATGTAGCGATTAGCACCTTCAAATCACACCCCCGACCTTCAAATAAAGTTCTCCTTCACGTTGATCCACGATCGCGCCGGGAATATTTCCTTCGCTGCCATCGGTCTGTACCCATTCATGCAGCGGCAAGTCGTCGAATTTTCCGCGTGAAAAATATTCGTAATACTTCTTGTTTGGATTGTCATCCGGAATACCTTCACCCATCCGCCAGTCCGCCTCGATGCGCAAGTCGTAGAGTTGTTCGGGCGTGATGTAGCACAGGCCCACCGCAACGTCGTAAGCAAGCGCTTTTTCGGCATGCTCGGGATTGGTCATCGTCGTGGAGTGATTCGTCGGGCTATTGGTCGCACCGCGATCGAGCCAATCGACGATCTGCTTGTCGCGCCAATCCTTGTAGCCTTCGGGCATCGCGCTTTTGCCGTCCTCGCCGATCACGTGGCCGTCGCCGTCGAGCCATTCGGTGTTCAACGTCCGGCGCGCTTCCATTCGCATCAGCGCGCGGTCCTCGTAACGCTGTCCGGCTTCCGTTGAGGCCGTACCTCGGGCGACACTGTCGTGGTTCTTCGCCTTGTACTGGTCGTAGGGGTCGTCGGCTCGCTTTTCTGCATCGGTCTTGTTCGCATCGCGCCACGCGGCCGGCGGATCGTTGCCTTCGTTGAAATCACTGATCGCGTCGCCGTCCGTGGTTTCGACTGGCTTGCCGAATCGCAAGGCCTTCGGCGGGAAAGGTTCGTCAAGCGCCGGGGCATCCGCCACCACTGTCCAGCCCTTCGGCGGATCGGCGTTCACGCGGAGCATGTTCAATGCCGAACTGATGCCGGTCACGACGAACATGAGTGGCGCGGTCACGAGCGTCGCCGCCATGCCCAGAACCGATTCATTTCCCTTGATCGCGCCGACGAGATTGAATTTGGCCGGCGGCGACGGCGGATACCAGAACCCCGGCTTCGTTCCTTGCTTTCCATGTCGCCAATCGTCTTCCCAGTATCGGTACGGTTTCTTCACGCCAACCGGAAAACCGGAAGCAAAGACCCGTTGCGTCAGGATGCCGGCTGCCCCGATATCGTCGAGTTCGTGCTTGCTGATGCCGCGCCAGCCGATCCCTTGAACCGTCACCGCCGAAATCACCTGATCGTGCGGGCAGCAATATGCGGTGACGCGGCCATATGTCGATTCATTCAGCCCGTGCCTCGCGCGATCCTCTTGCGCCGCATAAGACCGATTGCTCGTCGGCGATACCCGCTCGTTTTCCATGTCCTCATCGATTTTGTCGGCAGGTTGTTCGTATGCTTTTCGAGCACCGATGATCGACAGGAATGTGCCGAATGTCTTCGTGCGCGCCACGTAGGTTTGTCGTCCACGCCGGCCGCTGCCGTCCTTCGTCGCGCGTTGCGACCAGGTATCCATGAACGTATCGGATTTGTATGGGCCGTCTGCGTTCGCCAAGCTATATGGTGCGTTCGCCAGCACGTAGGCGTCTGCCACGCAGCGGCCCGAGCGCCCCCACGGATCTTCGACATCGGGGAATGCGTCGCCGAAGAACGCCGCCGTGAGGCCCACGATGTTGCCCTGGCTATGGCATACGACGGTAATCGGGACATCGGCCTGCATGCTTCGGATCGACTCGATCAGTCTGGCCAAGCGCAACGCGGCGAGTACGCCATACGCACGAGGCGGCGCGCGATACAGCGGACGATTGGTCGGATTGATGCCTTGCACGGTCATCCACCCCATCGTTCGATCATCCAGCCCGCCGTGCCAAAGATCGGGCAGACTGGCGCAGCCATTCGTGAACGGGCCGCCGCCCCAATAGTCCTTCTCGTTCAGGAAGATCTTGTCGCCGTACTCCTTCAGTTCCGCAGCAGTCGCGCGATAGCCCCAGCGGAAATGAATGACGGGCGAGAACGACGGATCGGGCTTGATGTAGTTGTCTGCCAGCAAATCAGGGTTCAAGAACCCATCCGGCGTCACACTCTCCGTGTATTTCGCGGGCGTCAACTGTCCGGCGTCGATACCGTGATACATCATCTGATCGTCCAGACGCCCGAGCCTGCGATTCAGGCCTTTGCACAGCCCATCCTCCGACGCCTCGAACCATTCGCCTTCGGAATTCACCCCATGCACGAAGATCACGATACCGGGCAAGGGCAATTGCTTGATGCAGATGAGTGGCGTGTTCTTCGCGAACATCGTCACGCCTTCGCCCCGGCCGACGACGATCGGCGGCGGTGCCGGCCGCGACATAGCTACGTCGTCAGCATCGACTTTCACCGCAGGTTGGTCGCGATGAGCAGTCGCCATCAGCGGCGGGTCAAGAAATGAATCAGTCATGCAGATTCCTTCGCGATCCTATGTATTGTTTTTGATGAACTGCACCGCCAGTCTCTCGAACTGGTCAGCATCGACGGCCGGAAGTTGGCCGGCCGCATCGCTCGACAAGTTGGATAGCGGTCCGGACGGCCTTTTGACCTCGCCCTCGAATCCCGCAGCCGCGTTGCCGTCGGTGGATCGGACCAACCTAGGTACGCGGCCAAGCGTGTCCTGACCAAACTTCGGCATGTCCGCACTCATGCTCGCAGGCCCGTCCCACACATGCCCCGCTGACTTCACCGTGAATGTCCCCGGACATCCCAGCTCGATATCCCCGCCGCGCAGCTTGAGATACGCGCCACCGGACGTGACGAACACGACTTCATCGCTCGCCGTGCCGACGAGGTTTCCGCCACTGGCCGTCAACTGAAGGTTCTTCGCCGAATCGACCTGCGTATCGTCGTGCTGCGATTGAATCGTGACCTTCCCGTGATTCGCGATCGCCGACACGCCGTCGCCGTGCGCGAACATCGCAACGCCACGACCGGCATGCAGCTTGATGCGCTCGCCGCTGCTGACCTGAACGTGTTGCTGCGCGATCTGATCGATGTTCTCGCCCGCATACATGACGTGCGTCCTGGGCGTGACGTTGAGCGACCCCGACTGCGCGCCGAACGCGATCAACGCGGGCGCATCGCCGGTCGCACCGGGCCGTGCACCGTCAGGCGTCCAGTTGCGGAACGCATCAGCGACGTTGTCCTGACCGGCGGTATCGGCCGACTGTCCGCCATGCTCGCCGGCATAGTCGCCGAGCGATTTGAACAGCGCCGTGCATTCGTCGAGCAGCCGAATCAGTTCGTCTCGATCGAGCTGACCGCCCGTGGCCCGTGCGCGCGCATAGGTCGACAACAGGATGCCCTGCGCCGCGCGCAGTGCCGCGGCGGCGTCGGTGCGCAGCTCGGCACCTTCGCCGCGATCCTTCCCGTGTCCGTTTTCGCGCGGCTGCGTCAGATAGCCGAGATTCAGTTGGGTATGCGCGTGTTCGCTCGCCAGCTGCGCCGAGATTTGCGACGGCGTATCGTCGAGACGAAGCTGGTTGTAGCGCCGGCCGTTGATTTCCTTGGTCTTGATGCCCGACAGGAAGCGGTTGCCGGGGAGCGCGCCCGTATGGGTGAACGTCACGGGCGGGTTCGCGCCGTTGCTCAGTACTCCGATGATGACCAGCCGGTCCGGGTCACCGGACAGACATCCCAGCAGCACTTCCATACCGACGCGCGGCAGGAAGAGCGCGCCGAAGTTGCCGCCCGCGAGGCTTGTTCCGACGCGAATCGGCGCACTGTCGCCGGCCCGGCCGTTCGTTCCGGCGCCTTGCGCGTGTGCATGATCGGCCGGATCGTGCCCGTGGATCAGCACGCGCACGCGGCCGGCCTCGTCGCAAAACACTTCCTCGCCCTGGGCGCCGACGATCGTGCCGGTCAGCAGGTGAACCGGCGGTACATCGATCTTCGGATCATAGGCGGGCTTGAGCGGCACGCCGCGTCGCACGCACGTGAAACGGTTTTCATAGCGCGTGTCGGTTTGCTCCGGCAGATCGACAGGTGCCGGCGCAGCCGTTTGCGCGAGGTTCCGGCTCGCCGCGAACAACGTGTGCGCACGGCCCGCGAGCGGCTTCGGCAGGTTGTTCCAGATATCGTGCCGAACCGACGTGACGACAAACTGGCGACGGTCGGCCGGCCGCATGTCCAGCTCCGGGTCGCCCGTCAGCGTGAACCAGTGGCCGACGGGCAGGTCGCGTACGCTGCTGATTCCGTCGTAACGCTCGGCTTCGAACTGATGCGCCAGTATCCGGTCGCGCGTGATGCGATCGTGATCGCGCCATGAGTCGCCGACGTGCGGGATGTCGATCGCGACGTCGGTCAGCAGGCGCGCAAGGTCGTTCCCGGCCTCGCCCTGGTCAAGGTCCGTGACAGCGCTGGAGTCGTCCGCACGAGCTGGCTTGTAGTCCCAGGACGCGCGGCGGACCTGGCCGGGAGACACGCTCTGGCAGTGCGCAAAAAGCGTCACCGTGTCGCGTTGTTCGGTTCCGGCGTCGCGCGGGTGAAGCCGCAGCGTACCGGCCGGCGCTTCCTTCAGGCGATGCGGGTCGTCGCAAAACACGAGCGTATGAACCGGCCACGCGTCGTTCATGCCGCGCGTGCTTCCGGCCGGCTCGGCCTTTGCGAAGACCGTGATGCCTTCCCGACGCAGCAGACGCCGGATGAAACGAGCGTCCGACTCGTTGACCTGCCGCGTGAGTTCGCGCACCGGATAGCGATCGGCCTGCAATCCGGACAGGTCGAAATCGAATGCGCGCGCGAGTGCGTGGCTGCGCAGTTTCCACTCGTTCATCAGCGTCGCGAGAATCTCCGTCACGTGGCGCGATCGGAATACGCGGGCGTTGGTGCGACGGTCCATCAACGACAGCGCGTCACACACGTGCAATTGATAGACGGTCAGTTCGCCGTCGGATTGACCGGTTCGCACTTCGCGCACGATCGCATTGATCGCACGCGTACTGCCGCGGTCGGTCGTCAGCCGGACCGATACGGGCAGGCCGAGAAACAGCGTCGGTGACAGATGATCGTGGCTCGACACGCAGGTCAGTTCGCCGTCGATGCCGGACATCAGGCCTTCGCGGATATCGGCGTGATGGAGCGCAAGCAAGTGGCCGACCGCGCGCTGCGCCCGGCCGAAATGGAGATCGACGGGGCGCGTGCTCCCGTCGGTCAGACTGGTCGCAAATTCCCGAAATGTTCTTGCTATCGACATCGCCATAATCTCATTGCTTTGTTATTGATTGGGATTTGTTTGAAATGTGGTCCTGTTTGAATTAAGGAAATCGGCTCGAAAATTCGCGTCGAGAATATCAAGCTTGCCGGTATTGATAAATGTATTTTTGTTTTTGTGTGTCTAGATGGTTGGTTCGAAACGGTATTTTTCTTTTTCGGCGATTTGGATGGTTTTTAAAAGTCTTGTATTGATCGGCGAAAAGGGCGGGTGCAAGGTGTTCTGTCAGATTGTGTGGTTGTCGTGTGGGCTGTTTTATTTAAATAAAATCGATTAACGGTCTTTGGGGATCAGATCCGTCTGATATCGAAGAAAATGGCGGCGTATTGCGTTGACGAAAAACGTATGGATGGATTGCTTCGTGCCCGCTCGGAGCACATCGGCCGGTTGCCGGTCTTGTCATTCGCCGCCTCCTGATCAGCGCGCGGCCGGGCGGTGCGCCGAACCGCGTTCATCGGTCGCGCAAGCGGCGTCGCGTGCGGGCATCGCTGATGTCTATGAGGGATTCCCCCGTAACCCTCAACCAAGCGCCGCTTCGGCGCCGCGCCCCCTTCCGCGGCGCTTCTCCTTCGACCTTCCCCGCCTGCCGCGCCCGATTATTTGCGTTTCGCGAATGGCGCGTTCGCCGGTTGTTCCATACCCGATCTGCATCCGCGCACCTATCGTTCGGGCGTCGGCTGATTGAATTCGACGCCTGCAACCGGAAAGAAGCCGGACAGGCGGCCGCCACTTCCTCGCGACTCACGTCGCGTCGCACACCCAAGACAACGGACCTGGCTGATGCGCGGACGCCCCGGCGCGCGCAAGCGGACCGATCCACGGAGACAGACATGAAAGCAAACGAGTGGGATACCTCCTATGAGTGGAAGGCGGTGACGCTGCTGGCGCTCGGCTTCGGCCTGGTCGGCCTCGACCGCTGGCTGATCGCGCCGCTGTTCCCTTCGATCATGAAGGACCTGCACCTGAGCGCGCAGGACGTCGGCAACTGCATCGGCGTGCTCGGCCTGTCGTGGGGTATCTTCGCGGCGCTGATGGGCGGCATCTCCGACAAGATCGGCCGCCGCAAGGTCCTGATCCCCGCCATCATCGTGTTCTCGCTGCTGTCCGGCTTCTCGGGCCTCGCGGGCGGCTTGCTCGGCCTGATCGCGATCCGCGGGCTGATGGGCGTCGCCGAAGGTTCGTTCTGCCCGACCAGCTTCGCGGCCACCGCCGACGCGTCGCACCCGCGGCGGCGCGGCCTGAACCTCGGGCTGCAGCAAAGCGGCTTCGCGCTGTTCGGGCTGGCGCTGTCGCCGATCATCGCGACCCAACTGCTCAACGTCGTGTCGTGGCGCTGGGTGTTCGCGCTCGTGGCGATTCCCGGGCTGATCCTCGGCGCGATCATGTTCTTCGTGATCCGCGAACCGAAGCGCACGAAGGAGGTCGTGTCGGAGCACGCGCCGGCATCGCTCGGCCATGTGCTCAAGAGCCGCAACATCCTCGTCGCGATGGCCGCGCTGTGTTGCGCGATGACCGGCGTGTTCGTGCTCGGCGCGCTGCTGCCGCTGTACCTGACGGATTACCTTGCGCTCGGCACGCAGAAGATGGGCCTCGTGGTGTCGGCGATCGGCTTCGGCGGCTTTCTCGGGCAGTTCGGGCTGCCGGGCCTGTCCGACGTGGTGGGCCGCCGCCTCGCGAGCATCGCGGGCTTCGCCGGCACGGCGGTGATGCTCTACATCTTCCGTGGCCTCGGCCCGCAACCGGTCATACTGTTCGTTGTCCTGTTCGTCGCGTCGTTCTTCACGCTCGGGCTGGTGTCGCTGCTGTCGGGCCCCGTCGCGACCGAAGCCGCGCCCGTCGGCCTCGTGTCGACGTCGATCGGCGTGGTGGTCGGTTGCGGCGAGATCTTCGGCGGCGGCATCGCGCCGGCGATGGGCGGCTACGTTGCCGCGCACTTCGGGATCCAGAACATTCTGTGGCTGCCGATGGGGGCGGTGCTGCTCGGCATCGTGGTCAGCCTGCTGCTGCGGGAGACGGCCCCGGCCGTGCTGCAGCGCCGCGTGGGCGTGCAGCCGGAGCTGTCGGCGGGCAAGCAGCCGTAACGTGCCGCACGGCCGTACCTATTCCCGGTGGTCGGCGGCCGGCGGGATTGACACCCGTCAGGTGACAGTGTGACGCGTTCCGCATGATCCACCCGGCCGGCAGGTGCGGTTAGACTGCCGGTTTGGCTTTCGGGAAAGGTGCGGCATGGACCGGTTTCTGAGCATCGAGGCATTCGTCAGGGTCGCGGAGGCGAGCAGCTTCGCGGAAGCGGCGCGGCAGCTTGGGGTCACCAGTTCGGTCGTGACGAACCGCATCCAGCAGCTGGAGAAGTTCGTCAACGCGCCGCTGTTCCATCGCAGCACGCGCCACGTGCGGCTGTCCGAAGTGGGCGAGACCTTCTATCGCGAATGCGCGGAGGTCGTGGGGCGCGTCAACGAGCTGACCGACCAGATGCGCGAGCTGCGCGCGACGCCGACCGGGCGGCTGCGCATCCAGATGCTGCCCGGCTTCGCGCTCGATCACTTCGGCGTGCCGCTCGCCGAATTCAATCGCCGCTATCCGGGCATCCAGCTCGACATCATCGTCAATGACCGTGTCGTGGACCCTGTCGAAGAAGGGTTCGACATCGCGTTCCAGATCTTTCCGCCGATATCCGAGTCGCTGATCGAGCGGCGCCTGTTCGTGGTCCGACGCCTGTTCTGCGCGTCGCCGGCCTACCTCGATGCGCATGGTGCGCCACAACATCCGCGCGAATTGCTGCAGCACACCACGGCGCTGTATTCGGGTTATCCATCACGTAACCGCTGGACGCTGACGCGCGGCGACGAGGTCGTCGAAATGGAACTGCCGGGCATGATCCGCTCGAACTCCGTGCACTTGCTGCGCGAGTACGCGCTGACGGGCGGCGGCGTCGTGTGCCTGCCCACGCTGGTCGCGAGCGACGCGCTCGTCGCGGGCCGGCTGGTGCCCATCCTCACCGACTTCCAGATCGCGCCGCTGAGCTTCGCCGCCGTTTATCCCGCAACGCAGCGACAGGCGTTGAAGGTGAAGGCGCTGGTCGAATTCCTCGTCGAATACATCGGCGACGAGTCGCCGTGGGATCGTCCGCTGCTGGAGCGCGGCTGGGTTCGTTGAGCGCAGCGATTATTCGCGAAACGCAAATGCCGTAGTCGCGCTCCGTTGCCTTGTTGACGGGCGGCGTCGCCCCTAAAGTTGAATCCAACAAGCGGTTCAACTCAGGAGACAGCAATGACCGACACGGCATTCCACACCGTCTTTGGCGCGCTCGACAGCCATACCAAGGGCGAGATCGAAATCACCAGCGGCAGCGCAAAACACTACGCGTTCTCGAACGTCTTCGAGATCGCATCGAAGTCGGCGCCCTACGAGAAGGTCGTCGCCGGCAAGAACCTCGAATACGTGATCGAAGTGCTGCGCACCGACGGCCAGTCGCCGTGGTTCGCGTGCGCGCACGACGAGTTCGCGATCCAGATGGATGGCGAAGTCCGCATCGAATTCATCAAGCTCGACAACCCGCCGGCCACCGGCCGCGGCACCGTGAGCGCCGGCACGCAGCCGGCGGGCCGCGAGATGGGCTACGTCGTCCTGCGCAAGGGGCATCAGGCACTGCTGCCCGCCGGCTGCGCGTATCGCTTCGCCGCCAGCAAGCCGGGCGTCGCGCTCGTGCAGACCGTGCTCGGCGAGCTGTCCGTCGAGAAGTGGGCCGACATCTGCCTGCACTGATCCATCCGGGCGCCCCGATCAAATATTCCAGGAGACACGTTATGGCCACCCTCGAGACCCTCGATCTTTCCGCAGGCTTCGCCGCCGATCTGGTACAGGCCACGCAAGCTGATGCCGTCACCGGTTACCGCCGCTTCCACCTCGGTGAATTCGCGTTCCAGCGCGACGAGTATTTCGTGAAAATCAGCTGGCCGGCGAAAGGCCAGACCCGCACGCACGCGATCCCCGCGGACGCATTCCTGCGCGCGATGATGCGCGACGTCGCGTGGGGCTTCTTCTACGGCTGGGTGAATTTCGATCACGTGTTCGGCACGCGCAATCACTACGGCAAGGTCGACGTCTATGCGGGCACGTTCAACGGGATCCTGAAGGAAGCCGGCGTCGACTACACCGAGACGTTCGAAACGCCGACGATCATGGCGACCTTCAAGGCGATGCTGCACGACTGGACCAACGAAGGCTTCGATCCGTTCGCGGCGCCGGAGGAAACCGGCACGGCGTTCGGGCGCAAGCACGGCGAGAACGGCTCGGCGATCGAACGCACGCGCATCGCGACGCGCCGCATGCCGGGCCTCGAAGGCGACTCGCCGCTGCGCGACGATCTGCCGGTGAACCGCGCGTTCCGCGACGTCGGCCAGGACGAGCCGGAAGTGCACGTGAAGCCGGGCTTCGAAGGCGAGCTGCACGCGTTCAACCTGTTCAAGTACCTGTCGCGTTCGGACGTGACGTGGAATCCGTCGGTCACGTCCGTGTGCGGGCGCAGCCTGTTCTGCCCGACCACCGAGGAATTCATCCTGCCGGTATTCCACGGCAACGACCGCGTCGAATGGTTCCTGCAACTGTCCGACGAAATCGTGTGGGACATCGGCGACAAGAACACCGGCGCACCGCGCGCGCGCGTCACGATGCGGGCCGGCGACATCTGCGCGATGCCCGCCGACATCCGGCATCAGGGCTACTCGACGAAGCGTTCGATGCTGCTGGTCTGGGAAAACGCGACGCCGGACCTTCCGCAGCGATACGAGAGCGGCGAGCTGGCGCCGTATCCGATCGAGTTCTGAGCCGCGTCGGCTCGCACAAGCACACCATCGAGGACGATTCATGCAAACCCAACTCTTCATCGACGGCCGTTTCGTCGACGCCGTCGAGCGCGGCACGATCGACGTGCTCAATCCGCACGACGGCTCGCTGATCGCGAAGATCGCCGCCGCCACCGCGGCGGACGTGGACCTGGCGGTCGAAGCCGCCACCCGCGCATTCCCGAAGTGGTCGGCGATGCCGGCGGCCGAGCGCGGCCGGCTGCTGCTGCGCCTCGCCGACGCGATCGAAGCCAACGCGGAGGAACTCGCGCAGCTCGAATCGCTGGACACCGGCCACCCGATCCGCGATTCGCGCGCGCTCGACGTGCCGCGCACGGCCGGCTGCTTCCGCTACTTCGGCGGCATGGCCGACAAGCTGCAGGGCTCGGTGATTCCGGTCGAAACCGGCTTCCTGAACTACGTGCAGCGCGCGCCGATCGGCGTCGTCGGCCAGATCGTGCCGTGGAATTTCCCGCTGATGTTCACGAGCTGGAAGATGGGTCCGGCGCTGGCGGCAGGCAATACGGTGGTGCTCAAGCCGTCGGAAATCACGCCGCTGTCGACGCTGCGGATCGTCGAACTGATGGCGGAAGTCGGGTTTCCCGAAGGCGTCGTCAATATCGTTCCCGGCTACGGTCATACGGCTGGTCAGCGTCTCGCCGAACACCCCGGTGTCGGGAAGATCGCGTTCACCGGTTCGACGGCGACGGGCCGCCGGATCGTCGAGGCCTCGCAGGGCAACCTGAAGCGCGTGCAGCTGGAACTCGGCGGCAAGGGCGCGAACATCGTGTTCGACGACGCGAACCTCGACGCCGCCATCAACGGCGCCGCGTGGGCGATCTTCCACAACCAGGGGCAGGCGTGCATCGCGGGTTCGCGTCTCGTCCTGCATGAACGCATCGCCGACGAATTCCTCGAGCGCTTCGTGTCGCTGGCGTCGTCGATCCGCGTCGGCAACCCGCTGGACCCGGACACCGAGATGGGCCCGCTGACGTCGAAGCAGCACCTCGACCGCGTGCTGTCGTTCGTCGACGTCGCGCGCGAGCAGGGCGGCCGCGTGCTCGCCGGCGGCGGCGCGCCGCAGGACGCGGCACTCGCGAACGGCTACTACGTGCGCCCGACCGTCATCGAGGCGAAGAGCGCCGCCGATCGCGTCGCGCAGGAGGAAGTGTTCGGCCCGTTCGTCACCGTGCTGCGCTTCGGCAGCGACGAGGAAGCGCTGGCGATCGCCAACGCGACCGAATACGGGCTCGGCAGCGGACTCTGGACCAACGATCTCTCCCGCGCGCACAGGATGGCGTCGCGGATCGACGCGGGCATGTGCTGGATCAACTGCTACAAGCGCGTCAATCCGGGCAGCCCGTTCGGCGGTATCGGCAAGTCGGGCTACGGCCGCGAGATGGGTTTCGAGGCGATGCACGACTATACGGAAGCGCGCTCGGTGTGGGTCAACGTCGACGGCAAGGTGCCGCCGCACTTCAAGCGCTGAGGCCGAGATGGAGCGCTTCGTCTATCAGGGAACGCCGTCCCGCGTCGTGTTCGAATGGGGCGCGCTCGAACGGCTGCCGGACGAGTTGTCCGCGCTCGGCGCGCAGCGGGCGCTGATTCTGTCGACGCCTGAGCAGCAGCCGCTCGCCGAACGCGTCCGGGACGTGCTCGGCGCGCGTGCGGCCGGCGTGTGCGCGCAGGCCGTGATGCACGTGCCGGTCGAGGTGGCGCGGGCCGCGCGCGAGAGGGCCGCCGAGCTGGGCGCGGACTGCTGCATCGCGATCGGCGGCGGCTCGACGATCGGGCTCGGCAAGGCGATTGCGCTCGAGTCGTCGCTGCCGATCCTCGCCGTGCCGACGACTTACGCGGGCTCGGAGATGACGCCGATCTTCGGCCTCACGGAAGGCCGGCTCAAGCGCACCGGACGCGATGCGCGCGTGCTGCCGCGTACGGTGCTGTATGACCCGTCCCTGACGCTGTCGCTGCCGCCGGGGATTTCCGCGGCGTCGGGCGTCAATGCGATGGCGCATGCGGTCGAGGCGCTCTACGCGGAAGATGCGAACCCGGTGATCAGCCTGATGGCCGAGGAGTCGATTCGTGCGCTCGGCGAAGCGCTGCCCGCGATCGTGCGCGCGCCCGACGACCGCGAGATGCGCAGCCGCGCGTTATATGGCGCATGGCTCGCCGGCACGTGCCTGGGTGCGGTCGGCATGGCGCTGCATCACAAGCTCTGTCATACGCTCGGCGGCACCTTCAACCTGCCGCACGCACAGACGCACGCCGCGATGCTGCCGCATACCGCGCACTACAACCATGCGGCGGCACCCGACGCGCTGCGCCGTGTCGCGCGGGCGCTGGGCGGCACCGACGCGGCCGACGCCGGCCCGCTGCTGTTCGGGTTGAATCGGCAACTGGGCTTGTCGGCGGCGCTGGCCGACATCGGAATGCCGGAAGCGGGCCTCGACGAAGCCGCCGACCTCGCCTGCCGGAATCCGTACGCGAATCCGCGGCCGATCGAACGCGCGCCGATCCGCGAATTGCTTCAGCATGCGTGGGAAGGGCGCGAGCCGCATTGAGCGGCCGGCTGCATACAAAGGAGACGAACGTGACGAATGATCATCATGATGACGGCGACACTCGGCTGACCGAGCAGGTCGTCGCCAGCTTCGACGGTACGCCGAACCCGCGCTTGCGCGTGCTGATGCAGAGCCTCGTGCGGCACCTGCATGCGTTCGTCCGCGAAACGGAGCTGACCGAGGCCGAGTGGATGGCCGCGATTCGCTTCCTGACCGAAACCGGGCAGATGTGCGACGACGTCGTGCGCCAGGAATTCATCCTGCTGTCGGACACGCTCGGCGTGTCGATGCTGGTCGATGCGATCAACCATCGCTTCGCCACCGGTGCGACGGAAACGACCGTGTTCGGCCCGTTCTACATCGAGGGCATGCCCGAGCGCGCGTATGGCGAGAACATGGCGTTCACGCCCGGCACGCCGGTCGTCGTGCATGGCCGCGTGCTCACTACCGACGGCGCGCCGGTGCGGGACGCCGTGCTCGACGTGTGGCAGACCGCCGAAAACGGCATGTATTCCGGGCAGGACAAGGCGCAGCCGCACGGCAACCTGCGCGGCCGCTACCGGACCGATGCCGAAGGCCGCTACGCGATCACGACGATCCTGCCGGTCAGCTATCCGATTCCGACCGACGGCCCGGTCGGGAAGATGCTCGACGCCACCGGGCGCCATCCGTGGCGGCCTGCGCATCTGCATTTCATGATCGATGCGCCGGGCTATCGCAAGCTCGTCACGCATCTGTTCGACGAGGATGACGCGTATCTGCAGTCGGATGCCGTCTTCGGCGTGAAGCCGTCGCTGATGGTCGCCTATCGCCCGCGTGCGGCGGGTGATGAGCTCGCGCGTCGGGTCGGGTTGAGCGGCCCGTATCGCGAGGCGACGTATGACTTCGTGCTCGACCGGAGCTGACCGACATGGCGCGATTCTTTGCGGTGTTCGCGACGGACCAGCCCGGCATGCGCGAGGTGCGCGACCGCGTGCGGGCTACGCATCGGACTTACCTGCGTTCCGCCGCGCAGCACGGCGTGTATGTGCGGCTCGGCGGGCCGACGCTCGATCCGCAGGGCGACGCGATGAACGGCACGCTGCTCGTCGTCGAGGCGGACGACATCGATGCGGTGATGCAGTTCGTCGGCAACGATCCGTATGTGAAGGAAGGGCTGTTCTCGCGGGTCGAGGTGCGTCCGTGGGACTGGAGCCTCGGCAATCCCGAGCGGAGAGCGTGAATCATGGGTGCCACGCAACTCTGTCGCTTCGCCGATGTGCCGGATGGTGGCGCGCGGGTCGTCGATGAGGCGTGCATCGGACGTCCCGTCATCGTCGTGCGGCGTGGGGCGCAGGTGTGGGCTTACGTGAATCGTTGCCCGCATTTCTCGGTTCCGCTCGATTTCGTGCCGGGTAGCGTTTCCTGTTATCGATCTCAGGTGCTGATGTGCGCGCATCACAGTGCGCTGTTCCGGTTCGACGACGGTGTGTGTATCGACGGGCCGTGTTCGGGTGCCGGGCTGGAAGCCGTGGCCGTCGAGGTGGATGCGGCGGCGTGGGTGATTTGCCGGAGCGCCTGAATCGGCGGACGGGCCGATCGCATCAGGCTGGATGAAATCGGAAGTGCGCGGGATTTCATTCGTTCTGGCCAATAAGTAAAACTAAATGAATTTCATTATGCCGGCCCGGATGAAAGCCTGATCCGGATGGGGGAAGGTGTTGTTTCACGAAGCATGGGCGGATTGTTCGCGACGTAGCGGGCGACCGGCTCGAATTTCAAAAAAGACGGAGACGCAATGAAGCTCAGGTTTGGAGTATTCGCGATGCTGGCCATCGCGCAGGGTGCGTATGCACAGAGCAGCGTGACCATGTTCGGTCTGATCGACAGCGGCATCTCGTATGTCAGCAACGAGGGCGGCGGGAAGAACGTCAAGTTCGACGACGGCATCTTCACGCCGAACCTGTTCGGCTTTCGCGGCACGGAAGATCTCGGCGGCGGATACCACGCGACGTTCGCGCTCGTGAACCAGTTCTCGATGGCGAACGGCAGCATCATCGGGACCGGGATCTTCGGACGTAATGCATACGTGGGCATCGAGAGCGACCGGTTCGGCAGCGTCAGGCTCGGGAATCAGTACGACTTCATGGTGGATTCCCTGTTTGCGAAGGGGAACGCGATTTCGATGGACATCACGGGGCTGTACGGATTCCGGAACGGCCCGTTCCAGCGTCTCGCGCTGCCCGGTAATCCGACCGGTGCGTTCGACTGGGACCGCACGGCAGGCAGCAAGCCGGTCGCGAATTCGGTCAAATACAGTTCGCCGACGGTCGCGGGGTTGTCGGGCGGTGTGATGTATGCGTTCGGCGGCGTGGCCGGTTCCATCGGCGCGGACAATGCCGTGAGCGCGGGCTTGAACTACGAAGTCGGCGCGTTCGGCATCGGTGCCGCATATACGAACGAGAAGTACGGCCCGGCGCCCGGCGCGCCGTCGACCAGCGTACGCAACTGGGGCGTCGGGATGCACTACGACTTCGGTGCGGTGAGCGCGAAGGCGCTGCTGACCACCGTGCACAATTCGTTCAACGATGCCGGCGTGTGGATGGCCGAGGCCGGCGGCGTGTGGCGGATCAGGCCGGACGTCTTTCTCGGCGCGAAGTACATGTACATGAAGGGCAACGAAGCCGTGAACGACAACCATGCGCATCAGGTCAGCGTCGCGCTTCAATACCTGTTCACGAAGCGGACGATGGTCTATGTGTCCGCCGATTATCAACGCGCGAACAGCGGCGCGAACGCGCAGATCAACGGCGTGCTCGATCCGAACGGGGCGTCGAGTTCAGCGAGTCAGGCCGTGGCGCGGGTCGGGCTGCATACGATGTTCTGAGCGGTGCGGTGCGCTGGTTTGTCAGCGTCCGGAAGCGGCGGGCGGAACCTGTGCCAGGGTCCGCCCTGCACGTGATTACTTCATTGATGCGGCTGCCGCCTTGGCTTTGTCCTGCTCCGCTGCCAGCGCCGCATCCGCCGCCTGCGCACGCTGAATCGCCGGGCGCGCCAGCACGCGATCGATGTACGCGCGAATGAGCGGCGTTTCGGGTACGAGCTTGAACATCGTCGTCCAGTTCAGTGCCGAGCCCCACAGCACGTCGACCGCCGTGAAGCGCTCGCCCAGCAGGTAGGGCCCCTTTGCCAGTTGCGCGTCGATCGCGTTGATGACGGTATCGAAGTCGCCGTAGGGCGACGTGGAGTAGGCCGCGGGCGGACGATTCATCGAGCGGTCGACGATGGCCGGCTCGAAGCACGAACCATAGAAGGTCATCCAGCGCAGATACGGGCCGCGCAGCGCGTCGCCCGGTGCCGGCGACAGGCCGGCTTCCGGATACAGTTCCGCCGCGTACAGGTAGACGGCGGCCTGCTCGGTCACGATCGCGTCGCCGTGGCGCAGCGCGGGCACCTTGCCCAGCGGGTTGATGGCGAGGTATTCGGCTTCGTGATGTTTGCCGGTGGAGAGATCGAACGCGTGCAGTTCGTAGTCGGCGCCCAGTTCCTCGAGCAGCATCCGCGCGCCGGCCGAGCGGCTGCGCGGGGAGTGGAACAGGGTCAAGTGGCGGTCTTGCGGCATCGTGGGCTCCGGTGTGCATTCGGGACAGGCCGCCCAATATAGGACGGCCGCGCGGCTTCGTCTTGGAAAAATCCGCTGCGGCGGTGCATCATCACGCAGTCACCTCAACGGTTCGTCACCATGGCCGACTTGCGTAACGTGACCGAGACGCCCAAAGGCGTCGTCGGCCCGAAAGCCTTCAATCAGCGCTTCCGCCTGAATCGCTATTACCCGTGTGCCGATCTGGCCGGGGTGCTGGATCACCACTGGATCGTCGAATGGGATCTGCGCGACCAGCCGCCGTATGTGCAGCGCACGCTGCCGTATCCGTGCGTGAATCTGGTGTTCGACCGGCGGCAGACGGGGATTTTCGGTGTGGTGTCGGGGGCGTTCGAGACGACGTTGGCCGGGGCCGGGCGGGTGATCGGCTTGCGGTTCCGGCCGGGGGCGTTTCGGGCGTTCTTTGGCAAGCCGGTGCATTTGTCGACCGACAAGGTGCTGCCGGTGTCGACGCTGCTCGATTGCGGCGACGCGCAAGCCGAGGACGCCGTGCTCGGTGCCGAGGATGATGCCGGGATGGTGGCGGCTGCGGAGGCGCTGCTGTTGCGGGTGCTGCCGCCGGCCGACCCGCAGGTCGAACGTATTCATGGCATTTTGCAGATGCTGCAGCAGGATATCGGGCTCACGCAGGTGCGCGATCTGGCCGAGCGTGCGGGGGTGAGCGAGCGCACGCTGCAACAGCTCTTTTCCGACTATGTGGGCGTGACACCGAAGTGGGTGATCTGTCGTTATCGTCTGCATGAGGCTGCGGACAAGCTCGCCGGCGGCGAGGCGGTCGATCTCGCGGAACTGGCGCATGCGTTGGGGTATTTCGACCAGGCGCATTTCACGCGCGATTTTCGCAAGCTGGTGGGGAAGGCGCCGGCGGAGTATCGGCGGGAGGATCGGCAGGGGTGAGGTTGCGGATGAGCGGGCGTTGGCCTGCTTTCGGGCTGACAATGAACCGGCGAAGGGGCGCTCAGGGCATCGGTGAATTTCAAACAATGGATGCGTTGCCTATCATTCCACCCTATAGTGCTCGTCGTTGACCGATCCGCAAGAAAATCAGGAGCCTTCGTGTTTCATCGGAAATCCAAGTTGGGGCGTTCGAGCTTCGCGTGCGTCGTCGCTTTGACGATGATCCTGGCGCCCGTCGCGGCGCATGCAGAGGCGGAGGCCGTCGACGGCACGACGCACGTCGCGCCTGCTGCCGATCACGACGCGTCGCCCGCACGACCGATCGTCGGCGACGACGCGGTTGCCATTCGGGATGCCCTGAAGAAGCTGCACATCAGCCCCGCGCCGCCTTCCTTGAGCGACCGGGTTCGCGGCCTGGTCTCCGACGCAACCGACCGGTATGCCCCGAATCCCGACCTGGCGGCCGTCGGCCTGGATCGCGACGTGACGTTCGTGGTGCCGGTGCAGTACGGGCTGAGGTACCGGTCGCAGCGGCACCTGTTGACGCTGGACGTCGACCTGTTCGACGCGGAGCACGGCGACCGGACGGGCATCCTGCTCCGGAAGGTCACGAAGGGGCCGCGAGGGCGAGGGCTCGTGATCGCCCCCGAAGCGAAGGCGAAAGGGTACATCCAGCAGATCGACATCATCGAACTCGATTCCGGGCATGGGAAAAAGACCACGGTTCGCAGCCGGATGCGGATTTCGCCCGCCGTGTACGCTCAAGCGCATGGCGACTTCGCGCTCGTCTTTTCCGGGCGGCTGGTTCGGCCTTATCTGACCGAGCAAGTCGAGCATGCCGATCCGAGTATCGACGAGCCGACGGACATTACGACCCGGATCTCCAGGGTGCATATGGATATCAATGCGATCTCGCTGGTGAGTCCGTCGAGCGGGGTTGTGTTGGCGAAGAAGCTGAAGTTGTCGAAGTAGGGGGGGCGTGGGCGGGGCGGGGATGGTGACCGGCTTGCGGGGCGCACGCATGCTCAAATTTTGGCGTTGCGCAATCTCAGCGCGTTCGAGATGACCGAGGCTGAGCTCAGGCTCATCGCCAATGCCGCGATCATCGGCGACAGCAGCAGCCCCGTGAACGGGTAAAGTGCCCCGGCCGCCAACGGGACCCCGAGCGCGTTGTAAACGAACGCGAAGCCAAGATTCTGTTTCATGTTCGCGACGGTTGCCTCGGACAGCGCTCGAGCACGCGCGATACCGCGCAAGTCGCCCTTGACGAGCGTCACCTGAGCGCTGCTCATTGCCACATCCGTGCCTGTTCCCATGGCCACGCCGACATCGGCCTTGGCGAGCGCGGGGGCGTCGTTTATGCCGTCGCCAGCCATCGCGACGACATGCCGAGCTTGCTGAAGCCGCGTCACCAGATCGAGCTTGTCGGCAGGCTTCACCTCGCCATGGAATTCGTCGACGCCGAGTTTCCCGGCCACGGCCTTGGCAGTGACCACTCCGTCACCGGTCGCCATCACGACTCGGATACCGTTCTCCTTCAATGTCGAAAGTGCCTCTGGCGTGGTCGCCTTTATCGGGTCAGCGACCGCCAGCAGTCCGGCCAAACTGCCATCGACTGCCAAGTACATGACGCTCGCGCCTTGCGCACGCAGGCTGTCCGCCTCCCTGGACAGCGATTCGACGGATACGGCGTCGGTCTGCATCAGCGCGGTGTTGCCAAGTGCAAGTCGCCTGCCAGCGACGACTCCTCTCACGCCGATACCCGTAGCGGATTCGAAATTTTCCGTGCGGTCCAAAGTCAGCTTCTTCTCGCGGGCTGCCGCAACGATGGCTGCGGCAAGCGGATGCTCGCTGCCTTGGTCGAGACTCGCCGCCAGGCGAAGCACGTCGTCGGTCGTGTATCCGTTTGTGCCTACGGCCTGCTCGAACGCAGGACGCCCCTCGGTCAGCGTCCCCGTCTTGTCGACAATGAGCACGTCGACCTTGCGCAAATTTTCAATCGCGGCGGCATCGCGAAAGAGAATCCCGGTCGTGGCTCCTTTGCCGCTTGCGACCATGATGGACATGGGCGTCGCAAGGCCCAGCGCGCAGGGGCACGCAATGATGAGCACCGCCACCGCATTGATGAGACCGAACACCCAACTGGGCTCAGGCCCAAAGATGCCCCACACGAGGAAGGTCAGGAGAGCGACGCTGACGACCCCGACGACAAACACGCCGGCCACCTTGTCGGCCATGCGCTGCATGGGCGCACGGGAGCGCTGCGCCTGCGCGACCATCTGCACGATTTGCGACAGGACGGTCTGGGCGCCGACCTTTTCCGAGCGGATGACGAGACTGCCTGTCGCGTTCATCGTTGCGCCGATGACGTGGTCGCCAACGCGCTTCGTGACGGGAATGGGCTCGCCGGTAATCATGGACTCGTCGAGCGAACTCGTGCCGTCCGTCACCACGCCGTCCGCGGGGACTTTCTCGCCCGGCCGTACGCGAAGCAGGTCTCCCACATGAACATGGGACAACGGAATGTCTGCTTCGGAACCGTCCGGGTTGATGCGCCGCGCGGTCTTGGGTGCGAGCCCGAGGAGTGCCTTGATGGCGGCGGACGTTTGCGAGCGGGCCTTCAGTTCGAGCAACTGCCCGAGAAGCGTCAGCGAAATGATGACTGCCGCCGCCTCGAAATACACGCCGACCCGGCCGTGCGCGCTGTACGTTTCGGGAAACACGCCGGGGAAGAGGGTGGCGATGACACTGTAGATATAGGCCGCGCCTGTCCCGAGCCCGATGAGCGTCCACATGTTGGGGCTGCGGTTCATGAATGAGCGCACGCACCGCTCGAAAAACGGCAGGCCTGCCCACAGGACGACCGGCGTAGAGAGGATGAACTCACCCCAGCTTTCGGTGCCGGCGTCCATCAATCGTAGGCGATGGCCAAACATTGCCAGCACGAAAACGATCGCGGTCAGTGGCAACGTCCACCAGAATCGGCGTCGGAAATCGACCAGTTCCGGATTCTCGCCTTCGTCGACGCTGGGCAGAATCGGTTCCAGCGTCATGCCGCACTTCGGGCATTGCCCGGGATGGTCCTGTCGAATTTCCGGGTGCATCGGGCACGTGTAAATGGTGCCCTCGGGCAGTGCTTGCGGCTGCTCGATGGTCGAAGGCCCAACGTACCTGGACGGCGCAGCCTCGAATTTCGTCAAGCAAGCCTGGCTGCAGAACGTGTACCACTTGCCATTGTGTTCGCGGCGCAAGCGTGACTCATCGGTCGCTGTCATTCCGCAGACGGGGTCGCGAAGCGGATCCGTGGAGCGTACGTGTTTGTCCTGGTCATCATGGTGATGAGCATGCATGTCGTGTCCATGCCCGGCGGAAGGGGCGTGCTCGTCCGTCTCACGACCGTGATGTTCGTCCGATGACAAGTGCCCGGACATCCTTTGGTGATGAAGTTCGTCTTCGCCGGGTTGGCCGCTCATTTGACGCTCCTTTGCTCACCCGCTCCGTTTCCATCGAGGCTCGTCGCCCTGCGCGTTCGATATTGACGTGACGGCCGTGTGCATAGGACATAGAACAGCACAACCGTGGCTGAAAGCGTCGCGCCAGTCTTGAAGGGGTTTCATGGCAGCCTCCTCATCCCGGAAGATTGCGATCGAGTTTGGCAGTGCCAGCTACGGGTGAGCTGCCTGAAATCAATGCACTTGAGCCGGGCGTTTTCCAAACAAGCTGGGTACGAAGCGCGGCGTGTGTGCCGCGTATTCACGCCACGCAGTGCCGAACCGCGCCTCCGAATCATGCTCCTCTTGTATGGCTAGTCGAACGTACATGAAAACGAGAATGGGGAACATGGCCAAAGTCACGAGCGTGGGCCATTGGAGCAGGAAACCCAGCATGATTACGACGAACCCGACGTACTGAGGATGCCTGATTTTCGCGTAGGGTCCGGTGGTCGCCAGCTCCTTGCCACGCTGAGCTTCATACAGTACGTGCCACGCTGTGGACAGCAAGTAGAAGCCGCCCAGTATGAAGAAGAAGCTGAGAAGATGCGGAAGTCCGCCATGCGGGTCGCCGTGCCTGCCGGTCAAGGTCCACCAGAGGTGCCCTGCATCGTGGGATAGCAAATTCGTGTGCGGAAATCGCGTCTGCAACCAGCCCGATAGCAAGTAGACGGTGAGCGGAAACCCGTACATTTCTGCGAATAGCGCGACGATGAAGGCGGAGAATCCACCGAACGTTCGCCAGTCCCGCTTTGTCGCTGGCTTGAAGAAGCTGAACGCGAAGATGATGAAGACGAGAGAATTGATAGCTACGAGGCTCCACAGGCCGTAACCGTCACCGATGCTGGTCATGACCGTCTCCCGAATGAGGGCGCCTGCCGGTCGATTTCGTCCCGTCGTTCCTGTGTCCGTGGTGCATGAACAGATGCATCAGCGGGCACGAGAGCAACAGCAGATATGGCAAGACGCCAAGGAAGTGGGCGCGGTGTTCGGAAAGCAGGAGGAATAGCGCTATTGCAGTGAATGCTACGAGTGCAATGGCTGACCGTGATTTCCAGAACGGCCGGGCACCATGCGAGCTGTCATCCATGGTTGTCTCCCGTTTCGTATCGTCTCACTTCTCGGCCGGATGCTCTTGCGCAGCCTGACGGTCCATCATTGCCTGCATCATCATTTGCATCATATCCATGCGCATTTCCATACTCTCGTGCCGCGACGACATCGGCATACCGGACGAGCGAGCGCCCATCATCTCCATCATGCTCATGCCGTTTTGCATGACTTTCATTTGCTCGTCCATCAGGGCGGCGCGTTCTTGAGGCGTCTTCGCGTTCATCATCTTTTCATGCATGGCGCGCATGGCCTGCATCTGGTCGTCCGCCTCGCGGATTGACTTGTTCGGCGCTTTTGCGGCTGCCTTATTCGGATGATGGGCATCGTGAGCTGCATTGTCGGCGGCCGCCGGCGTGCCGGCGATTGCAACGGCACTGACCATGCCGAGCGTCGCAATCGCGATTGCGAGTTTGTGCGGGGATGCCATCTTGTTCTCCATGAGCATGGTTCTTCAGAGCCGGTCGAACCCTGAAACCACTCTATGCTGACGCTCCTTCGATGGCTTGACGTGGCTCAACGAATCACGCGCCGAATTCTTCATATGTAGCGCGGCCGTGGAGCCGACATGCGCCCGAGACGGTGCATCGCTCCGGGACCGTTCATCAGCAAGAATCGGCTGTACCGTTTGTATCGTGAGGAAGGGCTGTCGCTGCGCTACAGACCAAATCGCAAGCGACGTGCACAGATGAGCCGCCCGGCACGTGCAAAGTCGACGGCGGCAAATCAGGCGTGGAGTTTGGACTTCGTCGCCGACCAGCTTTCGAACGGCCAGAGGTTCCGCGCGCTGACCATCATCGACGTCTTTACGCGCGAAGCACTAGCCATCGATGTTGGCCAGCGACTGAGCGCTTCAGATGTCGTGCGTGCACTGGATGAATTGAGGAGCAAACGCGGAGCGCCGCGCACGCTGTTTTGTGACAACGGCTCGGAATTTACGAGTCAGGTGATGGACCTGTGGGCTTACCATCACAAGGTCGAGATTGCCTTCAGCCGGCCCGGCAAGCCAACGGATAACGCATTCGTGGAGTCATTCAACGGCACGCTACGCGATGAATGCCTGAACGTGCACTGGTTCACATCGCTGGCCGACGCCAGGGAGCAGATTGAGCGATGGCGGGTCGAATACAACGAGAGTCGGCCTCACAGGGCTCTCGGTGAAGTGCCGCCTGCCGAATACGTCCGTCAGTTGGGCCTGCAGGCCCAACTGACGGACCAACAGAACGCCGAAGACTAACATTGCCTTTGGCACTGAAAACCGGGACCGTTCAAAAACGAACTTTACTAGACTCCGGCTGGCCCTGTTTGCAGGGGGCAGGTCACTCCCGCGTCGGTCGGACTACTCGACTCGAGCAAGCGTGGCGGACGTCGCCTCGCTGGCGGAGCAGGTCGCGTCAAAGGAAAGCACTCCGCCCCAATTGCAAATGACGGCCAACCGCTAGAGTGTCAAGGCGGCAAGGCGCTACCGAAGTATAGCTTGCAGACCAACGCATGTTGCAGCAGCATAAGGAACTATGACCGTTCCCGTAACAGGAGACAACCCCTATTACGGGAACGCAGCGCTGTCAGCTCCCTTATGCTCGAAACCTCGGCCGCTATTTTTATCGATGACAACAGTTAAGCTATGCGCACTTTGTGGGCGTGAGAAACCTCTACGAGATAGTCATTTTATCCCCAAACATGTCTATCGGCGGCTTGCTGCTATGGCATCTCGAGAGTCGGCCGGACTAATGATGAATTCGGGGGGCGCCGCCTTCAAGTTGGGACGCCAAATCACTCAATATTTGCTCTGCGCATGTTGCGAGACGCGATTCTCAAAAAATGGTGAGGATTATTTTGCCGACGTCGCAATGCAAAGGCCAGGACAGATTCCGCCAGTGCTGCTTCGAGTTCTCTCGGTAAATCTCAATCCATTCCGACACAGGATACCATATCGCCGATTTAGTTTCGGTAGTGGATTGTTCGACGGTGAGGGTGGCAAGGGTATTGATTCAAGGTCAATATACTATTTCGCAATCAGCTTGTTCTGGAGAGGCGGCCTTGATGGTTGGCGGTTCCATCAGAAAGTTGAGTATGAGGATGGCCTTCTGGACGCGATGGGGCGGTTCCTCTTGGGGGGGGGCTATGTCTCTGGGTACATCGTCAGAGTCATTCCGTCGATATTTCACTACAAGTGGGGTTTTGTTCTGCCAAATTTTCGGAAAGGAGTTCCATTTTTTAACATTGGCTCATTTGATTTTTATCTGGAAAGACGTTCAAGTCGGACCTTAATGCGAGGTGCGCCTTTCGATGTGCCTATTTTTTATACGATTGATATTGTTGAATCAATTTCGTCGCATCTGGAAATGACGGGTGCCATCAGGTCGGCCAAAAAGACGAAGGCATTGGATGGAAAGGATGACTTGATAAGTTGGTAAGGTATAGTTAGGTTAGGCTCGCGGTATGTTCGACTGGTTGTGGGTTGGGTTTACACTGCGTTTCGTGGCGACTTGCGTCGCAGCGAACTGGCGTAGACTTCTCCTTTGCCCCCTCCCCCAATAATCGAAGCAAAAAAATGCCACATTCAGTCCTTTTCACAAAAGTGTTGATGGTAATCGGGAAGGTGTGGGAAGCCGTCAAGCCTAAAGCCCTAGCGCGCTACACGGTGTTAAAGGCAGAGCGAGATGCCTACGAGAGCGGGGCGGACCTCACCCCGGAGATGCAAAAGTCTTTTTCTGAGACGTACGGGCGGTTGCTTGGTGGGGCCACTGAAGACTCCGAACTGAACAAGCGTGTCGCGATTGTGGAGCGAGCGTTTTTCGTTCCGCCCCACCTCAAAACGCCAGCCATAAGAGAATGGCTATCGGGAAGTGACGTACGTGCGGCGTTCTTCGAAGTAGCGAAAGGGAAGTGTCTCCAAAGACAAGAGGATGCGTCGCTGCACGAAAATCTCGCTCAGTCGTATTCGGCACGGACCGGGGAGCGGCGAGAAATGGCCGGCGGCGCGATAAATGTCGTGGTCGATGGGCTGGTTGCGGGATATCGGGCGCGGTTTGAAGACCAGAGCAAACTCGTGGTCGAAACCGTCAGCGCGAAGGTCGAGAGCGTACAGCAGGGGCTGAGTCAGGGAATTGCCGGCGTTCACGAGCACTTGAACGCGTTGTCTCAGGACGTGGCGGGTAACCTAGGACAGGCCGTTGAGCCACTCGCGACCGCTGCGGTCGAGCAGGAGTTGGACAAAATACTTCAGGTGCGATTGTATGAACCAGCGACCAATCAGCGAATCCGCGCGCTGGCCGAACGGGTACGCGGTGGGGATTTGGCGGGTGCATCCCATGGCGCGAAGCAACAAGTTTACCTCTGGGCCACGAAGATTTTGTCTAGCGAAGACGGAACTCGCGGCGAGGCAACTGCCTACTTCGACCTAGTCGACAAGACCCACTGTAAAAGCGACGTTTCGGTGGTCTCGGCAATATTGCTGGCGAACGATGGCCGAGGAGACGCTGCGCTACAGGTTTTGCGGGATGTCTTGTCACCCGATGCTCGTGCCGCAATGATTTTCGTGCTGTCCAAGAGTCAAGGGTTCGAGTCCGCAGTCTCGTGGTATGAAAACCTTGAACCAGCACCGACGTTTCGCGACATTACTCCGGTCGGATGGTGCAGTCTTGCGACCGCCTACAGTGAGCTTGGGAGATGGGAATCCGCAATTGAAGTACTCGAAAAGGCGCGTCCTCTTGCCGGACAGTACGCGGATTTGCTGTTTATCGAGGGCATGTACCGTGCAGCGATGACCGTGCCAGCTGAACTCCGTCAGCAGGCTCTCGAAGGCAGTCTAATGCTTGGCAGCGTGCCGCAGCACGAAGACGATGCCAGTGAAGTTTGGCGGTCTGGCAGCATCGAGCTGCTCCGCAAGGCAGAGATTGAAATTGCCCCCATTAACGAACGTAGGGCGGAATTTGCGTTCTTCACGAGAATGTCGCTGGCTCTGAGAAGCAAAAACGATGCGGTGCGTTTACAAGCAGAGGAAGAACTGTCGCGTCTGGCCGTTGATAAGTCGCAAGCGGTTAAGCTGTACCCTGTTCTACGGCAATATGACAGGCAAGCCGACAAGGAATCTCTCATGTCTTATCTTGATGTCAGGGAGACGCTCGGAGGGCTCTCTGAGGACGAATGGGTTGCTCGATTCTTTCTGGCGCTCGATATCTTAGGTCGACCAGAAGATGCCCCAAAGCTATTGGATTTCCTTGAACGCCATCGCAGCGGCTTGAGCCGTGTGATACAACCTCGTGCTCTGACGAGTGTCAGAATAAAAGCGTTGCTGGCATCCGATGGTCAAGCGATTCGTGCGCGCGAGGAATTAGAGTCCAATCGAAGCGTGTTTTCTGCCGACCATGCTGCTCAGTTAGAGGCCGAAATCGCGGCGACGGAGGGCGAGGATATTCGACCCAGGTTGGAGCGCATCTATACAGAATCTCCAACGATTGTGAATCTCCATTTGCTCGTTGAGCACTTGCTGAAGGTTCAAGACTTCGTCGCGTTGGAGCCAAAGGCCCGGGAGCTTTACCAACTGGAGCGTGCGTTACCAAACGCTAGAATCGTCGTTGCATGTCTTTCTCACCGAACGAATCTGGACCCCAGAGAAATGGTTGAGTTCCTTGAAGCAGAGCACGACGTGGTCGGAAATGACCTGGAGTTGAAATCGCAGCTTGCCTGGAGTCTCCTGCAGTGCGGTGAGTGGAAAAAAGCGCGTGCACTGAACGACGAGCTTTTGGTAGCGCAGCCAAATGCCGAAAGTCACGTCGGTCTCGATATCAACATCGCAATCAAATCGGGTGACTGGGAGCACTTCGCCACAATATTCGACCGAGAATGGCCGCGGAAGAATAACCATTCTCCACGTACGCTGCTCTTGTTAGCCCAATTAGCCAACGATGGGCACGTGCCCACCGAGAAGGCATTTGAACTTGTTCGACTTGCAGCGGAAAAGGCATCCGATAGTGCGCCAGCACTCGTCGCGGCTTATAACGCTGCGGTGACCTTGGGCCGTGAGGATGAGCTCAGTGCAGCTTGGCTGCATCACGCAGCGGCGACAGACACATCCGGTGTTATCAAGCGAATCCCAGTTCGGGAACTGACCGAGGAGATTTTGCCCTCTCTACAGAAGAGGAATGAAAGCTTGTTGGACCATCTGCAAAAGAGCACGGCCCCAATACAGTTGATTGCATCGGTGCTCAAAATGCCGATTGCCAGGCTCTATTGCGCTATTCCTTCAGCAAACGAGAGGCAAACCGACGCACGTAAACGTGTCGTTCTTCCTTTCTTCGGCGCCAGACTGGAGAAATCGACGCTCGCTAACTGTGACCCAATTGGTTTCGATATCACGAGTATTCTGACGCTCACAACACTAGGTCTGTTCGATAGGGCGTTGGAGTTCTTTCAGCGTGTCCATATCGCGCCTGACACCCTGGAGTTACTTCTCGTCGAGAGCCGCCACATGCGATTTCGGCAGCCGTCGGAGTTGCAGCTTGCTCACAGCATACTTGCGGCGCTGCGACGCTTGACTCTCCGCACCGTCGAGGATGGTTATCAACCGCCAGACTGGCTCATTCAGGAGGTCGGACCGAGATTGGCGCAGCTATTGGAGTCCGCGAAAACCACCCAAGGTTTCGTCATTACTGCGTTTCCGGTATTTCGTGTCGGTTCGCTCAATGAGGCTCCGGCCAACTTGAGGGAATATCAGGGTTATGTGGTCTCCTGCCAGACGTACATCGATTTGCTGTTGCGAACTGGAAAGATTGCTCAGGCGATTGCGGAGAATGCCGCCTCGAAGATTACCTTGATGGATTCGGGGCCAAAAACCCAACTCCCAACTGCATCGCACGACACACTGTTCTACGTCGACGACGTAGCCATTCGCTATTTGCATCGGTCTGGCACTTTAGAGGCGGTAGCGCAGGCTGGTCTTACGCTCAGGTGTTCTCCTGGTTTGAAAGACGACCACGAGCAGTTGGAGGCTGAGGCGGATGAGCGAGAAAGTCTCGTGGAGATAATTGATTCTGCGCGCTCGGCGCTTAGACGTGCGCTGGAGGCAGGTAAAGTCAGTTTGATAGCGGAACGTCCACGAAGCGAGAAGCTTAGAGCGCTTCGGGACGGAGAGGCCGAAACGCTGCCTACGCTGCTAGCTTTTCTGCAGGCAGGACATCCCGTTGAGAATCTTGTTATCGATGACCGGTATTTCACCCGAATACCCGGTTTCGAGGATGAACTCGGAAAGCTCATTCATACTTACTCGACGCTTGACGTCATTGACTCCATGATTTCGGAGGGTTTTTTAAGCCCGGCGGAAGGCGCGCATGCGAGGCATCGCCTGCGCCTGAGAGGCGCGACGTATATCAACGTCGATGGCGGAGAGCTTGCTGGCATGCTTGACGCCTGTGGAGTGGGCAGCTCCAGTCTTCTTCGAGAGAGTTATGAAGTACGGACCCTTCGTCAATCTCTAACGCATGCCTGTGCGCTTGACACTGGGAGCGTTCAGGACCGTCAGTTCCTTCAGTCGATTTCCACGGCTCTTGTCGACACAATCGCTCGCTCGTGGGAAACAGCTGATGTCGCTCCGGACAGAGCCGTTGCGCTCACGAGGTGGGCATTGGACGGGCTTGGCAGGCCCCTCTGGACAGCCGTCGGTAACGGTCAAAATAATCCTCGGGCCGCTGCCCTCGAGATGGCCGCTGTAACCATATCCGGTTTGTTACTCAAGGCGACGTTTTGGCAACGTGACCGCCGGATGAAGTTCCAGGAACTGCTAGACGATGAGCTGCTGCAGCCTGCGGTGTACGCAAATCGTGACCTTCTGGGAAGGATTACCGCCCTTATCCAAGTGCAGTTGGATGCATTCAAGGCACTGAAGGATGAACTGGACGCAGACTCGAAGCAGCAACTTCACATCTTCGTCGCGCTGCTTCCCAGCCGAATTCGCGACTACTTGCAGAACGAACCCTCGATGAGCGACCTCGTCAGCGAGACCGTCGAACATGCGGTGCAGTTCGGTACGCATTCATTCACGGTCAGTGCTCTATATCAAGCAGCAAGGCGTACGGCTGAGGACGGGCTGAATGAATTCGACGGTTGTCGCATGCGTTTGGAAAGCGAAACGATTCTGGCTGAGCTCCTCGAAGATGGTACTTGGATGGGACTTCCGTTCCCAGAGCTCGCTGGGTTGATGAAGGATGAAGCTGCCCGTCTGGCCGCAGTACGCCAAGCGGTAAGCGAGCTTGGTCCAACATTTACTGATGGCGAGCGCATCATTGCCTCCGTAAGCAACGATATCTTAGCGGAGAGGGACTTCGACCTACTGCTCGAGGAGCGCATTAACGGCGTGAAAGCCAGATGGCTGAGGATACGGGGTGAGCGAGAGCGGCCCCCGGAGCTGAGCACTCTCGTGCCTGATAGCACCAGGTACTACGCTGCGCTTTTAGGTCCCGTAGAAAGGAGTCTCGGCTTCCCGGAGTATGCGGCCGAAACCCTGCTTCCGTACCGAACTCGGCTAATTGAGCGTGACCTCATTGAAGGTTTGCGTATCGCATGCTTGGGGTTCTTCGACATCATTTTGGCTCCGTCGCGGCTAGTTCAGCATGTTGAGAACGACGAGCTCTGGTTCGCCGTTCAGAGCTTGAAGGAACTTGGAGACCCATACACACTGCTTGGATTAGCGGAAATAGGGATTGTCCGTGCAAGCGACCCTAGGTTCGTACAGTTGGCGCGGGATTGCATCGAACGCCTCTGTAAAGAAGACATGGCCGGCGCTCACTTATTCGCCGCAGCGGCTTTGTTCAATAGGTTGGCACTTTCCGAGATACAGACACTGGATGATGCAGCTCTAGTACAGCCCCATTGGAAGCGCATGGCCGCCCGGATGCAGGCTGGCGTGATTTTGCAGGGCTATGGCAATCAAAATTTCATCATGCCGGCGTTGGAGTCATGGGTCGCGGAACATTTGCAGCCCACGCGAGTTGCCGCAGAGGTTATGGACCTCCACGTAGACCCCTACTACGCGGCGTCGTTGAACACCGCAGAGGCCATATGGGACAACGTATTCAAATTGCTCGTTACCGTGGGCGGAAATGCTGCAGATGGTGTGTTGAGCGATAAGCTGGAGAATCGAATAAAAGAGCTCGTGAATAGGCGTCTAAGTCAGAACTTCGCATCGTTTCACACCGCTGGCCCTTGCGGGAACATGCGCAATCGTCAGGAGGCGAAGCTGACCCCAGCAGAGACATCGAACGCCCGGGAGCGATTGGCTGAGTCTCCGTTCTCGCCAGTATGGAGCGCACTCGTTGCAACCTCACAAGTCATACATGTTGAGTCTGAAATATACGAAGCGGGAATGAATGGGCTTAGGGAGCTCACGTTGGCGGCGGACGATGTCGATTGGGACAACAAGCTTCGATGTGTCGCCGATGTGGCTCTGCTTGCGCTCATAGAGGCGGATGTAGAGTTGGCGGAGGTGGTACGCGACTTTCTCTTTCGCGTCGCGGGCGCTGCGACCAGCGACATCAGGTTGATGGCGCTTATGCATGCCCTATTTATAGCAGCAGGCGCGTTCCGGGACGCCGAGAAGCGCGCTACAGTGATAGAGGAGGCAACGAAGAATCTTTCGCTCCTCTTTTCTGCGGGAGGGCTTTCTCGCATGGCTGCGGAGGCGTTCCGAGCTTGTTCAAACCTCAGGCGCTGGTATTCTGGGCCCGCTTCTTGGGCCGAACTCTATGCTTTGAGCGCGGGCTGACTTGCGCTCTTTCCGGTCCATGCATGGCAAGGACTGGAAGGACTCGCCAGTCACATCACATGCGAGGGGGCTGCTCCATCTGGCCGCTGTGACGCTTAGGCCGGCGCATGAGCTATCAGAGCGCATCATGCAAATAAATGTCGCAGTGGGCGTCTCCCCAAATGTCGGCTTGTGACTCCTGCGACACTGTCTGTTAGACATCCACTCGGGCGAGACTTTTTTCGTATTTCACCGTTTTGCTTCCAACCCGTATTTTTCGACATATCCGGCGTCTCCCTGTACCGACTACGCGGTCCATCGGGATTTGGGTCGTTGCCCCGGAATTGTATTCACGGGCGAGCTGGCCGGGTCTCACTTGAATGTTCAGCTTTCTGAAGACCTCAGCAGCAACCATCTCGAATGGCGCTGCTGGTGCCAATGCGTTCGTGAATTTGTTGATACGAGTCTTGCAGTAAACACCTTGGCTGACACGTATCAGCCGTCCGTCACGGACCATTTTCGCGAGCACTCGGCCTACATGCGAGGCACTGCCGAGTGGTGCGACCTCCGCGCGCAGGACGACGACACTCTTCCGTCGTTTGATAGAACGAGCGATTCGGTCTTCAAGCTTCATGTGCTCCCCCTGCGGGGTGTTCATCGTCAAGAGGTTGCGTATATCCTGAGGCAGTCAAAGTATATGCGCTCGTGCCCTCTGGGGCCGTGCGAGACCTATGCCTGCCGGAATACAGGGGTTTCTTAGCTCACTATAGCGAAACCCGCATCATGCGATGCAAGGTAGGGTATGAGTCGACTGCGCTTTTTCCCTTCGGCCGAAACCATACTGCCGTTGCGCACTAGGGGCAATGCAATTACATGCAAGGTATGGCCAAAAGAGTTGCATCGGCTGATGCAGTCGAATGGTCGGTGGTCGAAGTGCTGACCCCATCAGTCCGACGTGTCTCGAGCTGACGCGCTATTCCTTGGTCAAGAATGGAAAGGGGGCTGAATGTAGCGCGCGGCGGGACACAGTTTTTCCGAGGCATCCCGCGCTTTGGCCGTGCCGAAATACCGTTGGAACAGTTTCACTTAAGCCCCGCCCGGCGGTCGTTTGCGGGAGTTTCAAGGGGCGTTAAGTGAAATTTCGTGTGTCGCGTTTAGTGAAACTATTCGAAGTTGCCACAGCCCGGCCCTCCGCGATATACCCTCACTCCACCGTCACCGACTTGGCCAGATTCCTCGGCTTATCAATATCCGTCCCCCGCGCGAGCGCGGCGTGATAGGCGAGCAACTGCATCGGCACCGTATGCAGGATCGGCGACAACGGCCCGTAGTACTCGTTGAGCCGAATCACCTCGATCCCCTCACTCGGCATCAACCCGCAGTCCACATCCGCGAACACGAAAAGCCTGCCGTTCCGCGCACTGACCTCATGCATGTTCGACCTGAGCTTTTCGAGCAGCACGTCATTCGGCGCTACCGCAATCACGGGCATTTCATTACTGACCAACGCCAGCGGCCCATGCTTCAACTCCCCGGCGGGATAAGCCTCCGCATGGATATACGAAATCTCCTTCATCTTCAGCGCGCCTTCGAGCGCGATCGGATAATGCATCCCGCGTCCGAGAAACAGCATGTTGTCGCGTCGCGCGAGCAGTTCCGACCAACCCATGATCTGCGGCTCCAGCGCGAGCACCTTCGACATCGCATCGGGCAGATGCCGCAGCGCACGCAGATGCTCTTTCTCTTCGTCATCGCTCAACCGCCCGCGCACCTGCGCCAGTGACAACGTCAGCAAGAACAACGCAACGAGCTGCGTCGTAAAAGCCTTCGTCGACGCCACCCCGATCTCGATCCCCGCACGCGTGACGAACTGCAGCGCGCATTCGCGCATCAGCGCACTCGTCGCGACGTTGCAGATCGCGAGCGTGTGCAGCATCCCGCGCTGCTTCGCGACGTGCACAGCGCCGAGCACATCAGCCGTCTCGCCGCTCTGCGACACCGCGACGACCAGCGTGCGTGGATTCGGCACGCTGTCGCGATACCGGAACTCGCTCGCGATCTCGACACTCGCCGGCAGCTTCGCGATGCTCTCGATCCAGTACTTCGCGGTCAGCGCTGCGTGATAGCTGCCGCCGCACGCGAGCAGCAACACCGAATCGACGTCGTTGAACACGCGCCACGCGCCGTCGCCGAACAGTTCCGGCATGATCGACCCGACATCGAGCAGCGTATCGGCCACCGCCTGCGGCTGCTCGAAGATCTCCTTCTGCATGTAATAGCGATACGATCCGAGGTCGGCCGCGCCGCTATGCGCGGCCACCCGCTGCACCGCACGCTCGACGCGCTGGCCGACCGCATCGACGATCCAGTAGCGATGCAGCTGGATATCGGCAACGTCACCGTTCTCGAGGTAAGCGATCCGATCGGTGATGCCCGACAACGCGATCGCATCCGACGCCAGGAAATTCTCGCCATCCCCGACACCGACGACGAGCGGCATCCCGTCGCGCGCGCCGACGATCCGGTGCGGCTCGTCGCGGCACATCACCGCGATCGCGTAGCTGCCGCGCAGTCGCGCGACCGCGCGGCGCACCGCGTCGAACAGGTCGCCGTCGTAAAGGTGATCGATCAGGTGCGCGATTGCCTCGCTGTCGGTCTGGCTCGCGAACACATAACCATGCGCCTGCAGTTCCGCGCGCAGCTGATCGCAGTTCTCGATGATCCCGTTGTGCGACAGCGCGATGCGCGCGTTGTCGTCGCTCGGCGAGAAGTGCGGATGCGCGTTGAGCGTGACGGGCGCGCCATGCGTCGCCCAGCGCGTATGCGCAATGCCGGTGTAGCCCGACAGCGCATGCGCGGCGATCTCGCGCTGCAGGTTGGCGACGCGGTCGACGCTGCGCGCGCGGGCCAGCGCGCGATCGCGATAGACCACGACGCCGCACGAGTCGTAGCCGCGGTATTCGAGCCGCTTCAGCCCGTCGACGAGGTTCGGCAGGATGTCCCGCTGGGCAACCGCCCCGACAATTCCACACATAGCGCGCTCCGTAAATGTCCTGTCTGGACCCGTGACAGCGATGGTAGAGGTGCATAGATGGAATTAAATTTCAAAATACGTCAACGAATGAAACGGACGGGCGATCGTCTATCATGTTGAAATTAAATTTCACACCCTGACCGGAAGGAGCCGCCCATGGCCGGCATCACGCTCGACGATCTCGACCTGCGCATTCTCGCGATCCTGCAGGACGACGCATCGGTGTCGAACCTGCAACTCGCCGAGCGCGCGCTGTCGTCGCCGCCGACCTGCATGCGTCGCGTGCGGCGGCTGACGGAGGCGGGCGTGATCCGCCGCCAGGTCGCGGTGCTCGATCCGGTCGCGATCGGCACGGCGGTCACGGCGCTGATCGAGATCAGCCTCGACCGGCAGACGGCCGAAGACTACGACGCGTTCGAAGCCTACGTGTGCGCGGAGCCGGCGGTCACGCAGTGCTACCGCGTGTCGCCGGGGCCGGATTTCGTGGTGGTGGCCGACCTGGCCGACGTCGCCGAATACGACGCGTTCGCGCGACGGCTGTTCACCGGCGCATCGAACGTCCGCAACGTGCGGACGTTCTTCTCGACGCATCGTGCGAAGTTCGAGGCGAACGCGCGGGTCGCGCATGCGATGCGCAAGCGTGCGTAAGCGCAGCCCATGACGCGGCAACGCGCGCCGCGGATCTTCATTCAGAACGCCAGCGACTGCTGCATCGGATGACGCTCCCCGCGCGCGAACCCGGCGCCTTCGAGCGACAACAACGCGCGTTTGCGTTCGATGCCGCCTGCATAACCGGTCAGGCTGCCCGACGCGCCGATCACACGATGGCACGGCACCATGATCGACACAGGATTGCGGCCAACCGCGCCGCCGACGGCACGCGCCGCGCTCGTCGGCAGCCCGACGCGTTCGGTGATGTCGCCGTACGAAACGAGCTCGCCGAACGGAATCGCGAGCAGTTCCTTCCACACGCTGCGTTGAAACGCGGTGCCGCGCAGATGAATCGGCACCGAGAAGGTTGCGCGCGTGCCGGCGAAATATTCGGCGACTTGTTCGGCAACCTTGCACACAAGCGGCGACGCGTTGCGTACGTCCGCGTCCGGTGCGATCGCCAGCGACGGATAGTATTTCTGGCCGACGAAGAACAGGCCTGTGAGCGCATCGTCCTCGATGCGGATGGCGATGTCGCCCAGCGGGCTCGGAATCAGATGAGCGGGAGTCATCGCGAAGCTTCTCCATGAAGGCGCCACACATGCAGCGCGGCATACGCGCGCCACGGCGCCCAGTGTGCCGCATGCGGCGCGGATGATGCGATGTGCATATTTGCCGACAGCGGCATTGATAGCCAGCACTCGCGCCGGGTAAAACCGCTCTAAGGTTTTGCCTTGATCGTGGTGCTTAAGATCTGCTATTGGCTGAGCCACATCGCCATGTCCTGCGCGTCCTTTGGCTTTGCACCCGCCTCGAATGTCGACATTCGGGAGCGGGACAAGGCCGACGTCACGGCCTCGATCACAACCTGGTTGTTTGACCTCACTTTGGGATTTAGCTACTATCGGCCTCACTAGCTACGGGACTTGTTGGCGAAAGCCTCCCCCCGTGGACATACGATAGTACTGAAGAAACCCGCCCCCGGCGGGTTTTTTCATTTCCGCCCTCAGTTCCCCAACTCAATCGCTAGGCTCTCAGGAACCCTGTGCGAGCCATCTGATAGCAGAGGGCTCAAGTTCCAGACGACTCTCTGAGCTGCCGCGTCCCACTTTGGATTGCCGCTTGGAAATACCACCTCGAGCCGGAAGATCGCTCCTGCTCGATGCGTTCCAGATATCGACTATTTCCACCCATCCTGACCACACGCCACCCTACCTGGCTTGTTGATATCTCGCGCGCTTCTCAGCGCAACGCGTGGCGACGGTGAGCGGCAGTTCGGCGCGCTGTCCTTTGGCAGTGCGGTTGCCAATGTTCGTTACGCGACACCCCACCACGCATCCAGGATCGAGGCGCATGCGACGACTGTAAACCATCCGCGCCGCCGATTCTGGCTGGAATCGGACATGTGTATCGACGCGCCGTCCCGCGTCGTAGCCCCGTTTCGCACGCGGAAAATTCCCGGAAAAACGGTTAATGCCACTCTGCGAAACAGTCATCTCTTTTTGCGCGGCCAATTTTGAGATGACTCATCGAAATCCCCGACTGACACGGCACCGGGCCACGCCCTATCCTTTGAAAAACGTTTTCCAGAACTCGACGGACGAGCGGCCGTGCCACGCAAGGGGCGGGCCGCCGCCCGCCCCGGCGCCCGTCGCCGGTCACGGACAGCACAATCCAGCGGCGCGACGGGCGCGACCGCGTATCGGAGACATTCATGCAATCCGCCGTCGTCGGTGCCGTGCGCACCGCGGCCAGCCGCTACCGCTGGACCGTTTGTGCGCTGCTGTTCTTCGCGACCGTCATCAACTACATGGATCGACAGATCCTCGGCCTGCTCGCGCCGATGCTCCAGCACGACATCGGCTGGAGCCAGGTGCAGTACGGCCGCATCGTGATGGCGTTTTCCGCGTTCTATGCGATCGGCCTGCTCGGCTTCGGACGCATCGTCGACTGGCTCGGCACGCGCATCTCGTATGCGGTCGCGATGCTGGTGTGGAGCATCGCGGCGATGCTGCACGCGGCGGTCGGCTCCGTGATGGGCTTCGCGGCCGTGCGCGCGCTGCTCGGGATCGGCGAGGGCGGCAACTTCCCGGCCGCGATCAAGACGACGGCCGAATGGTTTCCGCGCCGCGAACGCGCGCTCGCCACCGGCATCTTCAACTCGGGCGCGAACATCGGCGCGGTGTTCGCGCCGGCGATCATCCCGGCGATCGCGGTGGCCTACGGGTGGCGCGCGGCGTTCGTGATCATCGGCGCGATCGGCCTCGTGTGGCTCGCGGTATGGCTGGTGATGTATCGCACGGCCGACACGCGCGCACTCGCCGCGGAATACGACGAGCCGCGCGACGAAGCCGAAGCGCTCGACGCGGCGAACGCGGATGCCGGCGCGCCGCGCTGGGGCGAACTGATCCGCAAGCGCGAGACGTGGGCGTTCCTGATCGGCAAGTTCCTGACCGACCCGGTGTGGTGGTTCTACCTGTTCTGGCTGCCGAAGTGGCTCAACGAGTCGCGCGGGATGGACATGCAGCATATCGGCCTGCCGCTCGTGTGCATTTATGCGCTGACGACGGTCGGCAGCATCGGCGGCGGCTGGCTGTCGTCGGTGCTGTTGCGCGCGGGCTGGAGCGTGAACGGCGCGCGCAAGACGGCGATGCTGATCTGCGCGTGCTGCGTGCTGCCGATCGCGTTCGTGTCGCAGGTGCAGAGCCTGTGGATCGCGGTGCTGATCGTCGGTCTCGCGGCCGCCGCGCACCAGGGCTGGTCGGCGAACCTGTTCACGACGGTGTCCGACCTGTTCCCGCGCCGCGCGGTCGCGTCGGTGGTCGGCATCGGCGGGATGGCCGGCTCGATCGGCGGCGTGCTGTTCTCGGAAGTGATCGGCCAGGTGCTGCAACGCACGGGCCACTACTGGGTGCTGTTCGCGATCGGCGCGCTGGCCTACCTGCTCGCGCTGGCGATCATGCACGTGCTCACGCCGAAGATGAAGCCTGCGAAGCTCGATGCGTGATCGCGTGCCGGTAAACGAACGCGCCGCCCGGAGGCGGCGCGTTTTTGTTTGCGAAGCGACGAAGCGACGAAGCGACGAGGCGGCGAGGCGGCGAGGCGGCGAGGCGGCGAGGCGGCGAGGCGGCGAGGCGGCGATACGGCGGAAATCGGACGCGATGCGCGCTTCAACCCACCGCGGCCGTCGACGCGCGCATGATCAGTCGCGGCTCGAACGTCGAATAGCTCGCGTCGGTACGCCCGGCGAGCGCGTCGATCAGCTTCTGCATCGCGAGCTCGCCCATGTTTTCGCTCTGGATGTCGATGGTGGTCAGCGCGGGCGCCGCGTATGCGCCGTACGGCACGTTGTCGACGCCGGCAACCGACACGTCCTGCGGCAGCCGGAACCCGAGCGACGCCGCTTCCTTCATGAAGCCGAGCGCGATCAGGTCGTTGTAGCAGATCACGGCCTGCGGACGCTGCGGCCCGAGCATCACGCGCGAGCATGCGCGCTCGCCGGCTTCGGCGGTCGGCGCGTGCGCGTCGTGCACGTCGAGCGTGAGCCCCGCTTCCGCGAGACAGTCGCGCGCGCCCTGGATCCGTTCGTCGTTCACGCGCGCGGGCCCGAAGCCGAGGTACGCGATGCGCGTATGGCCGAGATTGAGCAGGTGACGCGCGAGCATGTAGGTGGCGAGCCGGTTGTCGATGCCGACGCTCGGAATCGGCAGGCCGGGGCTGCGCCGCAGCAGCACGAGCGGCTTGTGCAGGTCGAGCATCCAGCCGGCCTGGTCGTCGGGCATCCGCGTGCTGACGATCAGCCCGTCGACGCGCTGCGCGAGCGCCTCGATCAGCGAGCGTTCGCGCGCCTGGTTCTCCTCGGTATCGACGAGCAGCAGCGTGTAGTCGTGCTGGAGCGCGACGCGATTCGCGCCCTTGACGACGTTCGTGAAGTACGGATTGCTGATGTCGAGGATCACGAGGCCGATGGTGCGCGTGCGCCCGGTGATCATCGAGCGCGCGAGCGGGTTCGAACGGTAGCCGAGCCGCTCGATCGCTTCCTTGAGCCGCGCTTCGACGGTCGGCGAAAAGCGCTGCGTGCCGTTCACGTACTTGGAGACCGTCGCGACCGACACGCCGGCTTCCGCGGCCACGTCGCGGATCGTCGGGGAAACTTTTTTCATCGGAAGGGTAACGTTTTCGTTCGATTGCACCGGATTGTGGCAGAAAAAGCCGGCGTCCGGCCGCCGGCCGATATCGGGAAAGTGCGGATGGCTGCGAACAGGTCCAACCATTGACGTTCGACTTTTGTCCCGCGTATAGTTGGAAAACGTTTTCCGATTTTTGCCGGCGCCGCCGGTTTCGGGCAACGTCCAGGACACCTCAGAACAGATTCAAGGAGATTCGATGAACGCCACATCCACCGGCGCACGCAAGCCGTTCGGGCGCCTGCTGCTGACCGGCGCGGCCGGCAATCTCGGCCGTCAGGTGCGCGGCGCGCTGGCGAACTGGGCCGACGTCGTGCGCGTGAGCGACATCACCGCGCTGGGCGACGCCGCCCCGCACGAAGAAACCCGGGTCGTCGACCTGGCCGACCGGCCGGCGGTGATGGAACTCGTCGACGGCGTCGACGCGATCGTCCACCTGGGCGGCATTTCGGTCGACGCGCCGTTCGACGATCTCGTCGATGCGAACATCACCGGCACGTACAACCTGTACGAAGCCGCGCGCAAGCACGGCGTGAAGCGCGTCGTGTTCGCGAGCTCGAACCATGCGATCGGGTTCCATCCGGTCACGGAAGTGCTCGATGCCGATTCGCCGCAGCGTCCGGACAGCCTGTATGGCGTGACGAAGTGCTTCGGCGAGTCGCTGTCGCGCTACTACTTCGACCGCTTCGGGATCGAGACGGTGTGCCTGCGGATCGGCTCGTCGTTCGAAGTGCCGAAGAACCCGCGCATGCTCGTGACGTTCCTCAGCTATCGCGACTTCATCGAGCTCGTGCGCTGCTCGCTGCTGACGAACCGCGTCGGGCACGCGATCGTCTACGGCGTGTCGGACAACCCGGTGAAGTGGTGGGACAACACGAAGGCCGGCTTCCTCGGCTTCCGGCCGCAGGACAGTTCCGCGCAGTTCGCCGGGCTGTTCCCGGTGACGGCGCCGACCGCCGAGTACGACGATCCCGCGCAACGCTTCCAGGGCGGCGGGTTCGTCGTCGGCGAGCCGATGGAGCGCAACGCGAAGTAAGCGAGGCGGGCGGCGCGGGTCAGCGCAGGATGTCCGTCGCCTTGTGCCGCTCATCCACGCCGTCGATCAGGATCAACGGGCCGCTCGCGTGCCGCGCGCGCAGCGGCTGGATCTGCCGGTACGCGTCCGATTCGTACCACGCACGCGCCGTAGCGGGATCGGGAAACGCGATCGCGATCAGGTCGCCGCGCCACACGCCTTCGCGCACGTCGGGCTGGGCGCCGTGAATGACGAAATGGCCGTCGAACGGCGCGAGCGTGCCGTCGATGCGTTCGAGGTATTCGACGATGTCGTCGCACATTCGAACGTCGTGCAGGTGGGCGATGGCGTAGGCGGTCATGGCGGGCTCCGGGGTGTCGAGGCGATGCGTCGATCGGCGATCGTTCGTCGTTGATCGGTGAAGCCATGATCGATGCGCACGCGGCGCGCGTCGATTACCTGCGACGTAAGCAAATCCGCGCAGCCGTGCGCGCGGGCCGCCGCGCGTGAGCCACGCCGCAAGACCCGGCGCACGCGTGCGCCCGCCGCGCCTACGCGCGCTTGCGCATCGGCCGAGGGTGCGCCACCGGCGCAGGCGTCGGCACCGACTCGGCTTCTTCCTTGCACAGCTTGTCGAGCATGCGTTGCGCGGCGCCCGCGCAATCCTCGCCGGCGGGCTTGTTCGCGATCTCGCCGATCAGCGTCTGCAGGTTGCGCCGGTTCTGCGCGAGCCGCTGCTCGAGCAGCGCGATTTCGTCGACCTTGTGCCGCAACGCCTCCAGCAGTTCGTCGCGCGGCCACGCGCCGAGATCGGGCGGCAGCACCGCGCGGATCTCGTCGAGCGCAAAGCCCGCGCGCTGCGCGCGGTCGATGATCGCGAGCCGCGTCAGCGCTTCCGGCCCGTATTCCCGATAGCCGTTCGCCTGCCGGCGCGCCGGTTCGAGCAGGCCGCTCGCTTCGTAGAACCGGATGCGCGACGCCGCGATGCCGCTGGTGCGCGCCAGTTCGCCGATTTTCATGCTTGTGCTCCAGAGGGGCTTGACCTTGAAGCTGACTTTAAAGTTATGGTTGGGCATCGTCAATCGAGGATGTCCACCATGAACCTGTTTGCGCCCCTCACGCTGCCCAATGGCGCGGTGATCCCGAACCGGCTCGCCAAGGCCGCGATGGAAGAGAACATGGCCGATGCGGATCACGCGCCGTCCGACGCGTTGCTGCGCCTGTACCAGGCGTGGGCCGACGGCCGGGCGGGCCTGATCCTGACCGGCAACGTGATGGTGGACGGCCGCGCGATGACGGGGCCGAGCGGCGTCGTGCTCGACAGCGACGCGCATCTCGACCGCTTCCGGCGGTGGGCGCAGGTCGCGCGCTCCGGCGGCGCGCACGTATGGATGCAGATCAACCATCCGGGGCGCCAGATGCAGGCGGCGCTCGGCCAGACGACGCTCGCGCCGTCGGCCGTGCCGCTCGCGCTCGGCGCGCTGTCGAAGCAGTTTCCGGTGCCGAAGGAGATGACGGAAGCCGACATCGCCGACGTGCAGCAGCGCTTCGTGCGCGCCGCGCAGCTTGCCGAGCAAAGCGGCTTCACCGGCGTGCAGATCCACGCGGCGCACGGTTACCTGCTGAGCCAGTTCCTGTCGCCGCTGACGAACCGCCGGCAGGACGCGTGGGGCGGCAGCATCGAGCACCGCGCGCGGCTGCTGCTCGACATCGTGCGCGCGGTGCGTGCGACGGTATCGCCGGCGTTCGTCGTGTCGGTCAAGCTGAATTCGGCCGATTTCCAGCGCGGCGGCTTCAGCGCGGACGATGCGAAGCGCGTCGTCGAACTGCTGAATCCGCTGGGCGTCGATCTCGTCGAACTGTCGGGCGGCAGCTACGAAGTGCCGGCGATGCAGGGCGAGGCGCGCGACGGCCGCACGCTGGCCCGCGAAGCGTATTTCCTCGAATTCGCACGGGACATCACGGCGGTCGCGGCGATGCCGCTGATGGTCACGGGCGGGATCCGGCGTCGCGCGGTGGCCGAGCAGGTGGTCGCGAGCGGCGTGGCGATGGTCGGCATCGCGACCGCGCTGTCGATCGAGCCGAACCTGCCGCGCGACTGGCAGGCCGGCAAGGACAGCGCGCCGGCGCTGCAGCCGATCCGGTGGAAGAACAAGGCGCTGGGCGCGCTGGCGAACATGGCCGTCGTGAAGTTCCAGCTCGCACGCTTGAGCGTCGGGCGGCGTACGCATCCGGGCGTGTCGCCGCTGCGCGCGCTGGTGTCGCAGCAACTCGCCGCGCAGTGCCAGACGCGGCGGTACCGCAAGTGGATGGCGGGGCGGGCGGCGCGCTAGCCGCGCACGCCGCGCAGGCGGCGCGTCGGGCTGCCCGATGCGCGCTCACACCGGATACGCGTCGTCGACCTTCAGGTTCGCGAGCCGGAACAGCGTGCGCAGCGTCTGCGGATGAATGTCGCGGTGTGCGGCGAGCGACGTCAGCATGAAGTCGAGGACCTTCGCGTAGCGCAACAGCACGAGGCAGTGCGCGAGATCCGCGTTGCCGCCGCGCATGGCTTCCGCGTAGCAGACCATCCGGGTCGACAGCGTGCGCGCCATCTCGAGTTCCATCTGCTGCTTTTCCGTCCATTCGGGCTGCGGCTGTTCGAGCAGTTTCGCGAGGAAGATCTGGAACGACGTATCGGACGAGTTGGGCAGCGCATCCATGATGTGTCTCGCAGCTTGCGTGGATCGTTCGGGCGTATCCGGGGATGGTCCCGATCCGGGTTCATGTTCGCGCCGATCGTCGGCGCGGCTGTCACTGCAATGCGAATGCAGGTTCCATACCAGCCCTCGATCCGATTGTTGAGCACGGTTGACGCGGGTCGCGGCAGCGGTCATCGCGTCCCGCCGGGACTGGCTTGTACGGAAAGTCGAGCAGGGCGCCTATCCGCCGCGCGCGATCGCGGTCGGTAGCGCGATAGGGGCCGGACGGACGAAATGCTTCAGCGATGTAACGTAACGCCGGGTTGAAAACGGTTGAGTGTGTCGGTCGATGAAGCGCTGCAAGGTCGCGGAGCATGTGCGTCGGCGGCGTCCCCACGGCCTCGGGGCGGTCTCGCGCGGTGAACTGCGACGCCACCCGCCGCGCGTTGAAGGCGCGCGACGCATGCGCCGGATGTTTCATATCCGAGACGTTTTTTTCGCGGCCCGCCGGATGCACGTGCAACCGGCGTCACGCGCGCCCTCCAACTGGCCCAGCGAATAACCGGACAACTGTCCATGGGCAGCGGCGCCGGGTTTGCGAACAATCACCGCATCATCCCCGCGAGGTTCGACATGAGCGTCCACGCCTTCTTCTCGGCCAACCTGCTGCTGGCCTACACGGCTTACTTCGTCGGCACGGCCAGCCCCGGCCCGAGCAACCTCGCGATCATGTCGGTCGCCGCGAACCACGGCCGCAAGGCGGCGCTCGCGTTCGCGCTCGGCGTGATCTCCGGCTCGATGTGCTGGGCGACGGTGGCCGCGCTGGGTGTTTCGGCGGCGCTGCTCGCATGGTCGAAGCTGCTGGTCGCGATCAAGCTGTTCGGCGGCGTGTATCTGCTGTGGCTCGGGTTCAAGTCGGGTCGCACCGCGTGGTCGGCCAGCGCGGCGGCCACGCTGAAGGCGACACCCGATCAGCCGCTGTCGCGCTTCTATGCGCGCGGCGCGATGCTGCACCTGACGAATCCGAAAGCCATCCTGGTGTGGGTGTCGATCGTCGCGCTGTCGTCGAACGGCGCGGGCGCGTCGCACGGCGCCGTCGTGCCGGGCTGCCTCGCGATCGGCTGCGCGGTGTTCGGCTGCTATGCGCTGGTGTTCTCGACGGACGGCGCGCGCCGGCTGTACGTGCGCGGCCGCCGCATGATGGACGCGTGTCTCGCCGTGGTGTTCGGGCTCGCCGGGATCCGGCTGCTCGCGTCCAACGTGTGAGCGAACCCGCCGCGGTCACCAGAACCTAAATCCCGAATCCCCGAATCCCCGAATCCCCGAATCCCCGAATCCCCGAATCCCCGAATCCCCGAATCCCCGAATCCGAAAACAGACGACCCGCCGCGCACACACGCGGCGGATCGTCGATCGCACGGTCCCGGCTTCAGCGCTTCAGAAGATGAAGCCGGTATTGATGAACTTCGAGTAGTGGTCGGAAACGATCGAGTCGAGCAACTGCTTGCTGTCGTCGGTCTGCTTCGCCGCGACCATCGAGCGGATCGAGAACGCGCGCAGCGCATCGGTCACCGACAGCGTGCCTTCCGCCGAATCCTTGCGCCCGGCGAACGGGAACACGTCCGGCCCGCGCTGGCACTGGCAGTTGATGTTCACGCGGCACACCTGGTTCACGAGCGGATCGACGAGCGCGCCGATCTGCGCCGGATCGGAACCGAAGATGCTGACCTGCTGGCCGTGCTCCGACGTCGTCACGTAGTCGAGCGCGGTTTCCACGTCATCGAACGGCGCAACCGGAATGATCGGCCCGAACTGCTCCTCGCGATACAGCTTCATCCCTTCGGACACCGGATACACGACGGCCGGGTAGAACAGCGTCTTGCTGAACTCGCCGCCCGACTGGTTGACGACCTGCGCGCCCTTGGCCTTCGCGTCGTCGATCGCGTCGGTCATGTACGCGGTGCGATGCATGCCCGGCAGCGGCGTGATGCTGACGCCTTTCTCCCACGGCATGCCGATCTTCAGCTGCTCGAGCGCGGCGGTGAAGCGCTTCAGGAATTCGTCGACGATCGAGCGGTGCACGAGCAGCATCTTCAGCGCGGTACAGCGCTGGCCGTTGAACGACAGCGCGCCGAGCAGGCACTCCTTCACTGTGAGGTCGAGATCGGCGTCGGGCAGCACGATCGCCGCGTTCTTCGCATCGAGGCCGAGGATCGCGCGCAGCCGGTGCGACTTCGGATGCTGCTTCTTCAGGTGATCGGCGACCTTGCTCGAACCGATCAGCGCGAGCACGTTGATCTTGCCCGACGCGAGCATGTGCGGCACGACCACCGCGCCCGGCGCGTAGATCGTGTTGATCACGCCCTTCGGGAACGCGTCGCGGAACGCCTCGAGCAGCGGCTCGAACAGCAGCGTGCCGTACTGAGGCGGCTTGAACACCACCGTGTTGCCCATCAGCAGCGCGGGGATCAGCGTCGCGAAGGTCTCGTTCAGCGGATAGTTGTACGGGCCCATGCACAGCACGACGCCGAGCGGCGTGCGGCGGATCTGGCCGATCGTGCCTTCCGCGATCACGAAGCGCGAGTTCGCGTTGTCGAGCTCCTTCAGCGCGTCGATCGTCTGCGTCATGTACGTGACGGTGCGGTCGAACTCCTTCTGCGAATCGGCGAGGCTCTTGCCGATCTCCCACATGATCAGGTTCACGACCAGCTCGCGCTGCGCGACCATCCGCTTGATGAAGTCCTGCATGCAGGCGATGCGCTGCTCGACCTTCATCGTGGGCCACTCGCCGCGGCCCGAGTCGTACGCGCGCACCGCGGCGTCGAGCGCCGCGTCGCTTTCCGTCTCGCCCATCACCGGATAGCTGCCGATCTCCATCTGCGCGACGCTGCCGTCCGGCTGGCGCACGCACACCGGCGACAGCACGGTCTTGGTCGTGCCGTCCCACGGACGCAACTCGCCGTCGACCAGCGACACGCGCTGGTGGATGGGGGCTGCGAGCCGGAACTCGGCGGGGATGTCCTGATAGGCGGGAAACAGCTGCTGCAGGGAAGCGGAATCGGGCATGACGGTCTCGTTTGACGGGGGTGTCCGGTAAGGACGGGCGATGCGGAATCCTGAGCTGAACGATCCTCGATCCTGAATCGGCATGATGACGCGCGGACGACGGGACGTCACGCGTCGGCATGGCCGAAACGCGGAATGGAACCAGTTCCATTAAAAAGGAACGCCGAGCCGATTGCAAGATTTGCCGAACGCCATCGCACAAAGCGTAAACAATTTGAAGGACTGTGTCTGAATGGCGGGTATAAGCCGCTTGGTGCATGCGCAAACGTTTCACTTCGGCCGCATTGAGCGGATAATGAGCCGGCGCGGCGAAGAAAAAATTGCCCGGAACCTGAGAGAAAACAGACGCAGTGAAGAAAAGAGAGAAGGTCCGCCGCGCTGCCGAAGCGAGGTCGGCTGCCCGGAGCGCCGGGTCGGGGTTGCCCGGCTCGGCGCGCACCGGACTTCCGGTGACGCGACGCGATCACTCGACGTCTTCGTCGTCCTCCGCATCCACGTCATCGTCATCGTCATCGTCATCCCTGTCCCGCCCCGGTGCCGCATACGCGCTCGCCTGTTCCAGCAACCACGCCCGAAACGATTCCAGCGGCTTGCTGTGGCTGAACTCCGTCGGATACACGAGGTAGTACGCCGAATCGCCGACCGTCGCCGCGTCGCACGGTACGACGAGGCCGAGCTGCTGCAACTGTTCCTCGACGAAGAACTTCGGCACCAGCGCGACGCCGAGCCCGGCCGCGGCCGCGCTGATCAGCATCGTGTGCAGCTCGTAGCGCACGCCCTGCATCGTGCGGATGTCCTCGACGCCATGCGTCTCGAACCACTGCGCCCATGCGCCGGGACGCGTGGTGGAGTGCAGCAGCGGATACGCGAGCAGATCCTCCACGCGTTCGACCGGCCCGTCGAGCAGCGTCGGCGAGCAGATCGGCACGACTTCCTCGCCGAACAGGTAGTCGGACGACGTGCCGGGCCAGGTCGGCTTGCCGTAGTGGATCGCGGCTTCGAAGTGGGTGTCCTCGAACGAGAACAGGTCGGTGCGGCTGCCCATGTTCACGCGCACGTCCGGCGTGCGGTCGTAGAAGCTCTTGATGCGCGGAATCAGCCAGTGCGACGCAAAGGTCGGCAGCACCGCGAGTTCCAGGTAGCCGCCGCCGCTGCCGTGCGCGATGATCGACAGCGTGTCGCGGTCGAGCGCCTCCAGCGCGCGCCGCACCTGCGTGCCGTACAGCTTGCCGGCGCGCGTCAGCACGACGCGCTGCTTCACGCGCGCGAACAGCCGCACGCCGAGGCTCGCCTCGAGCGTCGCGATCTGCCGCGATACCGCGCTTTCGGTCAGGAACAGCTCCTTGGCCGCGTGCGTGAAGCTCTCGTGGCGCGCCGCGGCTTCGAAAGCCACGAGCGCACCCATGTTGGGGATCTTGAATTTGCGCATGATGCTCGTTTTGTCTGACGAACGGACCGGCCCGCGGCGGACCGGCGGACGAGTGCGGGGACTGCAAATAATTCCAAAAACTCATCACGTGTCAATTTAATCTCGCTTTACGCCCCGCTGCAACCCTTTGAATAATGCATCCCACGCAAGGCCAGGCGCCCGCTGGGCGGCCGGCCAATCGAGTTGCCGGCACGTTTGCCGGCGGTCCCCCGAACACGAGAATCCTGATGCGCAATCCGAATATCGAGAGCTTGCTGACGAAGCTGCTGGGACAGGCAAAGACCGACGCCCTGTTCGCGACCCTGAACATGCCGGCCATCCTCGACGAATGGGAAACCGACGTCGTCACGCGCGCGGAAATCGCGCAGGCGATGAACATGGCACTGTTCGAAGGGCTGCTCGAACGTTCGGCGAACGGCCGCGCGTATACGGCCGATGCCATCGAAAACGGCGGCTCGGTCTACTTCGACCACGGCGCGCTGCGCACGGTGCGCTGGCCGCACACGGGCGCGCTGCCGCCGGGCGAAGCCGCGTTCACGCGCATCCTGCGTCCGCTCGGCTTCCGCCTGAACGGCCGCTATCCGCTCGACAAGCTCGGCATGACCGGCCGCGCGTATGCGCACGAAGACGCGCCGGACGAGATCGCGCAGTTCTTCGTCAGCGAACTGCATCCGGAGCGCTTCTCGAAGGAATTCCAGCAGGCCGTGACGAACGTCGTGAGCTCGTCGCGCGATCCGCTGTCGCCGGCGGCCGTCGCGCTCCTGTGGGAGATCGAGCGCGAAGGCTGGCTGTCGCTCGACGCCGCGCATGCGCTGCTGCCGGAGATCGTCGGGGCGTTCGCGCGCCAGCACGACCTGCCGAACGAACTCGACTACGAAACGCTGCTGCTCGAATCGGCCGAGATGGCGTGGATCGCGACCGAAGGCAACGCGTTCAACCATGCGACCGATCGCGTGGCCGACGTGTTCAAGCTGTCCGACGACGAGAAGGCGAAGGGGCGGCCGATGAAGCCGGAGGTCGAGCGCTCGCGTTCGGGCCGCGTGTTCCAGACCGCGTATCGCGCGGACATCGTCGAGCGCGAGTTCCGCACGCGCGACGGCGGCACGGTGAAGCGCAACGTGCCGGGCTCGTTCTACGAATTCATCACGCGCCGTCGCACGTTCGACCAGGCGGCGCGCCGCTGGGTGACGGACCTGCGTTTCGATGCGGGCAACGCGCAGGGCATCTTCAAGATGACGGCGAACGCGGCGAAGTAAGCGCGACGCCGCACGAAGAAAAAACGGGCCGGTGGCTGAGCATAGCCACCGGCCCGTTTGCGTTCAATGGGCGCCGCGATCGTCAGAACAGGTGCGTGACCAGATAGAACAGCGCCAGCACGCCGATCGGTACGCCGAGCAGCCAGGCGATCAGATACTTGCCCATGTCGTTGTCCTCTTCGTGGCCGCGACGCGGGAGGCGTCGCGGCGGGGTGGGACGACCGGCGCGTTACAGCTCGCGATCGAATTCCTTCAACTGCTTCTCGGCTTCGTCGCGCGCAATCCCGTAACGCTCCTGGATCCTGCCGGAGAGGTAGTCGCGGGTGCCTTCGGCGACCTTCAGGTCATCGTCGGTCAGCTTGCCCCACTTCGCCTTCATCTTGCCGGTCAGCTGCTTCCATTGGCCCTTGATCTTGTCCTCGTTCATGGTGCGCTCCTGTCATAAGGGGAGAAAAAAGTGCGGCACGCGGCCGCGTGATAGCTCAGGCCTTCGCCTTCAGGCCGGATGCGTCGACGTGCTTCACGCCCTTGACCGAGCGCGTCGCGGCGACGGCCTTCTTCACCGCGATCCTCGACGGCAGCACGCCCGTCAGCGTGACGACGCCGTCGACCGTCTTCACGGCGACATGGACGCTTTTCACGCCATCGGTGGTCGCGAGTTCGCTCTTCACCTTGGTCGTGATCCACGTGTCGGTGACGGGCTGGTTCGATTCCGTCTTCACGCCGTCGTCGGACGACGACGCCTGTGCGTTCGTGAGCGGGGCGGCGCAAAGCAGGAACGCCGCGCTGACGGCGAGTAACGCCGACAGGTTCGAGGTCTTGTTCATGGGATGGGCTCCTTCGATTGACGTGATGGATGGGCGAGTCGGTGCAGGCGCGCCGCGCGTTATCGCGCGATCGGCGTGTCGTAGCCGGGCTCGCGCGGCGGCATGTCCGGGCGCGGCACGTCGGGCGGCAGCGGCACCGGGGGATCGGTGCCGGGCGACGGTTCGGGCGGATTGTCCGGGGCCGGCTCGGGCCGCGTCGGATCGGGTGTCTGATGCAGCTTCATCAGTTGGTCCTCCTCTGCGGTATGGAAGGGCAGCGCGTGAACGCCGGTGTAATACCAGCGTACCGGCGCGAGCGCACGTGGACATCGCGCAAATTCACCGGATCGGCTAGTGCGTTTGCACGGGGACGGAACGTGGGAGCGGGAACGGGAAGTGCGTCAGGACACGCGCGATGCGGGACGACAGGCGCGGGAGGCGCGCCGCGCGCCGCTCGGCGGGATGGCGCACGCAGGCGGCGCGGCATGCGAATGTACTATTGCGCAGGATGTGCATCCGCGCCTGTCGACTGCATCGACTGCATCGACTGCACGCGATCATCGCGGCGCGCGCCGGCCCGCCCATGTCGGCGCTTATCGGCGCTTATCGGCGCGGCGGCGCGGCGGCGACCAGCCCGGCAACGATATCGACCACGTGGACCACCGATCAATGGACGCACGAGTAAACGAACAGGCGCTCAAGTCGCATACCGACCGGCGCCAGCTGCACCAGATCATCGCGGGGCTCACCGAAGGCGTGATCCTCATCGAACCCGACCAGCGCATCGTCTGGGCGAACGAGGCTGCGCTCGCGATGCACGGCGTCACCGAGCTCGACGCGCTCGGCGCGGACGTCACCGAGTATCGCGAGCGCTTCCGGCTGCGCTACCGGAACAACCATCCGGTGCGCGACGGCCACTATCCGATGGACCGCGTGATCGCGGGCGAGGAGTTCAGCGACGTGACCGTCGAAGTCGAATCGGCCGCCGACGAGAACGTGAGCTGGGTCCACCGGATCCGCAGCCTCGTGCTGACGAACGCGGCCGGCGAGCCCGACTGTCTCGCGCTCGTGCTGCACGATGCGACCGAATGGGCGAGCGCCGAGGACCGCTTCGAGCGCACGTTCAACGCGAACCCGGCGCCGGCCGTGATCTGCCGGCTCGACGACTTGCGCTACGTGAAGGTCAATCAAGGCTTCCTCGAGATGACGGGCCATGCGCGCGACGACGTGCTCGGCCGCTCCGTCTACGAACTCGACGTGCTCGAACAGGCCGAGCGGCGCGAACTCGCGATCGAGCGGCTGAGCGAGGGCGCGACGATCCCGCAGATGGAGGCCGTGCTCAAGCGCGCGGACGGCGGCGCGAAGGCGGTGGTGGTCGCCGGGCAGCCGATCGACATGAACGGCGAGCCATGCATGCTGTTCACGTTCATGGATCTCGAGCCGCGCAAGCAGGCCGAGCTCGCGCTGCGGCAGAGCGAGGAGCGCTTCGCGAAGGCGTTCCGGATGGCGCCGGTCGCGACCGCGATCGTCACGGCCGGCCGCTTCGAGCTGTTCGACGTGAACGATGCGTTCGTCGGGATGGCCGGCCATGCGCGCGACGACCTGCTCGGCAAGTCCGCGGACGAGATCGGGTTGTGGGCCGAACGCGGCGCACGGCAGCGCATCGACACGCAACTCGCGCGCGACGGCAACGTGCGCAATGCAGATGTGCAGATCCGTACGCGCGACGGCGACGTGCGCGATTGCGTCGTGTCGGCCGACCCGGTCGCGCTTCACGGGCAGGATTGCCTGCTGATCGCGCTGCTCGACATCAGCGATCGCAAGCGCACCGAGATGGAACTCGTCTATGCGATCGAAACCGCGATGCAGGATGCGTCATGGTTCAGCCGCACGCTGATCGAAAAACTGGCGAACGTGCGGCGCGCGAATGCGCCGGACGCGGGCGCGCAGCTGTCGGACCTCACCGCGCGCGAGCGCGACGTGTTCGACCTGCTGTGTCACGGTCTCGCCGACAAGGAGATCGCCGGCCGTCTCGGGCTCGCGCCGAACACGGTCCGCAATCACGTCGCGACGATTTACGCGAAGCTCGACGTGCATAGCCGCGGCGAGGCGATCGTGTGGGCGCGCGAGCGCGGGATTGTCGGCACGTCCGACGCGAACGGTGCGCGAGGCGAGAAAGCTGCCGACAAGAACGGCAAGAACTGACGCCGGCCGTCGGGCCATCGGTGCGAATGCACCATGCAGGCTGGTGCATCCGCATCTGCCGCGCGCGGCGCGCGGCTGCGATCCTGTCCACTCGGCGGTGCGGCGCGGGCTGCCGTGCCGTCGTCTCTCTCCCCAACTCATCGCAGGAGACGACCATGGACAGGAATCGCATCGAAGGTAAGCTCAAACAAGTGAAGGGTTCGGTCAAGGAAGCGCTCGGCAAGGTGACGGGCGACCGCGAGACGGAAGCGGAAGGCGTGGCGGAGCAGCAGGCCGGCAAGCGTCAGGAGCAGGCCGGCGAGGCGGCCGATGCGGTGCGCAAGCAGACGGGCACCGACCGGCATTGAGCGGCACCGGGCGCCAGCGAGCGAATCGCGCAAAGCGCCCTGCGTTGCCGCTGCATGACACGGCGATGATTCTCCATCGGCATGACCCGGCGCGGCCTTGGGGCAACGGCACGTGCGCGCATCCCGCTCGATGCTTCCGTTTCCAGGCCGCCGTCGCGCGGACCGCGGACCGTGGTGGCACGGGCACTTGATGACAATTCCTCACAACGTAGTTCCGATATTTCGTTTGCTGCACGCGTATTGGCTACCCACAATCGGTTCACCTCTTTCGCGCTGACAGGTTCCCCGGAGACGGAACCGCGGTGATCGACCGGCAGGCGATGCGCCCTTGCGCGACGACGCTTCCGGCGACCGAAAAATTCACCGGCACGCGGGAGGTCGCCGGCGCGCGATGGTCGCGCGTCGCATCCCGACCCACAGAAGAAGGATTGGCCGATGACGTTCCGCATTCGTTCGCTTTCCGGCATTGCATTGACCGCCGCGATCCTCGCGTTCCAGACGGGCGCGGCCCATGCGCAGGAAACCGTCGTCAAGGTCGGCGTCGCCGTACCGCTGACCGGCGGCGGCGCCGCGTATGGCAAGGATATCGAGAACGGCGTGCGCATGGCCGTCGACGAGGCGAACGCCGCGCACCCGACGATCGGCGGCAAGCCGGTGAAATTCGTCGTTGCGTCGCAGGACGACCAGAGCGATCCGCGCATCGGCGTGCAGGCCGCGCAGCAGCTGACCGACGCGCAGGTGGCCGTCGTGGTCGGCCACTTCAACTCGGGCACGACGCTGCCCGCGTCGAAGATCTACGCGAAGGCCGGCATTCCGATGATCACGCCGTCGGCGACCAATCCCGACATCACGCGCGCCGGGCTCGGCACCGTGTACCGCGTGATCGCGACCGACGCGCAGAACGCCGGCAATGCCGGTGCGTATGCGGCGAGCGTGACCAAGGCGAAGCGCATCGCGATCATCGACGACCGCACCGCGTTCGGCCAGGGCGAAGCCGACGAATTCGAGAAGGCCGCGAAGGCGAACGGCGGCACGATCGTCGCGCGCGAATTCACGAACGACAAGGCCGTCGACTTCAGCGCGCAGCTCACGAAGATCAAGAGCACGAATGCCGACCTGGTGTTCTTCGGCGGCCTCGACGCGCAGTCCGCGATGCTGGTCAAGCGCATGCGCCAGCTCGGCATCCGCGCGCAGTTCCTGGCCGGCGGCGGCGTGATGAACGCGAACTTCATCAGGCTCGCGGGCAATGCGGCCGAAGGCGCGTCGGTGTGGGAGTACGGACAGCCGCTGTCGCGTCTCGCGAAGGGCAAGCAGTTCGAAACGAAATTCAAGCAGAAGTACGGCGTCGACATGCTCGCGTATGCGCCGTTCGCGTACGACGCGACGTGGATCGCGATCAACGCGATGCAGAAGGCGAACTCGACGAAGCCGGCCGATTTCAACGGCGCGCTGAAGGGTACGCGCTACGACGGCATCACCGGCACGATCGCGTTCACGAACACGGGCGACCTGAAGAACCCGAGTTCGACGCTATACGAAGTGAAGAACGCCGCGTGGCAGCCCGTCACCACGCAAACGGCGGACTGAATACCTGAATTACCCGAACGCGCGCGGACTTTCGCGGCGAGCCCGGACGTGCTGAAATAGCCAGAGCGATCGGATGCGATTGCGGCGCATGTCGGGGCGATTCGCCGGGTGGTCACGGTCTGCCGCGCACGGCGCCGCGCGCGACGCGGCACGAACAACCTTCGGGCGCGGCCGGCTGGCCGCGCCTTTCACGTGCAACTGGAGTCAGTCGTGAGTTCTCAAGTCGTCATCGTCGGCGGTGGTGTGATCGGCAGCTCGATCGCCTATTTCCTGCGTGCTACCGATCCGACGGTGTCCGTCACCGTCATCGAACGCGATCCCACCTATGCGAAATCGTCGTCGGCGCTGTCGGCCGCGTCGATTCGCCAGCAGTTCTCGACGCCGCTGTCGATCGAGATGTCGCTGTTCGGGATCGACTTCCTGCGCACGATCGGCGAGCGGCTCGAGGTCGACGGCACGCGGCCGTCGATCGATCTGCATGAAGGCGGCTACCTGTTTCTCGCGACGCCGGCTGGTGACGCGACGCTGCGCGAGAACCATGCGCTGCAGACGAAGCTCGGCGCCGATATCCGGTTGATGGATCGCGACGCGCTGCGCGCGAAGTTTCCCTGGCTGAACGTCGACGATCTCGTGTCGGGCGCTTATGGCGCGAGCGGCGAAGGGTGGTTCGACGGTTACGGGCTCGTGCAGGCGCTGCGCAAGAAGGCGCAGGCGCTCGGCGCACGGTATGTGCCGGCCGATGTGACCGGTGTCGTGCGCGACGGTCGCAAGGTGACGCACGTGGTGACGAACGACGGCGAGCGCTACGCATGCGACACGCTCGTCAACGCGGCCGGTGCGTGGACGCGCACGCTGTCGTCGATGATGGGCATCGACATTCCCGTGTATGCGCGGCGTCGCAGCATCTTCAACGTGTCGTCGCCGGCGAAGCTGACCGATTGCCCGCTGCTGATCGATCCGACGGGCGTGTATTTCCGGCCGGAAGGGCGCACGTATATCTGCGGGACGTCGCCGAGCCCCGATCGCGATCCCGACGACCTGCCGCTCGACGAGGTCGATCACGACCTGTTCGACGAGGTGATCTGGCCGACGCTCGCGAATCGCGTGCCGGGGTTCGAAGCGCTGCGCGTGGAGAACTGCTGGTCCGGGTACTACGAGTACAACGTGTTCGATCACAACGCGATCATCGGGTATCACCCCGAGCTCGACAACGTCGTGTTCGCGAACGGGTATAGCGGGCACGGGCTGCAGCAAGGGCCCGCGACCGGGCGTGGGGTGAGTGAGCTGATCCTGGGCGGGCGATATGAATCGCTCGACCTGTCGTCGCTTGGCTGGGAGCGTGTGCTCGAAAACCGGCCGATCGTCGAAAAGAACGTCGTGTAGCGCGGCGTGACCGCCCGGTGTGGGGTGGGCGGGATTCTCCTTGTGTCTCAATCTGATTGGCCCGGCTTTGCCGGGCTTTTTTTTGTTTATCGTGGTTGGGGAAGCCGCGGAGAGGGCGGGTGGCATTCGGCCAACGACGGCAGTTGGTCGGCCCTTTCACACGGACGTTCGAATGCCGGCTCCGCCGCGACAACGGACTTCCGCCTGCGGATCACGTCCGCCGCGTCGTCGGCCATATCCGCGGTGCGCTGGCGAAGTCGACGCGTGGCACGCAGAAGGCACGCACAGCGCAGGTGCGGATTGACGCGATCGACATGCCAGGCGCTGTCGCTTGATATTGAATCGGTATCGGATGGATCGGGGGCGCCGATGCCAGGCAGATCCTTCCTAGCGCTCGACGAGCAACGAAGCATGCATGCCCATCGAATAATGACCGGGTCGATTGCAGATCAGTACGTATCGGCCGGGCGCCAGCTTCAGCGTGAGACGCTTGCTCGTCCCGGGCGCGACGTCCTCAACTTCTCCTATTTTCTTGAACTTGTGTTCCGCGACCGTATCCTTCTGCACCGGCAGGCGATCATGGGATAAGTCTGTCTTCAGTACCACCAGTTCATGTGTCGTGTTGCCGTCCGCCGAACTGGTCACCTCGAACGTGACGGGTCCCGCCTTGACCGTGCCGGTATCGAGATGGATGGCGGTCGATGTCAGCTCGACGTGCAATGTCTCACTTGCAATGACTTGCATCGAAGCAAGGCCGAGCACAGCCGCACTCAAGAACACAGCGTGGCGTCGATTGATCATGATCGCTCCCGTTAAAAACGCGACTGGCATGCGGTCGTCGCTGGCCACCGGCGTTGCCGCGCCGACACACCGTGCCCGCAACGTCGGCCTTTCCTGCTGCTGAAGCTGGAGTATCCGCACTCGTGAACGCATTCTGGCCGCGGCGGTAAGTGAGGAAAAGGAGGAATGTCCGGCGAAAGACATGGGTAAAGACCCGCGGCGTATCGACAGCCGTGCGAGATGACGGGAAAGCGGGCCGGAGCGAAAAAGCCGGTGGCCAGGCTGCCCGGCAAGCCGGCGAGGTTCGAACACGCGCGAAGCTCGCTGTGAATATCGTCAAGGCGCAGCGGGTCGAAATGGTCTGTTCACGAATTCCGGAAGCGAGCCGCTCGCGGCGGTCGCAATCGGTTGAACGCGACCGGCGGGTTGGGTCGATGATCTGCCGAACAACTCGAAGGAATGCTTGACCGCTGCACCCCTGAAAGCTGCCAATTGGGTCGCGCCTGATCGAGCGTCCGAACCGGGTCGAGTATCGCCCGCCACGGACGGTGCAGACTGACTCTCCCTTCCTTTGAAAGGAGAGTCGTCATGGAGGCGACTATCAACTACGGCGCGCGAGGCATGCCGTGGAACAAAGGCAAGCTGACGGGCCAGGAGCGGTCATTGGACTGACGACGCTAGATTGCGCGACAATCTTCAGCACCAAACTTCGGGGCTTCGATATGGTCATGAAATTCATCCTCGAAACCATTGATGTGAACACGGCGTGTCCTGCAAAGTGCTTTCCGATCGAAGTGCCGGATTCGACTGTCATTTCCTCTTTGTTGGAAGACGAGGAATTTGATGCAGGCCGTGACTATGAGTTGGACGCACACGAGACGGCTAGATTCTCATCGCATTTCGGTTTCTCAGTTGGAGAATCGGCCCCGGCGATTCTGAGACCCCGACATTGGCTTGACGACCTTCCTTACCAGGTCCACACAAATCGGGAGCTTGCGCTGATGCTTGACGGCATGAAACCCTTTGCCGCCTTCAGCGAAGAATATCCATCGTTGACAAACGACAGCGTGATTCCAGAGAAACTATTCGACTGCTATGTGGCGGATGGACGATTTCTAAAGAGAGAGTACATCGATACAGAAATTCTGAACGGCTACCGTACAAGGCGCGTTTTGTATGCGCGACTTAATGAAGCGTGGAGGATTGATGCCTATATCCTTATTTGGCATACGGGGCAAGTGACCGGCTGGAACGAGTCACTTGAACGCATGGAGGGGTTCCTTCTAGGTTACGAGGAGTGGCAGACAGACGCATACATTCGTGCAGCCAAAGCACGAGCGGCTGCAAGCCAGCAAAACGCCCCATGATTGGCGACGTTAGCAAATGGCGATCCGCTCACGGGGGTATATCGAAAGCGAATAGCCGAGTGGACGTCAAAACCCAGGGAGCAGCAAGACAATGAAGACCATTGCTCAGACACCTACTTGTCCCCCAGCTTTGGCATTTGGCGTTGCATGTTTGCTGTGTGGGACATGGAAAACCCGTTCTATGAGAAAGCTCGCCACAATCGCCCTGGTCCTTGCACTGGTTCCTATGACGGCTTTCGGTGCGAGTGGCTCGGAACCATCGGCAACGATTCTGATGACCCGCATTGCCAATGAGGGCGGACACAAGGTGCTCTGGGATCTGTGGGAACACGAAGAGGACTTTGACCATGTACTCTCTGGTGTTGAGTCCGGCGACGCATCGTGGCTAAAAGTTGCAATCGCTCTTCGACCATTTGCAGATGCCGGCGCATCCCTGTCGCTGGACTATGCTGTTGCGCGTGCTCTCCCAAAAGCACCGAATCGGGTCTTAGCTTTGGTCGGTCATGGATTTGCTTTGGAGCTCATCTGTACTTCGCCTTTCATCGAGCCAGAGCCAGGGGTCGCTGAAGCCTATGAGCGCAAAACTTTAGTCGCGCTTTCTAGAGTTAAGTCGCCAGCGCTCGTCCCAATTGCGACTGAGTGCTCCAAGCGGGTTCGTCTGCCGGGCCGGGCTAACCTGCCCGCTGGAAGGCGCCAGCCTCTTTCATCTAAACTATCCGCTCCTGGCGACAACTAGCGAGACGAAGCGATAAACGAGAGCTCATACTATGCGTGCCGTCTGCCTACGGCTGAAGCACTGCCAATAACGGCGTCGCGGATAAACGAGGGTCTCTCAACAATGAAATATGAAATTTTGCATTGGAGGAGTTTCAATATCCTCGACCGTCTATTCTGGACTATGGCGTTGCTTGCAGGGGTTGCGTTTTGGCTAAAAGCAATACTCCTGCTTGGCGGTGCAAATTTTCATACGAGAGGAGCCGATTCTCCTGAGTATCTTTTTTTGCTGCCGTCTGCCTGGTAATTGCCGTAGCAATTCCTAATGGTTCGTCCTTGCCGGCCCGATATAACCAGAAAATACTCAGATTTGCCGAGCCGGCTCCAGCCAAAATTGGGATGGTGGACAGGAGATCCTAAGAGCCGAGGCTACTCCTGAAGCATGCCCTTCAAGCTGGAACCATTCGGCTCGAGACGCTAGCTGGGATGCATTATTGCGCACAACGGCCGAGCGCCAATGACTGCTATGGACGAAGTCGACCGTCCGCTTCGGGTCGGGTATCGCCCGCCACGGACGGCGCAGACTGATTCTCCCTTCCTTTGAAAGGAGCGTCGTAATGGAAGCGACTATCAACTACGGCGCGCGGGGCATACCGTGGAACAAAGTCAAGTTGACGGGCCAGAAGTTGCCACTGAAACTCAAGGAAATCTGGGCGATCCGTATCCGCCTGCAGCTAGCGGCAAGAACACGTGAGCTCGCGATGTTCAATCTGGCGATCGACAGCAAGTTGCGAGCGTGCGACCTGATCCGATTGCGCGTGCGCGATATTTGCGTTGGCTGTCGTGTGGTGCCACGGGCAACGGTAATGCAGCAGAAGACCCAACGGCCGGTGCAGTTCGAGATCACCGAGCAGACCCGTGAGAGTGCCGAGGCGCGGATCGGGGCGGCGGGACTTTCGTCGGGCGACTTTCTGTTCCCGAGCCGCATTCACGGGGCGCCGCACATCTCGACGCGACAGTACGCCAGTCTTGTCCATGGTTGGATCCGCTCGATCCGTTTCGACGACGTTGCTTGCGGAACGCATACAATGCGTCGGGCCAAAGCGTCGCTGATTTACCGGCGCACGAAGAACCTCAGGGCGGTACAGTTGCTGCTCGGTCATACGAAGCTGGAGAGTACCATTCGATATCTTGGCATCGAGGTCGACGATGCTCTCGAGATGGCAGAGCAGATCGACGTTTGATGCCCCCTGGGTCGGACGGTGCTCGGGCGCTGCCCGGCCATTTTTCGTCATTCGACATCGCAGACTGGATCGTCGACAATCGGGTCCGGGGCTATTCCGGTAGCCCACTGCCTCTTCATGAAGCCGGCCGAGATACGACAGAATGACTATTGATCAGTTACTGCTCGATGATATTTCCGATGAATTGGCCGGTGGTAGCTTGAATTACGGCGTGTTTCTCAAGGCCTATACCGTTGTGCTTGCCGAACCGCTTCAATCTACGGAGATAGTCTCAACGGCTCTTGGAGGCGGAGCGATTGCGATCGATTTTGCGGAGATAAGTTCTGACTCAGTTATCGAGATGGTGAAATGCTGTCTCCTTTACGCCGGGGACGATGCTGCTGGACCATCGAAAGAAACGCTCGAATCGGACGTTTTGACGGGGATGCTCGAGAAGCTTGTATCCGACTTACGGCTCACAATATCGCACGCAATAAAGGTAGAGCGGTTCACGCTAGAAGAGGGGCACCCCTTCTATCCGGTCTTCTGGGACTTTGCCTTCTTGTTCCGGGCCGCTTCGGAAGCCACCATCTTCATCATCGGAGCTAGCTCAGATTGATTTGAGCCATGCCGAGCGACCAGTGGCCGAAAAATTTCCCCGCAGGCCCCGAGCGTGTTCGATGAGGTTTCGTGGAGAACTGACGGAGGTTGCAGCAACTGGTTACATCGGTCGGCAATCGACTAGGAGCGGTCGTTGGAAATCAGTCGCAAATAGCGTTCTTCTGTGCGTGTGTTTCACGTCGCATTTGGTCTTTTGGAGGCAGGCATGGATGGACTAGCCAAGGCACTTGTACTCGCCGTTAGGCACATCGATCAGCGGAGCAACTTGCACACAGAGGACGACGACGTAAACGCACTTGAGGAGATCGCATCTACACTTGCAGTCGCATCGACAGCAGAGCGCAATGCCTTTGCCCGGGTGGCAACGTCGCTTGGCTTCCCTGAGCTAGTCGAGCAGTTCGGCTTGGATTTGCCGCAATGACCGCCTTGCAAGCCCAACATCTCATCTGAGCCGACGTTGAGGATTGCGTGGTTCAGCCCGGCGTTAGACGCCGTGTCCGGGTGATCAGCGTCCGCTTTTGAGCATTCCCACTGGCGACTTCGGGTCCGTAAGCGACGTCCACGCAAATCTACGAAGCGTCATGTTTGCCGGCGCGTGGATACTACAGGCGCCGTCGAGCACGCGCGCTTCACGCCAGCAAGCAAGCGATCAGATCGTGCGTCGTGCGCACCTCATACTTCCTCAACAAACTCGCACGATGAATATCGACCGTGCGCGGACTGATGTTCAACTCCTTGCCGATTTCCTTGCTGGTCAAACCGTGAACTAGGAATGCCGCCACGTCGCGCTCACGATCCGTCAGCGTGCTGGCGACGTCGGGATGCTTCGCGTCGCCCGACAGGTCGGTGAAGGTCCAGATGGCCAGCTCGAAGGGCCGCTTCGTGTTGTAGCCGAAGCCGCACACGGTGACCCAGAAATGGCTGCCGTCGACGCGGCGCATGATGCGATCGTCGCTGAACCCCGCATGCTTCGCGAGCAGCGGCGCGAGGCGACGGCCGGTCGTCGCGAAGTCCTTCTGCTGCGGATACAGCTTCGCGAACGACTGGTCGATGATGTCGTCGCGGGTCGCCCTGAACAGTTGCAGCGCCTTCTCGTTGCAGTCGATCATGATGCGCTCTTTCGCCACGATCGCTGCGACGGGCAGATGCCTGAAGAGATCTTCGTAGTCGAGGCTTGGCATCGTGTCGGTCATGTTCGGCATCGGGTCGACGGGGCCGAACCGTGTTCGGACCCAGGCTATCGGGCAGGTTCGCTCCTGTCGAATTGTAGCGGTAGCGCTTGCACGACATTCAACCGACGTGAAAGACGCAGCAGTCGTGCCTTTCGCCCGCGCACCGGACTTCGGCCGAATGCGCACGCGGGCCCTTGCTCGCCGTGTCGGGCGCGGTGTCGTTGACCCAGTCCATTGCGCCGGCGAACCAGCCCGCGAACATGTAGCAGAGCTTGCCATGCTTGTCGGGCTGGGCCAGCACGAAGGACGAGTGATGCAGATGGATGCGCGCGTGCGACGTCGCCGGATCGGCTTCGGCAATGCTGAACACGCCCCAGCCGCGCTGCGACAGCCGCTTCAGATAATGTTCGAACACGGCCATGCCGGCGATGCCGTGCTGCTTCGCCTCCTTGTCGCACCAGTGATAGGCTGACTTGTAGCCGGCCGTGTAGAGAATCGACGCGTAGGCTTCGCGGCCGAGCGCCTCTTCCACGGCGACATGATTGTTCGTGAAGAAATGGCGCGGCACGTACAGCATCGGCAGCGCGTCGGTGGTCCAGACACCGGTGTCCGGATCGACGTCGATCGGCAATTGTGGCTGCATGGCGGGTGCGTGGTGCGTTCGTGTCGTGCGATTCAACCGTTCCAGACTTCGCCGAATACCCGCAGCCAGTTCTCGCCCATCACCTTCCTGATGCGCGACTCGCTCCAGCCGGCGCGTTGCATCGCGGCCGTCAGGTTCGGGAATTCGCCGATCGTGCGGATGCCTTCCGGATTGACGACCTTGCCGAAGTCCGTCAGACGGCGATAGCGGCCCTTGTCGTGCGTGATCCAGTCGAAGAACTCGGTGCTGTAGCCCTGCGTGAAGTCCGTGCCGATACCGACTTTGTCCTCGCCGATCACGTCGATCACGTATTCGATCGCTTCGAGATAATCGTCGATGGTCGCGTCGGCGCCGCGTCGCAGGAACGGCATGAACATCGTGACGCCCACGAAGCCGTTCGCTTCCGCGATCTCGCGCAGCTGCTCGTCCGTCTTGTTGCGCGGATGTTCCTTCAGCGCGGACGGGCAGCAGTGCGAGTAGGTGACCGGTTTCTTCGAACAGGCGATCGCGTCGGACGAGGTTTTCGCGCCGACGTGCGACAGGTCCACCATGATGCCGACGCGGTTCATCTCCTGAATCACTTCGCGGCCGTAGCCGGACAACCCGCCGTCCGGTTCGTAGGAACCCGTGCCGACGAGGTTCTGCGTGTTGTAGCAGAGCTGCACGACGTTCACGCCGAGCTCCTTGAACACCTCGATATAGCCGAGGTTGTCCTCGAACGCATACGCGTTCTGGAAGCCGAGGATGATGCCGGTCTTGTTCTCCTTCTTCGCGCGCAGGATGTCGTCGGTCGTGCGCACCAGCGTGAGGATTTCACTGTATTCGCGGATCTGCTGCTTCATCTCCGCGATGTTGTCGATCGTCTTCTGGAAGTCTTCCCACACGGAGACCGTGCAGTTGACGGCCGTGACGCCGCCCTTGCGCATGTCTTCGAACACCGATCGCTCGAAGCGGGAAATGTTCAGGCCGTCGATGATGATGCTGGCGTCGTGAAGGCTCGTCATGGTGTTTCTCCATGCGTTGGTTTAGTCGGCCCCGTTTGCACAAGCGGGGCGTGTACTCAAACCGCGCCTTCGACGCCGCGCTTGGCGGACTGGCCGGTTCTCGCGGTTGCCGGACCTGCATCTTCGAGCGCCGTCTTCGACGTTTCCGGCAGGGACAGGCCGCCGATCATCGCCAGGATCGACACGGCGATCAGGTAGTACGCGGGCGACAGGTTGGTCCCCGTCGCCGAGATCAGCCACGTGGCGACGAGCGGTGCGGTGCCGCCGAAGATCGTGTACGCGAGGTTGTACGTGATCGCGGATGCCGTGTAGCGCGTTTTCGTGGCGAACACTTCCGACATCAGCGGTGCCGTCACGACGCCCGAGAACACCGCGCCGATGGCCAGCAGCGCGACGCCGGCCAGCGATTGCGACAACACGCCCGAACCGCCCAGCGAGAACGCCGGATACACCGACACGATGATGAAGAGCCCGGTCGTGGCGATCGTCGCGCGGCGGCCGACGAGGTCGGAGAAGAAGCCGGCGACCGGGCACAGGGCCGCGGCGAAGAAGAGGGCGAGCACCGTCACGAGGAGCGACGTGCCGCGAGACAGGTGCCCGGCCACTTGGAGGTAGGTCGCGAAATAGGTCGTGAACGTGTAGAACGACAGCGCCGTCACGGACACGAACGCGCCGAGCTTCAGGATATTCAGCGACTGCGAACGCAGCGTTTCCATCAGCGGGGCATGCGCGATGTCGTGCTTGCCTTCGAGCGCCTGGAACGCGGGCGTTTCATTCAGGTTGACGCGCAGGTACACGCCGATGAGGCCGACCGGTGCCGCGATCAGGAACGGCACGCGCCAGCCCCATTCGACCATCGCCTGCGACGACAGCGACGATTCGAGCAGATAGGCGATCACGGCCGCGCAGGCGAACGACGAGAAAGTCGACACCGGCACGAAGCTGCCGAAGAATGCGCGGCGGCGGCGCGGTGCGTGTTCCATCACGTACGCGCATGCGCCGGCGTATTCGCCGCCTGCCGAAAAGCCCTGGACGCAGCGGATGATCGTGAGCAGCAACGGGGCCCAGTAGCCGATGCTCGCGTAGGTCGGGAGCAGGCCGATCAATGTGGTCGAGCCGGCCATCATCAGGATCGTCAGTGCAAGCGTGCGCTTGCGGCCGATCCGGTCGCCGATGACGCCGAAGACCAGGCCGCCCAGCGGGCGGAATGCGAAGGCCACCGCGAAGACGGCGAAGGTCTTCAGGAGACCGACCGTGGGGTCGCCGCTCGGAAAGAATTCGCGCGTCAGGATGGTGGCGAGAAAGCCGTACGCGGCGAAATCGAACCACTCGACGAAATTGCCGATCGAGGCTGCGGCGATCACGCGTCGTAGCGTGCTGGTATCGACGTCCTGGGTGGTCATGGTCGTATCCTCTTCGTAGGTGTGATTCGGTTCGCGTCGAAAACATCGTAGGGACGCCAATTACCTAGGTCCATACGTGTCAATTACCTAGGTAATCGGGGGCGGGGTGGGGGCGGCGGCCGTCCGGCCGGCGTTGCCGGAGTTGAATAAGGGAGCGCGGAGGCTAGACTGGAAGTTCCCCATGCACACCATGGAGGGAGACATGACGACCATCTATGTCGTGAAGACCGGGCTTCAGTTCCTCTGTACCGGCGAGGACGGCGACATCGGCATGGCGCCGGAGATCGAAGAAGCGATGTCCTTTCTTTCGTATGAAGAAGCGAAAAAGGTGGCGAGCGAGAACGCCGATCCGGGGTACGAGATCCTGGCGGTCGACATTGTGTGCCGGTGACGGGAGTTTGGTGGCGACGGCTCGATGAGGGAGAGCGCCTCGGTGTCGCGCGCATCGCAGGCTCGGTGCGGCGTCGCCTCCATGCGGCCATCGACGCATGCAGCGGATGCCGCGATACACCTGTAGTCACCTTTGACGATTGCCACGGCCGCAACGGTCGTGGGGCGCCGACACGTACCTGTCGAAAACCGTCGAACGTACTCGATTCATCCCTGCGGCACGGCCGCATCTCTTCCCTCAATCGATGATCAAACCGCAAGACCGTGATGGATGGATATCGTTTGTCGATATCGACCGCTTTGAGCCAATCATGTATCCCTTGGGCTACATCGGTGCCTGTTTCATCAATTTTTGTATCCCTGGGGATACAAAATCGCAGGTGGTAATTTGTGCCTCGGAGGGCGGTGATTGAAGCCGCTGGCCTCTCGGATGCGGACAAGACCGACAATGGGAGAGAAGTGATCGGGCGCTCGGAATTGCTTGGAGAGCGCGGGAAAGGGAGTTGATGTTGGGCCACCGAGCCGTCAACACGGCGAGCCTCCCCATTTGATGACCAAACCGCAAGACCTAGTGCATAGATATCGTTTGCCGCAGCGTTAATGACTATCGACAATCGTGGCTCGAATTCCCGCCGTTGGCGTCAGAAGCGCCTTGGCGGGCGGCACCTGTCGGCTATCCCGGCCGTCGCTGCCATCCAGCTCACGACGACATGTACGCGTTCACGCCCTCATTCCAGAATCCTGCCGGTTCGCCGATCCGCGAGCTGTTCAAATACCTCTCCGAGCCGGGGATGATTTCCTTCGCGGGCGGCTATCCGGCCAGCGACCTGTTCGACGTCGACGGCCTGAACGCTGCCGCCGAACGCGCATACGCTCAACCGGTCCGCTGCCTGCAATACGGCCCGACCGACGGCCTCACCGAACTGAAGCAGCAACTGATCGCGTTGATGGCGCGCCGCAACGTGACGTGCACGCCCGCCGAACTGCTCGTCACGACCGGCTCGCAACAGGGCCTCGATCTGCTATTGCGCGTGATGGTCGGCCCCGGCGACGTCGTGCTGACCGAACAGCCGGCGTACCCGGCGACGCTGTCGGCGATGCGTCTGCAACAGGCGCGCATCGTGACGATCCCCGTCGACGGCGAAGGCCTGGACGTCGAGCGCCTCGCATCGCAACTCGCATCCGGCGCGATTGCGCAGCCGAAGCTGCTCTACACGGTCCCGACCTTCGCGAACCCGACCGGCGCGACGCTCACGCGCGAACGCCGGCTGAAGCTGCTGCGTCTCGCGGTGCAATACCGTTTCCTGATCGTCGAGGACGATCCCTACGGCGACCTGCGTTTCGCGGGTGAACCGGTGCCGTCGATGCTTGCACTCGCGAACGACGTCGAAGGCGCGCGCGACTGGATCGTGCATTTCGCGAGCCTGTCGAAAATCGTCGCGCCGGGGCTGCGCGTGGGCTGGACGATCGCGCCGGCCGAAATCGCGCGGCGCTGCGTGATCGCGAAGCAGACGGTCGACCTGTGCAGCACGCCGTGGACGCAAGCCACCGCCGCCGAGTATCTCGCCGACGGCGCACTCGAACGCCATCTGCCGCGCATCACCGCGGCCTACCAGCGCAAGTGCGACGCGATGTGCGACGCGCTGCGCGACGGCTTCGGCGACGCGATCGCGTTCCATCGTCCCGAAGGCGGAATGTTCGTGTGGGCGCGCATCGGCGCGGTGTCGTCGGACGTGCTGCTGCAACAGGCGATCGCGAACAAGGTCGTCTTCGTGCCGGGCAAGGCGTTCTTCGCGGACAACGTCGACGCGGCATCGCTGCGGCTGTCGTTCGCCGCGCCCGATGTCGACGCGATCCGGGAAGGCGTGGCGCGCCTCGTGCGCGCGTATGGTGCGGCGCTGGCCGCGTGAGGAGACACACATGAACATGGTCATCAACCACACCGCATGGATGGACGAAGCGCCGGGCATGGCCGATATCCGTCCCGTCGCGCACAAGTCGTCGCAGATCAGCGCGGGGCCGCAGTACGTGGCCGACGTACTCGGCCGCTTCGGCGCGGAGTCGACCGACACGCGCGACGCCGCACCGGCCGTCCTCGGCTACAACTGAACCGCGCGGCGGCGGCGGGCTCACCAGGAAAGCCGGCCGCCGAAACGGTTAAGCTGTCTCGATCGAATCGCGCAGGATCGCCGCGCCATCATGTCCGACACCGACACCCCTTCCGAATCGCTGACGGAAACGTACGACCGCCTTTGGTCCTGCCTCGAGTCCGGCGTCAGCGCGCAGCGCTCGCCGTTCACGATGCTGCAGGCCGCGACGCTCGGCCTCGATGGTGCGCCGAAGGTGCGCACGATCGTGTTGCGGCAAGTGAGCCGCGCCGATCGCCTGCTGTCGTTCAATACCGATGCACGTTCGCAGAAGGTCGCGGAATTGCGCCGTGACGCGCGTATCGCCATCGTCGCTAACGATCTCGACTCACTCGTGCAGATTCGCGCGGAAGGCGTGGCATCGATCTGCGACGACGAAGCGCAACGTCGCGCGGTCTGGCAATCGAGCCGTCCTCATACGCTGTTGCTGTATCGCGCACCGCTGCGCCCGGGCACGCCGATCGAGTCGCCCGACGAGGCGCACGTCACGGCAGGCGCAACCACGGAGACAGCGACCACCGACGACGGCTACCGGAACTTCTGCCTGCTCCACGTCACAGTGACGCGCATCGACTGGCTCGAACTCGCGCGCAGCGGCCATCGCCGCGCGGTATTCGACTTGAACGACGAAGGCTACGAAGGCCGCTGGGTCGCGCCCTGACGGCGGCAACGGCGGGCGGCAACAGCACGCTGCTACAAACGCGTACAAATCAGACAAATCCCGGATACATCAGACCTTTCAAATGGGCGACACCGCGTGACCGACGCGCGCCCGAATGCAAGCGAAGGCGCGCCCGGGCGCGCGGCATGTTCACTTTCCACTTCACGAAAGGAGATGCCGAGCGATGTCTTCCACACCGTTTTCCCCGATGCGCCGCCACCTGCTGGCCACTTCCGTGGCCGCCGGCGTATCCGCGATGCTCCCCACCGCGCTGCACGCGGCCACCGGCGGCAACGGCATACGCCCGTTCACCGCCCACATTCCCGACGAAGCACTGGTCGACCTGCGCCGCCGCATCGCCGCGACGCGCTGGCCGGGCCGCGAGACGGTCGCCGACGAATCGCAGGGCGTGCGGCTCGCGCGCATGCAGGCGCTGCTGAACTACTGGGGGACCGACTACGACTGGCGCAAGGGCGAGGCGCGCCTGAACGGTTTCCCGATGTTCATCACCGAGATCGACGGGCTCGACATTCACTTCATCCACGTGCGCTCGCGGCACGCGAACGCGATGCCGATGATCATGACGCACGGCTGGCCCGGTTCGATCTTCGAGCTGCTGAAAGCGATCGGCCCGCTGACCGACCCGACCGCGCACGGTGCGAGTGCCGACGATGCGTTCCACGTCGTCGTGCCGTCGCTGCCGGGCTTCGGTTTCTCGGGGCGTCCGGCGAAAACGGGCTGGGGCTCCGACCACATCGCGCGTGCCTGGGGCGAGCTGATGGCGCGCCTCGGCTATACGCGCTTCGTGTCGCAGGGCGGCGACTGCGGCTCGGTGATCTCGCATCGGATGGCGATGCAGCGCGTGCAGGGCCTGGCCGGGATTCACGTGAACATGCCGGCGACGGTGCCGCCGGACATCGCGACGCTGCTGCAGACCGACGCGCCGGCACCGGCGTCGCTGGCGCCGAAGGAGAAGGCCGCGTACGAGAAGCTCGCGACGTTCTATCGCGACAACTGCGGCTACTCGGCGATGATGGTCACGCGGCCGCAGACGGTCGGCTACGCGCTTGCCGATTCGCCGTCGGGGCAGGCCGCGTGGATGTACGACAAGATCTCGCAGTGGACCTACAGCGGCGGCGTGCCCGAACGTTCGATTCCGCGCGACGAGATTCTCGACGACATCTCGCTGTACTGGCTGACCGACACGGCGACGTCGGCCGCGCAGATCTACTGGGAGGATCACTCGAACAACTTCAACGCGGTGGACATCTCGCTGCCGGCGGCGATCACGGTGTTCCCCGGCGAGATCTACCAGGCGCCGCGCAGCTGGGCCGAGCGCAGCTATCACAACCTGATCTACTTCAACGAAGTCGACAAGGGCGGGCATTTCGCGGCTTGGGAGGAGCCGGAACTGTTTGCCCGCGAAGTGCGTGCCGGGTTCCGGCCGTTGCGTCGCGCGTAAGCGTGGCTTGCCGGGCGCGCGCGGGCCGGCGGCAATGCCGGCCCGGGTCACGCGTAGCGCGCGGCCGACCGCGAACACCCGTTTCCGTCACGATTTTGAATCGCTGTGTGTCGTACCCGAACACAGATACGTTGAGATACAAAGCGTGCGGCCGGTTCGGATATAAAACCGGTGAAGTGATTCACACGGCGGCGCGGTGCGTTGCGCCGCCGCCGTGAACGGCGATACCGGAGCGCCCGCACATGCCGCGGGCCCCTTTCCCAGCGATCGACAATGGAGAATGAGTCATGCCTGATACCGTGAACACCCGCCGCCGCCTGATCCTCGGTACGACACTCGCCAGCCTGACCCTCGCCGACCTCGGCTTCGGCTCGCTCGCGCATGCGCAGTCGGCGCCCGATGCATCGAGCGCGAAGCGATCGGCCGGCGCGGCATCGCTCGGCAAGATCCACCAGATCGACGCGGGCGTGCTGAATGTCGGGTATGCGGATCTCGGGCCGAAGAACGGCCCGGTCGTGTTCCTGCTGCACGGCTGGCCGTACGACATCTACAGCTACGCGGACGTCGCGCCGCTGCTCACGGCGGCCGGCTATCGCGTGATCGTGCCGTACCTGCGCGGCTACGGATCGACGACGTTCCGCTCGGCCGACACCGTGCGCAACGGCCAGCAGGCGGTGACGGCCGTCGACATCGTCGCGCTGATGGATGCGCTGAAGATCGACCGCGCGGTGTTCGGCGGCTACGACTGGGGCGCGCGCACGGCCGACATCATCGCGGCACTGTGGCCGCAGCGCGTGAAGGCGCTGGTGTCGGTGAGCGGCTACCTGATCGGCAGCCAGGAGGCGAACCGCAAGCCGCTGCCGCCGCAGGCCGAATTGCAGTGGTGGTATCAGTTCTACTTCACGACCGAGCGCGGCGCGCTCGGCTACGCGGAGAACCGCGATGCGTTCAACAAGCTGATCTGGCAGCTCGCGTCGCCGAAGTGGCAGTTCTCCGACGAGACCTTCGCGCGCAGCGCCGCGTCGTTCCAGAACCCCGACCACGTAGCCGTCGTGATCCACAACTATCGCTGGCGCCTCGGGCTCGCGCAGGGCGAAGCGCAATACGACGACATCGAGCGGCGGCTCGCGGCCGGCCCGGCGATCACCGTGCCGACGATCACGATGGAAGGCGACGCGAACGGCGCGCCGCATCCGCAGCCGGCCGCGTATGCGAAGAAGTTCACGGGCAAGTACCAGCACCGGACGATTACCGGCGGCATCGGCCACAACCTGCCGCAGGAAGCGCCGCAGGCGTTCGCCGATGCGATCCTGCAAGTGGAGCATCTGTGATGCAGACACGTACTGCTGGTGTCGTGTATCGCGGCGCGCGCCGTGCATGCGTCGCGGGCGTGCTGCTGGCCGGCGCGTTGTCAGTGAGCGGCCCGGCTGCGCTTGCCGAACAGCCGAAGCCGGCTGCGTCGCCGATCTACGGCGTGACGATCCCGCCCGGCTACCGGAAGTGGGAAATGGTCGCGCCGGCCGAGGAAGCGGCACCGCTCGACGAATTGCGCGTGGTGCTCGGCAACCCCGTCGCGATCCGCGCGCTCGAACAGGCGACGCTGCCGTTTCCGGACGGCACGATCCTCGTGAAGCTCGCATACAAGCGCAAGCAGTCCGACGAGTTCGCGCCGGCAACGGTGCCCGGCCAGGCGACGACCGTGCAGGTGATGGTGAAGGATTCGCGTCGTTACGCATCGACGGGCGGCTGGGGCTTCGGGCGCTTCATCAACGGCGTGCCGGCCGATATCGGTCAGCACCAGACCTGCTTCGCGTGTCATCAGGCGCGCGTGAAGAATCACGACTATGTGTTCACGCGGCTGGCGCCTTGAGGGGGCGAGCGCGGCGGAACCGGCGAATGCGTGTCGTGTGGGGTACGCCGTTCACCGTTCACCATCGTTCTGATCGCCGGTGCCGAATTGCGGGCGGCGCGGTGGCGCGGCGGAGCGAACCCGGTCGCCAACGATTGCGCCGCCGCGTAGATTGCGTCACCACGAATAGCCTTGCATGCCGTAGTTGGTGTCGTGTCGACGTCCCCACCAGGGGAGGTACGCGTTGTTGCCGCCGCGTGCGCGGAACCAGTCTTGGTCCGGATCGATTGGCGTGAGCGTCGATGGTGGTCTGACGACGACGGCGACGGGGTGCTCAGGGTCGGTCGTGCCGGCGACCAAGGCGTTGCCGCCGAAGTGGTTGATTCGGCCGATTGCGAGTGCGACGTCGGTCAACGCGCTGCCGGTTCCCATGTCGCCGAGTAGGGCGGCCGTGTTGAACGTCTGATTCGTGTGGTCGTATTCAGGGAGGGTTTCGGTCAAGGTCTGCGCGAGCGAGACAACGCGTGACGACGCTGCGTCGCTGGGTACACCTGCGTCGTGGACGATGTAACTCAGGTCCGTGACCGCGACACCGGCATTGCGTGCTGCTTCGTCGATCGTGGCTTTCCATGCCTGCACGGCGCGTGTCGTGCCGACCTTCGGCGAAAACGCTTGTGTGTCGCCGGATGCGGCCTTGCCGATCCAAGCGAGCGGTTCGCGCTCGGTGTTGAAGTTCGGGCCGGCGAGGAACAGCACGACGAGATTCTCGTTGATCTGCGCATCCGTGGGCGGGAAGTTCGGAGCGTCCCAGTTCATCGCCCATACGGTCTTGTCTGGGTTCGCCTGCAAGTAGTCCAGCGCGTTGTTCAGCGATGTGAAGCCGGCGTTTGCGCCGCCTTGAGTGATTTGCACGTCGGGAGGCGTATCGCGGCTCCAAAGCGTCTTCGGTGATGGCGGCCCAATCTCGAAGAAGTTCATCATCCGATCGACCATGCGCGACTTGGCAAAGGCCGGATCGAGTCGGGGCGGAACAGCAGCTTCGACGCGTATGCCGGCGAGTTCGCGCCAATCTTTCTGGCTATTGGACTGCACGGTGTAGAAGTACTTTGCGTTGCTAAAGTAGCGGGCGCGCAGGAGAAGGATGAATTTGTCGACGTACTTGGCGTAGAAGCCCTTGAAGCTTTCCGTTCCGTGGTTGCCGTATGCGATACCCGCTACCGGTTGCAGTGTAGTAAAAGACTTCGGATCGGTCCGAATCATATCGTCATTGTTGTTCGGTGCAGCAAGTCCTTGCGTCCACAACAATTGCCATTCGGTCGGATAGTCCATCCGTTGTAGTGGATTCAACCAGAGTAGGCCGACGACTTGTGCAAAGAATGGCCTCGCCTGTGCTTCTGCTGTCGATGCTGCATCCGCCACCGGCTCTCTAACAGGCGCGGCTTGTGCGGAACGCATCGCGGCCGTGGTGAAGAGAAACACCGTGAGCGCAGCTAGTCCGGGTACAACAAAGAATCGTTTCATCCAATCTCCTATTTCCAAATGCGCCGGGTCGGGTTGTTCTACGTGTGCCATTAGGGATGCGATCAGAACGGTTGTGATCAGCCATGCCAAAATAGAAATGGCGATACGTCTCGGCCGTGTACCAATCAGCGTGTTCATACGACTCCCCCGACCTTGAGAAAAAATTCGCCTTCACGTTCGTCCATGATCGCGGCGGGAATCTTGCCTTCACTTGTTTCGGCATGTGCCCATTCGGGGAGAGGCGTTCTATCGAGCGTTCCCGACGCGAAATAGCCGGCGTACCTTTTATTTGGATTTTCCAGGGGAATCCCATCCCCCATCCTCCAATCCGCCTCGATGCGCAAGTCGTAGAGTTGTTCGGGCGTGATGTAGCACAGGCCCACCGCAACGTCATACGCAAGCGCCTTTTCGGCATGCTCGGGGTTGGTCATCGTCGTTGAGTGATTCGTCGGGCTGTTGGTCGCGCCGCGATCGAGCCAATCGACAATCTGTTTGTCGCGCCAATCCTTATAGCCTTCGGGCATCGCGCTTTTGCCGTCCTCGCCTATCACGTGGCCGTCTCGGTCTAGCCACTCCGTGTTCAATGTCCTACGTGCCTCCATTCGCATCAATGCGCGGTCCTCGTAACGCTGCCCGGCTTCGGTTGCGGCCGTACCTTGGGCGACGCTGTCCTCGTTCTTCGCCTTGTACTGGTCGTACGGATCATCAGCCCGCTTGTCTGCATCGCTCTTGTTCGCGTCGCGCCAAGCAGCCGGCGGATCGTTGCCTTCGTTGAAGTCGCTGATCGCGTCGCCGTCCTTGGTCTCGACTGACTTGCCGAATCGCAAGGCCTTCGGCGGGAATGGCTCGTCAAGCGCCGGAGCATCCGCAACTACCGTCCAGCCTTTCGGCGGATCGGCGTTCACGCGGAGCATGTTCAATGCCGAACTTATGCCGGTCACGACGAACATGAGTGGCGCAGTCACGAGCGTCGCCGCCATGCCCAACACAGACTCATTCCCTCTGATCGCGCCCACCAGATTGAACTTGGCCGGCGGCGACGGCGGATACCAGAACCCCGGCTTCGTTCCTTGTTTGCCATGCCGCCAATCGTCTTCCCAGTATCGGTACGGCTTCTGAACGCCAACCGGAAAACCGGAAGCAAAGACCCGCTGCGTCAGGACTCCTGCCGCCCCGATATCGTCGAGTTCGTGCTTGTTGATGCCGCGCCAGCCAATCCCTTGAACCGTCACCGCAGAAATCACCTGATCGTGCGGACAGCAATATGCAGTGACGCGGCCATATGTCGATTCATTCAGCCCGTGCCTCGCGCGATCCTCTTGCGCCGCATAAGACCGATTGCTCGTCGGCGATACCCGCTCGTTCGCCATGTCTTCATCGATCTTGTCGGCGGGCAGTTCATGCTCTTTTCGAGCACCGATGATCGACATGAATGTGCCGAATGTCTTCGTGCGCGCGGCGTAAGTCTGTCGTCCACGCCGGCCGCTGCCGTCTTTCGTCGCGCGTTGCGACCAGGTATCCATGAACGTGTCGGATTTGTATGGGCCGTCTGCGTTCGCCAAGCTATATGGTGCGTTCGCCAGCACATAGGCGTCTGCCACGCAGTGGCCCGTGCGTCCCCACGGATCTTCTACATCGGGGAATGCGTCGCCGAAGAACGCGGCCGTCAGGCCCACGATGTTGCCTTGGCTGTGACATACGACGGTAATCGGGACATCGGCCTGCATGCTTCGGATCGACTCGATCAGCTTCGCCAGGCGCAGTGCCGCGAGGACGCCATACGCACGCGGTGGCGCGCGATACAGCGGCCGGTTGGTCGGATTGATGCCTTGCACGGTCATCCAGCCCATCGTTCGATCATCCAGACCGCCGTGCCAAAGATCGGGCAGGCTGGCACAGCCGTTGGTGAACGGGCCGCCGCCCCAATAGTCTTTTTCGTTGAGAAAGATCTTGTCGCCGTACTCCTTCAGTTCCGCAGCAGTCGCGCGATAGCCCCATCGGAAATGTATGACGGGCGAAAACGACGGCTCGGGCTTAACGTAGCTGCCGGGCCAAAGCTTCGGGTTCAGAAAACCATCCGGCGTCACACTCTCCGTGTACTTCGCGGGCGTCAATTGCCCCGCATCGATACCGTGATACATCATCTGATCGTCCAGACGCCCGAGCCTGCGATTCAGGCCTTTGCATAGTCCTTCCTCCGACGCCTCGAACCATTCGCCTTCGGAATTCACCCCATGCACGAAGATCACGATACCGGGCAAGGGCATCTGCTTGAGACAGATGAGCGGCGTATTCTTCGCGAACATCGTCACGCCTTCGACGCGGCCGACGACGATCGGCGGCGGAGCCGGCCGAGATGCAGGCGCGTCCGGCGCAGCCGCGTGCGTGACGGGTTCGACATTGCGTGTTTTCGCTTCCGATCGAGGATCGAAAATTGAATCGGTCATCAAAACTCCTCCAGCATGCGTGATGCGTTCCACCGTCATCGGACCGACACGGAATGAAAAGATAAGTGTCCGAAGCAAGAGGGAAACGTGATCAGGCGGCGAGCATACTGAATCGGCGCGCAAGAAAGACGCGGGCGCCCGAAAACTCCGCGCGGAGGCCGTGATAACCGACACGGATTGTCAGAATGTGTTTCAGGCCAGAATCGGTCGCATGGCTTCGTTGTTGACGTAGAGCGTGGCCTTGCGATCCGCTGTCGTCCGACAGGCGACCCTCCGGCGAATCAGCCCCATGACGCAACTGCGCATGGCATCTCGTCCGTACTTGGCAGCGCTCGAATCGCTATCGTCCGTATGTGCGTGGCGATGCTGACGGATTTGTATCGCACTGTATCTATCGAGGCTCTGGAAACATCGGATTGCACTGAAGGCGAGTTTCGGAAACATGCCGGATACGAGAGCGGGTTCTACTGTCGACATGCAGCAAACGTTCGGTGCCGGACACCGGATACCGACTGATCGATACCCCGACTTCCGCCAAGGAGAAACCTCATGAAAGCCGCTCGAATCCTCGCAGTTGCCGTACTCGCTTCGATCCCCGCCTTGTCGTTCGCCGATACCGGCCACGGCCTCACGCGTGCCGACGTGCGCGCCGACCTCATCCGGCTCGAGAAGGCCGGCTACAACCCGGCCGGCAGCGACGCGCATTACCCGGACGATATCGCGGCCGCGCAGAACGTCATCGCCGCGCAGCAGGTTGCGCGCTCCGACCAGAACGGCCCGTCGAAGTCGCAGGGCGACAACGTGGCCGCAGCGGCGGCGCCGGCCGCTCGCTACGCCGTCGCCGACACGCACGCCGCACGGAACGCGCGCGCCGCACGCACGGATGCCGACGACCTGTACGCGCATTCGTGATCCGCTGCCGCGCCTGCCGCACGCAGGCGCGGCTCGATCAGCAACACTTCAGATGCACAACACGACGATAAGGAGCATGACGATGGTCGGTTTGACGAAACGGGTTCTGGTGTCCGCGGCGGTGCTCGGCGGGCTGTTCGGTGCGGTCGCGGCGCAGGCGGCGCCCAAGGACGACCTGAAGGGCACGAACGTCGTGCTGGTGCACGGCGCGTTCGCAGACGGGTCGAGCTGGAACCGCGTGATTCCGCTGCTCGAAGCGCGCGGCCTGCATGTCGTATCGGTGCAGAACCCGCTGAGCTCGCTCGCCGACGACACGGCCGCGACGAAGCGCGCGATCGACGAGCAGAAGGGGCCCGTCGTGCTGGTCGGCCATTCGTGGGCCGGTGTCGTGATCAGCGACGCGGGCAACGACGACAAGGTGAAGTCGCTCGTCTACGTTGCCGCGTTCGCACCGGACAACGGCCAGTCGATCGCCGACGTCACGCAGGGGCTGCCGGCACCGTCGTGGGCCGGCGAGTTGCGCAAGGATGCAGGCGGTTTCGCGACGCTGTCGGACAAGGCGATCGCGCAGGATTTCGCGCCGGACCTGCCGCCGGTGCAGCAGCGCATCGTCGCGGCGACGCAAGGGCCGTGGTACGGTGGCTGCATTTCGGAGAAGGTCACGCAGGCCGCGTGGCATGCGAAGCCGTCGACGTACGTCGTTGCAACGCAGGACCGGATGATCGATCCGAAGCTGCAGGACGCGATGGCGAAGCGGATCGGCGCGACGGTCACGCACGTGAACGGCAGCCACGTCGCGATGCTGAGCCAGCCGAAGGCCGTTGCCGACGCGATCATCGCGGCGGCGGAACGCGCGAAGCAGGATGCACAGTGAGTGAAGGCGGCGGCGCGGCGTGCGTGACGCGCGGCGCCGTCGGTGATTGTGAAGTCCCTTGACGAGGAGAATTCATGACGCAGCAACTCTGGCAACTGTCGGCGACCGAAATCGCGAAGCGGGTGCGGGAACGCGACGTGTCCGCGCGTGAAGTGGCCGATGCCGCGCTGGCCCGCGTCGAAGCGGTGAACCCGGCGATCAACGCGGTGGTCGAGCATCGTCCCGACGACGTGCGGCGGCAGGCCGACGAGGTGGATCGCGCGATTGCCCGCGGCGACGATCCGGGCCCGCTCGCCGGTGTGCCCATGACGGTGAAGATCAACGTCGACGTCGCGGCGTTCGCGACGACCAACGGCACGCGGCTGCAGGAAAACCTGATCGCGAGTGCCGACAGCCCGTCAGTCTCGAACCTGAGAAAGGCCGGCGCGGTGCTGCTCGGCCGCACCAATTCGCCGACGTTCGCATTGCGCTGGTTCACGTCGAATCTCGTGCACGGCCATACGTACAATCCGCGCAACCGTTCGCTGACGCCGGGCGGATCGAGCGGCGGCGCGGCGGCTGCCGTGGCCGCGGGCATCGGCCCGATCGCGGTCGGCACCGACATCGGCGGCTCGGTGCGTTACCCGGCCTATGCATGCGGCGTGCATGGCATCCGGCCGTCGCTCGGGCGCGTGCCGGCGTTCAACGCGTCGTCGCCGGAGCGCGCGATCGGCGCGCAACTGATGTCGACGACGGGGCCGATCGCACGCACGATCGACGATCTCGCGCTGGCGCTGCGCGCATTCGCCGCGCCGGACCCGCGCGACCCGTGGTACGTGCCGGTGCCGATCGACGGGCGCGCGGTGCCGAAACGCGCGGCGCTGTGCGTGCGTCCGGGCGGCCTGCAGGTCGTGCCCGAAGTGGAGGCCGCGCTGCGCGATGCGGCGCGCCGGCTCGTCGACGCGGGCTGGACCGTCGACGAAATCGACGACACGCCGCCGATGCGCGAGGCGGCGCTGTTGCAGGAGCAGCTCTGGCTGGGCGACGGATTCGATGCGTTGGCGAACGCGGTCGCGAGCGACGGCGATCCCGGCGCGGCCGCGGTGATCGCCGCCGTGCGCGGCAAGGTGCGCGATCTGCCGGCCGACGTGATCAGCCGCGCGCTCGTGCGGCGTACGACGCTGACGCGGCAGTGGCGGCTCTTTCTCGACGAATACGCGGTGGTGCTGCTGCCGGTATCGTCGGAACTGCCGTTTCCCGACGATCTCGATCGGCAAGGGCCGGACGGGTTCGAGCGCGTATGGGAAGCGCAGCTCACGCTGCGTGCGCTGCCGGCGATGGGGTTGCCGGGGCTCGCGGTGACGACGGGATGCGTCGACAACGTGCCGGTCGGTGTGCAGGTTGTCGCCGCACATCATCGCGAGGATCTGTGCCTGCTCGCGGGGCGCGACATCGAGGCTCGCGGCGAGCCGGTCGCGCCGGTCGATCCAGGCCGCTGATGCGGTGACGGGCGTGGTGCGTCGGCAATGCACCGCGCCGGCCGCTTGCCGTTCACCGATTCATTGAAGCGTGCGCCCTTCGACCCGGCGCACGATTCCATTCCTGATTCCATCACGACGTGCGGCGCGCGTCGCGTGCGGCATCGTTCCCGGCTTCGCTGTCGCCGCTCCTTTCAAGAACCTTCGATGCGTGACATCGAACGGCCCTCGCTCCACGTCCTCCGCATGAATCCGCACCAATCGCGCGCGTCTGCTATTGCATTCCACGTGCCGCTGATTAGGAAATGAATTTTTATTGGTTCTGCTTCCCCGAGCGCACTCGCATAGTGGGGCTGACGGCTATAGACAGCACGCAAGCTGCACCGGCCGCATTCCCGGCATGTTTGATCATACGAATCTGCGAGAACAAGGAAGCGTGATGACGTTTGCATTGGAAGAACGAACCGCCGCCCAGCAGGCGCTCGAAGACGCCCGCGCGGCGGCCGCAGCGGCGGGCACGCCGTACGCGGGCGGCGTGGCGCCGGAAGCCGCGTGGGCGCTCTTTTCCGCCGGCGACGCATTGCTGGTCGACGTGCGCACCGCGGAGGAACGGAAATTCGTCGGCCACGTTCCGGAGTCGCTGCACGTGCCGTGGGCGACCGGCACGAGCCTGACGCGCAACCCGCGCTTCGTGCGCGAACTGGAAGCGAAGACCGGCAAGGACGCGGTCGTGCTGTTGCTCTGCCGCAGCGGCAACCGCTCCGCGCAGGCGGCCGAGGCCGCGACCAAAGGCGGCTTCACGCAGGTATTCAACGTGCTCGAAGGGTTCGAGGGCGACCTCGACGAACAGCAGCATCGCGGCGGCCGGAACGGCTGGCGCCATCGCGGCCTGCCGTGGGCGCAGGACTGAGTCACGGCCGTTACGGGGAGAAGTCAGCATGGCCGCATTCGATATCGACGACATCGTTCAGTCGCTCCAGACCGTGCGCCGCGCGTGGCGCGAGAAGCAGCGGCGCTCGCTCGAACCGGGCGGGCGCGACCTGCCGGCGCGCGAGGCGCTCGCACAGATCATCGGCGCGCTCAAGGGCGTGCTGTTCCCGATGCGGCTCGGGCCGCCCGACCTGCGGCAGGAGAGCGAGAACTTCTATGTGGCCCACGCGCTCGACGCGGCGCTGAACGCGCTGCTTGCGCAGGTGACGCTCGAGCTGCGCTACGCGGCGCGGCAACGCAACGCCGACGCGCAGATCGACGAAGCGGCCGCGACCGCCGTGCAGGCCTTCGCCGTGCGCCTGCCCGATATCCGCCGGCTGCTCGACAGCGACGTGCTGGCCGCATTCCATGGCGATCCGGCGGCGGGCAGCGTCGACGAAGTACTGCTGTGCTATCCCGGCATTCTCGCGATGATCCACCACCGGCTCGCGCACGAGCTGTACCGGCTCGGGCTGCCGCTGCTCGCGCGGATCATCGCCGAGCAGGCGCATGCGGAAACCGGCATCGACATTCACCCGGGCGCGCGGATCGGCGGCGGCTTCTTCATCGACCACGGCACGGGCGTCGTGATCGGCGAGACCGCGATCATCGGCGAGCGCGTGCGCGTGTACCAGGCCGTCACGCTCGGCGCGAAGCGCTTCCCGCGCGATGCGGCCGGTCATCTGGAGAAGGGGCTCGCGCGCCATCCGATCGTCGAGGACGACGTGGTGATCTATGCGGGCGCAACGATCCTCGGCCGCGTGACGATCGGCCGCGGCGCGGTGATCGGCGGCAACGTGTGGCTCACGCAGGACGTGCCGGCGGGCGCGAACATCACGCAGGCCGTGCTGCGCAGCGAGGCGAATGCCGCGCCGCGCGCGCGGAGCGAGCCGGCCGAGCCGGTGCCCGACGCACAGGTGACGACATGAGCGACCTGATCCAGCACTTCGGCGCCAACGTGCGCAAGCTGCGCGAGGCGCGCACGTGGTCGCAGGAGCAGCTCGCCGAACACGCGGGGCTGAACCGCTCGTACGTCGGCGAGATCGAGCGCGGCGAGGCGATTGCCTCGATCGTCACCGCCGACAAGATCGCGCGCGCGTTCGAGGTGTCGATCTCGACGCTGCTGCCCGGCGTGTACGTCACCTGACGCATTTCGCGTCCTTTCCCGTTCGGTGGTGCCGCGTGACGGCTATAGCATGTTGAGCCGGCAGGTGCGTGCTTCCGATAATCACCCAGCGTCATAAGCAATCCCGTTTTTCATCTTAAGAACCCGGAGCCACACATGTCGACCGTTGCAAGCGGCACGGCCGCGCTGAGCGATCACGCCGCCCGCCAACTAGCGAACGCTACCAAGACCGTCCCGCAGCTTTCCACGATTACGCCGCGCTGGCTGACCCATCTGCTGCAGTGGGTGCCGGTCGAGGCCGGCATCTATCGCCTGAACCAGGTGAAGAATCCGGAAGCCGTGCGCGCCGCGTGCACGCAGCTCGAGGACGAAAGCGTGCTGCCGCAGACCTTCGTGCCGTACGAGGAACAGCCGCGTGAGTATTTCCTGAACGCGGTGAGCACGGTGCTCGACGTGCATACGCGGATCTCCGATCTCTACAGCAGTCCTCATGACCAGATCAAGGAACAGCTGCGCCTGACGATCGAGACGATCAAGGAGCTGCAGGAAAGCCAGCTGATCAACAACCCGGACTACGGGCTGCTCGCGAACGTGACCGACGAACAGCGGATCTTCCCGCTGACCGGCGCGCCGACGCCGGACGACCTCGACGAGCTGCTGACCAAGGTGTGGAAGGAACCGGCGTTCTTCCTCACGCACCCGCTCGCGATCGCTGCGTTCGGCCGCGAATGCACGCGGCGCGGCGTGCCGCCGCCGACGGTCAGCCTGTTCGGCTCGCAGTTCCTCACGTGGCGCGGCATTCCGCTGATTCCGTCGGACAAGGTGCCGGTCGCGGACGGCAAGACCAAGATCCTGCTGCTGCGCGTCGGCGACAAGCGCCAGGGTGTGGTCGGCCTCTATCAGCCGGGCGTCGCGGGCGAGCAGGGTCCGGGCCTGTCGGTGCGCTTCATGGGGATCAACAACCAGGCGATCGCGTCGTACCTGATCTCGCTGTACTGCTCGCTCGCGGTCCATTCGCCGGATGCGCTGGCTGTCCTCGATGACGTCGAAATCGCCAAGTACCATGACTATCCCGACACCTACCGTTAATCCCGGCTCGGCCGGCAGCGACGCGCTCGCGTTGCCGCACGCGCCGCTGCCGGCCGGGCTGCCCGACCCGGCGGCGCTCGCGCGGCTCGCGTCCGAGTTCTTCGCGACGCCGCCCGGGCAGGCCACCGCGCCCGGGCTGTCGGCGGGCAGCGGGGCGGTCGGCGGCGTGCCGTCGGCGTTGCCGGCTGCCGCGCCGATCCTCGCGTCGGTGAGCAATCCGGCGCCGGGCGGCTCGCCGCTCGCGGGGCCGGGCGGCACGGGCACCGGCGTGCCGGGCCTCGCGCTGCCGCAAGGCAAGGCGCCGGGCACGAACCTCGCGCCGTCCGCGCCGACGCACGTGCTGTCGCTCGGCAATCGCGTGCCCGCGCTCGCGCCGCACGCGGCCGCGCAGAACGGGCTGCCCGACAACGCAGTGTCGATCGCGCCCGCGTTCGAGCCGCGCGTCGGCGGCGCGGCGCTCGGCGTGCCGCAGGCGAATGCGGCGGTGTCGGAGGGCGCGGCGCAGGCCGCGCCGGCCGCGTCGCCGTATTACTTCACCGACGGCTCGCGGCAGGGCTGGCAGGCGACGCCGCAGGACATCGTCGTGCCGTCGAACGGCCTCGCGTCGCCGGAAGCGTTCGGGCTGCCGGGGGACGATGCGCTGCGCGAACTGCTCGCCGTGCAGCGCGACGTGCCGGTGTCGCGCGCATCGGGCGGCGAGGTGCCGCGTTATTTCATCGACGATACGCGCGCGGCCGAGCCGCAAGGTCAGTTGTATCGCGGCGCACACCCGCCGTTCGACGTGAACGCGATCCGCCGCGATTTCCCGATCCTGCAGGAGCGCGTGAACGGCAAGCAGCTCGTCTGGTTCGACAACGCGGCGACGACGCACAAGCCGCAGGCCGTGATCGACCGACTCGCGTATTTCTATGCGCACGAGAACTCGAACATCCACCGCGCGGCGCATGCATTGGCCGGCCGTGCGACGGATGCGTACGAGCATGCGCGGGAAACGGTGCAACGCTTCATCGGCGCGTCGTCGCCGGACGAGATCGTGTTCGTGCGCGGCACCACCGAGGCGATCAACCTGATCGCGAAGTCGTGGGGCGTGCAGAACGTCGGCGAAGGCGACGAGATCATCGTGTCGAACCTCGAGCATCACGCGAACATCGTGCCGTGGCAGCAGCTTGCCGCACTCAAAGGCGCGAAGCTGCGCGTGATTCCGGTCGACGATTCGGGGCAGGTGCTGCTCGACGAATACCGGAAGCTGCTCAACGACCGCACCAGGATCGTGTCCGTCACGCAGGTGTCGAACGCGCTCGGCACGGTCGTGCCGGTGAAGGAGATCGTCGAACTCGCGCATCGCGCGGGCGCGAAGGCGCTGGTCGACGGAGCGCAGTCGATCTCGCACATGCGCGTCGACGTGCAGGCGCTCGATGCGGACTTCTTCGTGTTCTCCGGGCACAAGATCTACGGGCCGACCGGCATCGGCGTCGTGTACGGCAAGCGCGCGATCCTCGACGACATGCCGCCCTGGCAGGGCGGCGGCAACATGATCGCGGACGTGACGTTCGAGCGCACGGTGTTCCAGCCGCCGCCGAACCGCTTCGAAGCCGGCACCGGCAACATCGCGGATGCGGTGGGGCTCGGTGCGGCGCTCGACTACGTGAGCCGCGTCGGCATCGAGAACATCGCGCGCTACGAGCACGACCTGCTCGCGTATGCGACGAGCGTGCTCGCGCCGGTGCCGGGCGTGCGGCTCGTCGGCACCGCGCGCGACAAGGCGAGCGTGCTGTCGTTCGTGCTGAAGGGCTATGAGACCGAGGAAGTCGGGCAGGCGCTGAACGAAGAGGGCATCGCGGTGCGCTCCGGGCATCACTGCGCGCAGCCGATCCTGCGGCGCTTCGGGCTCGAGGCGACGGTGCGGCCGTCGCTGGCGTTCTACAACACGTGCGATGAGGTCGATGCGCTCGTGAGTGTCGTGAGAAGGCTGGCGGCGCGGCGCTGAGACGCGCGGCATGCAAGAAGGCCGCTTGCGACTCCCGGCAACGGGGTGTCGCAAGCGGCCTTTTTTCGTGGCGCTGCGGGAGCGCGACGGCGCTCAGCGCCCGGCCAGCATGCGCCCGCCGAGCCCCATCAGCAGCAGCCCGGCTGTCGTGTCGAGCACGGCCTTGCGTCGAATCAGCAGCCGGCGCACCGACGGATGCGATGCGAGCAGCGCCATCGCGCAGTACCACGCGCCCGATATCCCGATCGACAGCGCGACGACCGTAAGATCGAGCCACACCGGCGTATGCGCCGGCACCATCAACGCGAAGATACTGCCGTAGAACGCGACGGATTTCGGGTTCGTCATGCTGACTACGTAGCCCTTCTTCGCGGCCTGCCAGTCGGAGGACGCGGCCGGCGCGGACACGGCGAGCGGCTTGCGTGCGCTCAGCACCATTTTCAGGCCGAGCCAGATCAGGTACGTGGCGCCTGCCAGTCGCAGCGCGGTGTGCACCCAGGCAACGTGGGTCACGAGCAGGCCGAGGCCGGCAATCGCGATCGCGGCCCAGGTGCCCGATGCGGCGGCGAGGCCGAGCCCGGTCATCACGCCGGCGCGGCGTTGCGCGACCGCGGTGGACGTGACGATCACGAAGTTCGGGCCCGGGCTGGCCACGCTGAGCAGCAAGACGCCGGCGAGCGGCAGCAGGGTGTTGATGGTGGTCGACATGGCGCGGGCGGCGAAGCGGCGGAAGGAGCGTTCATCTTACCCCGGCGTGCCGTCGACGGCGCCACGCGGTCGTTTCGGCACCGGCCGGCGAGCGTGCGCCGCACGCCGCCGTCATTGTTGAGCGCGTTGGAAAGGTGCAATCCGGAATCGGCAATAGGTGCCGCGAATATGACCGATTATTCTCCCGAGCGCAGTACCGTCCGCCGGCCGCAAATGCTGTCGGACTGCTTACAAAATCAATCGCTCAGGGAGGCCTTTCATGAACCGCATCGTCGTATCCGGTGGTGTCGGCGCGGTGTTCGCCGTAGCAGCGGCATCACCCGCCTTTGCGCAGAGTTCCGTCACGTTGTATGGCCTCGTCGATACGGCGATCCGCTATCAGACGAACGCCGGCCCCGACGGCCGGGACCTGATCGGCATGACGGTCGGCCCGGAAACGCACAGCCGCTGGGGCTTGCGCGGCAGCGAGGATCTCGGCGGCGGCCTCGCGGCGATCTTCCGTCTCGAGAACGGCTTCGAGCTCGGCGACGGCAGGCTGCACGTCGCGAACACGCTGTTCAGCCGGCAGGCATACGTCGGCCTGTCGAGCAACCGGTACGGCTCGCTGACCTTCGGCAATCAGTACGCGCCGCTGTACGACACGATGGGCGACGTGTTCGACCCGATGACCGTCGGCGATTACTGGCAGGACAGCTGGGCGTACAACGGCATCGGCAACTACCTGACGGTGCCGAACTCGGTGAAGTACAAGTTCTCGACCAACGGCTTCAGCGTCGATGCGATCTACGGGTTCGGCAATCATGCCGGCGCGATGGGTCTCGACAGCACGTACGGTGTCGAGCTGACCTACGCGCAAGGGCCCGCGTCGATCGACGCCGGCTTCCAGCAGACCTCGGTGTCGTCCGTGAACGGCAGCGCGGTCAACGGCGCGAAGGTGAACTTCCTGCACGTGAGCGGTGCGTACCAGGTCACGCCGTCCGTGCGTCTGCTGGCCGGCTGGCTGCACGGGCAGGACAAGACCGGCACGACGGACTTCAACATGCAGCAGGCCGGCGCGCCCACGCTCGGTGGCGGCAGCCCGAATCGTATCGACGATACGTTCTACGTCGGCGCGAACTGGCAGGCCACCGCGCCGCTGCTGATCACGGTGGCCGGCTATTACGGCCACGCGCGCAATGCGGAGCGGCTCGACGGCACGCTCGGCTCCGGGATCAACTACTCGGCGACGGTGCTGGCCGAATATGCGCTGTCGAAGCACACCGAGGTATACGGCACGGTCGATTTCGCGCGCGGCAACGGCGCGTTCGCGGCCGACTATCCGGGTGCCACCAACCGGCTCACCGGCAAGGTCGACCAGATCGGCAGGACCAACAACGTCGGGGCCGCGATCGGCCTGCGCCAGATGTTCTGACGACGGCGCACGCGGCGTTCGCGCATGAAAAAACGCGTGGCGACCGGTGCCGCCACGCGTCGTGGATCGAAGCGCGGTCGCCCGGTTCGGGCGGCCGCGCATAGCGGCGTCAGAAATCGAACCCCGGCCCACCGGCACCCGGCCCGCCCGGCACAGCGGCCGGCGCCGCATCCTTCGGTGCTTCGAACACGGTCGCGTCGGTCGTCAGCAGCAGCCCCGCGACCGATGCCGCGTTCTGCAGCGCCGTGCGCGTGACCTTGGTCGGATCGAGCACGCCCGACTCGACGAGGTCGCCGTATTCGCCGGTCTGCGCGTTGTAGCCGAAGTTGCCCGCGCCTTCCGCGACCTTCGCGACGACCACGCTCGCTTCCTCGCCCGCGTTCGTGACGATCTGGCGCAGCGGTTCCTCGAGCGCGCGCAGCACGATCTTGATGCCCGCGTCCTGGTCGGCGTTCGTGCCCTTGACTGCACGGATCGCCTGCCGCACGCGGATCAGCGCGACGCCGCCGCCCGGCACGATGCCTTCCTCGACGGCCGCGCGCGTCGCGTGCAGCGCGTCGTCGACGCGGTCCTTCTTCTCCTTCACTTCGATCTCGGTCGCGCCGCCGACCTTGATCACCGCGACGCCGCCCGCGAGCTTCGCCACGCGTTCCTGCAGCTTCTCACGATCGTAGTCGGAGGTCGCTTCCTCGATCTGCACGCGGATCTGCTTCACGCGTGCCTCGATGTTCTTCGCGTCGCCCGCGCCGTCGATCACCGTCGTGTTTTCCTTGCCGACTTCGATGCGCTTGGCCTGGCCGAGTTCGGCGAGCGTCGCCTTCTCGAGCGTGAGGCCCGTTTCCTCGGCGACGACCTGGCCGCCGGTCAGGATCGCGATGTCTTCCAGCAGCGCCTTGCGTCGATCACCGAAGCCCGGCGCCTTGACCGCGACCGTCTTCAGGATGCCGCGGAGGTTGTTCACGACCAGCGTCGCGAGCGCTTCGCCTTCGACGTCTTCCGCGATGATCAGCAGCGGCCGGCCCGACTTCGCGACCTGCTCCAGCACCGGCAGCAGGTCGCGGATGTTCGAGATCTTCTTGTCGTGCAGCAGGATGTACGGGTTCTCGATCTCGGCGATCTGCTTGTCGGCGTTGTTGATGAAGTACGGCGACAGGTAGCCGCGGTCGAACTGCAGCCCTTCGACGACGTCGAGTTCGTCGGCGAGCGACTTGCCGTCCTCGACGGTGATCACGCCTTCCTTGCCGACGCGGTCGATCGCCTCGGCGATGCGCTGGCCGATCGATTCCTCGCCGTTCGCGGAGATCGTCGCGACCTGCGCGATTTCCTTGCTGGTGGTGGTCGGCTTGCTGATCTTCTTCAGCTCGTCGACGGCCGCTACCACCGCCTTGTCGATGCCGCGCTTCAGGTCGAGCGGATTGAGCCCGGCCGCGACGTATTTCTGGCCTTCACGCACGATCGCCTGCGCGAGCACGGTGGCCGTCGTCGTGCCGTCGCCGGCGGCGTCGCTGGTGCGCGACGCGACTTCCTTCACGAGCTGCGCGCCGATGTTCTGCAGCTTGTCCGCGAGTTCGATTTCCTTCGCGACCGACACGCCGTCCTTCGTGACGACGGGCGCGCCGAAGCTGCGTTCGAGCACGACGTTGCGGCCCTTCGGCCCGAGCGTGACCTTCACCGCGTTCGCGAGAATGTTGACGCCTTCGGTCAGCTTCGCACGTGCGACGTCGCTGAAAATGATTTCCTTCGCTGCCATGATTTGCACTCCGTTATTGATTGACGACCGCGACGATGTCTTCCTCGCGCAGCACGAGGAATTCATTGCCGTCCACCTTGACCGCCTGGCCCGCGTACTTGCCGAACAGCACGCGTTCGCCGACCTGCAGGTCGGGCACGATGCGCTGGCCGTCCGCGTCCTTGCGGCCGGGGCCGACGGCGATCACTTCGCCCTGGTCGGGCTTTTCCGCGGCGCTGTCGGGGATCACGATGCCCGAGGCGGTGGTGGTTTCCTGGTCGAGTCGCTTCACGATGACCCGGTCGTGCAAGGGGCGTAGGCTCATCTGTCCGTCCTGTTCTGTTGTGTCGAAATTGGCTGGCACTCTTTAGCAGAGAGTGCTGACGAGTATAAAAACGCGTGACGGCGCGATCCAATAACGGATTCGGAAATGCATTTGCGTGGATGCGCTATGGACGCGCTTGCCGCGACGATGCAGCAAATGCATCGATTCCGGGAAAGCATTCGCGCCGTCATGCAAAGCACGTGCAGCCGGCTATTGCGCGTCGGCCTGCTGCGCGGCCGGCGTGCAAACCGGGCGGATCGTCGCGCCGGCGAGCACGCGCTTCACGAACGGAATCGAGTCGGCAAGCGATGCGTTGACGGTGCCGTTGTGTTCGCGGCCCGCATACAGGTGCGCCTCGACCGTCGTGCCCGCCGCGCACGCATCCTTCGCGAGCGCGAGTTCGAGCGGTGCGAGCCCGTCGTCCGCGCCCGCGCCGATGAAGACGGGCGTGGCGATCTTCAGCGTCGGATATTTCAGGTATTCGTCCCACCACGCCTTCAGACGCGCATCGCCGCCCGGCTTCACGGCGTTCGCGTGGGTGAGGTGCGCGAGCGCCGCATCGTCCTCGAGCGACGCCAGGCAACCGATGCGCGCCTGTTCGAGGATCGGCAGCGCGGTGTCGGTCAGCACTTCGTCCGCGCGCAGCGACGAGTCGATCTGCTGCGCGGACAGCACCGAGTAGAACTGATACGCGAGCGTAGGATCGACGCGCTCGGGATCGCGCCGGTACGCGGTTTCGAACTTCGGGAGCGACGCGAGCGTGGCGCGAGACGCGTTGTAGATCGTCCCGGTCGCGACGGTCGCGCGGATCGCGAGTTCCGGTGCATAGACGGGTGCGTAGCCGGCCGCCGCGAATACGGCCGAGCCGCCCTGCGACTGGCCGACGAGCACGACTTCGTTCGCGAGGCCCGGCACACCGCCCAGCACCGCGCGCACGCTGTCGAGCAGCGTGTAGCCGTTCGAGCGGTTGTTGAGCTGCGGATTCGGGCCAGGCGTGCCGAGCCCCTGATAGTCGGTCGCGACGACCGCGAATCCTTGTTGAAGCCATGCGTTCAGGTAGCGCACGTCGCGATACGAGCGGCCGAACCACGACGGCGCGCAGATGTCGGCCATCCCGAACGTGCCGTGTGCCCACGCGACGATCGGCCAGCCGCCGGCCGGTGGCGTACCGCGCGGCACGAACAGCGCGCCCGATACGGCGATCGGCGCGCGGCCGCCGACGCCGTCGGTCGACGCATACAGGATGCGCAGTTGCCGTCCGGCGCTCGCGAGCCCGAGCGTCGCGGGCAGCGCTTCGGTGCGCAGCAGCACGCCGGGCGTCGCCGGAACGTCGCGGTCCCACGTGTAGAAGGAGGATACGCGACCGTCGCCCTGCAACGGATCGGGCGCGGGAACGCGGCCGGACGAAGCCGCATGCGAAACGAGGGACGGCACGGCGAGCGCCGAAACCAGCAGCGTGCGCGCGGCGAAGCCGCGCAGGGTGAGGAGCGTCATGGTCGGATGGAGGTCGGTGAGATCGGATCGGACGCGCCGGGCAGTGCCCGGCGCGGGCCGACCACGACGCAAGTTTTGAACCAGCGCGGGCGCAGCGCGAGTGCAGCGCGGGCGCGGCACGCGCGGCGTGCGGCACGACGGGGAAACGCCTGCGCGCGGCGTGCAGCGCGCGCGGGCGCCGCTGCGTCTCGCGCAGCAATCCGGGCTCGCCTGTTGTTGCTCCCGCAACAGATGCCGACGCACGGATCGCGCCGCGCGGTTCGTACGCGGCGCGCACACGGCACGCACACGCGGTGGCGCACGCATGCGACGCTCGCGTGCCGGGCTGGCACGATTGCTGCTGATCCGGTTGCCGTGCGTCGCGGCGTTGCGACGCGAGCCCATCCGTCCACCCGATCAAGGAAACCGTACTCATGTCCGTCACCCAAGCCATCGACAGCGGCGAACTCGTGGCATTCGTCGAGCGCGCCGCGCGCGAATTCGCGCAGGCCGCGCGCGTGCTGAAGGAAACGCGCACGCTGTCCGCCACCAACACGTTCCAGGCGTTTCAACGCGTGCCGGGCACGGAACTCGTCGTCGCGCTGTCGGCGCCGAGCCCGTGGGCCGCGTCGCAGGAAATCCAGCCGGTCGTCGTGACGCTCGACGGCGACGTGCTGCACGGCGATGCGCGCGCGGGCGCCAACGGGCCGCGCTACGCGGGCGTATTCCGCGAGGTACCGGAAGTCGACGTCGTGATTCACGTGCACGGCCCGTACCTCGGCGCGTGGGCGAGCGCGCATCGTCCGCTGCCGATCCGCTATGCGCCGGCCGCGCGCTACACGAGGGCCCGCGAGATTCCGGTCTATGTCGATCGCCGTCCCGGCGAACCGCGCTTCATCGTCGACACGATCCGCCGCGACCCCGAAGTACCGGCGATCATCGAGGCGAACGGCGGCGCGACCTTCTGGGGCAAGTCGATCCTCGACGTGTCGAAGTACATCCTGATCCTCGAGGAAGCCGCGTATTTCCAGGCGCTTGCGGAACCGCTCGGCGGCTCGCTCGAATTCGGGCCGGGCGCGCTCGAGCAGCAATGGAAGATGACCGGCCTCGCGTGACATCGTTTGAACTCAAGCGGCGGCCGGCGCAATCCGGCCGCCGTCATACCGATAGCTCGATGAATTGGTTCGTGGCCGGCGCGCACCTTGCTATCGTCGAACCTCCCCCGTTCAACACGCCGGTCGTGCCATGGCCATCTTCAGCTTGCCGGACCCGACTTCGCATGCGATCACGATCCGTGCGAAGGCACTGACGTTCGACGATCCCAAATCGCGGGTGCTGCTCGAACGCATCCAGCTCGTCGCGCCGAGCGATGCGACGGTGCTCGTCACCGGCGAGAGCGGCACCGGCAAGGAGCTGATCGCGCGCCTCGTGCACGCGTTGAGCGAGCGCCGCGACGGCCCGTTCGTCGCGATCAACTGCGGCGCGTTCTCGGAGACGCTGATCGAGAGCGAGCTGTTCGGTCACGAGCGCGGCGCGTTTACCGGCGCGATCAACAGCCAGCCAGGCTGGTTCGAATCCGCGAATCGCGGCACGCTGTTTCTCGATGAAGTGGGCGACTTGCCGCTGTCCGCGCAGGTCAAGCTGCTGCGCGTGCTGCAGGAGCGCGAGGTGACGCCGGTCGGCTCGCGCAAGACCGTGAAGATCGACGTGCGGCTCGTTGCGGCGACCAACGTCAATCTCGAAGCCGCGGTGCGCGCGGGCAATTTCCGCGAGGACCTGTACTACCGGCTCAACGTCGTGAAGCTGAGCCTGCTGCCGCTACGCGAGCGGCCCGGCGACATCGCGCCGCTGATCGAACACTTCATCGACACCTATGCGAAGCGGCTGCGCGTGGCCGCGCCGACGCTGACGGACGCCGCGCGCGCACGGCTGCACGCGCACGCGTGGCCCGGCAACATCCGCGAACTCGAGAACGTGATCCACCATGCGGTGCTGATCTGCGCGGGCGGCGCGATCGACGTCGGCGACCTGCAGTTCTCCGCACTGTCGCTTGCGCCCGATACCGCCGACGCGCACGGCGCAACTGCCGCGCCGCCGCGCCGCGCACGCGATGTGGCGGAAGCGACCGACGCGCTGCGCCACGCGGTGGTCGAATTGCTGGATCTCGGCACGCCGGCGCTGTGGCAGCACATCGAGGACACCGTCTACCGCAGCGTGTTCGACTACAGCGAGCACAACCAGCTGCGCATGTCGCGCCTGCTCGATCAATCGCGCAACATCGTGCGCGCACGGCTCGCGCAACTCGGCATCCTGAAGCCGCGCGAGGCGGGTGGAGCGGGCGACGCGGGCGACGCCGACGCGCGGCTGCGCCGTCAGGCGTGATCGCGCCAGCGCAGCGCGCGCTGCGCGATCCGCTCGCATAGCGCACTCATGCCGACGGCCAGCGCCGTCACGCCCAGCACGCACACGAGCAGCACGTCGGCGCGCGCGCCGGCCTGCGCGTTCTGCATCAGGCTGCCGATCCCGGCCCCCGTGTTGAACAGCAGCTCGCTGCTGGTCGCGGTGATCCACGCGAACGGCACGGCCTGCAGCACGCCCGCGAACAGGTCGGGCAATGCGCCCGGAATCAGCACGTCGCGCCACAAGCCGATCCGGGTCAGGCGATACGACTGCGCGAGTTCGACATAGCGCGGATCGACGCGGCGCAGCCCGTCGAAGCTGGCGGTGGTCATCGGGTAGAACGCAGCGAGCGCGATGATGAATACCTTCGCGAATTCGCCGGTGCCGGCCCACAGGCTCAGCAGCGGAATCAGTCCGAGCAGCGGCACGTAGCGCAGCGCCTGGAAGGCCGGCTCGGCGAGCTTGCGCGCGAGCGGTGAACGCGCCATCGCCGCGCCGAACACGAGCCCGAACGCGACGCCGACCCCGAGCCCGAGCGTCGTGCGGCGCAGGCTCGCGCCGAGATCGGTCACGAGTTCGCCGCTGCGTGCGAGTTCGACCAGCGCGGCGCCGACCTGCTGCAACGGCACGAACGCGTATTGATGAGCCGCGTCGCCGGACGACGCGTATTGCCATGCGGCAACCAGCAGGGCCGGTACGACGAAGCCGCGCGCGCGGCGGCGCAGCGGGGCGAACGAGAAGGCGCGGGTAGCGAAGGTCATGCCGAAGCGTATCCAGTCAGGGTCAGCGTGCGGGCGTCTGCCAGCGCAATGCGTAGCGCTGCACGAGCGCGATCGATCGGTCGAGCGCGAAGCCGATCAGCCCGATCGCTGCGACGTCGACGAGCACCACGTCGAGCCGCAGCATCTGCCGGGCAAGTTCCATCATCTGGCCGATCCCGCTGTCGGCGCTGAGCAGTTCGACCGCAACGAGCGCGAGCCACGCGCGCGCCAGCGCGATTCGCACGCCGGTCAGCAGCGGCGGCAGCGCGGCCGGCAGCAGCACGTCGCGCAGCAGCGCGAAGCGGCCGATCCCGTAGTGGCGCGCCATCTCGACGAGATCGCGCGGCGCGTCGTGCACGCCCGTGTATGCGGCCAGCGCAACCGGGAAGAACACGGCCTTGCCGACCACGACGAGCTTCAGAGGTTCGTCGACGCCGATCAGCAGGATCAGCAGCGGAATCAGCGTGAGCGTCGGCACCTGCCGCAGCAGGTCGAACGTCGGCCGCAGATAGTCGGAGAACAGCCGGCTGCGCGCGAGCAGGATGCCGAACGCGGCGCCGCCCGTCGCGCCGATCGCGAAGCCGAGCGCGAGGCGATGCAGCGTGATCAGCAGGTTGTCGCGCAGTTCGCCGGTGTCGAGCAGCGTGCGCAGCGTCGCCGCGAGGCGCTCGGGCGGCACGACGAGCTGCGGCGGAAACCAGCGCTGCGCGCTCGCGAGCCACCACAGCGCGGCGAACGCGACGGGCGTGATCCACCACAGCGCATGTTCGCCGAGCCGCGCGATGCCGGGCAGGCGGATGGCGCGCAAGCCGTTCGGCGCGAGGGCGCGCATCGGCATCAGCGGCTCGCGACGCGCGCGGCGTCGGCGCGCCAGTAGCCGTCGAGGCCGAGCTGCTTGAGCGCGGTCGACACGAAGGTCGGCGCGAGCAGTGCGTTCACGTCGACCGGCACGGAAGTCAGGCCGGCCTGGCGGCTGTATGCGATCACGTCGCGGTAGTGGCCGGTCAGCGCCGGCGTGAAGAGCGGCGTCCATTGCTCCTTCCACGGCGTCGATTCGTCCGCGTATTCGCGGCGGACGATGCTTTCCGGCTGGCCGGACGCGCTCAGGATCTTCACGTACGCGTCGCGGTTCTGCGGCTGCGAGATCCAGTGCGCGGCACGTACGTAGGCCGTCGCGACGAGCTGCGTGATGTCGGGGTAGCGCCGCACGAAATCGTCGGACGCCCACAGTTCGGCGCGCATCTTCCAGTCATCGGGCGCGGTCTTGGTCGACCAGATGATCTTGCCGACCTGCTTGTCGACGAGCGAATACGCGTCGGACAGCGTGAACAAGCCGTCGACGCGGCCGGCCGCGACGGCCGCCGCGCCGGCCTGCGGATCGAGGTTGTAGATGCGGAAGTCGGACAGCTTCAGCCCGTTCTCGGCGAGCAGCTTGCCGAACGTGACTTCCCACGGCCGGCCGCGGTTGAGCGCGATGCGCTTGCCCTTGAGGTCGACGATCGATTTCGCAGTCGAGCCGGCCGGTACGACGAGATACGTGTTGCTGCCGACGCCGCCGGGCACGATCAGGCGCGTGTGCGTGCCCGATGCGTTGACGACGACCGACGGCAAATCGCCGTAGCCGGCGAAATCGATGCTGCCGTTCGTGAATGCCTCGTTGACGAGCGTGCCGACCGCCGCAGTCGACACGGGCACCCATTGCAGCTTCACGTGCCGTGCCGCCAGCGCTTTTTCAAGCGACTTGTCGGCGTCGATCAGTGCGGAGGCGCCCGCGTATTGCGTCTTGCCGCCGCTCGAATACGCGACGACGGCGATGCGCACGACCTTGGGGGCGTCTTCGGCATGCGCGGCCGGTGCCACGAGCGCTGCCGCGGCCAGCGGCAGCGCGGCGAGCAGCGCGCGTAGCGGGCGGTGCAGCGAAGCGAGGGAGAGCGTGTGTTTCATGATGGTCCCGGACAGTGAACGGTAAAGGGGCTCATGCGCGCTTCTGCAGCGACGGCCGCAGCACGTCGGCGAGCGGGCGCGGGTCGATCCAGTCGGCGACATCGAAGTCCGCTTCCAGAAAGCCGTGGGCATGCAGGAACGTCTTGAACTCGTCGAGCGCGGCGATCGATTCGTCGTCCAGATTGACGCCGAGATGGCGGTGCAGCTGGTTGCCGTACGCGGCGCGCACCCAGTCGATCGACGACGCGGTTTCGCCGGCCACGTAGTGTGCGGTTTCGTCGGGATGCGCGCTCGCCCATTCGCCGGCGGCGACCACGAGCTTCAGGAAGCCGGCGACGATGTCCGGATGGTTCGCGAGCACGTCCGCGTTGACGGTCAGCGGGCGCGGCGTGCCGTTGTTGTTGCGGATCGAGCGCTCCGGATGAAAGCCGATGTCGATCACGACGTGCGCGCCGATCAGTTGCGCGATCTCGAGGCCCGTCGAGCCTTTCACGTAGATCGCGTCGACTTCGCCGCGCAGCAGCGCGCCGGCTTCGGCTGCATACAGTGCGCGGCTCGAGAAGCCTTGCGGCGACGCGAACAGGTTCGCCGCGCGCGCCGGCCCGACGGCCTGCAGCGTGCGGGCGCGCACGTCGACGAGTTCGACGTCGCGCGTGGTCAATCCGTCGAGGCTCAGCGCATTGACGAAGCCGCGCAGCGCCGACGCGCGAAAGATGTCGATGCGATCGTCGGGGCGGCTCGGAATCGCGATCCGGCGCCCGCGCAACGCCTTCACGGAGCGGATGCCCGACTCGGGGCGCGCGAGGATCAGCTGCGATTCGTCGACCCACGACAACCCGATCACGCGCGTATTCGCGTCGTTCGAGCGCGCCCACATCGCGGGGATGCTGCCGCCCTGGCGAAACGACTGTGCAAGCGTGTGGTCGCTGATCGACGACACGTCGTGTCGCGTGGCGCCGCGCGGCGAGCGGATCGCGACGCCGTCGGCCGACGTCTCGCCGTTGAGCCAGCCGAGATGCACGGCGATGCCGAGCGGCGTCGGTACCGGCGATCGGGCGTACCAGAACGTCTGCTGCTTGTCCGATGACGAATCGGGCCTGTCTGTCATGTGTGAGATTCCCCTGTCTGGGTAAGCGTGGTCGAGGCGCGGTGTCGCACGCGCGGGCCGTTCCACGTTGCAAGTTCCGGGCCAGTGAGCGGAAACGGCCGAGCGGCAAGTGCAGCGGGCGTCGCGCGCGATGCATGGCGCGTCGGCCGACGCATCGCCTGTTGCGTGAGCAACAGTCGCATCGAGCGCTGTTGCGCATGCAGCACCGGTGCGGCCGGTGCAGCAGCACGGCGCCGGCTCGTGTTCGTGATGCCGTGAACCTCGGGCGGGTTCCTGCCGTTTGCCGCCGACGCCCGGCCCGCAAGGCGTCGCGCGCGCTCGTCGGTCGCTTCGCAGGTCGGCGAGCGAGCGCGTTGGCACACCGCGTGCTTAACAGCGCTGCATACGCGCGGCACGCCGGTGCCGCACGCAATCCGAACGGGCCGACAAGGAGAATCCCGATGGCTGTTGAATTTCTGTGGCGCCTGCCGATGCACGGCGACGGCAGGCGCGCACACGACCTGCATACGCGCGGCGAATGGAACCGCCAGCGCGCATCGCGTGTTGCGCCGAAAGTCGACGACGACGATTTCGGCTACATCGAATACCTGTCGCAAGTCGCGCGTGCGGCCGATATCGCCGGCTTCCACGGCGCGCTGATTCCGATCTTCCGCTTTACCGAGGAGCCGTGGGTCGTCGCGGCCGCGCTGGCGCGCGAGACGCGCCGGCTGCGGCTGCTGATCGCGCTGCAGCCGCATTTCGTGCATCCCGTCTATGCGGCGCAGATGGCCGCGAGCCTGCAGCGGATCAGCCGCGGCCGCGTCGAGTGGAACGTCGTCACGGGCGGCGGCGGTCCCGACCAGCGCGCGTACGGCGACTTCATCGATCACGACAGCCGCTATGCGCGCACCGACGAATTCCTCGACGTCGTGAAGGGCGTCGCGGCCGGCGCGCCGTTCACGTTCGACGGTCGTTTCTATCGCGTCGAAGCCGGCGGGCTGCTGCCGCCGCTGAGCGGCCAGACGCCGCCGCGGATCTATCTGGCCGGCGCGAGCGATGCCGCGCTCGCGGTCGCCGCGAAGCACGGCGACGTGCATCTGAGCTGGGGCGAGCCGCTTGCGAAGCAGAAGGAGGTGATCGATGCGGCGCGCCGCGCGCTCGACCGCCAGAACGCCGAGCGCGACCTGCGCTTCGGCATGCGCATCGACATTCTGGCCCGCGAGACCGAGGAGCAGGCGTGGGCCGAGCTGCGGCAGATGTTCGCGACCGTGAGTGCGTCGACGCACAACGGTTTCGGCGGGCGCGGCGAGTCGGAATCGGTCGGCGCGAAACGTCAGTTCGCGCTGCACCAGGGCAACACGCAGCACTTCGACGACCTGATCGTCGGCCCGAACCTGTGGGCCGGGATGTCGCAGATTCGCGGCGGCCCCGGTTGCGTGATCGTCGGCAGCCACGAGCAGGTAGCCGAGCGGCTGGCGGAATACGTCGACATCGGCGTCTCGACGTTCATCCTCGCGAGCAACCCGCATCTCGAAGAGGCGTACCGCGTGGGCGAGGAAGTGCTGCCGCTCGTCGACGGCGCGCTGAACGCACGCGGCACGCAGGCGACGCTGCGCGTGGCCGGCGCCTGAGCGCGGCGGCAGGCCTGCGCATTCAATCGACAAGGACACTCACCATGACGACACTCGCTGCGCAGGCTACCGCCTGCGACGCACTCTGGTACACGCGCTGCCCGGTGCCGACCGCGCTCGGCATCGCCGTGCATCGCGGCTGGTTCGACGAGGAGTTCGGGCCGGACGGCATCGCGCTGCACTCGCTGCAGGAGACGGCCGACGCCGGCAAGCGCGAATCGCATTTCGATCACAGCCTGCCGCACTCGTTCCGGCAGGGCGGCAACATTCCCGCGCTGTGGGCACGGGCTCGCGGCGCCGATACGCGCGTGATCGGCCTGTCGTGGACCAACGAATTCCAGGCGATCGTCACGCTGCCCGAGCGCGGCATCCGCACCGCGCGCGATCTGCGCGGCCGGCGGCTCGGGTTGCCGCGTCATCCGATCAGCATCGACTTCTGGCGCGCGGCCGCGTTGAAGGGGTTCCTGAGCGCGCTCGAACTGGAAGGGCTCGGCCACGGCGACGCCGAATGGGTCGACCTGCCCGACACGCACGAGCGCCGCACCGGGCCCGCGTCGTTCACGCGCGGCCCGCACGAGTACGGGCTCGAGATCGCGGCACTCGTGCGCGGCGAGGTCGACGCGGTGTTCGTGAAAGGTGTCGAAGGGCTCGAAACCGTGCACCTGATCGACGCGCAGGTCGTCATCGATCTCGGCGCGCACCCCGATCCGCTGGTGCGGATCGGCAACGGAACGCCGCGCACGCTGACCGTCGATCGCGCATTGATCGATGCGCGCCCCGATCTCGTGAGCCGCTTCCTGTCGGTCGTGGTCGGCGCGGGCGACTGGGCCGCGCGCCATCCGGCGGAGACGGTCGCCTATATCGGCCGCGAAACGCGCGCGTCCGACGAGTGGGTGCGCTACGCGTACGGCGCGGACGTGCACCGGCATCTGGAAACGGGGCTCGCGCCGACGTCGATCGACGGGCTGATCGCATTCAAGGATTTCCTCGTCGAATGGGGCTTTCTCGAACGCGATTTCGATGCGCGCGCATGGATCGATCCGGCGCCGTTCACGCAGATCGACCGGCATCGCCATGCGTGGGTCGCGTAGCGCGCCGCGGCGCGTCATTGCAAGGAGTCGAACATGACAGGACTGGCGATCGAATACGGCGTGCCGCCGGCGCGCCGGCACGCGGCGCGCACGGCCGCCGCGGTTGCGGTGCCTGCAACACGGCTGCCGCCTGCGGTGCCGCCTGCGCGCAAGGACGTGCGGCCCGCGCAGCCGGGCGGATGGCGCGGCGCGGGCGCGATTGCGCTCGCCGTCGCGGCGCTGCATGCGGGCATCGCGCTATTGGCGGCGCGTGCGCCCGCCGAACCGCCCGTGCAACCGCCGAGGCCGCTGCCGATGACGGTCGAGTTGACGCGGCCGCCCGAACCGTTGCCGCAGGCCGCACATCCGCCGCCGCCGGTCGTGCCGCCGAAGCCGTTGAAGCAAGCGCCGACTCCGCCGAAGCCGCGCGCGGCCGTTGCGCATCAGGCGGCCGCTCCCGCTGTCGTGCCACAGGTGGCGCGCGAAGCATCGACTGCTGCACCGACACAGGTCGCCGCAGCGCCTGCCATCCCGAACCCGGCGCCCGTCCCCGCCGCGCCGGCCGCACCCGTGCGCGAATCCGCGCCGATCGGCGACGTGGCGTATCTGCGCAACCCGGCACCCGACTATCCGGCGTTCGCGCAGGACCAGGGCTGGGAAGGGCGCGTCGTGCTGCGCGTGCACGTGCTCGCGAACGGCACGCCCGATTCCGTCGACGTCCGCACGAGCAGCGGCCGCCGCGTGCTCGACAACGCGGCGGTGGCCGCCGTGAAGCGCTGGACGTTCGTGCCCGCGAAGCGCGGCGACGAAGCGGTCGACGGCTGGGTCAACGTGCCGATCGATTTCAAGCTGGGCTGACCCGCCGGGCGGCTCGCCACATTTTTCAAGGAACTCACATCATGACCGGTATCCCGACCACCTTCATCGTCCAGGGCGCGCTCTGGCTGCTCGTCGTCTTCTCCGTCGTCACGTGGACGCTGATCGTCGTGAAGGCGATCCAGAGCCTGCGGTCGAGCGCGCGCAACCGGCGTTACGTCAGCGCATTCTGGGCCGCGAACAGCTTCCATGACGCGGCCGCGCTCGACGGCGCGAACAGCCCGGTCGGCGAACTCGCCGCGACGGGCTTCGACGCGCTGCGGCGTGCCGACGAGAGCAGCGCGCACGATCTGGAACACAGCTGGAGCCGCCACGACCTGCTCGAACGCCATCTGCGCCAGCAGATCCACAATGCGCGCCGGCGCGAGGAAGCGGGGCTCGCGGTGCTCGCGTCGATCGGCAGCACCGCGCCGTTCGTCGGCCTGTTCGGCACCGTGTTCGGCATCATCCATGCGCTGACCGCGATCACGCACAGTGCGTCGGCGAGCATCGACGTCGTCGCCGGGCCGATCGGCGAGGCGCTCGTCGCGACCGGGATCGGCATCGCGGTCGCCGTGCCGGCCGTGCTCGCGTACAACTTCTTCGTGCGTCGCGTGAAGGCCGCGTCGGCCGATCTCGATGCGTTCGCGACCGACTTCGTCACGCTCGCGCAGAAGGCCGGCTTCCGCGTGCCGGCCGCCGCGCCTGCTGCCGCGCCGGCACGCCGTTCCGACGACACCCGCCAGGAGGCGTTCGCATAATGGCCTTCTCGTCCTCTTCCGACAACGACGACGTGCTCAGCGAAATCAACATCACGCCGCTCGTCGACGTGATGCTCGTGCTGCTCGTCGCCTTCATCGTCACCGCGCCGCTGCTCAACAACGCGGTGCACGTGAATCTACCGAATACCGTCGCTACCGCGCCGGCCGACCGCAAGCCGAACGTCACCGTGAGCGTCGACGCCAAGGGCATCGTGTATCTCGACAAGCGCGCGGTCGCGCTCGACACGGTGCCGGCCGAGCTGGCCGCGCTGAAGGCGGGCCGCCCCGACGTCGCGCTCGACCTGCAGGCCGACGAGCACGTGCCGTACGGCACGGTGGCGAAGCTGATGGCCGCGATCGAGCACGCGGGCATCACGCGGCTGTCGGTGCTCACCGCGCCGCGCGGCTGACGCGTCTTTCAAGACTTCTTTTGCGAACGTATCCATGAGCACCACGGCTTCACACAACGTTCAGTCGATCTGGTACACGCGCTGTCCGGTACCGACGCCGCTCGGCATTGCCGCGCATCTCGGCTGGCTCGACAGCGAATTCGCCGGCGACGGCATCACCGTACGCGCGTTGCAGGAAAGCCAGCACGCGGCGCTGCATCACGCGCACGTCGATCATTCGCTCGACAACGCGTTCCGGCAGGGCGGCAGCATTCCCGCGCTGTGGGCGCGCGCGTCCGGCGCCGACACGCGGGTGATCGCGCTGACCTGGGTCGACGAGGCCCAGGCGATCGTCGCGCTGCCGGAAGCCGGCCTGACGCGGCCGAAAGACCTGCGCGGGCGCCGCATCGGCCTGCCGCGCCGCGACGGCGAGCGCATCGACATCTTTCGCGCGGCGGCGCTGCGCGGCTTCGTCAGTGCGCTGTCGCTCGACGGGCTCGGCCCCGGCGACGTCGAATGGGTCGACGTACCGGCGTCGAACCTGCGCGCGCCGGTGTCGACCCCCGTGACCCGCGACGCGGCATTCAGCCATCCGGCGAGCCTGTCGAGCCGGCGGCTCTATGCGGCCGAAGCGGCCGCGCTGGTGCGCGGCGACGTCGATGCAATCTACGTGAAGGGCTCGCTCGGGCTCGAAACCGCGCACCTGATCGGCGCGCAGCCGGTCGTCGACATCGGCTTTCATCCCGATCCGCAGATCCGCATCAACAACGGTTCGCCGCGGCCGCTGACCGTCAATGCAGCGACGCTCGAGCGCCATCCCGACATCGTCAGCCGTTTCCTCGCGCGCGTGACCGATGTCGAAGGCTGGGCGCGCGAGCACGAAGAGGAAGTGCTCGGCTATCTCGGCCGCGAGACGGGGTCGGGCCACGACTGGCTGCGGCTGGCTTATGGCGCGGACGTCCACCGGCGGCTGCGCACGGATCTCGACGAAGCGTCGATCGCCGCGCTCGACGATTTCAAGCGTTTCCTGGTCGACTGGCGGTTCCTGCCCGCCGACTTCGACGTGCGCGCGTGGATCGACCGGCGTGCGCTCGACGGCATCGCGACACCGTTTCGCGACGCCGCGCGGTGAGCGTCCCGGCACGCGTCGCCGACGCATGGCGGCGCGAGCGCTTCACCGGCGGCTTCATGCTGCTCGCGCTCGTGAGCGGCACGACGATCAGCATGGCGCAGCTCGCGACGACGTTGTATGCGCTGGCACTCGGCGTCGACAGCGCGCGGCTCGGCGTCATCGCCGCGATGGAGCCCCTCGGCATTGCAATGATGACCCTGCCTGCCGGGCTGCTCGTCGCGCGCTACGGCGCGCGGCGCGTGTACTTCGCCGCGAGCATGGGGCCGATGCTGCTCAATCTCGTCGTGCCGTTCACCGGCGCGTGGCCGCTGATCGCGCTCACGCAGGGGCTGATCGGGCTGTGCATCCCGTTCCGGATCGTGTCGATCAACGGCGTATTCCTTGCGCGTCTCGCGCAGATCGGCCTCGCACGCGCGGGCTGGTATCGCGCGGCCATGTCGGTCGGAACCGGCATGGCGGGGCCGTGGCTCGCGAGCTGGCTGATCGGCGCGCACGGCGCGGTCGCGACGTTCTGCGCGGCGTCGGCGAGCTTCGCGGGCATGGCGTTGTTCAGCCGGATGCTGCTTGGCGACGTGGAGCCGCCGCCGCGCCGCGCACAGCATGAAACGGGCTGGCTGCGCGCGCTGCTCGCGCTCGCGTGGAGCCACGACGTGCGCGAGCAGCTCGTGCTGGAGGCCGTGAACAGCGCGACACGCTCGCTCGTCGGCACATATACGGTGGTGCTCGCGATTCAGTCGCTCGGACTGTCGCAGACGCGCGCCGTCGCGCTGCTGACCTTGCAGGGTGCCGTTGCGGTGATCGCGTTGTTCGGGCTCGGCAATGTCGCGCAGCGGATGACTGAGCGCCGTTGCCATGCGCTCAGTCTCGCAGGCGGCATCGCCGGGCTGCTCGCGCTCGGCCTCGCGCGCGACGCGTGGATCGTCGGCGCAGGGCTCGCCGCGCTGTGCGCCGGGTCATCGCTGCTGCATCTCGTCAACATGCAGCATCTGGGCCGCCACCCGGCCGACAAGAGCCAGGTGTCGAGCCTGTACAACCTCGCGTCGATGGCCGGCGCGTTCTGCGGCCCGCTGGCCGGCAGTGCGCTCGTGCCGGTCGTCGGGTTGCCGGCCGTGTTTCTGTGCTGGCTGCCGGTGGTCGTGCTGGTGGCGTTCGCGCTGCGGTTCGCCGGGGGCCGTCGCGGTGCGGCGCTGCCGCTGCCTGAAAAGCTGTCCTGACGATCTTCGGTGCCGGTGTTGCGTGACCAGCAGTTTGTTTTCCTCCACAGATGCGTATGCAGCAACACCGGCACCGTGCGCGCGCCGGTAGCCCCGTGCGACGGGCTTTTCGATGCTGGCATCCGAATTGCAATACAGAACCCGTGCGTCGCGCACGCACGTGCGTTCAACCGATCAAACAGGATGACTCATCGATGTTCAGGAAAAAACTAATCGTCACCGCGCTGGGGGGACTGCTGACGGGCGGCACCGTATCGTTGCCCGCATGGGCAGAGGATGGCGCGGCGACAGCGGCGGCGCCGGACGCGAAGCCGGCGCAACAGGCGTCGGACGACGCGACCGCGGCAGCGCCGAAGGCCACCCGCGCGAATCGCGGGTCGACCGTACGCGAAGCGAATCTCGGCACGGTGACCGTGACCGCGCGCCGGCGCAAGGAGCGCATCCAGGACGTGCCGGTCGCGGTGAGTGCGCTGAGCGGCGACGCGATCAAGAACAACGAGTTGCGCGTGATCAACGACGTGACGAAGTACGTGCCGAACTTCAACGGACAATCGACCGAGGGCCGCGAGCGGCCGCGCTGGTTCCTGCGCGGCGTCGGCAGCAACGATCCTTCGGACCTGTCGCTGAGCCCGATCGGCGTGTACTTCGACGACGTATACATCAACAGCGTGTTCGGGCAGGGCTTTCCGCTGTTCGACCTCGATCGCATCGAGGTGCTGCGCGGGCCGCAGGGCACGCTGTGGGGCAAGAATACCGTCGGCGGCGCGCTGAGCATTACGTCGCAGAAGCCGACCTTCGACGTGAGCGGCTACGGCAAGCTCGGCCTCGGCCAGTACAACAGCCGGCTCGCGGAAGCCGCGATCGGCGGTCCGATCGGCAAGAACGACGTGCTGGCCGCGCGCGTGTCGGTGTATCACGAGAATGCCGACAGTTTCTATACGAACACCGTGCAGCAGGGGCGCTTCGGCGGCTTCCACGACAACGCGGTGCGCTTCCAGGTGCTGGCGGTGCCGACGTCCGACACCGATTTCCTGTTCAACATCCACGGCCGCAACTACACGGGCGGCGGCAATGCATGGCACGCGGAAGGCGCGGGGCGCGGCGGCGCGAACCAGTTCGGCTTCGTCGGGTCGACCGATCCGTACACGGTGTCGCTCAATGCGCCGTCGAGCGATCACATCTCGACATGGGGTACGTCGCTCACCGCGCACTGGCGCATCAACCCGGCGGTGTCGCTGACGTCGATCACGGCGTTCGAAGGGCTGCACCGCTGGTATCAGGACGACGAGGACTATTCGCCGTTCGATGCGGCGCGCTCGCATGACCGCCTGTCGAGCCGCCAGTTCTCGCAGGAGTTCCGGCTCGAATCGCCGCAGAACGACCGGCTGAGCTGGCTGGTCGGCACGCACCTGTTCACCGAGCAACTGGCCGAGCAGGGCGCCGGCGGCGGCCTGCCGGGCGCGCCGTCGCCCGCGTTCTACCACCTGACCGACCTCACGCAGCACACGCAGAGCGCGGCGATCTTCGGCAGCGTCAAGTACCGCTTCACCGACCGTTTCAACGTGACGGGCGGGCTGCGTTACACGATCGAGCGCAAGACCATCGACCTGACGGGGCTGCAGGGCGCGGGCAACGTGACGTTCAGCGATCCGAACAGCTGGTGGTCGCCGTCGTCGGTGACGTCGCCGCTCGCGGTCAGCGCGCAGCAGAACCAGACGAACACATGGCGTGCGCCGACCTGGGATCTCACGCCCGAATATGCGCTCAGCAACAACGTGCGCGTGTATTTCCGCTATGCGCGCGGTTTCCGCTCGGGCGGCTACAACGGCAACGCGTATACGCAGAGCACGGTGTCGACCGTGTCGCCGGAGTACCTGACCGACTACGAGGTCGGCATCAAGAGCGAGTGGTTCGACAAGCGGCTGATCGTCAACGCGAGCGTGTTCCACTACGACTATCGCGACATCCAGGTATTCGCGCTCGCGCCGAACCCGTTTGGCGGGCCGCCGGTGTCGACGTTGTCGAATGCGGGGCAGGGGCGCGCGGACGGCTTCGAGCTCGAGCTGAAGGCGCAGCCGGTCAACAGCCTGTACCTGTTCGCGAACCTCGGGATGCTGAACACGCGCTTCACGGAGTTCCGCTACGTGCCGACGGCCGTCGGCAACTCGTTCGCGCGTTCGCCGCATACGACGCTGAACGCGGGCTTCGACTATCGCGTGCCGGTGTCGTTCGGCACGTTGACGGCCGGTGGCGACGTGAACTACCGCAGCCGCGAATACTTCAGCGCGACGCGGCAGACGATGCCGCAGCTCTGGCAAGGCGGCTATACGGTGCTGAACGCGCATGTGTCGTACACGACGCCGAACCAGAAATACATCGTGACGGGCTACGTGACGAACCTGACGAACAAGGTTTACAAGAAGCTCGAGCTGCTGCCGTCGTATGGCGCGTATCCGGTGCTGTACGGCGATCCGCGCACGGTCGGGATCACGCTGACCGCGAAGATCTGACGCGCGGCGCATGCCGCGTCCGTTCGACGAACGGCGCAACGGTAACGTCGGTCAGGTATCGGAACTTCGAGCCGAACGGCAAGGTCCGGTTCACGCCTGCGTCGTTCGTCGGCGCGCGATACGTGTACACGACGGTGCGCGACGACGCAACGACGCAACGACGCAACGACGCTACGACGCTACGACAGACGTCGCGCAGCCGAAGATCCGGGTGCGTGCGGGGATCCGGCACAGGTTCCGAGTGTGCCGAAAAGAAGGCGGCCGCCGCCGCCTTCATCCATTACGAAGCGACGCGAATCACGACCTTGCCGAAATGCTGGCCCGACTGCAGGTACGCATACGCTTGTGGCGCTTCGTCGAAGCCGAACACGTGATCGACCACCGGCTTGATCCGTTTCGCATCGACGAGCCGCACGACGTCGTCGAGCATCGCGCGGCTGCCGACCATGATCCCGTGCAGTTTCCGAATGCCGCCGATCAGCGACAGCAGCCCGAGTTCGGGGCCGCCGAACCCGCTGACGCCGCCGATCACCGACACGATGCCGCCCAGCTTCGTCGCGGCGACCGAGCGCGGCAGCGTGTCGTGTCCGCCGACTTCCAGGACGAGATCCGCGCCCGCACCGCCGGTGAGCCGCAGCACTTCGTGCTGGCACTCGGGCGTCGCGCGATAGTTGATCGTTGCGTCCGCACCGAGTGCGCGGGCGCGTTCGAGTTTCGCGTCGCTCGACGACGTGACGATCGTGCGCACGCCCGCCGCGTGCGCGAGCTGCAGTGCGACGATCGAGACGCCGCCCGTGCCGAGCAGCACGACGGTCGAGCCCGGCCCCGCGCCGCCGTCGGCGAACAGCGCGTTCCACGCGGTGATGCCCGCGCACGACAGCGTCGCCGCTTCGTCGTAGTCGAGATGCGCGGGAATCGCGACCAGCGCCGCTTCGTCGGACACGAAGTGCTCGGCCAGCACGCCGTCGAATTGCGCGCCGGGCGAACCCGAGACTTTCTGCGGCGTGGGCGGCCCGTCGATCCAGCGCGGGAAGTACGTGTTGATCACGCGATCGCCCGGCTTGAAGCGCGTGACGTCGCGGCCGGTTTCGACGACTTCGCCGGCGCCGTCGGCGACAGGAATCAGCGCGTCCTTGCCGATGCCGAGATAGTCGCCGCGCGCGAACATCAGGTCGCGGTAGTTCAGTCCTGCCGAGTGGATTTTCACGACGACATCGGTCGGCCCGACGGGGCGACGCGTCGCGTCGATGCGCCGGAGCGCGGCAATGCCGTCCCCCGGTCCGATTTGCCATGCGTGCATGTCGACTCCTTTTTCGAGATAGACCGGACTATCATAGTGTTGCGCGGCGGGACGCATTGGCGATTATTCGGCCGATGATTGTCGCCGGCATGGATACAAACGTGTCAACCCACCGGAGTGGAATTGCATGGACGAGCGGCTGAGAGGCATCGCCGAATTTGTCGACGTCGTGGAGTCGGGCAGCTTCGCCGCGGCGGCGCTGCGCCTCGGCATGACGCGCTCGGCCGTGGCGAAGATCGTCGCGCGTCTCGAACACCGGCTCGGCGCGCGGCTCTTGCAGCGCACGACGCGCCAGCTCGGCTTGACCGACGAAGGGCTCGCCTATTACGAGCAGTGTCGGCGGTTGCTGGCCGAACTCGGCGAGACGGAGGCCGCGCTCGACGCGGGCCGGCGCGAGCCGACCGGGCGCGTGCGGATCAGCGTGCCCGTGCTGTTCGGCCGGCAATGCGTGGCGCCCGTCGTGCGGCGCCTCGTCGAGCGTTATCCGCGGCTTGAAATCGACGTGTCGTTCAGTGATCGCCTGGCCGACCTGGTCAACGACGGCTTCGACATCGCGGTGCGCATCGGCGAGCTTGCGGATACGAGCACGCTCGTCGGGCGGCGGCTTGGCGTACAGAGGATGGGCATTTGCGCATCGCCCGCGTATCTCGATCGTCATGGCCGGCCGTCGGGGCTCGGCGAGCTCGCGTCGCACGTCGGCATCGCGTATTCGCGCGGCGGGCAGCCGACGCCGTGGCGGATCATCGGCTCGGACGGCGCGGTGCACGACCATCGCCCGGCCGGCCGCCTGCGGTTCGACGACCTGCAGGCGATCGCCGACGCGGCTGCAGCCGGCGCGGGCCTCGCGTGGCTGCCGTGCTGGCTGATGGCGCCGTACGTGCGCGACGGCCGTCTCGCGCTCGTGATGGACAGCGACAGCGTGTCGGGTGCCGAAGTGTTCGCGGTGCGGCCGGCGTCGCGCAATGTGCCGTCGAAGGTGCGCGTCGTCATCGATGCGTTCGTCGACGAGATTCCACGCATGCTGGAGTCGGACGACGCAGACGGCGAGCGCGTGCCGCAGCGCAGCGTTCACGCTACGTAGCGACGACGCACGACGTGGCCGCTGCTATCGCGTTCCTGCTGTCCGACGATGCGGCGTTCGTCACGGGGCAGGTGCTCGCGGTGGACGGCGGCGGCAGCCTCGGCGGACGCAACTGACGCAACGCGCGCATGACGGCGCGAGCCGTCGATCAACGGGCGGCGTGCATATTCCCCCTTCCCGTTAGCATGTGACGAATCCGACTTTGGGCGCCGCGCGGGCGACGCTAAGATCGCCGATCCGTAGATCGAGCGTTCGACAAAATGAAAAAGTCCGCGTCGCCGTTGCATGCTTTCCGTTTCCGTGTCGTCTGCGCCGCGATTGCCGGCGCGTTGTCGCTCGCATCGTGCGGGGGCGTCGACAGCGATGCGCCGTCGCAGTCCGCCGCGACACCGCCGCAGGCCGCAAAACGCCCGAACATCCTGTACATCATGGCCGACGATCTCGGCTATTCCGACATCCATGCATTCGGCGGCGAGATCAACACGCCGAACCTCGACGCGCTCGTCGCGTCGGGCCGCATCCTGTCGAACCACCACACGGGCACCGTCTGCGCGATCACGCGCGCGATGCTGATTTCCGGCACCGATCACCACCTCGTCGGCGAAGGCACGATGGGCGTGCCGACCGACGAGCGGCGCGGGCTGCCCGGCTACGAGGGCTACCTGAACGATCGCGCGCTGTCGTTCGCACAACTACTGAAGGACGCCGGCTATCACACGTACATCGCGGGCAAGTGGCACATCGGCTCGGGGATCGTCGGCAGTGCGACGGGCAGCGGACAGACGCCGGACCAGTGGGGCTTCGAGCGCAGCTACGTGCTGCTCGGCGGCGCGGCGACGAACCATTTCGCGCACGAGCCGGCCGGCTCGTCGAGCTACACGGAAGACGGCAGCTACGTGCAGCCGGGCCAGCCCGGACAGCCGGGCGGCGCGGGCGGCAATCCGGCCGTGTTCTACTCGACGGACTTCTATACGCAGAAGCTGATCTCGTACATCGATGCGAACAAGCAGGACGGCAAGCCGTTCTTCGCGTATGCGGCCTACACGTCGCCGCACTGGCCGCTGCAGGTGCCGGACCCGTGGCTGCACAAGTACGCGGGCGTATACGACGCCGGCTACGATGCGATCCGCAACGCGCGGATCGCGCGGCAGAAGGCGCTCGGCCTGATCCCCGCCGACTTCAAGCCGTTCGACGGCCTGCCCGAAACGACGGCGGCATCGCCGGCAACGGCGAACAACGGCACCGCGAACGCGAAGTACATCAGCGCCGTGCATTCGGCCGCCGACGGCTACAGCGACTACGGCACCGGCAAGGTCGACAAGCTGTGGGCGAGCCTGAGCCCGGCCGAGCGCCGCGCGCAGGCGCGCTACATGGAGATCTACGCGGGGATGGTCGAGAACCTCGACTACAACATCGGCCGCTTGATCCAGCACCTGAAGGACATCGGCGAATACGACAACACGTTCATCATGTTCCAGTCGGACAACGGCGCGGAAGGCTGGCCGATCGACTCCGGCGCGGACCCGACGGCGACCGACACCGCGAACGGGCAGGAGCCGGTCTATTCGACGCTCGGCACCGACAACGGCAAGCAGAACGCGCAACGGCTGCAGTACGGGCTGCGCTGGGCCGAAGTGAGCGCGACGCCGTTCCGGCTCACGAAGGGTTATTCGGCCGAAGGCGGCGTGTCGACGCCGACGATCGTGCGGCTGCCGGGGCAGGCACGCCAGTTGCCGACGCTGCGCGCGTTCACGCACGTGACCGACAACACGGCGACCTTCCTCGCGGTCGCGGGCGTCACGCCGCCGTCGCAGCCGGCGCCACCGCTCGTGAACACGCTGACGGGCGTCGACCAGAACAAGGGCAAGGTCGTCTACAACAACCGCTACGTCTATCCGCCGACGGGCCAGTCGCTGCTGCCCGTGCTCACCGGCTCGGCGACGGGCGAGGTGCATACCACGCCGTTCGGCGACGAAGCGTACGGCCGCGCGTACCTGCGCAGCGCCGACGGCCGATGGAAGGCGTTGTGGACCGAGCCGCCGCTCGGGCCGCTCGATGGCCACTGGCAGCTGTACGACCTCGCGGCGGACCGCGGCGAGACGACCGACGTGTCGGCGCAGAACCCGTCGGTGATCAGCACGCTCGTCGACCAGTGGAAGACGTACATGAGCAACGTCGGCGGGGTGGAACCGCTGCGTCCGCGCGGCTACTACTGAGGACGGCACGATGCGGTTCCGCTTCCGGACACTCGGCGCGGCGCTCGCGGCCACGCTGTTCGCGGCTGCGTTCGCCGTCGGCTATGCGAGCCCGTCGGCGTCGCCCGCCGGCGCCTTCGACGACGCGAATCGCGGCCGCCCGCTCGTGCCGCTCGGCTCGGAGCGGCAGTGCGAGCGCTACTCGGGCCTGCCCGCGAAGTGGCGCGACGACCCGAAGGCCGGGATGGTGCACCTGAGCGGCGGCGCGTTCGTGTTCGGCAGCACGCGCGGCTATGCGGACGAGCGTCCGGCAGGCGACGGCAAGACACGCGTCGGCGGCTTCTGGATCGACCAGACCGACGTGACGATCGCGCAGTTCGCCGCGTTCGTGCAGGCGACCGGCTATGTGACCGAGGCCGAGCAGCAGGGCGGCGCGGCCGTGTTTCATGTGCCGGCGCGCGACGAGCTGAACGCGCGCGACCTCGCGTGGTGGACCTGGGTGAAGGGCGCGTCGTGGCGGCAGCCGCGCGGCCCCGGCAGCAACGTCGACGGGCTCGGCAACCTGCCCGTCACGCTCGTCACGCAGCGCGACGCGCTCGCGTATGCGCGCTGGCTCGGCCGCGATCTGCCGACCGAAGCCGAATGGGAATACGCGGGCAAGGCCGGTCGCGACGACGCGTCGCTCGATGCGGCGCCGCGCGACGCGCAGGGCAAGCCGGCCGCGAACTACTGGCAGGGCGCGTTCCCGGTGCTCGATACGGCCGAGGACGGCCACGCGGGCCTGGCACCGGTCGGCTGCTATGCGGCGAACGGTTTCCACCTGTACGACATGATCGGCAACGCATGGGAATGGACGAAGGACGCGTACACGGGCCCGCATCAGTCGCACACGAACGGCGACACGGCGGTCGTCGCACCGCCGACGCACCGGCACGACACGCCGATGGTGATCAAGGGCGGCTCGTTCCTGTGCTCGCGCGATTACTGCGTGCGCTATCGCGCGTCGTCGCGCGAACAGCAGGAAGCGGATCTCGGTGCATCGCATATCGGGTTCCGCACGATTCTGAGGGATGCGTCATGAAGCGGGTGATGCATTGCGTTGCCGCGTCGCTGATCGTTGCATGCGGTGTCGCCCATTCGGGCTGGATCGTTGCGGCCGAAACCGGCACGTCGACGATCCGCGTCGGCGTGACACGCGGCGTGCATGCGGACATCCTGGACGAGGTGAAGCGTGTCGCCGCCACGCGCGGGCTGCGTGTCGACGTCGTCGAATTCGACGACGCGTCGCGCATCGATGCCGCGCTCGCCGACGGCAGGATCGACGCGGCGAGCTTCGAGGACGCGCAGCGCCTTGCCGCGACGCGCACAGCGAAAGGTCATGCACTGACCGCCGTCGCACCGACCGTCACGCTGCCGATGGCGCTCTATTCGCGCAAGATCAGGAGTCTGAACGAACTGCAGCCCGGCGCGACGGTCGCGATCCCGGCCGATCCGCGCGGGATGGCTCGCGCGCTCGTGCTGCTGCAGAACGATACGCTGGTGACGCTGCGCGACAAGGCCGGCCTGCATGCGACGCTGCGCGACGTGACGGGCAACCGGCTCGCGCTGAAATTCGTCGCGCTGCGCCGCGACCGGCTGCACGCGGCGCTCGATTCGGCCGCGTTCGTCGCGATCGACAGCGAGGACGCCGCGCGCGCGGGGCTGCAGCCGGCGCGCGACAGCATCAATCTCGAGGATGCACGCTCGCCGTATGCGAACGTGCTGACCGTGCGCGAGGCGGACCGCACGAAGCCGTGGGTCGCGCAGCTCGTCGCCGCGTATCACTCGGACGACGTCGCGCATTTCATCCTGACGCGCTATCAGGACTCGGTGCGGCGGCCGTGGTAGACGACTACCGCCTTGCGTGCAATGCGTGCGGCCGCTGCTGCAACAGCGCGCCGACGCTGTCGTTGCGCGAACTGTTCCGGCATCGGCACCGCTTCGTCGGCGCGCTGACGATCCATCGTGTGCCGAAGCGGCGCATCGGTGAACGAACGCGCGCGGGCGGACGCGAGCATGCGCTCGACGCGGACGACATCGCCGCCTGCGATGCGCTCGCGAACGCGTTGTTCCACCGCGCGCGCGGCGCGAGCGACGAATGGATTGCGCTGACGCTCCAGGGCTACGACTATCCGTCGCTCGGGCGCTGTCCTGCATTGGCCGACGACGGCCGCTGCAGCGTGCATGCGGACAAGCCTTCGATCTGCGGCGCCGTGCCGCTCGATCCGATGCGGCCTGACCGCCTGCAATCCCGCGTGCTCGCCGGGCGGCGCGACGAGACGGCGTGGCTCGGTGCGAATTGCATCGTCGGCGCGGACGGCGGCACGGCTTGCGTCGATATGGCGTCGGCGCTGCCGCTCGTGACGGCAGGGCAGGTCGCGGACCGCGCGGCGCTCGACACGTTTCGCGATGCGCTCGCGTTCGAGCGTGCGGTATGGCGCGACGCGGTGTTCGCAGCGTTGATCGACGGCGGACCGCAGGTGCGCGCAGCGTTGTCGCGGCTTGCGCCCGGCGGCTACCTGACGATGTCGATCGTGCCGGTGCTGCTGGCCGTCGCATCGGTGTCCGCGCATTGCCGCGCGTTGTGCATCGACTTTATCGGCGCGCAGCGCGCGTTGATCGACGCACGTATCGAGGCGGCACTCGCACGCCGTCGTCTCGACGACCGGCCGGCGACGGCCGAATTGCGCGGCTTTGCGCAGGCACTCGAACGTGCGGGGCACGCACTCGCCGCGATGCCGGACGCCACGGCGAGCACGCGCACCGACGCCCCGCGCATCGATGCATGGCTCGACGATCGGCACGCTTTCATCCCGCCGACCGCGTGACACCGGCGGTATGCCGCGCGTGCCTTACACTTGGCGCTCTTTCAACCGTCTCCGATGGGGCGCGCATGTACGCATCGACCTTCATTTTCCGCGCCGGGCAATACGACGACGAATTCCACCGCCTCGACCGGCAGATCGCCGACATGGCGCGCGCGACGCCCGGCTACCTCGGCGAGGAGACGTGGGAGAACGCCGAGGCGGGGCTGATCCAGAACGTCTACTACTGGGAATCGGAGGCGGCGCTGCGGCAGTTGATGCAGCATCCCGCGCATCTGGAAGCGAAGGCGAAGCAGGCGCGCTGGCTGGACGGCTATCGCGTGGTGATCTCGCAGGTGCTGCGCGAGTACGGCGACGGCAAGCTCGCGCAGCCGCATGCGGGGCAGCTGGCGTAAGCCGATTGCCGAACGGGCGCTTCAGGCGCCATGCGTGATCCGCTCGGCATCCCCACGCCGCATCAAAGCGCCTCGACCAGCAGCCGGTTGCTCTTCTCGCAATACTCGTGACACGCGGCGCGCGCCGCGATCGATGCGCCATGCACGAACTTCGGCGCGTCGGCCCGCCGCGACATCGACACGACGATCGATGGCGGCGACGGCTGCAGCGGCAGCTCGACGACCTCGCCGCTCGCGATCAGCGCATCCACGAACAGCACCGGAATCGCGGCGACGCCGAAGCCGTCGCGCACGAGCTGCACGATCACCGAGATCGACGGCGAGCCGGTGATGCGCGTCTCCGACAGCGGCACGCCATGCGCGTGCGCGAGCGTGCGCACGATGTCCTCGAGCGCGCGGTGCGGCGCGGTACCGCGCCCGTAGGTCAGGATCGGCTGGCGCAGCACCTGCCGCGCGAGGCCGGTGCGCGTGGTCGGCAGCAGCCCCGCGCGCGCGATCCAGCGCACCGGATAGTTCGCGAGCGCGTCACAGACGACCGACGCCTCGTCGCTACCCTCCACGCGAATGATCAGGTCCAGTTCGCCGGCCATCAGCCGGCGCTGCAGCACGACGCTGACGTCGACGGTCAGGTCGATCTCCAGTTGCGGATAGTCGGCGGCGAGGCGGCGCAGGTAATGCGGCAGCCAGCTGTGCACGACCGTCTCGATCACGCCGAGCCGCAGCTTGCCGCGCAGCGCGCTTTCGCCGGCCGCGGCGGCCTGCAGCTCGTGCGTCGCCTCGACGACGGCCTTCGCATAGCCGAGCAGGTACTCGCCGTTCGGCGTGAGCCGGAATTCGCGGCTGTCGCGATCGACGAGCACGGTCTGCAATTCGTCCTCGAGCGCCTTCAGGCGCTGCGAGATCGCGGCCGGCGTCGCGTGCAGCGCGGCGGCCGTCGTGCGGAAGTTGCGCAGCTTCGCGAGCGTGACGAAGGTTTCGAGGAAACGCGTGTTCATGGCGGTCGGCAGGGCGTTGGGCGCGCAGCTTGCCTCGCTGAAAAAATGAACGGGACTGGGGAAAACCCGGCTTCGTGTAAAGAAATTCTATACACGCGGCGCAAAAAAACTCGTTGGCGACAAAATTTTTTCTTTTCTATTCTTCGCCGTATCCGCTGACGCAACCGTCATCCCGACGACATCTCGATCTGCCCGCGACCATCATGACGCCTTCCGAATTCCGCCAGTCCGTGCGCAACGGCACGTTCCGCAGCCCGACGGCCGGCCAGTGCGGCCCGTTCGCGCAAGCGAATCTCGCGATCCTGCCGAACGCGTACGCGCACGATTTTCTGCGCTTCTGCCAGGCGAACCCGAAAGCGTGCCCGTTGCTGGGCGTCGGCGAACCCGGCGCGTTCCGGCTCGACGTGCTCGGCGAGGATCTCGACATCCGCACCGACGTGCCGAGCTACAACGTCTACCGCGACGGGCGCCTGACCGAGCGGGTCGAATCGCTCGAAGCGCTGTGGCGCGACGATTTCGTCGTGTTCGCGATCGGCTGCTCGTTCTCGTTCGAGGACATGCTGGCGCGCGAAGGGATCGGGCTGCGCCACATCGAGGAGGGTCGCAACGTGCCGATGTACCGTACGACGATTCCGAACCGGCGCGCGGGAATCTTCGGCGGCCAGCTGGTCGTGTCGATGCGGCCGCTGCGCGGCGCCGACGCGATCCGCGCGGTGCAGATCACGAGCCGGTTCCCGGGCGTGCACGGCGCGCCGGTCCATATCGGCCATCCGCGGGAACTGGGCATCGCCGATCTCGGCGCGCCCGATTTCGGCGACGCGGTGACGGTGCGCGACGGCGAACTGCCGGTGTTCTGGGCGTGCGGCGTGACGCCGCAAACCGCGCTGATGGACGCGAAGCTGCCGCTCGCGATCGCGCATACGCCCGGCTACATGCTGATGACCGACATCACGAACGCGTCGCTGGCCGTGTTCTGACCTGACCGACGCCGGCGGCCCGCACGGGCGCCGGTCCGGCCCCGACGCGGCGGCATGCCGCGAGCGCAGACGATCCGCCCGGCTGGAGGGCGGCGCGCAGCCGCGGCGAGACGCGCGCAAGCGACGCACGACGCAAGCAACGCACGACGCAAGCAACGCACGACGCAAGCAACGCACGACGCAAGCAACACACGACGCAAGAAGCGCACGACAAACACGACACGCACCAACGCCCCACACGCACGGTTTCGACCGCATATTTCGACAGGAGCTTCACCATGGAAAGCAAGATCCTCGCGGCGCCCGCCGCCGACCCCGCGGGCCCCGCACGCAACGGCCTGTTCGGATGGTATGCGGACACGCAGCCGCGCGAACGCCGCGCGTTCTGGAGCTGCAAGGTCGGCTACATGCTCGACGGGATGGATACACAGATGCTGTCGTTCGTGATCCCGACGCTCGTCGCGACCTGGGGCATCTCGCTCGCGGATGCCGGCTTCATCGGCACGATGACGCTGCTCGCGTCGGCGCTCGGCGGCTGGATCGCGGGCATCCTGTCCGACCGGATCGGCCGCGTACGCACGCTGCAGCTGACGGTGCTGTGGTTCGCCGTGTTCACCGCGCTGTGCGGGCTCGCGCAGAGCTACCACCAGTTGCTCGCGGCGCGCGCGCTGATGGGCTTCGGCTTCGGCGGCGAATGGACGGCCGGCGCGGTGCTGATCGGCGAAGTGATCCGCGCGCGCGATCGCGGCAAGGCGGTCGGCCTCGTGCAGTCGGGCTGGGCGATCGGCTGGGGGCTGTCGGCGCTGCTGTATGCGCTGCTGTTCTCGGTGCTGCCGGCCGAACAGGCCTGGCGCGCGCTGTTCCTCGTCGGCCTCGCGCCCGCGCTGCTGGTGGTCGTGATCCGTCGCTACGTGAAGGAGCCGGACGTCTACGAGAAGGAGAAGGCCACGCAGGCGAAGGGCGCCGACGCGCCGCGCTTCACCGAAATCTTCGCGCCGAAGCTGCTGTCGACGACGCTGCGCGCGGCGCTGCTGACCACCGGCGCGCAGGGCGGCTACTACGCGATCACGACCTGGCTGCCGACGTTCCTGAAGACCGAGCGGCACCTGACCGTGATGGGCACCGGCGGCTATCTCGCGATGATCATCTTCGGCTCGTGGGTCGGCTACCTGGCGAGCGCATACCTGACCGACCGCCTCGGACGCAAGCCGAACTTCATCCTGTTCGCGCTCGGCTCGATGGTGATCGCGTTCTCGTACACGTCGCTGAACCTGACCAACGCGTCGATGCTGTGGCTCGGTTTTCCGCTCGGTTTCTTCGCGTCGGGCATCTTCTCCGGGATGGGCGCGTTCCTCACCGAACTGTTCCCTACCCGCGTGCGCGGCTCGGGCCAAGGCTTCTGCTACAACGTCGGCCGCGCGATCGGCGCACTGTTCCCGTTCCTGATCGGCGCGCTGTCGAAGCAGTACGGGCTCGGCATGAGCATCGGCATCTTCGCGGTCGCAGCGTACGGCGTGGTGATCGTCGCCGCGCTGACGCTGCCCGAGACCCGCGGCCGCGAACTCGACGCCGCTTGACGTGGCTTGACGCTGCTTAAAGCCGCATAAGCGGGCGCCCGCCCGCCGCCGTTTTACCGTTCCCTTTTCATCGAAGCCCTCACGCGGCGCGCGACGCGCGCCGTGCGGCGGCGCTCGTCCTTCGAATCAACGACGCATCGAGTTCATCGCCATGACTGACCGACACACTTTCCCCGTTTCCTCCGACGCCGCGCGCTGGCAATTCTGGATCGACCGCGGCGGCACCTTCACCGACATCGTCGCGCGCCGGCCCGACGGCTCGCTCGTCACGCACAAGCTGCTGTCGGAGAACCCCGAGCAGTATCGCGATGCGGCCGTGGCCGGCATCCGCCACCTGCTCGGCCTCGCCGACGGCGAGCCGATCACGCCCGAGCGCGTCGACATGGTGAAGATGGGCACGACGGTCGCGACCAACGCGCTGCTCGAACGCAAGGGCGAACGCACCGCGCTCGCGACGACGCGCGGCTTTCGCGACGTGCTGCGCATCGCGTACCAGAACCGGCCGCGCCTGTTCGATCTCGACATCGTGCTGCCCGATGCGCTGTACGAGACCGTCGTCGAGGTCGACGAGCGGATCGGCGCGCACGGCGACGTCGTCGTGCCGCTCGACGTGCAACGCGCGGAAGCGGCGTTGCGCCGCGTGTTCGACTCGGGTGTGCAGGCGTTGGCCATCGTGCTGATCCACGGCTATCGCTACACCGCGCACGAGCGCGCGCTGGCGGATCTCGCGCGCCGGATCGGCTTCACGCAGGTGTCGGTGTCGCACGAGGTGTCGCCGCTGATGAAGATGGTGTCGCGCGGCGATACGACCGTGGTCGACGCGTACCTGTCGCCGATCCTGCGCCGCTACGTCGAGCAGGTCGCGCACGAGATGCCCGGCGTGAACCTGCAGTTCATGCAGAGCAGCGGCGGCCTCACGCGCGCCGACGCGTTCCAGGGCAAGGACGCGATCCTGTCCGGCCCGGCCGGCGGCATCGTCGGGATGGTGCGCGCCGCGCGCGCGGCCGGCTTCGAGCGCGTGATCGGCTTCGACATGGGCGGCACGTCGACCGACGTGTCGCACTACAACGGCGAATTCGAGCGCGTGTTCGAGACGCAGGTGGCCGGCGTGCGGATGCGCGCGCCGATGATGAGCATCCACACGGTCGCGGCCGGCGGCGGTTCGGTGCTCGGCTTCGACGGCGCGCGGCTGCGCGTCGGGCCCGAATCGGCCGGCGCGAACCCGGGGCCGGCCGCTTACCGGCGCGGCGGCCCGCTGACGGTGACCGACTGCAACGTGATGCTCGGCAAGATCCAGCCCGATCACTTCCCGCGCGTGTTCGGCCCGCACGCGGACCAACCGCTCGACCGCGACGGCGTGGCCGCGAAATTCGCGGCGCTCGCCGACGAGATTCACGCGGCGACCGGGCGGCGCGACACGCCCGAGGCGCTGGCCGAAGGGTTCCTGGAAATCGCGATCGGCAGCATGGCGAACGCGATCAAGAAGATCTCGGTGCAGCGCGGCCACGACGTGTCGCGCTACGTGCTGACGACGTTCGGCGGCGCGGGCGGCCAGCACGCCTGCGGCGTGGCCGACGCGCTCGGGATGACGCAGGTGTTCGCGCATCCGCTCGCGGGCGTGCTGTCCGCTTACGGGATGGGGCTCGCCGACCAGACCGCGATGCGCGAGCGCGCGGTGGAAGCCGTGCTGTCCGATGAATCGTTGCCGGCGCTGAACGCCGCGCTCGACCGGCTGGCCGACGACGCGGTCGGCGCGCTGCTCGAACAGGGCGTGCCGCCGGAGCGCATCGCGACCGAGCGGCGCGTGCACCTGCGCTACCAGGGCACCGATTCCGCGCTCGACGTGCCGGCCGGCAGCGTCGCCGCGATGCAGCAGGCGTTCGAGGCCGCGTACCGGCAGCGCTATGCGTTCCTGATGCCCGGCACGCCGCTGGTCGCCGAACTGGCATCGGTCGAGGCGATCGGCCGCTCGGATGCGCCGGTCGAGATCGCGCCGCTCGTGCCGCGCGACGCGGGCGCGGCGCCGCGCGCGCACAGCGCCGTGCGCTTCCATTCCGGCGGCCAATGGCACGACGCGGCGCTCTACGTGCGCGACTCGCTGCTGGCCGGCGACGCGATCGACGGCCCGGCGATCGTCGCGGAGAAGAACGGCACGACCGTCGTTGAACCCGGCTGGCGCGCGCAGATGACCGCGCAAGGCAACCTCGTGCTGACCCGCACGACGCCGCTGCCGACGCGCCGCTCGCTCGGCACCGATGCCGATCCGGTGCGGCTCGAGATCTTCAACAACCTGTTCATGTCGATCGCCGAGCAGATGGGGCTGCGGCTGCAGAACACCGCGTATTCGGTGAACATCAAGGAGCGGCTCGACTTCTCGTGCGCGATCTTCGACGGCGACGGCAACCTGATCGCGAACGCGCCGCACATGCCCGTGCACCTGGGCTCGATGGGCGAGAGCATCCGCACGGTGATCGAGCGCAACCGCGGCCGCATGCACGACGGCGACGTGTTCATGCTGAACGACCCGTATCACGGCGGCACGCACCTGCCCGACGTCACCGTCATCACGCCGGTGTTCGCGGACGGCTCGGACACGCCGCTGTTCTACGTCGGCTCGCGCGGCCACCACGCGGACATCGGCGGCACGACGCCGGGCTCGATGCCGCCCGATTCGACGCACATCGACGAAGAGGGCGTGCTGATCGACAACTGGCAGCTCGTGTCGGCGGGCGTGCTGCGCGATGCCGACACGCGCGCGCTGCTCGCGTCGGGCCGCTATCCGGCGCGCAACATCGAGCAGAACATGGCCGACCTGCGCGCGCAGATCGCGGCGAACCAGAAGGGCGTCGACGAGCTGCGGCGGATGGTCGGGCAGTTCGGCCGCGACGTCGTGCTCGCGTTCATGGGGCACGTGCAGGACAACGCGGAAGAGGCGGTGCGGCGCGTGATCGGTGCGCTGCAGGACGGCGCGTATCGCTATCCGCTCGACAACGGTGCCGAGATTCGCGTCGCGATCCGCGTCGACCGCGCGGCGCGCCGCGCGGAGATCGACTTCACCGGCACGTCCGCGCAGCTCGACAACAACTTCAACGCGCCGAAGGCCGTTTGCATGGCCGCGGTGCTGTACGTGTTCCGTACGCTGGTCGGCGACGACATCCCGCTGAACGCCGGCTGCCTGAAGCCGCTGACGGTGATCGTGCCGGCGCGCTCGATGCTGAACCCCGAGTATCCGGCGGCCGTGGTATCGGGCAACGTCGAGACGTCGTCGGCGATCACCAACGCGCTGTACGGCGCGCTCGGCTGCGTCGCATCGAGCCAGGGAACGATGAATAACTTCACGTTCGGCAACGATCGCTACCAGTACTACGAGACCATCGCCGGCGGCAGCGGCGCGGGCGACGGCTTCGCGGGCGTCGGCGCGGTGCAGACGCATATGACGAACTCGCGGCTGACCGATCCGGAGGTGCTCGAATGGCGCTATCCGGTGCGGCTCGACTCGCATCGGCTGCGCGCGGGTTCCGGCGGCGCCGGGCGCTGGCGCGGCGGCGATGGCGCGGTGCGGCGGATTCGCTTCCTCGAGCCGATGACCGCGTCGATCCTGTCGAACAACCGGATCCACGCGCCGTTCGGCGCGGCGGGCGGCGAGGCCGGCGCGCTCGGCCGCAACACGATCGAGCGGGCGGACGGCACGGTCGAGACGCTCGAGCATATCGGCCGCGCGCAGATGGCGCCGGGCGACGTGTTCGTCGTCGAAACGCCGGGCGGCGGCGGGTACGGCGCGGCGGGCTGAGCAACAGGGTGTGACGCACGCACAAAGCGGTGCGGCGGGGCGCCCGCCGCACCCGCTTTCCGCGCATTCCGGGCGGCAATCGCACCGGTTCCATGCATGCCGCCGCATCGGCGGCGCGGTCCGGCGATATATTCGCTCGCACCGCTCGACGCGACGTTGCAACAGCGATGGGAATAAAGACGCATTCACGCATGAACGGCAACGAAAATCCCTGAATCCGCGCGCGGCGCAATGCGATCCGACCCCGCCGCAGCGTCGTGCCGACAAATCGCTGCCGGGCTGCCGCGATTTCCCACAAACCGCCGCCCGGCGGGGCGCTCCGGCGATTCCGCGGGCCTGGTTCTACGCGTTCGCGACCGGCTTCGCGCATCCCGCCAATCACGAAAAATCCCTCCTGCCAACCGAGTTCCGATTCCTTGACACCCCGTTCCAAATGTGAGTGCCAATCTTCTTCGTCATTTGATAAGATGGGTTCCAACATTCGTTTGGAAAACCTGCGCGCGAGATGCGCGAACGCCGGGTCGCATTAGTTGGAAACAAGTACGGAACGAGGGCCGCAGGCACGGTCATCACGACTGCCCCGCCGGGTACGCGCGCTGCGCGCCCGGGGATCGGGTGCGGCCGGCTCGCCTCCGTCTACACTGTGCGTTTTTTCTGGATCGGGGCGTGTCCATGGATGACGAAAACGATCGCGCCGTGCTCGAAGCGCATCTCGGTACGCATAGCCCATGCTGGCGGCTCGGCAGCGACAGCAATGCGCTCGAGCTGGCCGCCGTTCGCGGCCTGACCAATGTCGCGGTGGCACTGACCGGTGAACAGGCCGCGCGGATCCGCGCGCTCACCGGCGTTACGTCGCACCTCGTGCTCGAACTCGCGCTGTTCGGCGATCCGGTCAGCCTCCATCTGGTCGGCAGGAAGGTCGACACCGCCAATTGGGCCGGCACCGCCTCCGCCTATTCCGATACGGCGTCCGTCGCGGGCGATCTCGCTCACGGGCTCGCGTTCGCCGAGCAGGTCGTGTCCGAAGTGAATTCGCTCGTCGTGATCCTCGACCGCAACGGCATGGTGCAGCGCTTCAACCGCCTGTGCGAGGAAGTGACCGGCAAGCGCGAGGTCGACGTGATCGGCCGCAGCGCGTTCGAGCTATTCATGAGCCCCGACCAGGGTGCGCAGTCGCGCAGCAACATCACCGGCTTTTTCGCGAGCAACCGGTCGTTCGAGGTCGAGCGCTACATCAATACGGTCAACGGCCCGCGCCTGTTCCAGTTCCGCAACAAGTTCGTGCAGAGCGGCAGCGGCGCCGACGAGCAGTTCCTGATCTGCTCGGGCGTCGACGTCACCGAGGAGCGCAACGCACAGCAGCGGCTCAGCGAACTCGCGAATTCCGACGTGCTGACCGGCTTGCCGAACCGTCATGCAATCAGCGAGCGCATCCGCGTCGCGCTGGCCGCGGACCGCACCGACGTGCGCGGCCAGGTCGGCATCCTGTTCCTCGATCTCGACAACTTCAAGCGCGTCAACGACCACTACGGGCACATCACCGGCGACCGCCTGCTGCAGGACGTGTCCATGGTCATCGGCGGCTGCCTGCCGTCCGGCGCGACGCTCGCGCGGCTCGGCGGCGACGAATTCCTGGTGCTGTTCGAGCACGGCACGCGGCCGCTGCTCGAGGCGACCGCGCAGATCATCCTCGAGCGGCTGCGTACGCCGATCCACCTCGGGCTGGTGGAGGTCTACACGAGCTGCTCGATCGGCATCGCGATGTATCCGCAGCACGGCGATTCGCTCGAAACGCTGATCCGCAGCGCCGACACCGCGATGTACGTCGCGAAGGAAGAGGGCAAGCATACGTACCGCGTGTTCTCGCTGGAGATGAACCAGAAGGTCGCGAAGTACATGTGGCTCGACACGAACCTGCGCAAGGCGCTCGAGGAAGAGCAGTTCGTGCTGCACTACCAGCCGGTCGTCGACATCGCGACCGGCGACGTGCACGCCGTCGAGGCGCTGATCCGCTGGCAGTCGCCGGATCGCGGGCTCGTCGCGCCGATCGAGTTCATCCGCTTCGCCGAGGAATCGGGGCTGATCGCGCCGCTCGGGCGCTGGGTGATGCGCACCGCGGCCGCGCAGGCCGCCGCGTGGAAGGCGAAGGGGCTCGACGTGCGGATCGCGGTGAACGTATCCGCGCGGCAGTTGCAGGACATGAACATCGTCGATCAGTTCGCGTCGATCCTCGACAGCGCCGGGTTGAAGCCGAGCCTCGTCGACATCGAGCTCACCGAAAGCAGCTTCATCGAGGATGAAGAAGCGGCGCACGAGCTGATGAAGCAGTTCCGCCACCTCGGCGCGGAGATTCACCTCGACGATTTCGGCACCGGCTATTCGTCGCTGTCGCAACTGTCGCGGCTGCCGCTCGATTCGATCAAGCTCGATCGCAGCTTCATCACGGGCATCGACCGCAACCCGCGCTCGCAGGCGCTGGTGCGCTCGGTCGTGTCGCTCGCGAGGGCGCTGAGTTTCTCGGTGGTCGCCGAGGGCGTCGAGACGCACGCGGAAGCCGACTTCCTGAAGCAGATCAACGTCGACCACGCGCAGGGTTTCTACTTCGCGCGGCCGATGCCGGCCCAGGCCTTCGAGGCCTGGCTCGCGGAAACGAGAAAGCTCAGGCTGATCGCCTGAGCCTCCCCGCTTGACGGGCGCCGCCGGTTACGCGGCGGCGCGCCGCTCACGTCACACCGTGCGCAGCTTCGACACGCGCCGGTTCTGCAGCATCACCAGGCGCTCCATGTACGCGAGATCCTTCGGCTCGATCGTGAACGCCGCGTGAACCCACTCCTCGGTGATGTCCATCAGCTCGGAACGCGTGAGATGGAACACGCGTTCGCGGGCGCGCAGCATCGCGCGGATGCCGTTCAGCTTCGGCTTCATCACGTCGATGAAGGTGCGTGTCGCGAGATACGCGTCGCCCGCGTCGAACGTCTGGTCGATCAGCCCGCGATCCTCGTACCACTCGGCCGCGTGCGCCTCGCCGGACGAGATCAGCGATTCCGCGATCCCGCGGTCCGCCTTGCGCGCGACCAGCGAATAGCCGCCCATGCCCGGGAACAGGTTGAACGCGATCTCGGGGAAGCCGAGCTTCACGCCCTTCTGCGCGAGCATGTAGTGGTGCGCGAGGGCGGCCTCGAAGCCGCCGCCCAGCGCGCTGCCCTCGATCATCGCGATCGAGATCGCCCCGGTGCCGAAGCCCGTGTAGATCTCGTATACGCCGTCGATGCACGAGCGCGCGTAGGCCATCAGCTGGTCGCGGCGGCCGCTGCGGATCGCGTCGACGAAGAAGCTCAGGTCGCCGCCGACGTTGAACAGCTCGGGGACGAGCGAGCCCGTCACCCAGAAGTCGAACGGCAGGCCCGAGTCGCGTGCGACGCGCGCGAGATGGATGATGTCGGTGACGAGTTGCTGGTTGAAGCACGGCCGCGGCTCCGATCGCAGCATCATCCACATGACGTTGCGGCCTTCTTCGTAGAACGCGGTCAGCTGCGTGAGTTCGCCTGCTTCGTAAAACGGACGGCACGCCGGATGGGATTGGAGTTGCATGGTATGTCCTCGAGAGATGTGGTTTTTCAGAGACCGACGCGGCCGGCGACGTGGAAACCTGCCCCCGCACGGCGCCGGCCGCGGGGCACCGCCATTGTTGCGCGCGCACAAATGCCGAATTGCGGGGAACAACGCATGACCGAGACGCGTGCGGGTATCGCGTCCGGCGCGAACCGTGCGGGTCATGCGGGTGATGCGAACGATGTGGTCGATGTGATCGCCCGGCGGGAGAACCGTGATGAGAGGTGGGCGAAATTGGGCCGGTGGTCGTCCGGGGCGGTGAAGGCAGCGAAGGCGGCGAAGGCGGCGAAGGCGGTGAAGGTGGTGAAGGCAGCGAACGCGGCAAGGGCGGCCGCGATGACGATGCCGTGCCGATCCGCGCGGTCGGCCGGCGGGCGGTACGGGCACGCCGCTTCGGCCAACGCGCGGCGTGCCGGCCGCTTACGCGTTGAAAGCGGCGCCGTGCCGCCGACCGCGTCTCATGGATTGTGCGGACTGGTGCAGCGGCCGGGCGTCGGCTAGTTTTAGAAGATGACGCCGCCGCGCCCGGCGTCCCGGGAGGGGACCGTGACCGCATTCCAGAAGATGTGGCAGCTGCTCGTCGGAAAGCCGCTGGACCCGCTCGATCCGCGCACGCGCCATGCGATCGCGGTGACGCCGTTGCTGGCCTGGGTCGGGCTCGGCGCGGACGGCCTGTCGTCGTCGTGCTACGGCCCGGAGGAGGCGTTCCTCGCGCTCGCGCACCACACGCCGCTTGCGCTGTTCCTTGCATGCGCCACCGCGGCGACCGTGTTCATCATCGCGCTCGGCTACAACCAGGTGATCGAGCTGTTCCCGACCGGCGGCGGCGGCTATCGCGTCGCGACCTCGCTGCTCGGATCGAAGCCGGGGCTCGTGTCGGGCGCGGCGCTGCTGGTCGACTACGTGCTGACCGTCGCGACGTCGCTCGCGAGCGGTGTCGACGCGTTCTTCAGCCTGCTGCCGGTCAGTGCGCAGGCGTTCAAGCTCACGACCGAGATCGTGCTGATCCTGCTGATGACGGGGCTCAACTTCCGCGGGATGCGCGAATCGATCATGGTGCTGCTGCCGATCTTCATCGGCTTCGTCGTGCTGCATTTCGGGCTGATCCTATACGGCGTCGCGGTGCACGGCAGCGCCCTGGCGACGATCGTGCCCGACGCGGTGCACGAGGCGCACGGGATGTCGCAATCGCTCGGCGTGTTCGTGATGCTCGCATTGCTGATGCGCGCGTTCTCGCTCGGCGGCGGCACCTATACCGGCCTCGAGGCCGTGTCGAACAACGTGAACATGCTCGCCGATCCGCGCGTGCCGAACGGCAAGGCGACGATGTGGTACATGTCGACGTCGCTCGCGTTCACGGCCGGCGGCATCATCCTGCTGTACATGCTGTGGCACGCACGGCCCGTCGAAGGCGAGACGCTCAACGCGGTCGTGTTCGGCAGCGTGATCGATCATCTCGGGCTCGGCTCCGCGTTCGCGCGCCACGCGCTGCTCGCGGCGGTGCTCGCGTTCGAGGCAGGGCTGCTGCTGGTCGGCGCGCAGACGGGTTTTCTCGACGGGCCGGCGGTGCTGTCGAACATGGCGTCGGACTCGTGGGTGCCGCGCCATTTCCGCGACCTGTCGACGCGCCTCGTGCGGCAGAACGGCATCATCGTCGTCGGCCTGTCGGGCCTCCTGATCCTGCTGTGGACGCACGGCAGCGTCGACGTGCTCGTCGTGCTGTACAGCATCAACGTGTTCCTCACGTTCAGCATGTCGCTGCTGGGGCTGTGCACGTACTGGTGGCACCATCGCAGCGAGCGCGGCTGGTTCAAGCACTTCTTCCTGTCGGCGCTCGGGTTCAGCGTGACGTCGACGGTGCTCGTCATCACGCTGATCGAGAAGTTCACGGCCGGCGGCTGGCTCACGGTGCTCGTGACGAGCGCGGTGATCGCGCTGTGCGTCATGATCAACCGCCACTACGCGTACACGCGCGCGCAGCTCGCGAAGGAGGATGCGCTGTTCTCGGGGCCGCCGCCGGAAGTCGACGAGGCTGCCGCGCCGGGCCGACCCGATCCGTCGCAGCCGACGGCCGTGCTGCTGGTCGGCAAGCATCGCGGCGCGAGCATGCACGCGCTGCTGTGGGTCAACCGGCTGTTTCCCGGGCACTTTCGCAACGTGATCTTTCTCGCGGTGGGCGAGGTCGATGCGAAGGCGTACGACGGGCACGAGCATCTCGAGCGGCTGCGTCACACGATCACCGAAGCGCTCGACTACTACGTCGCGCACTGCCGCCGCCACGGCATCGCGGCCGACTACCGGATCGCGTTCGGCACGAACCCGGTCGTCGAATTCATGAACCTCGCGTCGTCGACGCTCGATGCCTATCCGAACGCGGTGTGCTTCGCGAGCAAGCTGATCTTCAGGCGCGTGAATTTCCTGACCGCGTGGCTGCACAACCAGACGCCGGTCGAACTGCAGGCGCGGCTGCACGTCGAGGGGCGGCAGATGGTGCTGCTGCCGATGAACGTCGGGTAGCGATGCACACGGAAGACGCCCGCGCCCGCTTGGAATCGATTCAACATGACGTGACGCGTCAGATTGTTCAGTATTCGCAAACTATTGCCCGTTTTCCCGGAAAGATTTGATAAGATGCGCGCGCTTCGACGCCATCAACAGAACGACAAATCCTTTCCGAGGGGCTCAATGAAGAACGCAGCATCGTCCGTATTCCATATCGCGCGCCGTGGCCGCAACGCGCTGTTCGCCGCCGCGCTGCTGTCGCTTTCGTCGCTGGCGAGCGCTGGCGGCGACAAGCCGGGTGCGAAAGATCATCCGTTGCTCACGCGTTTCGCAGGCGCGACCATCACCGCGTATTCGCAGACGCCGTTCGACGAAGCGTTCCTGCCGAACCAGCCGATCGACGACGAGAAGACCGCCAAGGGCCTGAATCTCGAAGGCAAGATCACGCGGATCTCGTACGCGATCGACGGCGGCCGGTCGACGCTGGAAGTCGAGCGCAACTATCTCGACGCGCTGCAGAAGGGCGGCTTCCAGATTCTGTTCCGCTGCACGGCGGAGCAGTGCGGAAAGAGCGGCGGCAGCGACTTCCAGAGCGTCGTGATCAATTCCGGCCGGCTGCGGCAGGCGGGCGGCGGCGACGCGAACTTCGGCGACAAGCACCGCACGATCCTCGCGAAGCTGCCGCGAGCGTCCGGCGATGCGTATGTGTTCCTGCACATCATGGACAATTCGGCATCGAACAGGCGCACGCTCGTCTACGAGGAAGTCGTCGAGGTGAAGCCGATGCAGACCGGGCAAGTCAAGGTGCTCGATTCCGGTGCGCTGCAGAAAGGCCTCGCCGCGACGGGGAAGATCGCGCTGTACGGCATCTACTTCGATACCGACAAGGCGCAGGTGAAGCCCGAGTCGAAGCCGCAGCTCGACGAGATGGCGAAGCTGCTGACGGCGAACCAGGCGCTGAAGGTATACATCGTCGGCCATACCGACAATCAAGGGCAGTTCGCGCGCAACGCCGACCTGTCGCAAAAGCGTGCGGAGGCCGTCGCGCAGGCACTGGCGACGACCTACAAGATCGCGCCGGCGCGGCTCGTCGCGAAGGGCGTCGCGTCGCTGTCGCCGGTTGCGTCCAACGGCGACGACGCAGGCCGCGCGCAGAACCGCCGCGTCGAACTCGTGCAGCAATAACGCACGCCGGACCGGGCGCACGCGCTGCTGCGCCTGCGTCCTTCAATCGATCCGCACCATGAAGATCCTGATCGCGGCCGGACTGGCCGGCTTTGCCGTCTCGACATTCGCGCAGACCGCGTCGCCAGGCATCTGGCACGACGAAACCGCATACACGCTGAACGGCAAGCCGCTGCCGCAGGGCACCGACCGGACGCCGGACCAGTGCCTGACCGACGCGGACGCGAAGAACCTGCGCAAGACGCTGGAGTCGCGCATGCAGCGCGACGACGTCAAGTGCACGGTCACGAACTGGAACTACGCCGGTACGACGCTGAAAGTCGCGCTGGCCTGAGCGAACGAACAGGGCCGCGGCAACGCGACCGTGACGGGCGATGTGACGCCGACGCGCTACGACCTCAAGGGGCAATTGCACGGGCAGCATGCGCAGGCCGGCGCGTACACGCTCGCGTGGACGTGGCGCGGCAAGCGCGTCGGCGATTGCCATTGAACGCAACGACGCTCGACACGCAAGCTGTCGGACCGCGGGCGCCCTTCGGCGCCCGTTGATGTCCTCGAGAAATATGTGCCGCTATTCCGGGGCTGTACGCTTGAAGGGGCTCGGTGTGCGCGGCGCGCTTTCCGCTTACGAATGGTGATGCGTATGCGAGCGTGCCGAGCGCTGCGACGAGCGGTGCAGCAGCCGGTCGCGCGTGCGGTCGCGGCTGCGCCGTTCCGCGAAGAACAGCACCGCGAACACGAGGACCGCGAGCAGCAGGACAATCGCGACGATAGCGTTTTCCATGTCGCCTCCGGCAGGTAGGGGCCGGTGCCGGTCGTTCCGACCCCGGGCCGCGAACGCGCACGGCGCGGCGGAAACGGGGGGCAAGAACGAGGGCCAGGCCGCGTTCACGTCAGCATCGACATCGCTTCGATCAGCGCGATTCCGAGCCGCGCGCTGATCGCGGCGCCGACCCATTCAGGATGCCACCGTTCGAGATGCAGCGCACCGATCAGCATCGCGCCCGGCAGCGCGAACGCGATCACGAGATAACGACTTCGAAATCGTGGTCGATCGGCACGATGTCTCCTTCCCCATGTCGGCGTGTCGCATTCACCGGATCGTCATGCGTTTCGGCGACCTCGCACGCGCGGCGTTACGCGCCAAAATTATGTGTCACGACATGACATAAATGGCGATCACGCAGCCAGCAGGGCGCGAAAGTGCGACAGTCTGCCGGCGTGACGCATGCGCGCTTCCTCGTGCGCCCGGTGCGTGGCGGCGCGGGCCGCCGCCCCGTGGCTTGACGCTCGCGGGCACGTCACCCACACTGGGTTGAACGACGGGGCGCGGCGCGCCAATGCGTGCCCGTTGCGTCCCGACCTGAGCACGAACGCGCGGAGAGCTTCGACGTGGTGCGTTTTTCGTTCCGATCGACCGGCAGGCTGCCGGGTCGCGCCGCAACGCTCGCGGTTGCCGTGACCGCAGGCGCGCTGGCGTTCGTGCGTCCCGCGTTCGCCGACGCGGGCGACACAGCGCCCGTCACGCTCGTCAGCGATGTCCATGTATTCGTGATCCAGCACGACGGCTCGCTCGACGAGGACGACGATTCGACACTGCGCGCGAACGATGCGAACGGGATCGATGCGATCGCGCAGCGCTACGTGTGGTTCGACAAGAACCTCGAGAAGGTCGACCTGGTCGCGGCCGAGACGATCGATCGCGACGGCGTCGCGCATCCGGTCGGTCCGGAAGGCATCCGCGATGTGCAGGAGCCGCGCTCGGCCGGCGCGCCGACGTTCCAGGACGGGCTGCTGCGCACCGTCGTATTTCCGGGCGTCGAAGCCGGATCGAGCACGCGCATCGCGTTTCGCAAGTCGCGCACGAAGCCGGTCAACGCAGGTTACTTCGGCTACTACGTCGAACCGTCGCGCGAGCCGGTGGAGAACCAGCGGCTGATCTTCGACGTGCCGGCCGACATGCCGCTGCATGCGGACGCGCGCGGTTACGTCGCGCTGCCGCCGGTGACCGCGAACGGCCGCACGCGCTACGCATTCGAATACCGGCACGGCACGTACGACCGGATCGAGAGCGGCTCGGTCGGCTATCCGACCTACGGCGACCGGCTCGTGGTGTCCACGCTGCCCGATTATGCGGCGTTCGCGGCGCGCTATCGCAACGCGGCCGTCGACCCGAGCGCAAACGATCCGGCCGTCGTGCAGCTGGCGCGCGCGCTCACCGCCGGCGCCGCCGATCCGCTCGACCGCGCGCGCATCCTGTACGACTGGGTGCAGGCGAACGTGCGTTACGTCGCGCTCTTTCTCGGTGAGACGGCCGCCGCGCCGCACCGCGTGACCGACATCCTGCGCAACCGCTACGGCGACTGCAAGGACCACGTCGCACTGTTCGGCGCATTGCTCGCGGCGGCCGGCATCCGCAGCGAAGCAGTGCTGATCAATCTCGGCTCCGTGTACACGCTGCCGTCGGTGCCCGGTTACGGCGGCGGCGCGATCAATCACGCGATCACGTGGCTGCCCGATCTCGGCGTCTACGCGGACACCACGACGGCCGGCATCGCGTTCGGCTACCTGCCGCCGATCGTGATGGACCGGCCGGCGCTGCTCGTCGATACCGGCGTGCTGTCGCGCACGCCGGCCACGCAGCCGAAGCACCGCGCCGCGCGCGTGGAGATCGATGCCGCGCAACCGGGCGCCGCGCGGTTTCATGCGCGTGTCGAGGACGACGGCTGGACCGCGGAACTCGAACGCACGCTGTTTCGTCGGGCGGCGCCCGACCGCATCCGGCAGATCGCGACCGAACGCCTGCGGCAAAGCGGGCTGCGCGGCCGCGCGCAGATCGCGACGAGCGATCGCCGTGCGACGGACGGGGCGTTCGACGTCACGTATGCCGGCACGCTCGATCACTTCGTGTGGCCGGACGGCACGACCGCCGTGCCCGCGCTGTCGAGCCTCACGGGCGGCATCGCGACGCAGGTCGAGGGCTGGCTGGCCGAGCCCGTGCGCACGCAGCCGTGGGCATGCATCGGCGGCACGTTCGACGAGACCGGCCAGATCGCGCTGCCGGCCGACGTCGCGGTGACCGACCTGCCGGCCGATACGGCCGTGCACGACCGTTTCGTCGACTTCACGTCGCATTACGTATTCGATGCGGCCGCGCACGTCGTGCAGGTCACGCGGAGGATGAAGGCCGAGTTCGGCCGCCAGGTCTGCACGCCCGACGAGTTCACAGCGCTGCGCGCGTCGCTCGAACGCATCGAACGCGACACGCAGGCGCAGATCGTCGTGCGGGCGAAAGGGCATTGAACGGGCAGGCGCAGTGAGCGCGTTCGCCATTATCGGCCGATGTACAGGAGGGACATCATGACGGAACGAGACTACGAGATCGCCGATCTCTCGAAAGATTTGCTGGGCCGGATCGTGCAAGGCACCGTCGCAAGCGGTGTGCCCGTGGATGCAGAGCAGTGCGCGGCGCTCGCCGTGCAGTGCGCGACGGCGCTGGTCGACAAGCTCGACGCACGCAGCGGCTGAACGGCCTGGTTCAATGCGCTGCGCGTATCGTGCGGACATTGCTCGCCAGTCCGGTATTACGGGCTGGTCGCCAGCGATCCGCGGAGGGTGGCGCGCTGGCGTCGGCAGTACCGCCCGAGCCCGACGATGCCGACGAGGGAGACGAACGACAGCAGCGTGAAGAAGCCCGCCAGCGGCAGCCATTGCCCGCGGAACTGCTGCGCGAGTAGCGTGCCGATCATCGGCGTCGTGCCGCCTGCGATCATCGCGCACAGCTGGTAGGCGATCGAAATGCCGGAGTAGCGCACACGTGTCGGAAATGCCGGTGTCATGAAGCCGGCGATGACCGCATAGATCGCCGACAGGGTGACGACCGCGAACGAGATGCCGGCGACGATCGCGACGGGGTTCTGCGTCTGGACGAGCAGGAACATCGGATAGGGCGTCACCATCGACAGGAGCGCCGCGCAGGTCAGAAAGCGGGTTTCGCCGAACCGTTGCGCGAGTAATGCGGAGACGGGCTGCGACAGCAACTGGATGACGGTGACGACGAACAGGCAATCGAGGATGAACGACTTGGACATGCCGAGGTAGGTCGTCACGTACGAAATCATGAACGTGTTCGTGAAGAAGAAGCCGGCCGAGCCGATCGTGGTGGCCGCGGCCGCCAGCAGGATCGGCACCCAGGCAGTGCGCAGCACCTCGGCGACCGGATATTTCGCCACTGCGTTGGTATCGCGCACGCGTTCGAATTCGGGCGATTCCTTCACGCCGAGGCGGATGGCCATTCCGACGAGGAGCAGCACGAAGCTCGCGAGAAAGGGCAGGCGCCAGCCCCAGCTGACGAAGCTCTCGTGGTCGAGCGTCGTGACGAGCCGGAACGAGATCAACGACAGAATCAACCCGGCCGGGCTGCCCATCTGGGCGAACGACGCGAAGAACGTCTTGCGACCGGCCGGCGCATGTTCGCTGGCCATCAAGACGGCACCGCCCCATTCGCCGCCGACCGCGATGCCCTGCAGGACCCGCAGCAATACCAGCAGGATCGGCGCCCAGATACCGATCGTCGCGTAGCCCGGCAGCAGGCCGATGCCGGTCGTCGCGATACCCATCAGGAACATCGTCAGCACGAGCATCTTCTTGCGGCCGATGCGGTCGCCGAGATGGCCGAACACCGCACCGCTCAGCGGCCGTGCGACGAAGCCGACGAAAAAGGTGCCGAACGACGCCATCGTGCTCAGGAAATGGTTGCTGCTCGGAAAGAACACGTCGCCGAGCACGAGCGCGGCGGCGGTCGCATACGTGTAGTAGTCGTAGAACTCGACGGCAGTGCCGATGAACGCCGCGGTGGCGGCGCGCACGGGTTGATTCGTGGTGGGGGCGGGTTGAGACATGGGCTGTCCTGTCGTTTGTCGTGGGGGCGGTCGGCCACGGCGATGCACTGCCGGCGGTGTCGCAAGGCTGCTGCGTGGTTTATCCGTCGCCGATATGCGTGCGTAAAATTCTGTTTTTTAATCGCGAGCATTAGTGGCGCTTATGCTCGATACGCCCGCATAGCGCATGGCGTTCGAGCAGGCGACGCGCGTTGTTCGCGTCCGGCGCGTCGATCCAGTCGATTCCGTCGGGCGCGGCGCGGTGGCCGGGCGCCGTTTGCGCGCGATGGGCGTCGAGCAGCGCGCGCGCGGCATCCGCCTCCGCATCGGTGGGCGTCAATGCGTGGTTGATGGCGTCGACGTGTTCGGCGAACACCGCGCATTTCGACCGGAAGCCGAGCTGCGTCGTCGTACCAAGGTCGTGTGCGAGCGTGTCCGGCGCGCGGTAGGTGCATGGCAGGTCGATCGGCGTACAGCCGGCCGCGACACACTCGATCAGGAACCGGCTGCGCGCATGCAGCAGTTCGAGCCCGTTGCGCGAGCGGCGTGCGCCAAGGCTGGTGGCGAGATCCTCGACCGCCAGCATCGCATGACGGATGCGCGGGCTCGCGGCGAGCATCGCGCCGAGGTGCACGAGCCCGTAAGCCGATTCGATCGTCGGCACGATTTCCGTCGACCCTTCCGCAATACCGTGATGCGCTTCGAGTGTCGTCAGCGCGTCGGCCAGCCTGACGAGTTGCAGCGGGGTTTCCGCATGTGGCAGGAAGATCGCGGTGGGGCGGCCCGGCATCACGCCGGCGAGATCGTCGTGGCCGTCGTGCTCCAGCTTGTTGATCCGCACCGCGCCGAGCGCGCCGCAGGCGGCCGCGTCGGCGAGCCGCGTGACGATATGCCGGCGTGCGGCCGGCCGGTCGGCCGGCAGAGTCATTTCTTCCAGGTCGAAGACGATCGCGTCGGCGGACGTACCGAGTGCGGTGGCGTGCGCGGCCGTGTCGGCACCGGGCACGAAAAGCCAGACGCGTCGCAGGGCGGCGAGTGATCGATGAAGGTTGCGTGTCATGGTCGGGAGCGATTGCGGGGGACGGAAGCGGGCGGCACAGGTCATGCGTGCCCTGCGCGGGCGAGCATCGCGTGCAACAGCACGTCCGTGCCGCGCGCGACGTCGGCCGGCAATGCATCCTCGGCCTCGTTATGGCTCAACCCGCCGACGCACGGAATGAACACCATCGCGGTCGGACAGTATTTCGCGAGATGGATCGCGTCGTGTCCCGCTCCGCTGATGATTCGCTGGTTCGGATAATCGAGCGCGTCGACCGCGCTCTGAACGGCGTCGACGCAGGCCGGATCGAACGGCGTCGCGGGGCTGACCCAGTGCTGCCCGATCTCGACCGTCACGCCGCGGCGCGCGGCCATCGTCCCGAAACGCGCGCGCACGGTGGCCTCCATGCCGGCGATCGCCGCGTCGTCGGGATGACGCAGGTCGACGGTGAACGCGACCTCGCCCGCGATCGTGTTGCGCGACGCGTTCCGGATCTGCCATTCGCCGATCGTCGTCAGGCCCTGCGGAAAGTAATCGGCAGCGATCGCCTCGAGTTCGGCCGCCATGTCGGCGGCGGCAAACAGCGCGTCTTTGCGGTACTGCATCGGTGTTGTCCCGGCATGCGCGGCCTGCCCCGCGACGCGCACGTCGAGCCAGCGGATTGCCTGGCCGCCCGTGACGACGCCGATCGGCACGCCAGCCTCCTCGAGCACCGGCCCCTGTTCGATATGCGCTTCGAAGTAGGCGTCGAACACGTCGCCGGGCACTGCGCGCTCGCCTGCATAGCCGCTCGCGCGGAGCGCATCGCCGACACTTTCGCCTGCGGCGTCGCGCGACGCGAGTGCCGCGTCGACCGGCATCACGCCGGTGAACGCGGCGGAGCCCAGCATCGCTGGCGTGAACCGCGCGCCTTCTTCGTTGGTCCAGACGACGATCTCGATCGGCCGTTCAGTGTCGATGCCAGCGTCGTTCAGCGTTCGTACGACTTCGAGCGCGGCGAGCACGCCATAGACGCCGTCGAAGCGCCCGCCCTCCGGCTGGGTGTCGAGGTGGCTGCCGCTTGCGACGGGCGCGGCAGCCGCTTGCCGGCCCGCCCGTCGCGCGAACAGGTTGCCGACGCGATCGACAGACAGCGACAACCCGGCTTCCCGGCACCACGTCGCGAACAGCGCCCGGCCGGCCGCGTCTTCCCGGGTCAGCGCGAGGCGCCGTACACCGCCCTTCGCGGTCGCGCCCACTTGCGCCATGTCCATGAGGCTTTGCCAGAGCCGCTCTGCATTGATTTTCAGCATCGTCCAGGTTCCTGATCGGTCGGCCGCCGAGTGGCCGGAGTTCATCGTGTCGTCTTTATCGAAAATCAAAAACAATTAGTCCAATTTTTAATCGTTATCCTGAGTATAATTTTCACGAATGATGATGCTGTGAGGCCTGCGATGAGCAAAGACCGCCCCGATACCTACCTGAACGACCGCCTCGACTGGAACCTGCTGCGGACCTTCCTCGCGATCGCTCGCGAAAAGAGCGTGAGTCGCGCGGCGATGCGCCTGCACCTTACGCAACCGGCCGTGAGCCAGGCGCTGCGGCGACTCGAGGAGCAACTCGGCCTGCGACTCGTCGATCGCCACGGGCCGCGCATCGAGGTCACACAGGCGGGCATCGAGGTGCAGCAGATCGCCGAGGACATCTACGGCACGATCTCGCGCCTGTCGCTTGCCGACGTCGATCGCGATCACGACATCTCGGGCACCGTGCGCATCGGGATCGTCAGCGGCATCGACTTTCCCGCGTACGACGATTTCCTCGCCGGGTTTCATCGGACCTATCCGCGCATCGAATTCGAAAGCCAGGTGATGCGCAGCGCCGACGTCGTCAACAGCCTGCAGCAGCGGGCGCTGACGCTCGGGCTGTCGCCGCGTCGCGCGTTGCCGAAGCGCATCGACGCGCGCGTGTTCCTGCGCCAGCACTACGCGCTGTTCTGCGGGCGTCACCATCCGCTGTTCGGGCGCGACGACTTACGCACGGCAGACCTGTCCGGCCTTCCGTTCGTGTCGTTTACCGGCGACAAGGTCGGTGACCACATGTCTCCGCTGACGATCTTTCGCGACGAGATGGGCTTTACCGGCCGAGTGCTCGCGTCGTCGTCGAGCATGGCCGAGGTCAAGCGCTTCATCTTCGCGGGGCTCGGGATCGGCTGCCTGCCCGAGCACATCGTCCGCGGCGACATCGAGCACGGACGCTTCTGGCGCCTGCCGCCCGACGAAGGCGTGGCCGACGTCGACATCTACTTCCTGTCGTCGCAGGACCGCAAGCTCAATGTTGCCGAGTCCGCATTCGTCGGCGCGCTGAATGCGTTCCTCGACCGGCAGGAAGCGCTCGATGCGCCGGCCGCGCCATGATGCGGGCGCGACCGGCGGCGGCCGGCGTTCAGTAGCCGCGCGCGACATCCACCACGTTGCGCAGCGGCTCGCCGTCCAGCAGCCGCTGCACGTTTTGCGCGACCTGCTGACCGATCGTGTCGGAGCTGGCGACCGACGCCATGTGCGGCGTGACGATCAGGTTCGGCGCATGCCAGAGCGGATCGTCGGCGGGCAGCGGCTCGACCGGGAACACGTCGACGAGTGCGCCGCCGAGTTGGCCGCCTTCGAGTGCCGCGACGAGATCGGCGACGACGAGATGTTCGCCACGACCGACGTGGATCAGCTTCGCACCCGGCTTCAGCCGGTTGAACGTCGACGCATTCAGGATGCCGCGTGTTTCGTCGGTCAGCGGCAACAGGCACACGAGGATGTCGGTGCCGGCGAGAAACGCGTGCAGGCCGTCGTCGTGTTCGAACAGTTCGACGCCGGGCAGCGCACGCGGCTGGCGTGCCCAGCCGCGCACCGCGTATCCGCGCTGCTGGAGATCGACGGCGACACGGCTGCCGATCTCGCCGAGTCCCATGATGCCGACCGTACATTGCGATGGATGCGCCTGTTCCGGGCGAAACCAGCGTGTCGCCTGCTGGTTGCGCATGGCAAGGTCGAGCCGGCGGTGGAAATGCAGCACGCCCCACGTGACGAACTCGCTCATGCCGCGCGCATGCTGAGGATCGACGACGCGGCACAGCGGCAGTGCGGGCAGCGCGGGATCGGCGAGGATGTTGTCGACACCGGCCGCGATGCTGTGGACGAGGCGCAGGTTCGGCATCGCGGCGAGCGCGCCGTGCGGCGGATCCCAGCACGCGGCGATTTCCGCGTCGGCGGCGCCCGGCTCGCCGTGCATCACGACGTTGAAGGCCGGCGCGGCGCGCCGGATCGATGCGACGAGATGCGACATGTCGTAGCTTTTACTAAGGAGTGCGATTGTAGTCATCGGGATCTGTATCGAAGACCGGCCCTGATGGCCGGCACATGCGGAGGCAGTTTCAGCAGCGGTAGTCGGACGCGGGATCGTCGATCAGGCGCAGCGCCGCGCGCCATGCGGTGTCGGCGATGTCGGCCGAATCGTCGCGCGCGAATTGCGCGGCCGTGCGTCGGCAGACGTCGATCGGCGGCACGATCAGCTTCGTACCGCCGGCCATCGCCTGCACCTGCGCCTGGCACGCGCGTTCGAGAAAGTAGATTTCGTGGAATGCCTCGGCCGCCGTCGATCCGCCCGCGAGCAGGCCGTGATTGCGCAGGATCATCGCCTTGTGGGTACCGAGGTCGTGCACCAGCCGTTCGCGTTCGGCGAGGTCGAGGGCAATGCCTTCATAGTCGTGGTAACCGAGCTTTTCGTAGAACTTCAGCGCATGCTGGCTGATCGGCAGCAGGCCGCTTTCTTGCGCGGAGACGGCGATGCCCGCTGCCGTGTGCGTATGCACGACGAAGTGCAGGTCGTCCCGCGCGGCGTGGATTGCCGAGTGGATCGTGAAGCCGGCCGCATTGACGCGGAACCTTGTAGGATCGCCGGCCGCGCGTGCGTCGATCACGTTGCCGTATGCATCGATCTTCACGAGATCGGACGCACGCATTTCATGGAACAGCACGCCATAGCGATTGATCAGGAAAGTCGGCGTGTCGCCGGGCAGGCGCGCCGAGATGTGCGTGTCGATCATGTCCGTCATGCGGAAATGTGCGACGAGGCGGTACAGCGCCGCAAGGTCGGTGCGGATCGCCCATTCGTCGGGCGGGCAGTCGTGCGTGCCGGCGGGCAGGCGTGCGTCTTCGAAGGATCGCATCGGTGTCTCTCCATGTTCAGGCGTTGATGGCGGGGTAGTGTTCGCCGGCGTGGGGCGGCCCGTCAATTTCATTGTGCTAATGCGCATCATTAGCGTGGCGAATGCTCGCGTTGCTCGGCGACGCACAACACGTCGGATACCGGTTCACCGGCTCGCAGGCGGGCCAGCAGCGCCGGCTCCGCGCGGTCCGATGCGAGCGCTGTGTCGACGACGGCGGCGAGTGTCGCCGCATCGGCGAACAGCACGCCGTTGTCGTCGGCCAACACGATCGAGTCCGACGCGACCGTCACGCCGCCGCATCGTACGGGCACGCCGAACGCGCTCGCGCCGTCGTCGAGGCGCTTGGTCGTCAGTGCGCTCGTGCCACGCGCGAAGACGGGCAGGCCGATCTGCCGAAGTTCGCGCAGATCGGTTACGACGCCGTCGACGACGATGCCGGCCGCGCCCGCGCATTGCGCGGCCGTCGCCGTGACCGCGCCGACGCACGCGTGCAGGTGGTCGCCGTTCATGTCGATCACGAGCACGTCGCCGGCCGTGAGCGTTGCCAGCGCGCGATTGACCGCGATCGCGTCGGGGCTGCGCAGTTGCAGGGTGACGGCGCGGCCCACCAGCTTCACGTTGGAGACGAGCGCATGCAGCGCGGGGTGGGTGAAGCCTGTTTCGAGAAAGTGGCCGAGCGTCGGGAGACTCACGTCGCGCAGTTGCCGGGCGAGTAGGGGATCGAGGGAGCGTGTCACGGGATTTACCGTTCGATTGGCCGGATTCATACGCGTCCGCCGACTGGTTCGTCGCGGTGCACGGGCGCGGACAAATCGCGTTTCAGCGTTTCGGTGAGCAGCAGGAGCGCGAGCGCGGAGGCCAGCGCGGAAGCAACCATGTACCACGCGACCGACGAGCCGCGCCCGGTCGCGGAGAGCAGCGCGGTCGTCACGATCGGCGTGGCCGCGCTGCCGAGCAGGCCCGACAGCATGTAGCTGACCGACAGCCCCGAATAGCGCACTTCGGTGCCGAACAACTCGGCGAGGAAGGTTGCGATCGGCCCGTAGTTCGCCGCGAACGCGGTCATCATCAGCAAGTAGCCCGCGAGCGCGAACGAGAATTCTCGGCTGTCGAGCAGCCAGAACATCGGGAATGCGAACAGTGCCTCGGCGAGAATGCCGCCGATGATGACGGGCTTGCGGCCGATACGATCCGACAGGTGGCCGAACAGCGGAAGCATCACGATGCAGAGCGCGCAGGCGATCAACGCGATCGACAGCATCGCGCCGCGCGAATAGCCGAGCGTCTGGGTGCCGTAGGTGAGCCCGAACGCGACCATCAGGTTGAATGCGGTGCCGGTCGACATGGTCGCGATGCCGCCGAGCACGACCTGCTTGCCGTAGCGGCCGAGCACTGCGGCGATCGGCAGCTTCACTTGCGCCGCGGCTTCCTTGACTTTCGCGAAGGTCGGCGTTTCGGTCGTGTTCAACCGGATATACAGGCCGACGCCGACGAGCAGCGCGCTGGCGAGGAACGGAATGCGCCAGCCCCACGCAAGCAGCGACTCGGGTGACAGCATCGCGCTGCTGACGAGAAACGCGAGATTCGCGATCAGCGTGCCGGCGGGCACGCCGGTCTGCACCCACGATCCGAACAGGCCGCGCTTGCCGGCAGGCGCGTGCTCGACGGCCATCAGTACCGCGCCGCCCCATTCGCCGCCGAGCGCGAGCCCCTGAACGATGCGCAACGCGAGCAGCGACACGGGCGCCCAGATGCCGATCGCGCCATAGCTCGGCAACAGGCCGATCGCGAACGTCGCGCAGCCCATCAGGATCAGTGACACCAGCAGCATCGACTTGCGTCCGAGCCGGTCGCCGAAATGGCCGAACAGCGCGGCACCGACGATGCGCGCGAGATACGCGGATGCGAAGGTGCCGAACGCGAGCAGCGTGCCGACGAGCGGCACGAAGCTCGGAAAGAACACTTTGTTGAAGACGAGCGCGGACGCAGTGGCGAACACGAACAGGTCATACCATTCGACCGTCGTGCCGATCACGCTCGCGATGGCGATGCGTTTCAGGTCGTTGGGGGTTGCTTGAAGCGCGGGGGATGAGGCGGCGGGACGAACCGTGGCCATGGCGTTCTCCGAGGTGGGGCGGTCAGCGTTGAGATGACGGGCCGCGCGGCGTGCGCGGCGGATGCGCCTTTATCGGAAGCCAAAAACGATAAGTAAAAGTGTGTTTTTTGATTCTTTGTATTAATGACGTTGATGATGCATGCGACGGTTGCCGACAACTTTCAATGCTGGCCGGTTATCTCGCCTTCGGCACGCACCGCGCCCGGCGGCCTGCCGACCACGCGCTTGAACGCGCGGCTGAACGCGGCGAGCGACCCGTAGCCGAGCCGGTACGCCACCGCTTCGATCGTCTCGCCCTCGCGGGCGATCCACTGCGCGGCGAGCCGCATCCGCAGCTCGGTCAGGTAACGCACCGGCGTCATCCCGGTGGCCGCGAGAAAGCGCTCGGCGAATACCGAGCGCGACACGCCCGCTTCGGCGGCCAGTTCCGCGACGCTCCAGTTGCGCCCCGGATCGCGATGCAGCGCGACGATCGCGCGGCCGAGCTTCGGCTCGCGCAACGCCTGCACCCAGCCCGTCGCGTCGCCGCATCCGCATTCGACCCAGCCGCGCACGATGAACGCGGCGACCACGTCCGCGAGCCGCGCGAGGATGCCCGCGAAGCCCGCGCGCTCGGCGCACGATTCGCGCTCCATCGCATCGAGCATCGGGCGGATTTCCGGGTAGCGCGCGAGCAGCGTGCCGACGTGCATGAATGCCGGCATCGTCCCGACGAGCGGCTGCATGCCGCCGAGATCGAGCTCCATGCACGCGCTGAAGATCAGCGCATCGCCGGCGGCCGGCTCCGTCGCGGCGCACGTCGTCGCGCCCACCGACGCGACCGTGTCGCAGATCTTCGCGGCCGCGAACCCGCCGATCTCGCGGCACGGCGCGTCCGGATCGGACACCAGCGCATGCGTGCGGCCGTGCGGCAGCAGGATCGCGTCGCCGGCCTCGAGCCGCACCGTCGTGCCGTCCGCGTCGCGCAGCAGCACGGGCCCGCGCCCGACGAAATGGAACTGCGCGCGGCCCGGCGCATGGCCGAAGCTCAGCCCGAACGGCCGCGGCACCTGGATCCGGCGGTACTGCACGCCGCTCAGGCGCATTCCCAGCAGCAACTCGCTGACGAGGTCGTGTACGTCGGGAACGGGGGGAAGCAGGGGCTCGGACATCGCGAGATTCGGACGATCGATCAATAAGAACGGATTGTATGTCATAGACCGTCCTGCTGTCGTTCCTTACGATACGCCGTCATCAGTACTTTCCCTAGACGACTCGGAACGACGCATGAATCCCGGTATCTCCTCCTCCGCCACCACGGCGGCCCCCCGCGAGCCGGCCTGGGGCGCCGTCTTCGCGATGACGCTCGGCGTGTTCGGCCTCGTCACCGCCGAATTCCTGCCCGCGAGCCTGCTCACGCCGATGGCCGACAGCCTCGGCGTGACCGAAGGCGTGGCCGGCCAGGCCGTCACGGCCACCGCGACGGTCGCGCTCGTCACGAGCCTGCTGATCTCGGCGCTGACGCGCACGATCGACCGCCGGCGCGTGCTGCTCGCGTTCTCGGTGCTGCTCGTCGCGTCCAATCTCGCGGTCGCGTTCGCGCCCGACCTGACGACGCTGCTGATCGGCCGCGTCGTGCTCGGCGTCGCGCTCGGCGGCTTCTGGACGATGGCGACGGCCACCGCGATGCGGCTCGTGCCGACCGCGATGGTGCCGCGTGCGCTGTCGATCATCTTCAGCGGCGTGGCGGTCGCGACGATCGCGTCCGCGCCGATGGGCAGTTATTTCGGGCACCTGATCGGCTGGCGCAACGTGTTCCTGATCGCGGCCGGGCTCGGCGCGCTCGCGTTCGTGTCGCAGGTCACGACGCTGCCGTCGATGCCGCCGAGCGGCACCACGCGGCTGCGCACGCTCGTCGACGTGCTGCGCCGGCCGACCGTCGGCCTCGGGATGTTCGCGACGATCCTCGTGTTCACCGGGCATTTCGCGTTCTTCACGTATCTGCGGCCGTTCCTCGAACAGGTCGCGGGCGTCGGCGTGAACGGGCTGTCGGCGATCCTGCTCGGCTACGGGATCGCGAACTTCGTCGGCACGTCGCTCGCCGGGCGCGTGCTCGAGCACCGGCTGCGGCCGATGCTGATCGGGATGCCCGCGCTGATGGTCGTGCTCGGCGTCGCGCTCGTCGCGCTCGGCCGCGCGCCGATGATCGACGCGGTGCTCGTCGCGTTGTGGGGGATGGCGTTCGGCGGCGTGCCGGTCGCCTGGTCGACGTGGGTCACGCGCACCGTGCCCGACGAAGCCGAGAGCGCGGGCGGACTGATCGTCGCGGCGATCCAGCTCGCGATCGCGACGGGCGCGGCGGCCGGCGGCGTCGTGTTCGACGCGAACGGCGCGGGCGGCGTGTTCCTGGGTGCGGCCGCGGTGCTGGCCGTCGCGGTCGCGACGATCGTGACCGGCGTGCCGAAGCGGGTCGGTGTGGCGCCGGCGCTGGCCGAGTGACGGATTGCGGCACGCCGATGCGCGCGATCGCGCATCGGCAAGTTGTGCGGCGAGGTCGTGCCAGTCGCGCAACAGCCGGCTCGGGTCATGCGGCGTGGCGTGGCCGAGTCGATCGCATCAAGCGGATAGCGGGACAGGACGCCGCCTGGGCGATGTGCGCCGCCGGCATGGCGGCGCGACACAAGAAGCGCGCGGAGGGCCGCGCCGCGCGCCGATCACATTGGATGTAACCGGCTCCGCTACGCGCGTTGCTTCACCACCGCCGCGAGCGCGTTCATCGCCTGCAGGTAAGGGTACGGCCCGTGACTGATGCGCGCGACGCCGTAGTCGGCGAGTTCGGCCAGCGTCGGCGTTTCCGACACGCGCATGATGTTGACGGGCAGCGGCGACGCGGCCGTCAGCGCGCGAATCAGCGCCGGTGACCTCAGGCCCGGCACGAACAGGCCGTCGGCGCCGGCCGCCGCGTACGCGCGTGCGCGGGTCAGCACGTCGTCGAGCAGCCGTTCGTCGTGCGTGTCGGCCGCGGCCTTGAAGAACACGTCGGTGCGCGCGTTGATGAAATAGCCGATATCCGCACGGTCGGCCGCCTGCCGGGCCGCCGCGAGACGCGCGACCGCATCGTCGACGGTGCGCAGTTCCCCCGTCGCAGGAAAGCTGTCCTCGAGATTGCAGCCGATCGCGCCGGCTTCGATGCTGCGCGCGATCGTGTCGGCGAGTTCCTCCAGCCGCTCGCCATACCCGCTTTCGAGATCGACGGTGACGGGCAGGTCGGTCGCCTGCGCGATCCGCGCGAGCACGTCCATCACGCGTGCTTTCGGCATCTGCTCGCCGTCGACGAAACCGTTCGCGACCGCGACCGACCAGCTGCCGGTCGCCAGCGCGACACCGCCCGCGTCGGCCACCGTGCGTGCACTGCCGGCGTCCCACACGTTGAACAGCGCGAGCGGCTGGCCCGCGCGGTGAAGCGATCGGAAATGCGCGGCTTTTTCCTTGTTATTGCGGCTCATGCTCGTTCCTTCTGGTGAAATTCGAATCGGTGAGGGTGTCGAACGAGACGTCGACCGTGTCGAGCGCCGCGAGAAAATCGCGCGCGTCGAACAGTTCGCCGAGGCTGCGTACGCCGCCTGACGTCAGCGTCCTGCCGTCCAGCAAGCGAACCGTCGCCTCGACGATGATCGGTGCGCTGACCGCATAGATGTCGCGTCCCGACGCGGTCGCGCGATGCGTGGTGCCGTTCTGCACGACGACGGCATCCATCGCGAATTGCTGCGCCGAGCGGCCGAACGCGTCGACCGGTTGCGGCGGTGGCGTGCCGGCATCGCGCACGTCGCGCAGCGCGAGCGTCGCCAGCCAGGACTCGATCGTATCGATGCGCAGATGACGTGCGAGTGTCATCACTTCCGAAAACGGCAGCAGCGTCACGTCGACGTCGCCGAACGGCGACGGAAACGGCCACCGGCGTTCGCACGCGGTCGACGGCACCGCGGTCGGCTTGCCGTCCCGCTGAATCAGCCGGGTCGCGTGATTGCGCGCGCCGGTCACGCGCGTGCCGCGCGTCGGATGCCAGCTGTCGAGGCCGGTCGCGACATCGACGCGTTCGATCGGCTCGCGCGGGTCGACGACTGCGGTGACGAGCAGATCGGCCAGGCCGCCGTAGAACGCGGCGGCCGGCACGAGCGTCACGCCGGCGGCGCGCGCCCGGGCATCGCGCTGGCCGGTCAGCGCCTGGACCGACGGCTGTTCGGCCGTCAGGTCGAGATACGGGATGCGCGCTCGCAACGCCGCATCGGCGAGCGGCAGCGCAGTATCGAGGTACGGACCCGCGCAGTTGATCACCGCGTGCGCGCCGCGCAACGCGATGTCGAGCGCGGCCGGATCGTCGACCGGGGCGACGCGCCACGGCGCCGCGTCGTGGCCGCCCTGCGCGAGCCGCGCGGCATCGCGCCCGATACGGATCGCATCGCAGCCGCGCCGTTCCAGCTCGGCCAGGACAAACCGCCCGGTGTGACCCGTGGCGCCATACACCGCAACCGTCATTTGACCGTCCATGATCGACTCCGATACAGACCGGTTTGTTTTATAGTACAGACCTGTAGCGCCGTCAATCTTCGGGTGCTATCATCGGCTGCACTTTTGCGGGACAGGCGGCCCTTGGCGGCCGGACTTGGATGAAAAAGGGAACAGACACGAACGGGAGCGCGCCCGATACACGCGAGCGCATTCTGCAAACGGCCAGCGCGCTGTTCTATCGGGAAGGGACGCGCGCGGTCGGCGTGGACCTGATCGTCGCACAGGCGGGCGTCGCCAAAACGAGCCTGTACCGGCACTTCGCGACGAAGGACGACCTGATCGAGGCGTTTCTGCTGCGCGAGGATGCGGATTTCTGGGCGCACTGGGACGCGGTGGCCGCGCAGTGCCGGCGCACGCCGCGCGAGGAACTCGATGCGCAACTGCAATGGATCGGCGAGCGCATCGAGCGCCCCGGCTATCGCGGCTGTCCGCAGATCAACATCGCCGCCGAGTACGCGGACGGCAATCATCCGGCCCGCAAGGTCGCCGTCGCGCACAAGCAGGAACTGCGGCGCCGGCTGGCGGAACTGGCCGGCGCGATGCGGATCGACGAACCGGAAACCTACGCGCTGCGGCTCGCGACCGTCATCGACGGCGCGCTCAGCAGCGGGCAGGCACTGCGTGCGCACGGGCCCGTGCGCTTCCTGCAGGAATTCGCGCAACTGCTGATGCCGAAGAAGGGCCGGAAGTGAATGACGTGACGCGCCGCTTCAGCCGCGCGTAGCCGGATCCTCCGATAGCGCGCGCAACTGGCTGCGCAACACATCGACCGCTTCCGGCGCGAACGGCCGTTCGATCTCGGTATGGGTCTGCTGCCAGAGCGGGAACGCTTCGGCCAGCAATTGATGACCGGCCGGCGTGAGTTCGAGCAGGCGGCTGCGCTTGTCGTCCGGATCCGGCGTGATCGTGAGCAGCCCGCGCCGCTCGAGCGGCTTGAGTGCGGCGGTCAGCGTGGTGCGATCCATCGCGAGCAATGACGCGACCGATTTCATCGCGGCCGGCTGTGGCCGGTTCAGCGACATCAACAGCGAGAACTGGCCATTGGTGAGATCCAGCGGACGCAGCACATCGTCGAAGATGCGCGCGAGATTGCGCGCCGCGCGCTGCATGTGCAGGCACAGGCAGCAATCGCGCACCATCAGCGTCGTTTCGAAAGGGAGCTTTTCTATGCGTGCCATGTTGCAATTGTGTTGATATCAACCTATCGTGTCAAGGACGAGGCGCGGCAGCCCGCCGTGCCCGCCATCGGACGGAGGAAGCATGAGTGCTCAACAGCAGTTGTATCTCGCGGTATTCCTCGGCAGCAAGGATAGCCCGGGCATGAAGGCGTGGATGGTGTTGCCGGAGGACGAGCGGCGCACGCGGGAGCGCGAAGGGATCGCCGCGTGGCATGCGTGGGTCGAGCGGCATCGCGACGCGATCGTCGAGCTCGGCGGGCCGCTCGGCAAGACCAAGACGATCGGCAAGGGCGGCGTGACGGACACCGCCAATGCGATGAGCGGCTTCACCGTCGTGCGCGCCGCATCGCACGATGCGGCCGCCGCGCTGTTCGAGGGCCATCCGCATTTCACGCTGTTCCCGGGCGATGCGATCGACGTGATGCCGGTGCTCGCGGTGCCCGGCATGTGAACGACGACAGGCGCTGCATGCGTGGGCGAAGCGGCCGAAGTGATCGAAGCGTTCGAAGCATTCGAAGCGGCCGATTGGCCGTCGCCTGCGTGCGGCGATTTTTCCCGACATTATCGATGGAGACATTGCGATGAAGCTTTACGGATTCGCCGGCACGCGCACGCAACGCGCGCTCTGGGGGCTCAAGGAACTGGACGCGGATTTCGAGTTCGTGTCGGTCAACCTGCTAAAAGGCGAGCACAAGCGGCCCGAATTCCTGCGCCTCAATCCGGCCGGCAAGGTGCCCGTGCTGGTGGACGGCGACCTCGTGATTCCCGAGTCGGCCGCGATCGTGCTGTATCTCGCGGACAAGTACCCGGAGAAGGCGCTGCTGCCCGTCGATCTCGATTTGCGCGCGCAGGCCTATCGATGGGTCATGTTCGCGGTGACGGAGCTTGAACAGCCGCTGTGGCGGATTACGCGCCATTCGTTCATCTATCCGCCGGAAAAGCGCTCGCCGGCCGATATCGAGCTGGCACGTGAGGATTTCGCGACGATGGCCGCGATCCTCGACAAGCATCTCGAAGGGCGCGAATTCATCGTCGGCGACACGCTGACGGTGGCCGATTGCGTGACGGTCTACCTGATCGACTGGGCGAGCGAATGCCACCTGATCGAACCGTTCCCGCAATTGCGTGCGTATCTCGAGCGGCTTTACGCGCGGCCGAAGGCGCCGCAACGGATCGCGGACGCACGCAAGGCGGCGTGAAGCGGCGGTCGGTCATGTCGACGGGCGTGATCGACCCCGGCCGCGCGATCTCGCGGGCTTGCGGGCTTGCGGTTACGACACCGTGTCAGGCGCACCCAGCGCGCGACACAGCACCGACAAGTCGCGAACGGTCAGATGCGGCGACGGCGCACGATGCGCAGCGTGCTCCGTTTGCGACCCTGCGTGACGTACGACCCACGCTGCCTGAAGCCCCGCATTCAACGCGCCGACGATATCGAGGTGAAAGTCGTCGCCGACGTGCAGCAGTTCCGCCGCAGGCACGCCGAGCGTCGCGGCGGCCGCATGGAAGATTTCCGGCTCGGGCTTCGCGAACCCGAACGCACGCGCGCTGAGCGTTTCACGGAAGAACTCGCCGCCGCCGGTCAGTTGAAGATCCGCATTGCCGTTCGTCACCGCGATCAGCGGAAACCGCGCGCTCAACCACGCGAGCGCCGGCAATGCATCGTCGAAGAACTCGACCTGGTTTCGCGCCGAATAGAACACGTCGTAGGCGCGGTCGGTCAGTGAGACGTCTTCGTTCGCGCGCTCCAGCGCCAGCCGGATCGATCCGATGCGCAACGCGCGATAGTCGCTGACGAGATCCGGCCGCGAGCGTTCGTATTCATCACGCAGTTGAGCCAGGGTCTGCGACGCAGGCAGCACGCTCGCGGTATTGGGTGCGTGCGCGATCAGCCACGCATGCAGCGACGCCTCGGCCCGTGCGACGGAAGGGCCGAACGGCCATAGCGTGTCGTCGAGATCGAACGAGATGGCGGAAACTTTGGATAGACGCATGGCGATGGAAGATATCACGCCGTTGCCGTTCACCACGGCCACGGGATCGAGCGTCCCGTGCCGCTGTCGACGGCCTGCCGATACAGGAAGCGCGCCACGGTCAGGTCCTGCAGCGCGAGCCCCGTCATGTCGAATACGGTGATCTCGCCCGGCGAGCGATCGACCGACACGGTCCCGGCGAGCACGTCGCCGATTTCGGTGCGCGGCAGATCGGGCGCCCATTGGCACTCGCCGATGCCGCGCGCCTGCTCGTGATCGTCCACGAAAATTCGCGCGCGCTGCAGCACGCCTTCGGGAAGCTCGCGCTTGCCCGCGGTGTCCGCGCCGACGCAGGTCAGGTGGGTGCCGGGCTGAACCGCGTCCGCATCGAACAGCGGGCCGCCGCCCGGCGTTGCCGTGATGACCACGTCGCTGTCGGCCACCGCATCGTTTCGGTCTCGTGCGACGCGGATGTCGCAGCGTTCGCGGAATGCCGATTCGAACACCGCGTCCGCTTCGCCGCGCGCGTTCACGTACTGCACCGTGCACCGTTGCGGCAGCAGCGTGAGCGCATGGTCGAGCTGGACGCGCGCCTGCACGCCGGTGCCGAACACGCAGATGCGCGTACTGTCGCGGCGGGCCAGCGCCTGCAGGCCCAGGCCGCCGGCCGCGCCGGTCCGGGCGGTGGTGATCGCGTTGCCGTCCATGATGCAGATCGGCCGGCCGGTGGCCGGATCGAACAGCGCGATCGTCGCCTGGTGCGGCTCGCCGCCCCGGCTTCGATTGCCGGGCCAGAATCCGGCCGCCTTGAAGCCGAGCAGATCCTGGCTCGCGACGTCGCCCGACTTGATGCCGAACACGCCGCCGGTATGCAGCTTCTCGCGCACGACCGGGAACACGCGTCCTGCGCGTTGGCTGTGCAGCACGAAGGCTTCGCGGACCGCCGCCATCACGTGATCGGTTTGAAGGGCCGGTTCGACGACATCCCGGTCGAGAAGAAGGAGGTGGGCGTCTGTCGGCATGGTGGGCGAGCCTGTCGGATGCAATGTGAATCGCGGTTTTATAGTTTGTATAGATTTGGACAAATAGTCAATGTCGGGCGGTCGGGCGGCGGCCGGTTGCGTCGCCGGATATCGGCGTATCACGTCGCCGCACCGGCCACCGCGCCGCGATGCTAGGTGCTTACCACCCGTAGAAGCGCGGCCAGTTCTGCACGGTGCCGTCGTCGCCCAGCGCGTGGTATTCCGGATGTTGCGCGCCGGTCGCGCACGCGTGGTTCGGCAGGATCCGCAAACGGGTCCCGATCGGAAACCGCTTCGCGATATCCGTGTCCGGCGTCCCGATGCGGGACACGATGCCGTGCTCCTGATTGGCCGCGCTCATCAGGTACTCGCCGAGCACGTCACCGTCTTCGCTACACACCTGCCCGTAGCCGAAATCCCGCGCCTGCCGCTGCGTGCCGCGATCGCGGCTCATCGCCATCCAGCCCGCGTCGACGATGGCCCAGCCTTTTTCTTCCTGGTGCCCGATGACGGTGGTCAGCACCGACAGCGCGATGTCGGACAGCGCGCACACGCCGACGTTGTGCATCACGAGGTCGAACAGCACGTACACGCCCGCGCGGACTTCGGTCACGCCGTCGAGGCGCGCCGCGGACAGCGCGGTCGGCGTCGAACCGATGCTGACGACCGGGCAGGGCAGCCCGGCGGCCCTGAGGCGCTCCGCGGCGTGCACGGTCCGGCTGCGCTCCTGTTCGGCGATCGCGACCAGCGCGTCGCGGGTGTCGCAGTCGTAGCTGGAGCCGGCATGCGCGAGCACGCCGCCGAGCGTCATGCCGCCGTCGACCAGCGCGCGGCCGACGTCGATCAGCAGGTCGTCGTCGGGGGCGATCCCCGAGCGATGGCCGTCGACATCGACCTCGATCCAGACGTCGAAGCGCTCGCCGTGCGCGCGCCCGAATTCGGCGATCGCGTGCGCGGCCTGCAGGCTGTCGGCGACGATCTTCAGGTCGCAGCCCTGCCGGCGCAGCGCGAGCGCCTGGCCGAGCTTCGCGGGAATCATGCCGACCGCGTAGACGATGTCGCGCACGCCGCCCGCGAAGAACCGTTCGGCTTCCTTCAGCGTCGACACCGTGATGCCTTGCGCGCCGGCCGCAACCTGCGCGTCGACGACGTGCTGGCACTTGGTAGTCTTCACGTGCGGCCGGAACCGGACGCCGAGCGCGTCCAGATGCGCCTGCATGCGCGCGATGTTGTCACGCATGCGACCGATGTCGATCAATGCGGCGGGGGTGTTGAGAAGGAGGGGAATGCCCATGATGCGTTGCCTCGGTGGGTTGCCGACAGCGAACACAGTAGAGCGTTTGGCGCGCAGCGTGTTTAACGTTTGCCAAATCGAGCATTAAGCAGCATTTAATCCCGGGACCGCGCTCATGCCTTGCCGCGCCACGGCGGCGGATCGAGAAATTGCGCCGCGGCTTCGAGGAAAACGCGTTGCCGTGCGGAGCGGCCCGTGCGCGACGGCAGCAGCGCGGTCACGGGCGCGGGCGGCAGATGCCAGTCGGGCAGCAACCTGACCAGTTTGCCGCTCGCGAGCAACGGCGCGACGTCCCACTCGGAGCGCTCGACGATGCCGAGCCCGGCCAGTGCCCAGTCGGTGATGACGGTGCCGTCGTTCGACGACAGCGCGCCCGTGACGCGAATCATCGCCGATCGTCTGGATTCGCCCTTGCCGTCGCCGGCTTGCGAGAAGCGCCAGCGCGGCACGTCCTCGTCGTTCTCGCGCAGGCACAGGCAGTCGTAGCGGGCGAGGTCGGACGGATGGTCCAGTTGCTTGATGCGCCGCGCGTAACCGGGGCTCGCGCACAGGAAGCGCTCGTTGGGCGCGAGCGGATAGCCGACCCACGACGACGACTTCAGGCTGCCGACATGGATGACCACGTCGGCCCCCGACGCGCTGGTCAGCGGACTCTCCGACAGGTGCAGCGAGATTTCGAGCTTCGGATGCGCGCGTTGCACGTCGCGCACGATCCGCGCGACGTACTTGCGTCCGAAGCCGAACGGCGCGACGACGCGCAGCGTGCCCTGCACGTCGCCGTGATCGCCCGCGATGTTGCCCGGCAGCGCGTCCACGCGCTCGAGAATCTCCACGGCTTCCTGATAAAGCCGCTGACCTTCGTCGGTCAGCTCGATCCCTTTCGGCTGCCGCACGGCGAGCCGGACGTCCAGCCGCGCCTCCATCCGCTGCAGGCGGATCGTGACCGCGGGCGGGGTGAGGTCGAGCAGGCGCGCGGCGGATGCCAATGAACGCGACGCGCCGATCGCGCGCACGAGTCGAAGGTCGTCGAGGTCGAGCATTGCGTGTCCTTTAATGCTGGCGTTGCCGGGCATTAAACATCACATTGCATGAAGCATGTAGCGTTACGCCGCCGCGGTCCCCATGCGGGTTCATGCGTTTCACGCCGCGCGCCCGAATTCGCGCAATTTCGGGCGAAGGCGGCACGCCGCCGCAAGCCGCGCTGACGCGCCGCAACATCGCGGCCGACACCCGATAGCCGGCAGTCCGATGCAATCCGGCGCCGTGCAAAACCCGCGCGCCGTTGTGTTCTGTCCCCCAACTTCTGCCCGGTTTGCCCGCCACAGGGCAAAATACGGGTTTTCCGCACCCGAGAGGGCGCGCCCGAATCACGCGCCGGGCGGCGGCAGTGCGCCATCGCACGCCGTCGCCGGGCGCCCAGGCAAGCTGCTCGCCGTGTCGCGAGCCCACAGGAGTCCAGACCCCATGCCCGAATCCAACCTGTCCTTCTTCGGCCGGCTGTCGCTGGCCGTCGGCACGTTCTTTTCCGTGATCGGCAACCGCGAGTTCGCGGCCGGCGTGCTGCGCGTGCGCGATGGCGCCCCGGCACCGGTCGCGCCGGCGCCGGTTGCACCGGCCCCCGCGGCAGCCCCGGCGCCCGCGCCCGTGAAGGCGCCGGCCCCCGAGCTGCGCGAAGCGAGCCCGCAAGCCGCGCTGCAACTGCTCGGCCTGCTGCAGCGCGATGCGCGCTTCATCGACTTCGTCGAGGAAGACATCGCCGGCTACGCGGACGCCGACATCGGCGCCGCCGCACGCCTCGTGCACGACGGCTGCCGCGCCGCGCTGCGCGAGCATTTCACGATCGTGCCGGTGCGCGACGAAGCCGAAGGCAGCCGCGTGACGCTGCCGGCCGGCTTCGACGCGACGGCCGTGCGCGTGACGGGTAACGTGGTCGGCGCCGCGCCGTTCACGGGCACGGTCAGCCATCGCGGCTGGCGCGTGGCCGACGTGCGCCTGCCGAAGCTGACCGGCAGCCACGACGCCTCGGTGGTCGCACCGGCGGAGGTGGAACTGTGAACGATCCGCGCTATTCGATCGGTATCGACCTCGGTACGACCCACTGCGCGCTGTCGTACGTCGACAGCGCCGCGAGCGACGGTGAAAAAATCACGCAGCAGGTGCTGCCGATCGCGCAGCTGACCGCGCCCGGCGCGCTGGAGTCGCGCGACCTGCTGCCGTCGTTCCTCTATCTCCCGCATGAAAGCGAACTGACGCAGGGCGACCTGACGCTGCCGTGGACGGCCTCGCGCGGCTTCGCGGTCGGCGAAATGGCGCGCACCCGCGGCGCGGGCACGCCGATCCGCCTCGTGTCGAGCGCGAAGAGCTGGCTGTGCCACCCGGGCGTCGATCGCCGCGCGGCGATCCTGCCGAGCGATGCGCCGCCCGAAGTGACGCGCGTGTCGCCGCTGGAAAGTTCGATCCGCTACCTGACGCACCTGCGCGAAGCGTGGGACCACGCGCATCCCGACGCGCCGTTCGCCGACCAGGACGTGACGGTCACGATCCCCGCGTCGTTCGACCCGGCCGCGCGCGAGCTGACGGCGGAAGCCGCGCGTGCCGCCGGCTATTCGCGCATGACGCTGCTCGAGGAGCCGCAAGCGGCGCTCTACAGCTGGATCCAGAAGAGCGAAGGCGGCTGGCGCAAGCAGGTGCAGGTCGGCGACCTGATCCTGTGCGTGGACGTCGGCGGCGGCACCACCGACCTGTCGCTGATCGCGGTGGTCGAGCGCGACGGCAATCTCGAACTGCATCGCGTGGCGGTCGGCGAGCACATCCTGCTCGGCGGCGACAACATGGACCTCGCGCTCGCGCACGTGGTCGCGCGCAAGCTCGCGCAGCAGGGCACGCAGGCCGATCCGTGGCAATTGCGCGCGCTGACCTACGCGTGCCGCTCGGCGAAGGAAACGCTGCTGTCCGACCCGACGACCGACGCGGTGCCGCTCGTCGTGCCGAGCCGCGGCTCGAAGCTGATCGGTGGCTCGATCCGCACGGAGCTGACGCGCGCGGAACTCACGCAGACGATCCTCGAAGGTTTCTTCCCGCAAGTCGATGCGGCGGCGCGTCCGGTGAGCCGCGCGCGCGTCGGCCTGACGCAGCTCGGCCTGCCGTATGCGCAGGACGCGGGCATCACGCGCCACCTCGCGGCGTTCCTCGGCCGCCAGGTCGCGGCGCTCGACGCGCTCGAAGGCGTGCAGCGCACGCTGCCGCAAGGTGCGACGTTCCTGCATCCGACCGCCGTGCTGTTCAACGGCGGCGTGTTCAAGTCGACGCTGCTCACGCAGCGCGTGCTCGATACGCTCAACGGCTGGCTCGCCGCCGAAGGCGCGCCGCCGGCCCGTTTGCTCGAAGGCGCGGATCTGGACCTCGCGGTCGCGCGTGGCGCGGCTTACTACGGCTACGTGAAGCGCGGCCGCGGCGTGCGCATTCGCGGCGGCACGGCGCGTGCGTACTACGTCGCGATCGAGTCGGCAATGCCCGCGGTGCCGGGGCTGGAGCCGCCGGTGCAGGCGCTGTGCGTCGCGCCGTTCGGGATGGAGGAAGGCTCGGATGCGGCGTTGCCGCCGCAGGAGTTCGGCCTCGTCGTCGGCGAACCGGTGCAGTTCCGCTTCTTCGGGTCGTCGGTGCGGCGCCAGGACCAGGTCGGCACGCTGCTCGACTACTGGTCGCCTGAAGAGCTGCAGGAACTCGAGGAAATCCAGGCCACGCTGCCCGCCGAAGGGCGCACGGTCGGCGAGGTCGTGCCGGTGAAGCTGCATGCGCGCGTGACCGAAGCCGGCACGCTCGAGCTCGAGGCGATCCCGAGCGGCACGAACGAGCGCTGGAAGGTCGAGTTCGACGTGCGCGGCGCCGCCTGAGCGCGATGAAGCGCTATACGGTCGGCATCGACCTCGGCACGAGCAACACGGTCGTCGCATTCGTCGAGGCCGGCTCCGACGCGATCCGCGTGTTCGACGTCGAGCAGCTGGTCGGCCCTGGCGCGGTGGCGGCCCAGCCGCTGCTGCCGTCGGTGCGTTATCACCCGGCGGCGGGCGAACTGCCGCCGGACGCGCTGCGCCTGCCGTGGGCGGCCGATTCGAAGGCGGGTGCGAAGGCTGATCCGAAGGCCAACGCGAATGCGGCCGGTGCACTACCGGCCGTGATCGGCCGCTACGCGCGCACGCTCGGCGCGCAGGTGCCGGGGCGGCTCGTCACCAGCGCGAAGAGCTGGCTGTCGCACGCATCGGTCGACCGGCTCGCGGCGATCCTGCCGTGGGGCGCGGCCGACGGCGTCGACAAGGTGTCGCCGGTCGACGCGAGCGCGAGCTACCTCGCGCACGTGCGGGCCGCGTGGGATGCGCGCTTTCCCGATGCGCCGCTCGCGAAGCAGGACGTCATTCTGACGGTGCCGGCGTCGTTCGACGACGGCGCCCGCGCGTTGACGGTCGAGGCGGCGAAACGCGCGAAACTGCCGGCGCTGCGCTTGCTGGAAGAACCGCAGGCCGCGTTCTACGACTGGTTGTACGGCCAGCGCGCGACGTTGCGCGACACCTTCGCCGCGGCACGGCGCGTGCTGATCTGCGACGTCGGCGGCGGCACGACCGACCTCACGCTGGTCGACGTCGCGCCGGGCGACGACGGCGAACCGGCCTTCACGCGCGTCGGCGTCGGCAATCACCTGATGCTCGGCGGCGACAACATGGACCTCGCGCTCGCGCGCCTGGTCGAGACGCGGCTGACCGAGCCCGGCACGCGGCTGTCGGCCGCGAGCCTGTCGCAGCTCGTCGAACGCTGCCGCGCGGCGAAGGAGCGGCTGCTCGGCGACGACGCGCCGGCCTCCGTCACCGTGACGCTGCTCGGCGCGGGCAGCAAGCTCGTCGGCGGCGCGCGCTCGGCCGAGCTGACGCGGCAGGAAGTCGAGCAGATCGTCGTCGACGGCTTCTTTCCGCAGGTCGAGGCCGGCGAGCTGCCGCGCCGCGCGCGGGCCGCGATCGTCGAATTCGGCTTGCCGTATGCGAGCGACCCGGCCGTCACGCGCCACGTCGCCGCGTTCCTGAATCGTCATGCGGAAGGCCCGCTGCCCGACACGCTGCTGCTCAACGGCGGCGTGTTCCGCGCGGGGGCGCTGGCCGGCCGTCTCGCGCAGACGCTCGGCGCGTGGCGCGGCGCGCCGCTCGGCGTGCTGCACAACGCGCATCCGGACGTGGCGGTCGCGCGCGGCGCGGTCGCCTATGGCCTGGCGCGGGCGGGGCATGCGCCGCGCATCGGCGGCGGTTCCGCGCGCAGTTATTTCCTCGTGCTCGACGATGGCGAGGGCGCCACGGCGGCGCGCGGTGTCTGCCTGCTGCCGCGCGGGGCCGAGGAAGGCCGCGAGATCCGGCTCGAGGAACGCACGTTCGCGCTGCAGCTCGGGCAGCCGGTGCGTTTCCACCTCGTGTCGACGGTCGCCGACACCGCGTACCAGCCGGGCGATCTGGTCGAGCTGGACGGCGGCGACTTCGTGCGGCTGCCGCCGATCGCGACGGTCGTCGACGCGAAGGCGGGTAGCGATGCGCGCGAAACGCCGGTGAAACTCACCGCGTCGCTGACCGAGGTCGGCACGCTCGAAATGCACTGCATCGCGACCGACGATGCAGCGCGCCGCTGGCGGCTCGAATTCCAGTTGCGCGGCGATGCGCCCGTGCAGGGCGACGATGCCGCGTTCGCGCGCCATCCGCGCGTCGATCACGCGATCGAGCTGATCGACCGCTCGTTCGGCAGCAAGGCCGCGGACGTCACGCCGAAGGACACGCGACGGTTGCGCGCGCAACTTGAACAGGTGCTCGGCCCGCGCGACGAGTGGGACGTCGCGCTCGCGCGCGAGCTGTTCGACGCGTTGCTTGCGCGCGCGCGTCGCCGGCGGCGCTCGGCCGATCACGAACGCGCGTGGCTGAACCTCGCCGGCTATTGCCTGCGCCCGGGCTTCGGCCATCCGCTCGATGCGTGGCGCATCGAGCAGCTGTGGCCGCTGTTCGACGACGGGATCCAGTACGTGAACGACGCGCAGGTGTGGTCCGAGTGGTGGACGTTGTGGCGGCGCGTGGCCGGCGGCCTCGACGACGATGCGCAGACGCAGGTACGCGATGCGATCGCGTTCCTCGAGCCGTCCGACGACAAGCGCCGCAAGCTGCCGTTCGACCCGGCCAAGGTCGGCCCGGCCGACATGACGCGCCTGTCCGCGTCGCTCGAACGATTGCCGGTCGAGCGCAAGGTGGAACTGGCCGAGCGGTTGATCGTGCAATTGCAGAAGCCGGCCGAGCGCACGCTGTGCGCGTGGGCGCTCGGGCGGATCGGTGCGCGCCGGCCGTTCTACGGCAGCGCGCACAGTGTCGTGCCGGCCGACGTTGCGAACCGCTGGCTCGATGCGCTGTTCGCGCTGGACTGGAAGCAGGTCGAACCCGCGGCATTCGCGGTCGCGCAAATCGCGCGGATGACGGGCGACCGCGAACGCGATTTGCCGGACGAAACGCGCGAGGCGGTGATCAAGCGTCTGTCTTCCGCGAATGTGTCGGCCGCGTGGATCGACATGGTGCGCGAGGCGCTTGCGTTCGACGAAGCCGACACCGCACGTGTGTTCGGCGAAACGCTGCCGGCCGGGTTGAAGCTGCTGGGCGGTTGATGAACGGGCGGGACGATGCTTCGATCTGGTTCGTAGATCGAAGCATCGTCCGGCGGCGCCATTGGGCTATCCGCGCAGGATGTCCGCTCAGGCCAAAGTATCGTCCGGCGGCGCTATCGGACTATCCGCGCAGGATGTCCGCTCAGGCCGAAGCATCGTCCGGCGGCGCCATTGCGCAATCCGCGCAGGATGTCCGTTCAGGCCGAAGCGTCGTCCGGCGGCGCCATCGGGCTATCTGCCGCAGGATGTCCGCTCAGGCGTGCGGCACCGGTTCGCGTTGCCGTGCCGCCGATTCCATTTCCTTCACGTCATGTGCTGCGGCGCGCCGCGCGAGATGAATCCCCGCGAGCATGCAGCGCACCGAGCCGCCGGCCAGTTCGATCGTCGGCACGTCGAGCGGCAGCAGCCGCGCGGAGCGCTCGATCGTCGCGCGCTGGTCAGGTGTGAGGCAATCGAACGCACGCCGCGACAGCGCAAGCACACGCCCGTTTCTTCCCGACAACTCCAGCGTATTGCCCGCGAAGTTCGCGATCTGCGCATGATCGAGCGCGATCACGGTGCGGCCCGTTTCGGTCAGGCGTTGCGCGATTTCGTCGCGGCGCCGGCGGTCCGCGATCAGGTCGAGGCCGATCATCGCGAACTCGGTGGCGACGCTCATCATCACGTTCGTGTGATAGATCGGGTTCCCGTTCGCATCGGCCGTGTCGAAGCAGATCGGCTCGAAGTTGAAGTGCGTGCAGAAGCGTTCGAGCGCGACCGGATCGGCACGGCGCGAACGCGCGGCATACGCGACCCGCGCGACATGATCGAGCACCATCGCGCCGGTGCCTTCCAGGAACACGTCGTCGTATTCGAGCCCCGAGTAGTCGATCACGTCCTGCACGCGGTATTCCGCTTTCAGCATCTCCACGATGTCCGCGCGCCGCTCGCGGCGGCGGTTCGGGCTATGCATCGGAAACAGCGCGATATGCCCGCCCGGATGAGTCGAGAACCAGTTGTTCGGGAATACGGAATCGGGCGTGTCGCGCTCGCCGTGGTCGTCGAACACGTGCACGCGCACGCCTGCATCGGCGAGTGTCCGCGCGGCTGCCGTCACTTCGTCGCGCGCGGCGGCCGACACCGACAGCGTGTCGTTCGCGCCGCCGACGGCCGTGCGCTGGAAGGCGTTGTCGGCCGCGGTCTGCGGATTCGGCAGGAAGCGGTGCGGCCGGATCATCACGACGGCGGCCGGCGCCTGGATCGATACGAGATTCATGAACGTTTGAAGAGACAGGCGGGGAACCGGGCGGCGCGCACGCCGCCCGGGATGACGATCAGCGTGCGAACGCGGCGACGGCTTCGGTCACGAACGCCGCGTGACCCTGCGCGATCGCGGCCGGATCGTCGATCAGCGCGAACAGGTTCTTCGGATCGACGGCCGGCGGAATCAGTGCGATCTCGACGCCCGCGTTGTGCTGCTGCGCGAGCGCAAACAGGTAGCGCAGCGCCGAGTAGTCTTCGAGCGCGAAGCCGACCGAGTCGAACACCGTGACTTCGTCCGCGCGTTCGCGGCCGGTCGTCTCGCCCTGCAGCACGCGCCACAGTTCGGTTACCGGGAAGTCGGCCGGCATCTGCTGGATCTCGCCCTCGATGCGCGACTGCGGCTCGAATTCGACGAACACGCGGCCCGCCTGCAGCACGCCCGCCGCGAGCTCGGTCTTGCCCGGGCAATCGCCGCCGACCGCGTTCAGGTGCATGCCGGGCTCGATCATGTCGGCCGTGATGATGGTCGCGTATGCCTTGTCGGCGGTGACGGTCGTCACGATGTCGGCGCCGCGCACGGCGTCGGCGGTCGACGCGGCGCGCACGACGCGCAATTCAGGGTAAGCGGCGAGGTTCTTCACGAGCTTGTCGGTCGCGAGCGGATCGACGTCGAACACGCGGATTTCCTCGATGCTGAGCAGCGTGTGGAACGCGATCGCCTGGAATTCGCTCTGCGCGCCGTTGCCGATCAGCGCCATCGTGCGCGCGTCGGGGCGGGCGAGCGCCTGCGCGGCCAGCACCGACGTCGCGGCGGTGCGCAACGCGGTGGTCAGCGTGAGTTCGGCGAGCAGCAGCGGGTAGCCGGTGTCGACTTCGGCGAGCGCGCCGAACGCCATCACGGTGTGCATCCCGCGTGCGGCGTTGACAGGGTGGCCGTTCACGTACTTGAACGCGAACAGCGATGCGTTCGCGACGGGCATCAGCTCGATCACGCCGTCGCGCGAGTGGCAGGCGACGCGCGGCGACTTGTCGAAGTCGGCCCAGTGCAGGTAATCGGCGCGCAGCGTGTCGACGAGCGCGCGCAGGAACGGCGTGACGCCGGTTTGGGCGATCAGTCGGGCGGTGGCGGGAACGTCGAGGAAGCGGGTCATCGGTCTGTCTCCATTTTGTTGCCCGGACGAGTGTCCAGGCGTTCTGGTCGACCGGGGCGGGCGCGTCGGCCCGGGCCCCGGCTCCATCAAAAGCGGCGTCGCGGCCTATGCGGCCGGTCGATGGAGTCATTATTTCCGTGAGTCGAGCCAACAAAAAGACGGCAAAAATGGCAGATTTCTCGATAGACTTGGCAGATTGCTGGCCGGATATGGCAGTTTGTTCAAATCATGCTGGTCGAACTGCGTGCCGTCCGGCACGCTGGCGGCCGTGTCACGTTCAACAGGAAGGTCCGTTCATGATTACGCTCGACGACGTCGACCGGCAGCTCATCGCGCTGCTGCGCGACAACGCGCGGATGCCCGTCGTCGCCCTGGCGAAGGCGTTGCGCGTCGCGCGCGCGACCGTGCAGAACCGGCTGACGCGGCTGGAGAAGAACGGCGTGATCGTCGGCTATACGGTGCGGCTCAAGCCGGCCGCCGAGCGGCACCGGATCCGCGCGCTGATGTCGATCGCGGTGCAGGGCAATCGCGGCGCGGAAGTGGTGAAGGTGCTGCGCGGGCATCCGAACGTCGCGTCGATCCACAGTACCAACGGGCGCTGGGATCTGGTCGCCGAGCTGCACGCCGATTCGCTCGAGCATTTCGATCGCGTGCTCGGCGCGATCCGGTTGATCGACGGGATCGCGAATACGGAGACGAGCATTCTGTTGTCGACGCACAAGGCGTGACGCGCGGCAGCGCGCGTCGGCCGATGTGCTCGCCTGCGCCGGCGCGGCGGCGTGTCAGTCGCCCGCTGCGGGTTCGGGAAACACCGGTTCGCCCATCGTCAGCATCAGCCGGTTCGCCCACGCGAAGATCGCGACGGCGTGCGACAGGTCGAGAATTTCTTCGTGGGTGAGCCCTTCGGCTTCGAGCGCGGCGATGTCGCGTTCGTCCAACGTGTCGGGTCGCTCGGTCAGCGCGACCGCATAGCGGATGATCGCGCGTTCGCGCGCGGTCGTGCCGGCTGTCGACGGATCGTCGAACACCTGGTCGATCGCATCGGTGCGTTTCGCGAGCTGCGCGAAGCGCTGCGCATGCACCGATGCGCAATACACGCAGCCGTTCACGCGCGACACGGCCGTGCTTGCCAGCTCGCGTTCCGCGCGCGACAGTCCGCCGGGACCGTACATGATCGCGTTGAACACGCCGGAACGCTGCCGCAGGATGTCGGGCAGGTGGACGAGCAGCAGGTAGTAGTCCGACGTTTTCGCTTGCGGATGGCTCGCTTCGAGCACCGCGAGCTGGTCGGCCGTGGCGCGCTCGAGCGGCATCGTGTCGAGCCATGCACGCCAGCCGAGCGTGGCGGACGTGAAACCGTGAGTGGCCGTGGTCATGCGGCCTCCCGGGCGGCACGCGCCTGCAACGCTTGCGCCGCTGCCGCGACACGCAGCTGATACGAGACGAAGGCGACGAGCTGCGACAGCGCGACGATCGCGGGTGTCGTGAACCCGGCCGACTTCAGTGCGTCGAGATCGGACGGGCGTGCGTCGGCGGGCGAGCGCGTCAGGCGCCGCGCATGCGCAAGCAGCGCGCCGAGGCGCGTGGGCAGTGCGTCGAACGCATCGGCGTCCGCGCGGGCGATGTCGTCGGGCGTGCCGCCTGCATCGATCAGTCGTGTTTGGTAGACCGCGGCCAGTGCGTGCGCATTCGAGCGCTGCGCGACATACCGTGCCGCATGCAATCGTTCGATTAACGAAAGATCGGGCAGCGCGCTGTCGAACAGCGCGGCTTCGCTGAGCCGCGTATGGAGCAGCACCTTGTCGCGTGCGCGACGCAGCGCGGCCACGGCATCGCCTTCGCGCAGGCCGGCGACGGCGTCGATCGTATCCGGCGCGGCGGCCGGCGGGATGGGTTCGGTCATCGTGATGGATTCCAGTCGTCGTGAGTATCGTGGATCGCGGCGGCGCTCATGCGTCGGCGTCGCGCCATTCGTCGCCCTGCAGCTCCGCGGTCGCGAATGCGACGAGCGCATCGTAGTGGCGGTCGCGATCGGCGTCGAACAGCCGGCTCGCGATGCCGCGGGCGAGCCGCTCGGCGCCCGCGCTGATCGCGGGGATGTCGCCCGACAGCTTGCCGTGGCTCAGGCTCGCCGCATGGTTGAAGCAATGGATGCGCGTGACGGCCGGGCAGGCGCCGCGCTCGCGCTCCTGGAACGCGAACGCGGGGCCGAGATCGGGCGACTCGGCGAGCTCGTCGAGCCATGCGCCCGGTTCCGGTTGATAGCGATCCTTCCAGCGCCGCACATGCGGCCCGAACGACGCGAATTCCGCGCGTGTCGTCCAGTCGGAATGAAAGCCCGTCGCGAAGATCAGGAAGTCGACCGTGTTGCGGCCGCGCGGCGTGACGACGTCGAGGCCGTCCGCGTGTTCGACCAGCGTTTCGATCGGGCTGGCTGCATGGAAGTGTGCGTGAGCATGTCGCGACACGCGCAGCACGCTGTCGCGCGGCGGCGGTGTCTGCGACGTCAGCGCGTAGTGCATGAAGCGCCACTTCGTCGCATCGTCGAGATCGGCATAACCGTGCACGAGGCCCGGGCTGCCGATGCCCGTCAGCTTGTTGATGCGCGGAATGTCCGCGCGACGGAAGAACAGGTCGACGCGCGCGGCGCCCGCTTCTAGCGCGGTGCCCGCATTGTCGAACGCGGACGCGCCCGCGCCGACCACGCCGACGCGCTTGCCGGCGAGCGAAGCGAAATCGATCGGCTCGGACGAATGGGCCCAACGCGTGCGCGGCGCGCGTTGCGCGACGGGCGGCACGTACGGGCCGCCGAGTCCGTCACGGCCGGTCGCCAGCACGACGTGTCGCGCGAGCACGGTCTGCGCCTGGCCGGTTGCGCGCAGGTCGAGCGCGAGCAGGCCGTCGTCGCGCGGACGCAGTGCCACGAGTGCGGTGTCGTTGCGCACCGGCAGGTCGAGCACGCGGCGATACCAGCGCAGGTATTCCATCCATTGCGTGCGCGGAATCTTGTAGAGCGCGTCCCACGCGTCGCGGCCGTATCGTGCTTCGAACCACGCGCGGAACGTCAGCGCGGGGAGGCCGAGCGCGGGGCCGGTGAGCTGCTTCGGCGAGCGCAGCGTCTCCATCCGCGCGAACGTGATCCACGGGCCTTCGTAGCCGGCCGGCGCGCGGTCGATCACGCACTGGTTTTCGATGCCGAGCAGGCGCAGTTCGGCGGATGCCGCGAGCCCCGCCATCCCGCCGCCGACGATCGCGACGTCGAGCACGCGCGCGCCGTCGACGTCGCGCGGCGGCACCCACGACGGCGCGGGCAGGTCGAGCCAGCGCAGGTCCTGGGCGAGGCGGGCTTCGAGTGCGTCGAGTGCGTCGAGTGCGTCGGGTGTGTCGGGCGTCGCCGTCATGCGGCCTCCGGGCGGGTACCGCGTGTGCGTGCGGTTCGTGTGGCGCGTGTCACGCGAGGCGGGCGATCGATGCGCAACCGGTCGCCTCGCAACAACGCGTCATGCACGGATGCATCGTGAAAGGTCACGTCGTCGAGCAGCGCGCGCGTCGTGTGCTGCAGTGCGTCGAGCAGTGCCTCGACGGCGGCCGTGCGCGTCTTGCCGGCGGGCGTCGCGACGCCGAACGCGAACGGGATGTCGACATCGAGCGGTCGTGCGACGACGCCGTCCACCGGTAGCGCCACGCCGGTCGCCGGGTCGACGATGCCGATCCCGACGCCCGCGCGCGCGGCCATCACCGCGTTCAGCGACGCATTGGTCTCGACGAACACGTGCGCGTCGACGCGCGCGGCCGCGAACGCCGCATCGATCCGCTGGCGCAGCCGGTGCCGGTTCGCGACCGTCACGATGCGGCGGCCCGCGAGATCGCGCAGCGCGATGCGCGGCTTGCCCGCGAGCGGATCGTCGGCCGGCAGCACGGCGACGCATGGCGTTTGCGCGATCCAGTGCACGTCGAGCCCCGCATGCGCCATCGGCAGCGTGACGACGCCGATATCGGCCGTGCCGGCGAGCACTTCGTGCACGACGTGTTCGGCCGACTCGCTGCGCAACTGGTAGTGCGGCGCATGTGCGCCGTCGGGCAGTGCGGCGAGCGCGGCCGGCACGAGCGTGGCCGCGAGCGAGGGCGTGGCCGCGATGCGCACGGGTTCGGCGGTTTCGTCGCCGAGTGCGCGCGCACGCGCTTCGATCGCGCGCAGGCCGACGAGCGAGCGTTCGACTTCCTCGTAGAGCAGGAATGCGCGGCGCGTCGGCGTGACACGCGGGCCGTGCCGGTCGAACAGCGCATAGCCGAGATCGGCTTCGAGCTCCTGGATCTGCCGCGTGACGGCCGGCTGCGAGCGGCCGAGCAGCTCGCCCGCGCCGGTCACGCTGCCGGCCGACATGACCGCGGAAAAGGCTTCGAGTTGATGCAACTCCATGACGCGTTCCGATGATGCGATTTGCGCATTGTAGGAGTGCGAGCATGCGCGATTCATATAATGATTTTTGCTATCGACAGCGCCAAACCTGCGAAGCGCACGCGCGCCGGGCCGACGAGCCGTGCATGCATGCGCGGCTCGTCGGCAGCGACGCTCGACGGCAAACGTCAATCGAATCAATGCGCTGCAACGCATGCCGATGCGTCGCGCGAGAAGCGCTGTGCGGGAGACCGTAGCAGTGATGTTGCGCTTCGCGCCGCGCACGATATCGATATGCGCAAAACTTCGTTGGAACGCCCTGAACCGGATGGTTACATGCCCTCACTCTTTTCGACTGACTGAAGCTGGGGGGACGCATGAACGTTTCGGGGAACGACGCACGCGGCGCATGGCGGCGCGTGCTGGGCACGGTGGCGGCACTGGCTGCCGCATGGGGCTTGTCGACGGGCGGCGCGCTCGCGGCGGGCGTGTCCGGCGAGCCGGTGGTGATCGGCGTGAGCGGGCCGCTCACCGGGCAGGACGCGCAATACGGCGAACAATGGAAGCGCGGCTTCGATCTCGCGCTCGACGAGATCAACGGCGGCGGCGGCATCCACGGCCGGCCGCTCGCGGTCGACTTCCAGGACAGCCGCAGCGATCCGCGTCAGGCAGTGGCGATCGCGCAGAAATTCGTCGCGGACCCGCGCATCGTGATCGAGCTCGGCGACTTTTCCAGCGCGACGTCGATGGCCGCCTCGCCGATCTACCAGCGCGGGCAGCTGATCCAGTTCGGCTTCACGAACTCCCATCCGGATTTCACGAAGGGCGGCGACTACCTGTGGAGCACCGCGCTGAGCCAGGCCGAGGAGCAGCCGCTGCTCGCGCGCTACGCGGTGAAGGAACTCGGCTTCAAGCGGATCGCGGTGCTGTACCTGAACACCGACTGGGGCCGCACCAGCAAGGACATCTTCGCGAAGGCGGTGACGGGGCTTGGCGCGCAGGTCGTCGCGGCCGAAGGCTACCAGCCGGCGGAGAAGGATTTCCGCTCGACGCTCGTGCGGATCGGCGCGTCGAAGCCGGATTCGATCGTGCTGATTTCCTACTACGCGGACGGCGCGCAGATCGTGCGGCAGGCGCGCACGTCGGGGCTCACGCTGCCGATCGCGGCGGTGGGCTCCGTGTATTCGCCGAAGTTCCTCGAACTCGGCGGCACGGCCGTCGAAGGCGTCTATACGGAATCGAACTTCTTCCCGGCCGAGCCGCGCCCCGAGGTGCAGGCGTTCGTGCAGCGCTATCGCGCGAAATTCCATGCCGATCCCGATTCGTTCGTGGCGCGCGCATACGATGCGCTGATCCTGTCGGCCGAGGTGCTGCGCCGCTACGGCGTGACGCGCCAGGCCGCGCACGACGGCTTCGAGAAAGTGAGCGACGTGCCGAGCGTGATCTTCGGCAAGGTGCGTTTCGATCCGCAGACGCGCCGCGTCGCGGGCGCACGCACCGTGTATCTCGTCGTGAAGCAGGGGCAGTGGGCGCTGTGGGACGGCGCGAAGCCGCAGCTCGCGGCGCGCTGAATCCGGCCCCGACTCTGACCCGCATGCATACGACGGACGCATCGTGATGGCTTCCTGGCTCGACTACACGCTCAACGGCCTCATCGTCGGCAACATCTACGCGCTGCTCGCGGTGGGGCTCGCGCTGATCTTCGGCGTGTCGCACCTGATCAACTTCGCGCACGGCTCGGTCTACATGGTCGGTGCCTTCATCGGCTGGCTGTGCCTGACGCGCTTCGGGTTGCCGCTGCCGGCCGCGCTCGCGGCGGTCGTCGTCGGCTGCGGCGCGCTCGGCATCGCGATCGAGCGGATCGGGCTGCGGCCGTTGCGCCATGCCGCGCGCGTCGCGCCGCTGCTCGCGACGATCGGCATCAGCTTCATCCTCGACCAGCTCGCGCAACTCGCGTTCGGCGCGGACCCGCGTGCGGTGCCGACGCCGCTGCCCGACTGGCACCTGCGGATCGCCGGCGCGACGCTCGGCGCGCTCGACCTGCTGATCGCCGGCATCGGCCTCGCGGCGGCCGCGCTGCTGTACGGCTTCCTGCGCTTCACGCGGCTCGGCTGGGCCGTGCGAGCGACCGCGCAGGACCGCGACGCGGCGCTGCAGATGGGCGTCGACGTCGATCGCGTGAACCAGACGGTGTTCGCGATCGCGTGCGCGCTCGGCGGTGTCAGCGGGCTGCTGGTCGGCATGTACTACAACAGTATCGATCCGGCGATGGGCTTCCAGGCGACGCTGAAGGGCGTGGTCGCGCTGCTGATCGGCGGGCTCGGCAACGTGCCGGGCGCGATCGCGGGCAGCCTGCTGCTCGGTCTCGTCGAAAGCTACGGCGTCGCGCTGTTCGGCACCAGCTATCGCGACCTGTTCGCGTTCGGACTGCTGATCGTGTTCCTCGTGTGGCGGCCGAACGGCCTGTTCAGCGGGAAGCGCGCGCTGCCGCCGGAGCCGATGACGGGCACCTTCCTCGCGGCCGCGAAAGCCGTGCGCGTGCCGCGCCCGGTGCTCGTCGTGCTGATCGTGGCGGCGGCCGTGCTGCCGTGGCTCGGTGCATCGCCTTATGTGCTGCAGACGCTGACCAACGCGTGGCTGTACGGGCTGCTCGCGCTGAGCCTCACGCTCGTCGCGGGCACGGTCGGGCAGATCTCGCTCGGCCACGCCGCGCTGCTCGTGATCGGTGCGTATGCGTCGGCGCTGCTGTCGTCGGATCTCGGCTGGTCGCCGGCCGTGACGATTCCGTGCGCGGGCGCGATCACCGCAGTGCTCGGCACGCTGCTCGTCTATCCGGCGTTCCGGCTGCGCGGGCACTATGTATCGATCGCGACACTCGGGATCGGCGAAGTGGTGAGCCTCGTGATCCTGAACTGGGACGGCCTCACGCGCGGCCCGCTCGGCATCACCGGCATCGCGCCGCTGCCGTGGGCGACGACCGCGCGCGCCGCGTACTGGTTCACGCTCGCGGTGCTCGTCGCGTTCGCGCTCGTGCAGGTGCGGCTGCTGCGCTCGCATCTCGGCCGCACGCTGCGCGCGGTGCGCGAGGACGACGTCGCCGCGCGCGCGCACGGCATCGCGCCGAACCGCTACAAGGCGATCGCGTTCGCGGTCGGCGGCGTCGCGGCCGGCGTGAGCGGCGGCATCGCCGCGCACCTGTACAGCTACATCAATCACCAGACCTTCGATTCGCAGGTGTCGATCCTCGCGCTGACGATGGTGATCCTCGGCGGGCTCGGCAACGTGCTCGGCGGCGTCGTCGGCGCGATCGCGCTGATCGGGCTGCCCGAGCTGTTCCGCTGGGCGGCCGACTACCGGATGCTGATCTACGGCCTCGTGCTGCTGCTGCTCGTCCGGTTCCGGCCGCAGGGCCTGCTCGGCACGGTATGAGGAGGAATGCGATGACCACCACTCGACCCTTGCTCGACGTGCGCGGCCTGACGCGTCGCTTCGACGGCGTGACCGCGCTCGACGCGGCAAGCCTGACGCTCGCCGACGGCGAGCTGCTGAGCGTGATCGGCCCGAACGGCGCGGGCAAGTCGACGCTGTTCAACCTGATCGCGGGCGCGGACCGCCCCGATGCCGGCCGCGTGACGTTCGACGGCCGCGACATCACCGGCACGCCGCCGGAACGGCTCGCGGCGCTCGGCATCGCGCGCACGTTCCAGCACGGCCGCGTGTTCGGCAACCTGAGCGTGCTCGACAACGTGCTGATCGGCGCGCACGCGCGGTTGCGCGCGGCGCGGCCGGGCTGGCCGGCGCTCGGCGCGGCGGCCGAGGTGTGGCGCGCGCTCGTGCGGCCCGCGTCGGTGCGGCGCGAGGAAGCGGCGCTGCGCGACGAGGCGCGCGACATCATCGCCGGGTTCGGCGAGCGGCTCGCGCCGCGTATCGATCATCCGGCGCACAGCCTGTCGTATGCGAACCGGCGGCGCGTGGAGATCGGCCGCGCGCTCGCGCTGCATCCGCGCCTGCTGCTGCTCGACGAGCCGACCGCCGGGATGAACGAGACCGAGACCGCCGAGATGCTGCAACTGATCCAGTCGCTGAAGACGCGTGGCCTGACGATCCTGCTGATCGAGCACAAGCTCGAACTCGTGATGCGCGTGTCCGACCGCGTGATGGTGCTCGACAACGGCGTGAAGATCGCCGAAGGCGCGCCACGCGACGTGCGGCACGACCCGCGCGTGATCGAGGCCTATCTCGGCCGCCGCCATGCGGGCGGCACGGCCGCCGAGCGCACCGTGCAGGCGGCCGCATGAGCGCACCTTCTTCCGGACCCGACACGACCATGACCGACGCGCTGCTGAAACTCGAACACCTCGACACGTTCTACGGCCCGGTGCAGGTGCATTTCGACGTGAATGTCGAAGTCGGCCGCGGGCAGATCGTCAGCCTGCTCGGCGGCAACGCGAGCGGCAAGTCCACGACGATGAAGCTGATTCTCGGGCTGATGCGGCCGCGTCGCGGCGTCGTGCGTTTCGACGGCGACGACGTGACCGCGCTCGCGACGCCGCAGCGCGTGCGGCGCGGGATCGCGGCCGTGCCCGAGGCGCGGCGGCTGTTCGGCGACATGAGCGTGCGCGAGAACCTGCTGATGGGCGCCTATACGCGCGGCGATCGTACGGCGGTGGCCGACGACTACGCGCGCGTGCTCGAACTGTTTCCGCGCGTGCGCGAGCGGCTCGCGCAGCGCGCGGGCACGCTGTCGGGCGGCGAGCAGCAGATGCTCGCGATGGCGCGCGCGCTGATCGCGCGGCCGAAGCTGATCTGCATGGACGAGCCGACGATGGGGTTGTCCCCGCTCTACGTCGACAAGGTGCTGGAGCTGATCGACACGATCAACCGGCAGGGCGTGACGGTGTTCATGGTCGAGCAGAACGCGAGCCTCGCGCTGGAGATCGCGCATTACGGATACGTGCTGCAGACGGGGCGCGTCGTGCTCGAAGGGCCCGCGAAAACGCTGCTCGACGACGAACGCGTGCGCGATGCGTATCTCGGCGGGGAGGCGGTGGCGGCGTAGTCGACGGAAGGGGCGCCGCGTCCCGCCGATTCATGCGTGATCGGCATGCGCCGTCGCCGGCCTTGGAAACGTCAGCACCACCGCGAACCCGCCCGCATCGGGAAACGCGAACCCGACGCGCCCGCCGTGCGCCTTCATCACTTCCTGCACGATCGCGAGCCCGAGCCCCGACCCGGTGCGGCGTTCGCTGCCGTCCGGCGCGATCCGCACGAACGGCTGCAATGCCGCGTCCCAATGCTCGCGCGGAATGCCGCGCCCGTTGTCGGTGACGGTCAGCGTCACCGCCCGATCCGCGGTGCCCGCGCTGGCGACCGACACGACGATATCGTCCGCATGCCCGTGCAGCAGCGCGTTGTGCAGCACGTTCGACAATGCCTCCTGCAGACTGATCGCATCGCCGTCGATCCACGCATGCGGCGCGTCGCTCGCGAACGCGACGGCCACGTCGCGCGCGTCCGCGAGCGGAATCGTGCGGCCGAGCACGTCCTTCGCGAGCGCGACGAGTTCGACGGGCTGCAGCGGCACGGCCTCGGTGCGATGAATCACCATCGCATGATTGAGCAACTGCCCGGTGAGGCGCCCGACATCCGAGCAGGTCGCGCGCAACGCATCGAGCCGCGCCGCATGACGCGCGGGATCGGCTTCTCCGTCGAGCAGTTCGATCTGCGCGTCGAGCCGCGCGAGCGGCGTGCGCATCTGGTGCGCGGCGTCGGCGATGAAGCGCTGCATCGCGTTGATCCGCTCGGCGAGCCGCCGCATCAGCCCGTTGATCGACCCGATGATCGCGTCGATCTCGCTCGGCGTGTCGACGGCCACCGGCCGCAGGTCGGCCGGATCGCGCGCGGCGATGATCGTGCCGATCTGCGCGAGCGGGCGCAGCCCGCGCCGGATCGCGAGGCCGCTCGCGCCGATCGCGAGCACGCTCATCAGCAGGATCAGCGTCCACACCTTGATGCTCATGTCGTTCGTCAGCTGCTGTCGCGCATTGGTTGTCTGCGCAACGGTCACGAGCGCCCAGCCCGGCGTGCTTTCCTCCGGCATGTAGCGCGCGATGGTCGCGGTGCGGATCCGGTGCCCCTGATAGACGGCGTTCGCGAACGACGGGCCCTGTTTCGCGGCGGCGAGCGTCGCGGTGCTCGCGAGATCGTTGTAGCCGGCCACGACGACGCCGCGCGAATCGACCACCTTGTAGTAGACGAGGTCGTAGCGCGACAGCGTCGACAGCGCGGCGACCGGCGGGTTCAGCGCGAGCACGCCACCTTGCACGTACAGGTTCTCCGCGACCTGGATCGACGCGCCGGCGAGCAGTTGGTCGTACGCACGCTCGGCCGCGACGCCCGCGTAATAGCGCGCGATCGCGGCCAGCGCGAGCGCGCCGGTCGCGACCACGAGCGCGATGAACAGCAGCGTGCGCCCGAACAGCGTCTTCGGGAACCAGTCAGTGCGCGGCAATCTGATACCCCATCCCGCGTGCGGTGCGAATCTCGACCGAGCTGCCCTGCAGTTTCCTGCGCACGCGCGTCACGTATTGCTCGACCGCGTTCGCGGTCGGCTCGTTGCCGAAGCTGAACAGCTGGTTCAGCAGTTCGTCCTTCGAGAAGATCCGCTGCGGACGGCTTGCGAGGATCTCGAGCAGCGCGAATTCCTGGCGCGACAGCGACAGCGGCCGGCCGTCGAGTTCGGCCAGCCGGCTGCTGCGGTCGATCACGAGGCCGCCGAGCGTCAGCACGTCGTTCGCATGACCGCTGTTGCGGCGCAGCAGCGCCTGTACACGCGCATCGAGCTCGCGGTAGTCGAACGGCTTCACGAGATAGTCGTCGGCGCCGAGGCCGAGGCCGCTCACGCGGTCGTCGATCGCCGAGCGCGCGGTGACGAGCAGCACCGGCGTCGTGCTGCCCGACGCGCGCAGGTTGCGCAGCACCGCGAAGCCGTCGAGGCCGGGCAGGTTCGCATCGAGCACGACGAGGTCGAAGCGCTCGACGCGCAGCAGGCCGTTCGCGGTCGAGCCGTCGGTTTCGAGATCGACGGCATGGCCGAGCCGCGCGAGGCGGCTGCGGATCGCCGCGCCGATTTCGGCATCGTCCTCCACGACGAGAATGCGCATGGTGCCGTTTGCAGGATGAGGGGTTAGGGGTTTTCCCGAGGGCGGGATGTCAGTATTTTCTCAGACTCGCTCGATAACCTGTGTTCAGCCGGAGCAAGCGACGACGGCATTAATACCAGAGGAGACGGCAACATGCAGCATGTCACGGACACGACGAAGGCGCGGCCGGATGCACGGCGAAGCCTGACGCCGGCTGCCGCGTTGCCGCTGGTCGTGCGCCGCACGGAGGCATGCGCATGAAGACGTCGCCCCGCCGCCGCGCGTTGCTCGCCGCCGGCCTCGGCATGCTGGGCGCGCTCGGGGCGCCGTCGCTGGTGCGTGCGAAGCCGCGCACGGTGCGGATCTCGAAAGGCTATGGCGTGTTGTACCTGCCGCTGCTCGTGATGGAGAAGCAGCGCCTGTTCGAGCGGCATGCGGCGCGGCACGGCCTGCGCGATGTCGCGGTCGACTGGGTGCTGCTCGACGGCGGCAATTCCGTCAACGACGCGATGATGGCCGGCACGCTCGATTTCGCGGGTGCCGGCGCACCGGGCTTCATCGAGCTGTGGGCGCGGGCGCGCGGGATTCCGAACGTCGAGGTGATCGGCATCAGCGGATTGTCCACGACATCGCTGTCGCTCAATGCGAACCGTCCGGGCCTGACGTCGCTGCGCGACTTCATGCCGTCCGACCGGATCGCGGTGCCGGGCATCCGTACGTCGCTGTCGGCGGTCGTGCTGCAGATGGTCGCGAGCCGGCAGCTCGGCGCGCGGCATTTCGCGCAGCTCGACTCGATCGCCGTGAACCTGCCGCATCCGCAGGCGATGCAGGCGCTGATCCACCGCGAGAACGGCGTCACCGCGCACTTCACGTCGCCACCGTTCTCGACCCTCGAATTGCGGCAGCCGGGCATTCATCGGGTCGTGAATTCGGTCGACGTGCTCGGCCCGCTGACGCTCGACGTCGTGTTCGCGCCGAAGCGGCTCGTCGATACGGAGCCCGCGCTGGCCGCAGCGTTTCTCGGCGCGCTCGACGAAGCGAACCGCCTGATCGCGCAGGACCCGCGCGCGGCGGCCGCGCTGTATGCGGCCTCGTCGGGTGTCGCCGTGTCGCACGACGACGTGATGCAGATGCTCGCCGCGCCGGACACGCGTTTCTCGGTGCGGCCGAACCAGCTGATGGACTACGTCGAATTCCTGTATCTCGCCGGCACGATCAAGGCGAAGCCGCGCGCGTGGCACGAGATGTTCGCGCCGATGCTCGACGACTACCGGACAGGCTGACGACGGCGGCCATCCGTTTCCGGATCCCGATTTCATCGAACCCCACCGCGCCCGCGCATTCATCGCGCGCGGCGCCGATTCAACCGACAAGCAACCGCTTCACGGAGGAGCCCGCAGTGAATGCCACCGAAACCCTGGACCCCGCGTCCGCCGAAGAGCAGCGCATCATGTCGAAGATGGCGCGGCGCCTGATGCCCATCCTCGTCGTGATGTTCCTGATCGCGTTCATCGACCGGCAGAACGTCGGCTTCGCGAAACTGCAGATGGTGCACAGCCTCGGGATGACCGAGGCCGCGTTCGGTCTCGCGTCGTCGCTGTTCTTCATTGGCTACCTGCTGTTCGAGGTGCCGAGCACGCTCGCGCTGCATCGCTACGGCGCACGCGTGTGGCTCGCGCGGATCATGCTGACGTGGGGCCTCATCACCGTGCTGATGGGCTTCACGACGTCGATGCCCGCGTTCTGTTCGCTGCGCTTCCTGCTCGGGATCGCGGAGGCCGGCTTCTATCCGGGCGTGATCTATTACCTGACGCTGTGGTTCCCGCAGAGCTATCGCGCGAAGGTGCTCGGCATCTTCACGCTCGGCAGCGCGCTCGCGAACATGCTCGGCTCGCTGGTCGGCGGCGTGCTGCTGAGCCTGAACGGCGTGTGGGGGCTCGCGGGCTGGCAGTGGGTGTTCGTGGCGACGGGCATCCCGGCCGTGCTCGTCGCGATCGTCGTGTTCCGCGTGCTGCCGGCGTCGTTCCGCGAGGCGCCGTTCCTCGACGAACGCGAGAAGCAGATCGTCGCGGCCGCGCTGGAGCGCGAGAAGCCGGCGCAGGCCGAGCATGCGCAGCCGTGGAAGGCGCTGCTCGATCCGCGCGTGATGCTGTTCGCGGCGACCTACATGCTGATGTCGACGTCGCTGTACGGCGTCACGTACTGGCTGCCGACGCTCGTGAAATCGTTCGGTGTGTCGAGCAGTACGAACGGATTGCTGAGCATGCTGCCGTGGGCGCTCGCGGTGGTGCTGCTGGTGTGGCTGCCGTCGAAGCTGCGCCGCGCGAAGAGCATCCTGCGCACGATCGCGATCGTCGCGGCGCTCGGCGCGCTCGGCTTCCTGCTGAGCCTCGTGCTGCCGTCGACGCCGCTGCGCTTCGTCGCGCTCGTGCTGGGCGGGGCGTGCATCCCGCTGCTGTATCCGTGCTTCTGGTCGATGCCGCCGCGTTACTTCACCGGCGCGCGGGCGGCGGCGAGCGTCGCGGCGATCAACTCGATCGGCAACCTCGGTGGCTTCTTCAGCCAGAACCTGATGCCGTTCGCGGGCAAGGTGACGGGCACGGCGTTCGGGCCGATGATCGTGCCGATCGTGTGCCTCGCGCTGCTCGGGATCGGCGCGCTCGTCGCGTGGACGCGCTCGGAGCGGGGGATGGTGGCGGCGCGGGCGTGATGGACGGCGGCGTCCGGGGGCTGCGGTGTCGCGCAGTCCCTGCTGGCGATCGCGCCGATGTGCTACCGTGCATGCGTTCCGGATGCATGGAGAGCGTAATGAAAACGACGGCGATGTCCGTGCTTCGGCGGGAAGAGGACTACCACTGACCCCCGCAGCGGCACACCGCCGCTACTGCTTCGCCCTTACCTCTTCCGCCCGCGACGTCCCCCGTCCGTCATGCGCAATCGCCACATGCGCCGACGCCACCGGAATATCCACCTCCACCGTCGTTCCTTCGCCGAGCGTCGTATCGATCCGCAGCGTGCCGCCGACGAGATACGCGCGCTCGCGCAGGCCGACCAGCCCGAACGATGCCGACTTGCGCGGCGCACCGGGATCGAAGCCCGCACCGTCGTCGCGAATCGTCAGCGCGATCGTCTCGTCACGGTAGACGAGCGCCACGGTCGCGCTCGACGCGGCCGCGTGCCGCGCGACGTTCGCGAGCGCTTCCTGCGCGATACGGAACACGGCCGTCGCATACGGTTCGTCGAGCAGCAATTCGCCTGGCTCGACGTGCAGCGCGCACGCGATGCCGTGACGGCGCTGGAAGTCCTCCACGAGCCATTGCATCGCGGCTGCGAATCCGAGGTCGTCGAGCATCAGCGGACGCAGGTCGGACGCGATGCGCCGCGTGGCCGTCACCGCGCCGCGCGCGAGCGCATGCATCGCCGCGATCTTGCGCGCCAGCGGCGCATCGTCCTGCGGCACGCGGTCGAGCAGCCATTCGAGATCGTTCTTCAGCGCGGCGAGCGTCTGCGCGAGTTCGTCGTGCAGTTCGCGCGCGATGCGGCGCTGTTCGGCCTCGCGTGCGGTCGCGCTGATCGCCGCGATCTCGCGCAACTCCTCGCGCGACGCCTGCAGCGCCCGCTCCGCGCGCACGCGCTCCTCGACTTCGCGCCGCAGGTCGCGGTTCGACGCGCTCAACTGCGCGGTGCGCGCCGCGACGCGCTGCTCGAGCCGTTCGTTCGCCTCGTTGAGCTGCGCGCTCTTCTGTACGACGAGCAGGTGCTGATAGCGCGCGCCGGCCAGCGCGCGCACCGTCTGCGCATGCAGTCGGCCGTTCTCGAACAGCAGCGCGAACAGCACGACGCACGATGCGACGAGGCCGTAGGTCCGCCCGGCGTAGAAGCCCAGGTCGAAGCGACCGTGGTTCAGCATCGCCGACAGCGCGATGTCGAACAGCCAGGCGACGAGCACGATCATCACCCACAGATCGAGCACCGAATGACGGCGCCGCAGCCGCCACATCAACACGAGCGCCGCGAGGTTCAGTGCCCAGACGGTCGTGATCGCGTGCGTCATCGTCGACGCCATCCGGTTGCCCTGCATGATGCGCGGCAGCAGGTCGTGGCCGGCGGTCGCGAGCAGCGCGAGCGCGACGGTCGCGCCCGCGGCCGACGCGATGCAAAGCAGGATCGGGATCGCCGCGCGGCGCTGCTCGAGCGACGGCGGACGCGCGCGCGCCGCCGCGCGCAGCAGCACGTACGCGCTGACCGTCAGCGGAAAGCCGCCGTGCCAGAACAGATAGAGCCACGCCGTGGTCTGTTCGCCCGCGCCGAGCAGGCCCGTCGGCGAGAACAGCCCCGGAAAGGTCAGCATGTGCGTGCCGGCCATGAAGCCCGTGAACAGGTAGCCGCCCGCGAGCGCGAGCAGCGATTTCTCGCGCAGGATCGCGTACTGGCCGAGCAGCAGGCCGGCCGTCACCATGTCGTTGATCACGATCGCCGACTGGTACACGGGAATGAAGCCCCACACGCGCGCGAGCGGCACGCCCGCGAACGGTGCGAGGGCGGCGAAGATCACGGCCGACACGATCACCGTCGCGATCGCGAGCCGCCGCTCGCGCCGGTCGGGCGGCAGCGACGACATGAACAGGCGCGACGGATCCGGCGCGTCGTCGTCGTCGTCGGGGGCGGCGGAGCGGACGCGGAACGCGGGCATCATGCGTCGTCGACGCCGAGGTCGAGATCGTGGCGCATCGCGTAGCGCACCAGCGCGGCTTCGTGCGGCAGCTCCATCTTCTCGAGGATGCGGGTCTTGTAGGTGCTGACCGTCTTCGCGCTCAGCGTGAGTTCCGCCGCGATCCGCGTGACCGTCTGGCCTGCGATGATGCGGCGCATCACGTCGAGTTCGCGCGCGGACAGCCGCTCGTGCGGCAGCATGTCGGCCGGCGCGCGCAGCGTGCGCGCGAGGCTTTCGGCCGCCGACCGGCTCACGTACACGCCGCCCGCCGCGACCTTGGTGACGGCCTCGACGAGTTCGGCGGTCGCGCTGTCCTTCGTCAGGTAGCCGGTTGCGCCGGCCTTGAACGTGCGCGCCGCGTACTGCGTCTCCGCATGCATCGTCAGCACCAGCATGCGCAGCGACGGCGCATGCGTCCTGACCAGCCGGATCAGCTCGATACCGGTCGGCGCGGGCATCGACAGGTCGAGCAGCAGCACGTCGGCGGCGCGACGCTCGGCCAGCGCGAGCGTGGCCGCGCCGTCGCTCGCCTCGCCGACGATGTCGAAACCGCCGGCCGTTTCCAGGATGTGACGCAGTCCGTCCCGCATGACTGCGTGATCGTCAGCCAGCATTACCCTGATCATCTAGCGGTCCTCTTCGGGATGATGCCGCGGGCTGCTCCGCCGGTAGACGCCGCGGCCGTTCTTCTGACCAATATATTCCGCCGAAACCAAAAATGGTGCACCTGCGCGAAATTTTTGAGACACGAGGGTGTCGAATCTGTCTTGAAGCGAAATAATCGGCGTGAAATGGTACAGGCGATAGGGCCAGATAGGGCGGGTATTCCCGAAGAATGGTCGCCGTCGGGCGGGCGGCATGCGTCGCGGACCGCCCTGATTCAGAGATAAACTGGTGCCCGATTGCACCGTCCCGACCCGAGGAGCCGCCACGATGATCGATCTCGCCGACATCCTGCCGTCCGCGTTGCCCGACGCCGTCGCGTGGGCTGACGCGCAGGCGGCCCACGGGCTCGCGCAGGGCGTGCCGCTGACGTCCGCGCAGGCCGACGACGCGCGTACCGTCGGCGTCGCCCGGCCGGAGCGGATCCGCGTCGTGGTCGCCGACCGGCTGCCGTTCCCGGACACGCCGGCGCTGGGCGCGATCGCGCGCGACACCGGCCTGTTGTCGCCGGGGACGATCGGCCTCACGCTCGGCCATGCGGTGTTCGTGCTGCGCGGCCACGACACGCGACGCCTGCTCACGCACGAATTCCGCCATGTGCATCAGTACGAGGAAGCCGGGTCGATCGGCGCGTTTCTCGCGCGCTATCTGCACGAGATCGCGACCGTCGGCTACCACGACGCGCCGCTCGAGGCCGACGCGCGCCAGCACGAGTTCGACTGACGCCGCCCGCCGGCGCGACCGCGCACACACGCCGATGAACCTTCCCCACGCCACCGCCGGCCCGGTGCAGGCACGCCGCGCCGCCACGCCGCGCGGCCTGCGATGAGCGACACGATCCACGCATGGCTCGGCGCGATCGGCGCGCATCCGGCGCTCGTGCTGGCGGTCGTGTTCGCCGCCGCCTGTGCCGAGGCGATCGCGCTGATCGGCACAGTCGTGCCGGCCGGTGCCGTGCTGTTCGCGGCCGGCACGCTGATCGGCGCGGGCGCGCTCGACGGCTGGACGACGATCGGCGTCGCGGCCGCCGGCGCGATCCTCGGCGACGGGATCAGCTACGAGCTCGGACGCCACTACCGCGGCGCGATTCGAAACGGGTGGGTCCGGTTGGGCTACGCGGATGCCTATGCGCGCGGCGAGCAGTTCGTGCTGCGCCACGGGACGAAGAGCATCGTGCTCGCGCGCTTCCTGGCGCCGGTGCGCGCGGTCGTGCCGGTGGTGGTCGGCTGCGCGACGCTGCCGCGTCGGTCGTTCTACCCGGTCAATGTCGTGTCGGCGCTGATCTGGGCGCCCGTGCACGTCGTGCCGGGCATCCTGTTCGGCGCGTCGGCGGTGCTGGCCGCCGCGATCAGCGTGCGGGTCGCCGCGATCCTGCTGGTGATCGCCGCGCTGGTCGCGCTCGTGTGGATCGGCGTGCGCGTCGCGCTGCGGCGCGGCTGGCCGTTGCTGCGCCGCGTGGCCGGCGCGGCCGTGCATGCATGCGCGCGCCGCTGGCCGCGCGTCGGCGGCTGGCTGCACGACGCGATCGAGAAGGGGCGCCGCCTGCCAGGCGCGGTGCCCGTGTTCGCGCTGCTGTTCGTCGGCTGCGTGTGGCTGTTTGCCGGCATCGTGCAGGACGTCGTCGCGAACGATCCGCTGATGCACGCCGACATCACGGTGTATGCGTTCCTGCAGGACCTGCGCACGCCGCCCGTGGATGCCGCGATGCGCGCGCTCGCGGTGCTGCACGGACACGATACGGGGCTGATCGTCGCGGCCGCGTTCCTGGTCTGGCTGATGATCCATCGCTGCTGGGTGACGTCCGCGTGGTGGCTCGCGACGGTCGGCATCGCGGTCGTGCTCGTGCCGGCGTTCGGCACCGGCGTGCCCGGCACGACGCCCGCGAGCCTGCCGCCCGGCGCGCTGCACGTGCCGCTGCCCGACGCCGACGCAGCGTTCGCGATGCTCGCGAGCAGCGGCATCGGCTGGGTGATCACGCGCGACCGGCCGGCGCTGTGGCGCATTCCGGTCGTGACCGCGGTCGTGTTGTGGATCGTGCTCGGCGGCTTCGCGCGGCTGTACGTCGGCGATACGTGGCTGTCGGGTCTGCTCGGCGGCTGGAGCCTCGGGCTCGCGTGGTTCGCGGTGCTGGCGGGCGCCTATGCGTACTGGCAGGTGCGCGAGCATGTGCAGCCGCGGGGCGCGCTCGTCGCGGTGCTCGTCGTGCTCGCGACGGCCGGCGTCTGGACCGTACCCGCGCAATGGCAGCTCGATCGCGCGGCGCGTCCGCACGTGGGCGACGTCGTCGCGATGACCGTCGATCAATGGATGCGCAGCGGGTGGCAGCGCGTGCCGACGCGGCGCACCGAGATCGGCGGCGATCGCGAGGAATATCTGCCGTTGCAATGGTGCGCGACGTCGGACACGCTCGACCGCCATCTTTCGCTGGCCGGCTGGCAGCGCGCGACGCCGTGGTCGGCCGCCACCGCGCTGCGGTGGCTGCTGCCGCAGGCGCCGGCCGATGCGCTGCCCGTGCTGCCGCGCTACACGCACGGCGAAAGTACGCGCCGCGTGTTCGTGCGCGTCGATCCGGCCCGTCCGGACAGCCGCCTCGTGCTGCGGCTGTGGCGTTATCCGTATGCGCTGCAGGATGCGCTCGGCACGCGGCCGCTGTGGTACGGCGCGCTGTATCGCGAGACGCTGCATCGGCCTGCACGGCTGATGACGGTCGTGCGCACGACGACGGTTGACGATGCGGCGACGATCGCGCAGGCGCTGCAGGTCGAGCCGACGCTCGCGCGGCCGCCGGCGGGGATGAGCGGGGCGCCGGCCGCGGTGCTGCTCGTGTGGATGGTGCAGCCTTGAAGCGCGTGCGCTGCGTTATGCGTGCGACGCTTGCGCGGGGACGACGGACAGGCGCAGGCCGACCGTCTTGAGCACCGCGAGCAGGGTTTTCAGCGTCGGATTGCCGTTGGGCGACAGCGTGCGATACAGCGATTCGCGGCTGATGCCGGCTTCGGCCGCGACCGCGCCGAGCCCGCCATACGCTTCCGCGACCGTGCGCAGCGCGAGCAGCGCGGCCGCGCGGTTGTCGGGATCGTCGAGCGATTCCATCGCGACGCGCAGATAGGCCACCGCGAGCTCGCGGTCGGCACCAAGTTCGGCGACTTCCGCGTCGTGGTGCGATACCGCGCCTTTGAGCTTGTTCATGCTTGCCTCCGTTTCCAGTCCAACCAGTGTTCCTTCGCATGCCTGATGTCGTCGGGCTGGCTGTGCTTGTCGCCGCCGTACAACAGCAGCACCAGCGCACTGCCGTACCGGCCGAAGCACACGCGATAGCCGGCACCGACGTGGATGCGCAGTTCGATCACACCTGCACCGACGGGCTCGCAATCGCCGAAATTTCCGGTCTGCACGCGGCGCAGCCGCTCGCGAATCCGCGCCTGGGCGACTTTGTCGCGCACGGCGTTCAACCATTCGGTGAAAGGCTCGCGACCGTCGGCGCGCTGATAGCGAAGCCGTTCGAACTTGGAGAGAATTGTAGCTTATAAGTTACATGAAGGGTATGGATATCGACGTGATTGCGTTGTTGGCCCGGTGCGGCGGATGACGTGAAACGCACGCGGGCCGACTGCCGAATCGAGACGAAGCACGACGCGAAGGCGCTGCGCGGGAATGCCTGCAGTGCCTTCGTGGCTCGGGGTGTCGGGCGGTGAGACCGGTTACCCGAACGAAAATCATTCTTTCATTCGGGGCGTGGGATGACGATTCGGCAGAACGGCCGATCTCGTCGGCGCGTACGGGAAACGCGCCGTGCGGGGGAGGGACTGCTCAAACGATCGGACCGCCGGTGCCGCCGCGTGACGCGACGGTCGACCCGGCGAGTCCGGCCTGCGTTACTGCTTCGCCGGCGCGGCCGTCGCGACCTTGTCGAGCGCGGCCGGGATGAACGTGTCGAGCTGCGCGGTTACCGATTCGTAGAAGTCGATCGGCTTGCCCCACGCGTCGGGCACGTCCTTGTGCACGCCGGTCGCGTATTCGGCAAGCGTGAAGACCTTGCCGGCGGCCGACGGATAGAGCGTGAGCACCTTCTCCTTGTGCTTGTCGGTCATCGTCAGGATCACGTCGGAGTGCTTGACGTCGTTCGCATTCAGTTGCACCGAACGATGCGCGGACGTGTCGATTCCGCGCCGCTTCATCAGGATCACACCGTTTTCCTCGGGCTTCTCGTCATACGGATCCTCGTCGACCGCGCGCGAGATCACGGCGATATGCGCGTGCCGTTGCGCGATCAGTTGTCCGGCGATCGCTTCGGCCATCACGCTGCGTCCGGTATTGCCCGTATCGACGAACGCGACCTTCTTCGGTTCCTCCGCGAATGCCGACGTCGCGCACTGGACGCCCAGGCAACAGAGCAGCGCAAGCGTCTTGAGGATGTGGTCTTTTTTCATTGGTGTCTCCGCCAAGGTGGGGTGGTCGTCGCCGCGGCACGACGCCGAGGCTTGCGGAGATCATGCCGGCCGCGCATGCCGGAAAAAAATAAACGGCCGGTTTTGGCAAGAGGGTGTCGCATTGTTGCAAGCGGGCCGATCGAGGCAGCCGCGCTCCGCAGCCTCGATCGCCGGCATCACCGGATCGTCACGTCGCCACCGCCGTCGCCGCCACCCGCCGCGCAGCAAATCCCGCCAGCGTGCGCAACGCGTTCCGCGCCGAGCGCAGATAGAACGCCTGCAGATGAAACACATGCCAGCGCGCGGCATGAATCTCCAGCCGGCACGGCACGCCACAGGCGAGCGCATGCGTCGCGAGTCGCTGCGCGTCCGACAGCAGCACTTCCTGGTCGCCGGCCTGCACCAGCATCGGCGGCAGTCCACGCAGGTCGGTGTCGAGCGGGCTGGGCGCCGCCGTCGAGCCCGCGCCGTGATACCAGCGCAGCCCCTGTTGGAGCCAGCCGCGACGGATCATCGGATCGTCGCGGCGGCGCGATGCGAGCGTGTCGCCGCCGAGCGTCGGGTCGGTCACGGGCGAGATCAGCAGCAGCGCGGCCGCGGCGGGTTCGCCGCGCTCGCGCAGCGCGATGGCGAGCGCCAGCGCGAGCGCGCCGCCGGCCGAATCGCCGGCAATCACGATCCGGTGCGGCGCGTAGCCTTGCGTGCGCAGTGCATCGTATGCGGCCAGCGTGTCGTCGAGCGCCGCCGGGCTCGGGTGTTCGGGCGCGAGCCGGTAGTCGGGCACCCACACCGGCAGGCCGGCTTCGGTCGCGAGCCGCGTCGTCACGCCGCGATGCGTATGCGGGCCGCCGAGACAGAACGCGCCGCCGTGCAGATAGAGGATCGCGCCGCCCGCGTCGCCGCGCTTCGGCGCGATCACTTCGACCGGCACGCCGGCGGCGGACGTCCGGTAGCGCAGCGTGCCGCCTGCGCCCGGCATCAGCGGCGACAGCAGCGCGACGACGCGGCGCTGCATGCGCGCGCCGAACGGCGGCCCGATCAGCGGCCGGAACGCGACGCGCAGAAAGCCGCGCAGCGACGCCGCGGCGAGTGCTTCCACGCGGCCGGCGGGCGGCGCGACGACGGCACCGTGCGTCGTCGTCGGGGGTGATGTGGGTGTCGCCGTGCCGGGCAACGGCTGCGTGAAGCGATACGCGGACAGCCCCGTGAAGCGCGTGATCCATCGATAGGTCAGCGTGAAGCCGGGCCAGTTCGTACTGTTGTGGCCCGACGCGTCGACGTACCAGCTCTTGCAGCCGCTCCACACCGAGCCTTCGAGCCGCTGCTGCACATGCGTGTTGTAGCGCCGGTAGCGGCGCGGATCGACGTCGATCGCGCACGCGCCGTCGCGCCGCATCGCGCGCACGCAGCGCATCACGTGCGCGATCTGGCTTTCGAGCATGTAGACGATCGAGTTGTGGCCGAGGTTGGTGTTCGGGCCATACAGCATGAAGAAGTTGGGGAAGCCCGGCACGGTGAGCCCGAGATACGCCTGCGCGCCGCGCCGCCAGGCGTCGTTCAGGTCGAGCCCGTCGCGGCCGGTGATGCGCATCGGCGACAGGAACGCGGTCGCCGCGAAACCGGTGCCGTAGACGATCGCGTCGACCGGATGGTGCACGCCGTCGTCGGTCTCGATGCCGGTCTCGGTCACGCGCCGGATGCGCTGCGTGACGAGCGCGACGTTGTCGCGGCCGATCGCGGCGAGGTAGTCGCTCGACAGCAGGATCCGCTTGCAGCCGATCGGATAGTCGGGCGTGAGCCGTTCGCGCAACGCCGGGTCGCGCACGTCGCGCGCGAGCAGCTTGCGGAACGGCCGGCCGACCGCGATGTCCATCAGCCCGTGCAGCCGCGTGAACGCGATCGCACGCGACTCGTAGCGCACGTAGATCGACGCGCGATGCAGCTTCATCGCCCACGGCAGCCGGCGGAACAGCGCCCGCTCCCACGGGCGATAGGCGCGGTCGGGACGCGGCATCACGTAGGCCGGCGAGCGCTGGAACACGACGAGGCGCCCGACGTCGCCGGCGATCGCGGGCACGAACTGGATCGCCGACGCGCCGGTGCCGACCACCGCCACGCGCTTGCCCGCGAGCGGATAGTCGTGATCCCAGTGCGCGGAGTGGAAGGCGCGGCCGCGAAACGTGGCGATGCCGGGCAGGTCCGGCATCGCGGGGCGGCTCAACTGGCCGGTGCCGCTGACGAGCACGGCAGCGCTGAGCGTCGTGCCGTCGGCGAGCGTGACATGCCACAGCGCACGGGCCTCGTCATACTGCGCGCGTTCGACGTTCGCGCCGAAGCGCAGGTAGCGTGCGAGGCCGTACTTGCGCGCGCAATGCTGCAGGTACGCATGGATTTCAGGCTGCGGCGCGAACACGCGCGACCAGTCCGGGTTGGGCTCGAACGAGAACGAGTACAGATGCGACGGCACGTCGCACGCGGCGCCCGGGTAGCGGTTGTCGCGCCACACGCCGCCGACGTCGTGCGAGCGCTCGACGATCACGAAGTCGTGAATGCCGGCGCGCTGCAGCGCGACGGCCATGCCGATGCCGGCGAAGCCGGCGCCGATGATGATCGCCGACAGCGGCGCGGCCGGTGCGGCGGGACGGGAAGCTTCAGGCGACGACATGGCGGTTTTCCTCGGGCAGGATCGCATCGTGCGGCGCGCACGACGCGGGAACGGTGTCGCGATGTACCGGCACGGCGGCCGGTTCGCGTTCGGTGTCGGCAGCGGCGTGTACCGGCACACGCCGCTCGCCGCGGATCAGGTCGACGGCCTTCTCTGCGATCATGATCGTCGGCGCGTTGGTGTTGCCGCCGATCAGCGTCGGCATGATCGACGCATCGACGATGCGCAGCCCCGATACGCCATGCACGCGCAATTGCGGATCGACGACCGCGAGCGCGTCGCGCCCCATCCGGCACGTGCCGACCGGGTGATACACGGTGTCGGTGCGCCGGCGCAGCACGTCGCGGATCTCGTCGTCGGTCGTCACGTTCGCGGTGAACAGGTCGCGCGTGATCCATTCGGCGAGTGCCGGCGCCTCCATCAGCCGGCGCGTGATGCGGAAGCCGGCGACCATGTCGTCGAGATCGCGCGGATCGTCGAAGAACGCGGGGTCGATGCGCGGCGCGGCGAGCGGATCGGCGCTGTGCAGTGTGACCGAACCGCGGCTGCGCGGCCGCAGCAGGCACACGTGGCACGACAGTCCGTGGCCGGCGTGCAGCCGGCGCGCATGATCGTCGACGAGCGCGACGACGAAGTGCAGCTGGATGTCGGGTGCATCGAGGTCGGCTCGCGTCTTGAGGAAGCCGCCGCCTTCCGCGAAATTCGACGTCAGCATCCCGCGCCGCTCGCGGCGAAAGCGCGCGAACTCGCGCAGCATGCGCAGCCCGCCGCGCGCGGACACGCCCATCGTGTCGACGCTGCGCGCGCGGTAGCCGAGGATGAAGTCCGGATGATCCTGCAGGTTGCGGCCGACGCCGGGCAGGTCGGCCCGAACCGGGATGCCGAGCCGCCCGAGTTCGGCGGCCGGGCCGATGCCGGACAGCATCAGCAGTTGAGGCGTCTGCAACGCGCCGGCCGCGAGCACGACTTCGCGCCGTGCGCGCAGCGTGCGAACCTCGCCGTGCTGCCGCACCTCGACCCCCGTCGCGCGCGTGCGGTCGAACAGGATGCGCAGCACTTGCGCGTGCGTCTCGACCGTCAGGTTGTCGCGGTGGCCGACGTGCGGCAGCAGGTACGCGCGCGCCGCGCTCCACCGCTCGCCGTGCTTCTGCGTGACCTGATAGAGGCCGACGCCTTCCTGCCGCGCGCCGTTGAAATCGTCGGTGAGCGGCAGGCCGGCCTGTCGCGCCGCTTCCAGGTAGCGCGCATGGAACGGGTTGCCGGTGCGCAGGTCGCTGACCCACAGCGGGCCGTCGCGGCCGTGAAAGGCGTCGTCGAAGCGCTCGTTGTGCTCGCTCAGGCGGAAGTACGGCAGCACGTCGTCGTAGGACCAGCCTTCGTTGCCGAGCGCGGCCCAGCCGTCGTAATCGACGCGATGGCCGCGCACGTAGACCATCGCGTTGATCGCGGACGAGCCACCGAGCGCCTTGCCGCGAGGCTGATAGCCGATGCGCCCGCCGAGCCCCGGCTGCGGCACCGTGTCGAATGCCCAGTTGTTCATGCGGGTCGGCAGCATCGCGACCGCGCCGGTCGGCACGTTGACGAGCGCGTTGTCGCCGCGGCCGCCGGCCTCGAGCACGCAGACGGTGACGGCCGGGTCCTCGGTGAGGCGCCCCGCGACGACGCAGCCGCCCGATCCGCCGCCGACGACGATGTAGTCGAAAGTCTTGCTCATGAAATCGTCTCCCGATGGTCGATGGGTCAAGCGATGCGCGCCGGCGGATCGAGGGGCTTGCCGAGCGGCGGGCGGCGCGGCGCGGTGCCGGAACGGCGCACGACGTCGTTGCCGAACTCGCACGGCGCGGGCGGACGTGGCCCGCGATGCGCGCAGCGGGCTGTGAGGTCGGGTGGGCGACTCGGTCGCATGGTGTCTCCTCCGGGGGCGTTGACGTCGTTCGGGCGACGACTGATGACGCCGATGGTGCGGGCCGCATGGGAAAACACCAATGCTGCTTCGGGACAATTGTTTTAGTATTTGGGCCAAATCGGCGCTTCGAGGGTTTCTCCGCATGAGCTTCTGGGACTTCACCCGGAGTCCGGCCAGCGCGCGGCTGCTGGTCGATTTCGGCGACGAACGCGGCGTGCCGCGCGCGAAGTTGCTGGCCGGTACGGGGCTCGCGGACGCGCAGCTCGACGATCCGAACGTCGAGGTGACGGCCGCGCAGGAACTGCGGCTGACCGGCAACCTGCTGCGCGCGCTCGGGCGCGCGCCGGGCCTCGGGTTCGAAGTCGGGCAGCGCTATCACTTCTCCGCGTACGGCGTGTGGGGCTACGGGCTGATCGCGAGCGCGACCGCGCGCGACGCGCTGGCGCTCGCGATGCGCATCCTGCCGCTCACGTATGCGTTCACGGTGATCACGTACCGCGAGGAACCGCAGACGGGCGTGCTCAATTTCGGCGCGCCGGAGCTCGATGCCGACCTGAGCCGGTTCCTCGTCGAACGCGACATGGCGGCTGCGGCCGTGCTGCTGCAGGAAATCGGCGGCGGCGATTTCGCGTTGTCGCGCTTCACGATGCAGGCCGCGAGCGCGGCGAGCGCAGCCGCGTTCGCACCCGCAGCGCGCATCGCGGGCGTCGAACCTGCGTTCGGCGCGCGCGCGAACAGCCTCGCATTCGACCGTGCGTTTCTCGACCGGCCGCTGCCGCATGCGAACCCGCTGACGGTCTCGATGTGCGAGCAGATGTGCAGCCAGCTGGTCGAAGCGCGGCGCGCGCGGCTCGGCACGTCGGAGATGGTGCGGCAATATCTGACGGCGACGCCCGGCAACGTGCCGTTCTCGCTCGAGGACATGGCGCGGCTGATGAACACGAGCCCGCGCACGCTGAAGCGCCGGCTGCAGGAAGAAGGCACGACGTTCCGGGTGTTGCTCGCGCAGGCGCGCGGCGCGATGGCCGAGACGCTGCTCGGCGATGCGCACCTGTCGCTGACCGAAGTGGCCGAGCGGCTCGGCTTCAGCGACCTGTCGAGTTTCTCGCAGGCGTTCAAGCGCTGGTATGGTGTGCCGCCCGGCACGTATCGCAGCGGCCTGCTGCGCGACGGCGGCTCGCCCTGACGCAGTGTCGCGCCACGCGCGCATTCCCCAACTCCTTCACGAAAGGATCCGCATGATCACGCTTCGCCCGATGACCGAAGACGACTTCCCCCGCTTCTGGCCCACGTACCACGCGATCGTCGCCGCGCAGGAGACCTACGCATTCGATCCGGCGCCCACACGTGAAGCCGCCCGCGCGCTGTGGCTCGCTGCGCCGCTTTGCACGTGGGTCGCCGAAGAGGATGGCGTGCTGCTCGGCTCGTACTACCTGAAGGCGAACGCGGCCGGGCCCGGCAATCACGTGTGCAACTGCGGGTACATGGTCAGCGAGGCCGCGCGCGGCAAGGGCGTCGCGCGCCTGATGTGCGAGCACTCGCAGCAGGTGGCGCGCGAACGCGGCTTCCTCGCGATGCAGTTCAATTCGGTGGTCGCGACGAACGAGGTGGCGGTCGCGCTGTGGCAGAAGCTCGGCTTCGAGATCGTCGGCCGCCTGCCGCGCGCGTATCGTCACGCGCGGCTCGGCTTCGTCGACTGCTTCGTGATGTTCAAGTGGCTTGGCGACGCGGCGGCCGCCGACGCCTGATGCCGCGGTCAGAGGGCGAACGTGCCGTCGAACACGATCTGCTCGTCGAACGCCAGCGTGCCGCGCGCGAAGATCAGGTCGAGGTGGTGGCTGCCGTTCGCGCCGCCGCCGAGGCCGAGATGCAGGCCCGGATGGCGTTCCTCGAAGCCGGCGTTGCGGCCGTATAGCCCGCGGATGCCCAGGTTCGTGCCGATGCCGAATTCCTCGATGCGCCGGTGATTGTCGTGCCGGTCGAGATACGACGCGAAGTCGCGCCGGAAGCCCGCGTCGTCGCTGTCGAAATCGACGATCAGGCTGTCTTCGACATGCAGCGTCGCGAGCCGCTCCGTCACGCGGTACTTGATCGCGAACGGCACGGTGCCGAGAAACGTGCCGCTGAACACGATCGAGCCGTGCAGGTCGGTGATGTGTGTCGCGATCTCGCCGGGCACGACGTCGAGATTGCCCATCCCGTCCACGCTCGTCCATTTCTGGTCCGGCGCAAGCGAGCCGGTCAGCGTGTTGCCGGCTTCGTCGATGAAATGGATCTGCGATGCGCGCGCGGCCGCTTCGATCAGCCGGCCGTTGCGCGCGGCGATGTCGTCGAGCGATTCGGCGAACGCCTCGTCGAGATGCGGGCCGTAATCCTTGAACAGCACCGACTTGCTCCAGTGCCTGACGATCGCGGGACGGATCGCGGCCAGGAACGGCGGGCCGCTCGGCGACGGCGTCGGCAGGCACGACGAGTCGTACAGCAGCACGAACAGGTCCGCGTGCGTGAGCGCGGCGGCGATATCGGCGGGCGGGGTGGTGTCGAGGCAGAGGATCGTCGCGTCGAACGAGTCGGGCAGGGCGGAAAACGCGCGCAACGCGGTGTCGCGGTTGCGGCTGTCGTAGCCGACCAGCAGTTTGCCCGTCTCGCCGCGTGCGAGCTTGTCGCGCAGCGCCGGGTGATACCCCAGCGCGCGGTGCAGGTTCAGCATGCGTGTCTCCGGAAGCGGCGGAAGGGCCGCGGCCCTTCCGCGGGAACGGGCTGGCCGCTCAGACCGGCCAGAGCGCGGTGCCGAACGGCACCACGGCATCCTCGACCATCATGTCGACGGCCTCGGGGTGCGTGTCTTCCTGCATCCAGTCAAGCAATTCGATCTGCCGGGTTTCCTGCATGTCAATTCTCCTGTGGTGAACATGAGCGATTCAACATGAAAGCGCGGTAACGGGATTACCGCGGCTCATCCGATGTTTTTTGAATACCGGACGAGTGGCGTCGATATTAGTCTGATGATTTGGTGAATGCAATGCGTCGCAAGATTTTTAGCCGCGGCGTGCTAAACATGCGCGCCAATCAGCGGCACATCGCGCAATGCAGGCGAATGAATCGAATCGCGAAGGCCCGGATTTTTTATCGAATATCGGGGCCGTGGCAGATTAGTCGGATTATGGATTTTTTAAATCATTAAGCCAATTGCGCGGATCATTTCGATTTGCATCGTTCGCGATCGATTCCGGCGCGACGCCGCACCATTGCCGGCTTCAGCCCAGCAGCGCCTTGCCGAGCGGCTTGACCGGCTCGGACCGGAGTACCAGTGAAGTCGTGACCGCGCCGAAGCGGGCAATCGTGTCGATGAGGGTTTCGAGCTGGCCAGGCGTCGGCACGAGCACCTTCAGCAGGAAACAGTCCTCCCCGGTCATCCGGTGAACCTCGATGACGTGCGGCATCTCGGCAAACGCACTCAACGCGGGCTTGATGTGCTCGTGCGTCGTTCTCAGCCGGATAATGGCCGTCATCCCCAGGCCGAGCGCGGCCGGATCGATCCGCGCGGTGTAGCCGGCGATGATGCCGCGCTCCTCCAAGCGCTTGACGCGCTCCGACGTCGCCGGCTGCGACAGGCCAATGCGCCGGCCGACTTCGGACAACGGCGTGCGCGCATTCTCCTGCAGCGCTTCGATGATCGCAATATCCAGGCGATCCAGTTCTCCGTCGGGCATCTCCGTTTTCCTGTTCCGTCAATTCATCGGGATTTTGTCTCAATATCCGATGACTTGCCATTCCGTGCGGCAGTCCCGCGGAGCAGACTGGGCGCTCACATGTTCATGGAGACGGGAATGGAGCGAAGCATCGTCATCGTGCCGGGGATCGGCAACTCGGGCGCGGATCACTGGCAGACTCACTGGGAGACGGCGCTTGCGGGCGCCACACGCATTGCGCCGGCGTCGTGGGATACGCCCGACCTGGCCGACTGGATCGAGGCGCTCGATGCGGCCGTCGCGCAGGCCCGGACGCCGCCGGTCGTGGTTTGCCATTCCCTCGGGTGCCTGTTGTTCGCGCATTGGCGTGCCGTTGCAACGCGCCCGGTGCACGGGGCGTTTCTCGTGGCGGTGCCGGATCCGGACGGTCCGCGTTTTCCGGTTGCCGCGCAGGCGTTCGCGCATGTGCCGGACGCGGATTTCGGCGCCCGGCCGGCGGTGGCGATCGCCAGTTCGGACGATCCGTACGACCCGTCCCGGCGAGCGGTCGCATGGGCGGCGCAACGCGGCGCGAAACCGCTGGTGCTCGGTGCGCGCGGCCATTTGAACGCGGCTTCCGGGTTGGCGGAGTGGGACGAGGGGCGCGCGCTTTTCACCGCCTTTAGCGCTGGACTGGGGGCGTAGCGGCGGCCGGGTGTCGGCGCGCCGCGGTTTCCGGGCGGTGCGCACGGCATTCCCGCCACCGGCGCACGCCGGGCGCATGACCGGTCAAGTATCATCGGCCGATCGGCGCACCGGTTTCGGCATCGGGATCGGCGCCCGGCCACGACACGGGTTCCGCGTCGACGACGCCACGGCCCGCGGCCGTCAAGCCGCGTTGACGTTGCGGGCCCCGTGGCCGGCCCCGTACCCGTACCGGCCTCGAACCACGATGGAGACACCGCGATGCGCGCAGCGCCGCAACCGGAGCACGCCGGCCCGGCACGACAGGACGCCGGCGCCACCGAACCCGACCGCATGACCGCGTGGCGGCTCGCGATCTGCCTGTCGCTCGGCAGCGCGATCGCGCTCGGTCTCGCGCGTTTCTCGTATGCACTGCTGCTGCCGCCGATGAAGGCCGATCTCGGCTGGACCTTCGCGCAGGCCGGCGCCTTGAACACGGCCAACGCGGCCGGCTACCTGATCGGCGCGCTCGTCTTCCCGTTGCTGTCCCGCCGCTGGCGCACCGGCACGCTGCTGGCGGCCGGCTGCGCACTGACCGCGGTGCTGATGGCCGCATGCGGGCTCACGTCCGGCATGAACGCGCTGCTCGTCGAGCGGCTCGCGACGGGCGTCGGCAGCGCGCTGATCTTCATCAGCGGCGGCGTGCTGGCCGCGCGGCTCGCGTCCGCAGCGCCGCGCGACGCGGGGCTGCTGCTCGGGCTCTATTACGGCGGCACCGGGTGGGGCATCGTCGCGTCGTCGCTGCTCGTGCCCGCGACGCTCGCGCAGCGCGCGCACGGCTGGCAACCGGCATGGTTCGCGCTCGCGTTCGCATGCGCGCTGTGCTCGGCGATCGCCGTGTCGGCGGCGCGTCGCATCGAGCATGCGCATGCGGCACCGGCCGCGCGGCGTGACGCTGCCGCGCCGGTGGCGAGCACGAGCCCCGCGCGCTTCGCACTCGCGCTCGCGGGCTACGGCCTGTTCGGCGTCGGCTACATCGGCTACATGACGTTCATCGTCGCGCTGCTGCGCGGCGCGGGGATGAGCGGAACGGTCGTGTCCGCGTTCTACGTGATGCTCGGCGTCGCGACCGTCGTGTCGGCGCGGCTGTGGTCGGGGCTGCTCGACCGGATGCGCGGCGGCCAGGCGCTGGCCGTGCTCAACGCATTGCTCGGCGTGGCGACGCTGATGCCGGCGCTGTTCGTGCATCCGGCGGCCGCGTTCGCGTCGGGCGTGCTGTTCGGCGCGACGTTCCTGTCGGCGGTCGCGTCGACGACCGCGTTCGTGCGCCACAACCTGCCACCGGAAGGCTGGGCGAAGGGCATCAGCGCATTCACGACGATCTTCGCGTTCGGGCAGATCGCCGGGCCGGTCGCGATCGGCTGGGTGTCCGACAGCGCGGGGCTGGCGCGCGGGCTCGTCTATTCGGCGCTGACGCTGTTCGCGGGCGCGGTCCTCGCGGCCGGACAGCGTGCATTGAGGGCGTCGGCGTAGCCGACTGGCCCCGCAACGTCAGGCGAGCCCGACAACGTGACCGCGATCGTTACGTTACCGCACGCAGGCCGTGCGCGACACGCGATGAAACGCGCGGCTGAAGTAGATGAGGCTGTCGCCGTCGTTGCGCACGCGAATCGACGTCGCCTCGATGAACATCACCGAATGCGAGCCGACTTCCTTCATCTCGGCGATCCTGCCCTGCAGGCTCGCGAGCGCATCGCGCAGCACGGGGACGTCCTGCTCGCCGCGATCCCACACCGGCAATTCGAAGCGGCGTTCCATCGGCAGCTCGGTCATCCCCGCGAAATGGCGCGCGAGCAGTTCGTGCTCGGCTGGCAGCACGTTGATGCACACCTGACGATTGCGCTCGAAGATCGCATGCATCGCGCTCGACCGGTTCAGGCACACGAGCAGTGTCGGCGGCGCGTCGGTGACTGAGCAGACGGCGCTTGCGGTGATGCCGCAGCGGCCGTGCGGCCCGGCGGTGGTGATCACGTTGACGGCCGCGCCGAGGTGGGCCATCGCTTGCCGGAAGGCCTGTTGCGCGTCGGTGGGGGCGGCGCGCGCCGGTTGCGGGGTATCGGTCGTTGCGGACATGGGCGCTCCTGGGTGAATGAGGGCGGCGATCGCGCGCGTTGTCGATGCGGCAGCGGATCGTCGACGATGAACCAAGCGTACGTCGCGAAAAAGCCGGCGAACATTCGCACGATTGACGATGAAGATGGCGTTCCCGCCAACGCATCTAAAGGTTCTACCTAGATGCGCGGCACGATGCGCGAAAAAAAGTGCGATCGGGCGTTCGAGCGGTACGTAAAGGGGTATTCAGCGCATTTTCGGCTCGTTATGATGTGCCGCACACCCCCGACGAACGACGCTTGCCTCACCCGCGGCGCGTGCGATACCGATACCGATATCTTGCGAGACACCCGATGACGTCACCCGCTCCGATCGTATACATCGTCGACGACGACAGCGGCATGCGGACGTCGCTCGCCTGGTTGCTCGAATCGGTCGGCATCGCGTCCGAGGGATTCGCGAATGCCGCCGATTTTCTCGCGCGCTTCGACGTGAACCTGCCCGCGTGCCTGGTGCTCGACGTGCGCATGCCGGAGAAAAGCGGGTTCGACGTGCAGGCGGAACTGAACGCGCGCGGCGCGACGCTGCCGGTGATCTTCGTCAGCGGACACGGCGACATTCCGATGTCGGTGCGCGCGCTGCAGAACGGCGCGATCGACTTCGTCGAGAAGCCGTACAACTCGCAGCAGATGCTCGAGCGCGTGCAACGCGCGCTGCGGCTCGCGCAGCAGCGGCACGCGGTCGACCAGCGTCACCGCGGGCTGCGCCAGCGGCTCGATGCGCTGACCGCGCGCGAGAAGGAGGTGCTGCGCGGTGTCGTCGACGGCAAGGGCAGCAAGCAGATCGCGTCGGACCTGTCGATCAGCGTGAAGACCGTCGACGTGCACCGCGCGAGCATCAAGGAGAAGCTCGGCGCGACGTCGATCGCCGCGCTGGTGCGCGACGTGATGGTCGTGTGGGGCGACGACGGGGAGTCGTCGCGCTAGCGCAAGGGGGGGCGCACGCGAATCGGGCCGTGCGCGTAAGCGCAGTGCACGCACCCACGCACCGCACGAACCGCGCACACTGCACGAACCGCACGAATCGCACGAACCGCACGAACCGCACGAACCGCACGAACCGCACGAACCGCACGAACCGCACGAACCGCACGAACCGCACGAACTGCACGAACCGCACGAACCGCACGAACTGCACGAACTGCACGAACTGCACGAACTGCACACACCGCACACACCGCACACACCGCATACACCGCACACACTGCACACACCGCGCGCGGTACAGGCCAGCACCGGCCGGCATCAGTCTGCACCGCACGCTCGACGCATGCCGCCGTTCAACGCATGTACAACCCGCCGTTGATGTCCCAGCACGCACCGTTCGCGAAATGCGCGTCGCCCGACGCGAGTAGCACGGCCGCATCGGCGACGAAGCCGGCCGACCCGAGCTTGCCGCCCGGCAGGCTCGCGAGCACCTGCCGCAGCTTGTCCGGCGCGACGCTCTCGTACACGATCGGCAGATCGAGCGGCCCCGGCGAGATCGCGTTGACGGTCACGCCCTGCGCGGCGAGGTCGCGCGCGAACACCTTGGTCAGCGTCAGCGTGCCGCCTTTCGCGGCCGCGTAGTGTGCGCCCGTCGCCGAGCCGCCGTTCTGCCCGGCGAGCGACGCGATGTTGACGATGCGGCCCGCGCCGCGCGTCGCGAAGTACTGGCCGAACACCTGGCAGCCGAACAGCACGCTGCGCAGGTTCACGTCGATCACCTGGTCGAACTGCTCGGCCGTGATCTCCATCGCGGGCACGACCTTCGATGCGCCGGCATTGTTGACGAGCACGTCGATCGCGCCCCAGCGCGTGACGAGCGCATCGCGCGCGGCTTCGAAATCGCGTTTCGACGTGACGTCGAGCGGCAGCGCGATCGCGCGCGCGCCGCTCGGGTCGAGGTCGCGCGCATGCGCGTGAATGGCGTCGACGGCGATGTCGGCCAGCGCGACGCGATAGCCGGCCGCGTGAAAGCGTTCGGCGATGACGGCGCCAAGCCCGCGCGCGGCGCCGGTGACGAGGACGACTCGGTCTGACATGGTGCGTGATTCCGTGGTTCGCGGATCGTGGCCACAGCCGCGCCCGCATCGTGGTTCATGCGGCGAGCGCCGCTTCGAAGTGCGCGGCAACCGCGCACACCTGTTCGTCCGCGCCCTTGCGTCCGACGATCTGCAGCCCGGCCTTCAGCGGCGTTCCCGCGAGCGGCAGCGGCAGGCTGAGCGCCGGATGGCCGCTCAGGTTGAACGGCCGGATCAGCGACGACATCGCGATGACCGATACGCCGTCGCGTGCCTGCCGAAGCGTGATCGGGAGCGCGGGCAAGGTCGGCAGCACCAGCACCTCCGCGCGCTCGAGCGCGGCATCGACCTGCGCCGTGAAGCGCACGCGCACGGCTTCGGCTTGCGCGAGCGCGGCGGGGGGCGTCGTCGCGGCCGAGCGCAGCCGCGCATCGAGATCCGCGCCGAGCTTGCCGGTTTCGACGAGATGACCGAATGCACGCGACGTTTCCGCGTTGATGACGGCAAGCCCCGCGGTGAACGCATCCTGCATCGCATCGAGCACGACGTCGTGCGTACGCAGGCCCGACCCGCGGATCGCCGCGTCGAGCGCGGCCGCGATGGCCGGCTCGGCCTCGACGATCACGCGTGCGATCGTGCAGCCGGCAACGGGTGCCGCCGCGCGCGCCCGGTCGAAGCCCGGCGCGATGGCGGCCATCACGGCCGCGAGCGTACGGATGTCGCGCGCGAACGGCCCGGCGCAGTCGAGCGTGGTGACAGCCGGTGCGACGCCGCGCCGCGACACGCGGCCGAACGTCGGCTTGAACCCGGCCACGCCGCAGCAGGCGGCCGGCCCGCGGATCGAGCCGCCGGTATCGGTGCCGAGCGCGGCGTCGACGGCGCCGAGCCCGACGAGCGATGCCGACCCGCTCGACGAGCCGCCCGGGATGCGCGTCGGGTCCTGCGGATTGACCGGCGTGCCCGTGTAGTCGTTGATGCCGGTCATGCCGAACGCGAGCTCGTGCATGTTCGCCTTGCCGGCGATCTGCCAGCCGGCGTCGAGCAGCAGGCGGACCACGTCCGCGTGCTGCGCGGCGGGCGCTGCGTCGGCGAGCGCGCGGCTGCCCGCGCGGGTCGGATGGCCGGCGATGTCGATCGTGTCCTTGATCGCGATCGTCGGGCCCGGGCCGCCCAGCGTGAAGGTGTCGATGAAGCCTGTCATGGTCGATGGCGTGCGAGTGCGGTGAAAGGGTTCAGGCATGTGGCGCGGCGGCGAGCGGCCACGGGCCGTCGAGCACGCGCTCGGTGCGGAAATGGCGGATCAGCCAGGTCGCGCCGTCGGCGGCCGGCGCGAAATCGATGGTCAGCCGCGCGGCGATCAGCTCGGCCGTGCCGTCCGCGTAGCGCGACGCCTGCAGCATGATCCAGCGGCCGCGCGCGCTCGCATGATCGGCGCCGACGTCGATCGACTCCGACGTCAGGAAGTGCAGGTTCGCCGAGAAATGCGGTTCGGGCGGCAGGTAGCGGCGCAGCATCGCGACGATCGCGTCCGTGCCTTCGAGGCGGCCGAACTTGCGCGCGTACTGCGGGCCGATGCCTTCCCACACCGCGTCGGCCGTGAACAGCGCGGCGAGCGCCGGCCCGTCGCCGGCATCCTCCGGCACGTCGCACAGCGCCATGTAGCGCGTGATCGTCGCGCGCACCGCGCGTTCGGCGTCGAGCGTGGCCACGCGCCGCGCGAGCGCGTCGAGCGCTTTGACGGCTTCGCGTGCGTCGGGCGCGTCGCGCGCTTCGAGCGTGCGCGTCGAATCGGGGCCGGTCATCGCGCGCCTCACGCCGCGGATTTCGCGGCGGGCGGCACGGTCAGCGCACGGCCGACCCGCGCCTCGATCTTGCCGTAGCGCCACAGGTTGTATTCACCGACGGGCGTCGTGCGATACAGGTTGCATACCGCGACCGTCGTGTCGAAGTCGGCGACGTCGGCCATGATGTAGAACGTCCACGGCGCGCCGTCGGCCTGGCCGACGACGAGACGGTCGTCATCCATCACGCCGAGTACGCGCACGCCGGGCATCGCCTCGACGGCGGCGAGCATCGCGCCGTACGCTTGCCACACTTCGCCGATCTTCTCGCGCGGCAGGTCGAAGAAGTTTTGCGACACGCCGCAGCAGAACAGCACGCGCAGCGGCAGCGGATTCGAATCGGACATGACAGGTTCTCCTGAAGAATGCGTTGTGCGGCGTCGAAGCGAATCGACGCGGATTACAGATAGCCGGGAAACGGCGTGACGCCGGTGAACACCGCGCCCGCGCCGTCGAAGTTGCCTTCGCCGAGAAACGCATGCTGCGTGACGACCATCGCGTCGCGCAGCAGGCGCTGCAGCGGATGCGTGCGATAGATCGCGGCCGTGCCGCCGAGGCGGTACGCGCGCTCGACGACGCTCGCGCCTTCGCGGGCGATATGCGTGGCCGCGAGCCGCAGCAGGCTGACCTGCTCGGGCGTGACCGGGTTGCCGGCCAGGATCGATTGCCAGACCGAGTCGGTCGCGTCGTAGAAAAACGCGCGCGCCGAGCGCAGCTGCGCTTCGGCCTTCGCGAGCTCGATGCGGAAATACGCGCGATCGGCGAGGCGCGGGGCGCCGGTGGTCGTCTGGCGGCCGCCCGACATCCGGTTCGCGACGTCGAGCGCCGCGCGGGCCAGCCCGAGGTTGACCACGGCGAGCACCTGCGCCGCATATGCGACGGTCGGATAGCGGTACAGCGGCTCGTCGACGGTCGGCTCGCCGCCGCGCACGAAGGTCCACGCGTCGGGCACGAAGCGGTCGTCGATGCGCAGGTCGTGGCTGCCGGTGCCCTGCATGCCGACCACGCTCCAGTTCTCGACGATCTCGACGTCGGCGGCACGGAACACGGCCGTGCGCGGCTTGTTCGGCGCGGCGTCCTGCGCGCCGGGCACCGCGATGCCGACGCCGAGCCAGTCGGCGCCCTTGCAGCCGCTCGCGAATTTCCACGTGCCGTTCACGCGCCAGCCGCCGGGTGCCGCCTGCGCGGGCTGGACCGGGAACAGCCCGCCCGCGAATACCTGGTCGGGGCCGCTCGCGTACAGCTCGGCCTGCGTGGCGAGCGGCAACGCGGCGAGATAGACGTTGGCCGAGCCGAAGCTCGCGACCCACGCGGCCGACCCGTCGGCGGTCGCGATCCGCTCGATCATGTCGAGGAACGCGGTCGGCGCGAGCGCATCGCCGCCGAAGCGGCGCGGCGTGCCCGCGCGATAGATGCCGGCCTCCTTGAACAGCGCGATCACGTCGCGCGGCACGTGCGACAGGCGATCGAATTCGTCGCGGCGCGCGGCGACGGTCTCGATCACCGCGTCGAGCGGCGACACCCGTGCGGCCGCTTCGCGGACTGCATGCGGCGAAGGGGACGCGGCGTCGATGGCGAGGGCGGCGTTGGGCATGAGTGGCTCCTGGGGATGGGGTTCGAAAGACGATGCAATCAGTCTAGAAACGCCGAAAACACGCAGCAATTGGTGCGTAGGGCCGCGCGACTGGTGTGGCTCCGTGCCGGACTAAAGAAATCTTCAGATGCGGGCCGTGCACGCCGGTGCTATGTTGGACATCCGGCCGCGCGACGCCGCGCGCCTTCCACCGAATCCGATCATGAGCTTCCCCGACGAAGACGATTTCCACCGGCTGCTCGACGCATTGACGACCTGCGTGCTGCTGCACGACGCGCAGACCAAGGCGATCGTGTGGGCGAACCGCGCCGCGTGCATCGCGCTCGGCTTTTCCGTCGAGGAGCTGCTGCCGCTGAAGGCACCGGACATGACGCGTCCCGAACCGAAATACCGGCGCGAGATCGGCGTGGGCGCGATGGATCGCGCGATCGCCGAAGGGCGGCCGCAGGTGTACGAGTGGTGCTATCGGTCGCGCACCGGCGTCGACATGCTGTCGGAGGCGATCGCGACGCACGTGCCGCTGCGCGGGCGCGACGTCGTGATGGTGCAGTTCCGCGACATCAGCGCGGAGGAGGCGATCCGTCAGCAGTTGCGCCGCTACGAGGCGCGGCTGCGCGAATTCATGCAGGATCTCGACGAAGGCATCGCGGTCGTGACGCCGAACGGCGGCGCGCAGTTCATCAGCGAGTCGGGGCGCCGCGTGCTCGGGCTCGCGCCCGACGAAGCGCTCGGCGGCGTGCTCGACTACTGCACCGCGGCCGATCGCGACCGGCTCGTCGCGCAGCTGCGCGATGCGCCGTCGACGTGCCCGTCCGAGCCGCAGCGCTACCGCTTCGTGCGGCGCGACGGCTCGGCGTGCTGGCTGCGCATCGTGTGCCGGCAAGTCGAGATCGAAGGCGACCTCGACGGTTTGCTCGTGCATTTCCGCGACGTCAGCGACGAAGTCGCGATCGAGGAGGCGCGCCGCGCCGAAGCGCGCATGCTCGAATACGCGGGCCGCTACAACGCGATGGGCGAAATGGCGACCGTGATCGCGCACGAGCTGAGCCAGCCGCTCGCGGCCGTGCGCAACTTCATCGAGGGTGCGGTGCAGCGGCTGAACACGCGCGGCGCCGTCGACGATGCGATCTGGGGGCTGCGCAGCGCGGACCGGCAGGCCGAGCATGCGGCGCTGATCATCAAGAGCGTGCGCGAGTTCATCGTGAAGCGCGAGCCGGTCGTCGCGCTCGCCGATCTGCGCGAGATCCTCGCCGACGTCGCGTATTTCATCGAGCTGCGTGCGAAGGAAGCGGGCGTGACGGTCGCGATCGTGCAGGCCGACAGGCCGCTGCCGATTCGCTGCGAGCGTGTGCTGATCGGGCAGGTGATCCTGAATCTCGCCTTCAACGCGATCGAGGCGTTCGCCGGCTGCGCGCGCGCGCCGTGCACGCTGACGCTCGGTACCGCTGACGTCGGCGGCCAGGCGGAGCTGCGTGCGATCGACAACGGGCCCGGTATCGCAGAAGGGGCGCACGACCGGCTGTTCGACGGTTTCTCGTCGTCGAAGGCCGGCGGCAACGGGATCGGGCTGTCGCTGTGCAAGAGCATCGTCACGCGCCATGGCGGGCGCATCGGCGCGAGCCCGGCCGAAGGCGGCGGGCTCGACTGCCGCGTGACGCTGCCGCTTGTCGGTACGCAGGCGTAACCGGTGCGTCGGGGCGCAAGCGTGACGTGCGCCACGCACGTCGCGCACATCACGCACATCACGCACATCACGCACATCACGCACATCACGCACATCACGCACATCACGCACATCACGCACATCACGCACATCGCAGCCAGACAGCGACGCGCGGCACACGATCAGCGCCCCAGCGCCCGCGCGGTCTGGCCGCCGATCCCGAAGTCGGTGCTCGGGATGTCCTTGATGATCACGCGCGTCGCCTGCAATGGCGCATCGAGCACGTTCGCGCCGGCGTCGGACAGCGCGGCGATCAGCGCGCGTTTCTGCGCGTCGGTGCGGCCGGCGATCAGGATCGCGACGATCACCGGCAGCGACGGCGGTGCGCCATCGGCGGCCGTGCGGCCGCCAAGGCCGATGTGCGTGGCGGGCAATTCGGTGAGCAGTACGCGCACCGATTCGAGCGGTGCGCCGATCGCGTCGACGGTCGCGCCGCTGAGCCGCGCGATCAGCTCGGCCTTGCGCGCGTCGTCGTGGCCGGCCGGCAGGAAAACTTCGAGTGTGGGCATGGTCGTCCGGAAAGGTGAAGGTGGCCGCATCACCGTTCCGATCGCGCCGAGTGATTCGGCCGAACCGATCGGACGGACGACCGTTTCCGCATTCGAGTGTGAGCATGAGCGTCCCGAAAGGTGAAGGTGGCCGCCTCACCGTTGCGCTGGCGACAGCGAAGCGGCGGCCGCTTACAGCAGGAAGCCGATCGCGCTGAGCGCTTCGGTCGAGTCGATCAGGCGCACAATCTTCCCGGCGATCCGCAATTCGCCGCCGGCGTCGATGTGCAGCTTGTGCGTGACGTCGGCCGCGAACAGCGTCGCGACGCCGCGCTTGTACGCGACGACGACCTGCGCGGATTTCAGCTCGACCATGCCGGCGCTGCTGCTCTCCAGCGTGAAGCGCGACACGGTGCGCACCGTGCGCGCCGCGTCTGTCGCCGACGCCGAGTAACCGGACAGCATCCGCTGCACGCGCTTCTCGCGCATGTCCTGGTCGTCGAACACGTAGTTGAGCGTCGCCGCGAAGTCGGTCGCGTCGGGATCGATCGGCACCACGTAGTGACCGGCCGGGTCCCACAGGTCGAGCCACGCACGATAGTCGCGGCGGTCGAGCAACTCGGCTTCGCGCCACACGAATTCGACCGCGCGGGCGAAGGTCTGCTCGGAAAAGAGGGCGTTGCGGTCGTCCATTACTGTTGCTCCATCATCTTGCGCCATTGCTGGTAGGCCTCGCGCATGCCCGTCTCGTCGGTCGCATGCGCGGTCTTTTCGCCGTTCGCGGCGGTCGTCTCGCGGTTCAGCCCGCGGTTCACGAGGATCGGCACGTCCGGCCCCGCATGCGCGCCGCGCTGCACGCGCTCCCACGCTTCCGCGTCGTCGGGGCTGCCGAAGCCGAACGGGCCCTGGAAATGCTCGTGAATCCGCAGCCGCTCGCGATTCGCTTCGTCCGGGCCGCCGTCCATCGCGAGCGCGACGTGACGGATCTCGGTTTCGTTCGCGGAGATCGGCCGCAGCACGCGGAAGAACGCCATCGACAGCGCGAGGTTCGGGAACAGGTTCAGGTTGAAGCCGACCCCCATCAGCGAGCGCACGATGCGACGCACTTCGTCCGGCGTGTGGCGCTCGGCGAGCTTCGCCGCGAGCGGCGCGAAGCGCTCGGGCAGCGGCGCGCCGTCGTCCTGGTCGAGATCGATCAGCTCGGGCATCAGCACCGCGAGGCTGTGACCGTTGCCGAGCCCGCGGCAGAAGGCGTCCTCGCTCGTCATGAAGCTCGTGATCGCGGCCGCCGTTTCGTCGTCGATCGACTTCATCCACGACTTGTGCACGACGGGGAAGTGATAGAGGTCGGTCGTGTTCTCGAGCTGGATCTTCCAGTTGCCCTTGAACTTGAACTTGTGCTCGCCGTTCGCCTTGATCGGGTAGCCGGCACCCTGCTTCATGAACAGGTCGATCCACGGCTTCGCGCCGCCGAGGAAATCCTCGAGCGGTTCGATGGCGTCGTTGAAGCTCGCGAAGATCAGCCCCTGGTACACGCCCACGCGCAGCTTCACGAGCGGCAGGTCGCCTTTCTCGCACACGCCTTCGTAGCCGTCGCCGTACGGCAGCGCGCGCAGCGTGCCGTCGAGCGCGTACGACCAGCTGTGATACGGGCACGTGAAGCCCTTCGCGTTGCCCTTGTGCGATTCGCACACGGTCGCGCCGCGGTGGCGGCAGCGGTTCTGCAGCACGTTGATCTCGCCGGTCCTGTCGCGCACGACGATCACCGGCTGGCGGCCGATCGTCGTCGTGACGAAGTCGCCCGGGTTCGGCAGCTCGCTCTCGTGCGCGACCCAGATCCAGGTGCGGTAGAAGATGCGGTCGAGCTCGGCCTCGAACAGCGCGGGGTCGTGATACATCGCGGGCGCGATGCGGTCGGGCTGCGCGAAGCCGTGCAACGCGCGGGTGTCGATCGTCTGGGTGGGAATGTCGCTCATCGTCGTCGTGGGGAAAGAGTCGCGAAATCGGGCCGCGTCGCGCGCGGCATCGGGTACCCAGTCTCGTCTTCCGCTACATATCCGTCAAATTGATCTAAAATTGTCAATCAAATAAATGCGGCAAATGATGGAGGTCACGATGACATCGGTCGATCATCTCGATCTGAACCTGTTGCGGGTGTTCCAGGCGATCGTCGAGGAGCGCAGCCTGACCAAGGCCGGCGAGCGGCTCGCGCTGTCGCAGCCGGCCGTCAGCTATTCGCTCGGGCGGCTGCGCACACTGTTCGACGATCCGCTGTTCGTGCGCACGCGCGCGGGGATGCAGCCGACGCCGGTCGCGCTCGAACTCGCGGGGATCGTCGGCAAGGCGCTCGACATGGTGCGCGTCGCGCTGCGCTATGCGGAGCGTTTCGATCCGGCGTCGAGCACGCGCACGTTCCGGCTGTCGCTGTCGGATGCGGGCGAGATGGCGTACCTGCCGGCGATCTGCCAGGCGCTGCGCGAACGCGCGCCGCGCGTGACGCTGAGCGTGCAGCCGCTGCCGGTGGAGGAGATCGAGGAGGCGCTGCGCGCGAGCCGGCTGGACTTCGCGATCGGCAACCTGCCGGAGCTGATGCCGCGCACGCGCCACCAGCTGCTGTTCGAGGAAACCTACGTGTGCATGACGGGGCGCCGGCGCGGGCTGCCGGCCGGCGCGGCGCTGAGCCTCGAGCAGTTCGTGCGCGCCGCGCACGTCAACGTGAAATCGGTCGAGCACAGCCACCACGCGCTCGACGACGCGTTGCGCGCGCAGGGCGTGGGCCGCAACATCGCGCTCGAAGTGCCGCACTTCGTCGCGCTGCCGAGCGTGCTGTCGGTCACCGATCTCTATGCGACGCTGCCGAAGCGGCTCGCGCGGATCCTGAACCGCGACAACGCGTTCCGGTTGTACGAACTGCCGGTCACGCTGCCGCCCGCGCCGGTCACGATGCACTGGCACGAGCATTTTCACGAGGACGAGGGGATCGCGTGGATGCGCGCGCTGCTCGCTGAGATCGTCGAGCGGTTCGACGCGTGACGATCGGGCGGCGCGCCGGGGCGGCTCTGCGTGCCGCCAGCGCAACGGCGCAACGGCGCACCGGCGCGTCGGCGCATCGACGCATCGGTCGATCAGTCGATCAGCGCCGCAGCACGTCAGCGTCCGCCGCGCATCACAGATCGAGGACGAGCACCGCCGAGCGCGCCCGCGACACGCAGCAGCAGATCACCGTGTTGCTCGCGCGCTCGGCCTTGCTGAGGCAGTGGTCGCGATGATCGGGCTCGCCGTCGAGCACCGGCACCAAGCAGGTGCCGCACACGCCTTCGCCGCATGACGTATCGACCTCGATGCCGATGCGCGCGAGCGCGTCGACGATCGACGTGCCGGGCGCGACGCGCACTGCTTGACCGCTGCGCTGCAGCCGCACTTCGAAGCCTTCCGCCTGGGCGGCATCGACAGCGGCGTCGGCCGCGACGGGTTCCGCCGCGAAGCGTTCGAGATGAATCGCGTCTTCCGGAAGCCGCGTGGCCGCCGCCGCGACGACGGCATCCATGAATGGCCCGGGCCCGCACGTATAGACGTGCGCTTTCGCGTCGATCGACTCGACGCAGCGGCCCAGTTCGGCCGCGAGCGCATCGGGCCCGATCCCGTAATGGAAGGTCACGCGAGACGCGAACGGTTCGGCCGACAGTTCGTCGACGAAGGCCGCGTGTTCACGGCTGCGCGCGAAGTAGTGCAACCGGTAACGCGCGCCGCGCTGCTCGAGCGCGTATGCCATCGACAGCAGCGGCGTGATGCCGATCCCGGCTGCGACCAGCACATGCTCGCTCGCGTCGTCCGCCAGACGAAACAGGTTGCGCGGCGCGCCGATCGACAGCTCTGCGCCGACGCGCACGTCGTCGTGCAGCGAGCGCGAGCCGCCGCGCGACTGCGCTTCCTTCTTCACCGCGAACAGATAGCTGCCGCGCTCGTCGGGACGGCCGCACAGCGAGTATTGCCGCGTGACGCCGGACGGCGCGGTGACGTCGATATGGGCGCCCGGCTCGTACGCGTCGAACGGCTGGCCGTCGACGCGCGAGACCCGGAAACAGCGGATGTCCTGCGCCGCGTCGATCAGCGCGTCGATCCGGACCTGGTGGCGGTTCGCTTGCATGGGGTGTTCCGTGGGGGAGGGAGAAACCGGCGCGGCTAGTGCAGCGCCGTCATGCAACCGAGGATAAGGACGGGCATCGCATAAATCAAATCGATAAAAAAGCGATTCCAGAATCAGTGACATGGATGATGGTCGGCGGTCAGCGTGGCGGCCGCGGCGTCGACGATCGCGCAGGCGGTGCGCCGAACACGCGATCGCTGAACCGCGCGACTTCAGCGTGCGGCAACGGCGTTGCCGCCGTCGACGGCCGCATCAGCGGAAGCCGACGCCGACCAGCGCGACTTCAGCGTGCGGCGACGGCGCTGCCGCCGTCGACGGCCGCATCAGCCGAAGCCGACGCCGACGTATGGCCGCGTTCGCGCTCAAGGCTGCGTCGATACTGCCGGCAGCCGACGGCCAGCAGCAATGCGGCGAGCGTGGCCGCCGCGACGTTCACGATCGACATCGAATGGCCGACCGCCGCCGGCGCGCCGAACACGCGATCGGTGAACAGCGCGACGACGGTCGTGCCGATCCCGAGCGCGATCAGGTTCGACACGAGCAGGAACAGCGCGGAGATCTGCGCGCGCATCTGGTTCGGTGCGAGCGTCTGCATCGCGGCGGTCGACGTCGGCATCGGGAACGACGCGAAGAACATCGCGACGACCAGCATCGCGAGCGACGCCGGCAGGCTGTCGAGCTGCGTGAACAGCGTCGCGGGGATCACCATGCATGCGGCGCCGATCGCGCCTGCGCGCATCGGCGCATCGGTGCGGCCGCGGCGCAGCAGCCAGTCGTTGAGCCAGCCGCCGCAGAACACGCCGGCGGTATTCGCGACGAGCAGCACGACGCCGAGCGTGTAGCCGGCTTCGACGGCGGTCATCCCGAAGCGGCGGATATAGAACGCGGGCGTCCAGCTCAGCAGGCAGTACAGCGTCATCGCATAGAACGAGAAGCCGAGGTAGTGGCACGCGAAGGTCGCGCGATGCGTGCCGACGAAGCGCAGCGAATCGCGCATCGACACGCGCCGCACGGCGCCCGAGCGGTCCTGCGCGAGCCCCTTGCGCTGCGGGTCGCGCACGGTCGCGGCGAACAGCAGCGCGACGAGAATCCCCGGCAGCCCGACGATCAGGAACGTGACCTGCCACGCATGCACCTGCCCGACGACCGGCAGCGTGAACGCGCTCGCATGCTTGAGCAGCGCGATCACGTAGCCGCCGATCAGGAACGCGACGCCGCCGCCGATGAACGAGCCGAGCGAATACACGGCGATCGCGCGGCCGAGCTTCTCCTTCGGGAAGTAGTCGGCGAGCATCGAGTACGCGCCGGGCGACAGCGCGGCCTCGCCGACGCCGACCCCCATCCGCGCGATGAACATCTGCACGAACTGCTGGCTGAGCCCGCACGCGGCGGTCGCGACGCTCCACAGCGCGATGCCGAGCGCGATGATGCGCGGGCGCGCGTAGCGGTCGGCGAGATACGCGACGGGCAGGCCCATCACCGCGTAGAACAGCGAGAACGCGAAGCCGTTGAGCAGGCTGAACTGCGTATCGGTCAGGTGCAGGTCGCGCTTGATCGGTTCGATCATCAGGACGAGCACCTGGCGATCGACGAACGAAAAGACATACGCGAGCATGCAGATGACGACGACATACCATTCGTACGTATAGCGCTTGCCGTCGGCAGCGCGGGCCGTGGGTGCGGACATGCGGATTCTCCAGGAGCGGGCGGTGGAAAAGCGCGGCGCGGGCCTCGCGGGCCGGGCGCCGTCGCGGCGCGAAAGCGTGCGGGTGACACGATCAGAGACGCAGCGTAGTCGGCCAAATTCGGCCGCCATAGCCGGAGTGACAGCCGCGCCACAGGGACATTTACGGACGCGGATAAAGAAAACACCGAGGTCGTGCGCGCGGGCCGCCGCGCGGCGCACGTGCGGCGGTGCATGCGCGCATCATGCGGTGCGTCTATAAGCGTTATAGAGCGCATTGCGTCGACGTCCGAAATTGTCGTTCCTAGACTCGGCCCGTTTTTGATCGGCAGCGTTCGCATCCGAAAGCGAACGCGCTTCATGTCAAACGGCGCGTTGCCGACAAGCGCCGGCATTTCCACGGGACGACGAAGATGAACCATTCGAACGGGCGGGCCGACCGGCTTGCCGTACCGCTTGCCACGCTGGCGGCCGCGCTCCTTGCGTGCGCATCGCTGCCGGCTGTCGCGCAATCGAGCGTGACGCTCTACGGTCGCATCGACACCGCGATCGAATATGCGAACGCCGGGCCGAACCACGTGACGCGCATGGGCAGCGGCAATCTGTGGGCGTCGCAGTGGGGGCTGAAGGGTGTCGAGGATCTCGGCGGCGGCTACGCGACGATCTTCAAGCTCGAGGACGGCTTCAATGCGGCGAGCGGCGCACTGTCGAACAGCAGCGCGCTGTTCGGCCGCGAGGCGTGGGTCGGCATCACCGGGCCGTTCGGCGGCGTGCAGTTCGGCGAGCTCTACACGATCGTGCACACGACGCTCGTCACGTACAGCCTGCCCGGGCTCGGCGCGGGCCTCGCATGGGGCAACGCGACGAACAACTTCGTCGGCCCCGCGTTCCTGCGCGTGCGCAACTCGATGCGCTACACGTCGCCGCGTTACGCGGGCTTCATGCTGCGCGCGATGGCCGCGCGCGGCACCAACGGCGCGGCCGGCCAGCCGGCGACGCTCGGCGACACGTACGGCGCGGGCCTCAACTACGTGCGCGGCGGGTTGTCGGTCGACGTCGACTACATGCAGCAGAAGTTCAGCCCGGTGGCGGCACCCGCGCTCGGCGTCACCAGTTCGGCCGCGAACGGCAGCTACACGGTCGGCGCGATCTCGTACGACTTCAACGTCGTGAAGGTCGCCGCGCTGTACATGCGGCATCGCGGCGGCCCCGACGTCGCGGCCGCGATCGACAGCCAGAGCGCGTATCCGCACAGCGACACGATGGAACTCAGCGCGACGGTGCCGATCGGGCGCGCGTCGCTGCTGCTGAGCATCGGCCACTACCGGAAGGTCGCCGACAGCGACGGCAACGCCGATTCGTACGGCATCCGCTTCGACTATCCGCTGTCGAAGCGCACGGTGCTGTACACGGGCGCTGCGATGGTGCGCAACGGCGCGCACGCGCGCTTCGTCGTCAATGGCGCGGCGGGCGGCGGCGTCGCGGTCGCGAAACCCGGCGCGACCGCCAGCTCGATCGTCGCGGGCATCCTCACGGCGTTCTGACCGCCGAGGTCGGCCTGCGCCCGCCCGCGCCGCTATGCGCAGGCGGGCGGCTGCGGCGCGAGCCATGCGTCGAACGGCGCCTGCCGGCCGATGTCGAACAGCTCCAGCAGCAGCGCGCGCAGCCAGCGATGGCCCGGGTCCGCGTCGAAGCGCCGGTGCCAGTACGCGTTGACGGCCCATTCGCCGGCGCCCGCGATCTCGTAGAGCGTGCACGGCTGGCGCGCCGCGAACGTGAGCGCGACGGTCTCCGGCAGGATCAGCGCGTAATCGCCGTGTTCGAGCAGCGTCGGCACCACCATGAAGTCGGGCAGCGCCGCCCGCACGCGCGGCATCAGGCCGTGCCGCTCCAGCAGCTGCATCGATTGCGGATGCGCGGTCACCGCGACGAAGCGCAGCGCGTCCGGCGCGTCGCCGTCGAGCACGAAGCCGCCGGGTAGCGCGAGGCGCTGCGCGGTGCGGCGCGGCATCAGCAGCACGCAGCGTTCGTGCAGCAGCGCGGTACGCTGGAAATGGCTCGATGCATCCGCGAAATGCCCGAGCGCGAAGTCGATGCGGCCCGATTCGAGCGCGACGTTGAGCTGGCATTCGTCGACATGCAGCGTCTCGATCACCGCGCCCGGCGCGCGCCGGTCGAATGCCGCGAGCAGCGTCGGCAGGAACGCGCTTGCCGCGAAGTCGCTCATGTGCAGCCGGAACACGCGCTGGGTGCTGTCCGGCGCGAAGCGCGAGCCTTCGTCGAGCACGTCCTGCAGGATCGCGAGCGCCTTGTCGACCGATAGTGCGAGCCGTTGCGCGCGCGGCGTCGGCTCGACGCCGGTGCCGGTGCGCACGAACAGCGCGTCGCGAAACATCAGGCGCAGCCGGCCGAGCGCGTAGCTCACCGACGGCTGCGTGACGCCCAGCCGCAACCCTGCGCGGCCGACGTGCCGTTCTTCGTACACCGCGCGAAACGTCTTCAGCAGATTCAGGTCGAGGTCCTGCACGCGCAGGCCGTCGGGCGCGTCTGCGTCGTGCGCCGCGGGTTCGGGGCGGGCCGGCGGCCGGCCGGTGGCGGAGTGCGTCATGGTGCTTGCCTCGCGGTGACGGAAGGCAGGTGGCCGTAACGCCGCGCATACGCCTTCGCGAAATGGCCGAAGCCGTGAATGCCGTGCGCGATCAGCACGTCGGTCACGCTGCGCGCGTCGCCGCGCTGCAGCGCGGCGTGCACCGCGGCCAGCCGGCGCTCGCGCACGTAGGCGGCCGGCGTGGTGTTCAGGAACGCGCGGAACGCATGCTGGAGCGTGCGCGGCGCGACGCCCGCGACGGCCGCGAGCGCGGCGAGCGCGAGCGGGTCGCCCAGGTGCGTGTCGACGTGGTCGCACGCGCGGCGCACGTGCGCCGGCAGCGGCGGCGTGCCGCGCGCGAGCGCGGCGCTGTACGAATGCGGCAGGTGCGTGAGCAGCAGCGCCATCAGCCACGCAGTGAGATCGGCGCCGAACGTCGTGATCGACGTGCCGATCCCCGGCTGCGCGCCGAGCCGGCACAGGTATTCGAAGGTCGGCAGCACGAGCGCGGCGCCCGCGCCGTTGCCGCCGGCCGCGAGATCGAACTGCAGCGGCCGCGTGAGCGTCGTGTGCAGCATGTCCTGCAGCTTGCGCTCGAGTGCGCCGCGTTCGAGCCGCAGCACCAGGTTGCGGCAATCGGGGCTCGTGCTCAGGCGGCTCGCGAGCGCCGGCGACGACACGGTCAGCTGGCCCGGCCCGGCGCGTGCGACCACGTCGCCGGCCTGCAGCTCACATGCGCCCGACAGCGTCAGCCGGAACAGGAAATGCCCGGCATCGTCGCCGAACTCGATGCGCGTCTCGCGGCCGTAGCAGAGCTCGAGCAGTGCGCCGTGATGCAGCGGCACCTCGTACAGCTCCGCATGAAACGGATCGCGGCCGTGCGCGGCCATCCGGTGCGGCCCGAGCCGGTGCGCGACCGCGCGTTCGACTTCGTCGGGCGCATGCAGCGTGCCGAGCCGGTTCGGCGCATGTCGGGAAAGGGCGATATCCATGCGGTGGCCTCGTGTCGGATGGATGGGTACGACGTCGTGCGCGTCGCCGCGATTGCGTTGCGCGAACGGGCGCGCCGTTGCGCGTTTTGAAGCGACGCGACGTGCGCCGCCGCGTAGTCTCGGCAACACTCACTCACCGGGAGACGACGATGAAGGTATGTGTACTGGGCGGCGGCCACGGCTGCCATGCGGCCGCGATCGACCTGTTCGAGAAGGGTCATGACGTGACGTGGTGGCGGCGCGACCGCGAACCGCATGCGCGGCTGCGCGAGCTCGGCGCGTTGCACGTGACCGACTATCGCGGCAAGCGTGCCGTGCCGCTCGGCGACGCGCCCGGCGCGATCCGCCTGAGCGACGATCTCGCGGCCGCGCTGCACGGCGCGCGGCTCGTCGTGGTGCCGCTGCCGGCCGTCTCGCACGATGCGCTCGCCGCGCAGGTCGCGCCCCTGCTCGAGGACGATCAGGTCGTGTTCCTGCCGCCCGGCACGTTCGGCAGCGTCGTGTTCGCGCGTGCGGCGGCCGATGCCGGCAACCGCGCGCGCGTCGCTTTTGCCGAGACCGGCACGCTGCCGTACCTGGTACGCAAGCATGGCGACGACGCGGTCGTGATCAGCGCGTATGCGACGCGCCTGCCGACCGGCGTGTTTCCCGCGAACACGTCCGGCTGGGCGTTCGACGTGCTGCGCGCGGGCTACCCGTCGGTCGAGCCGGTCGAGGATGCGCTGTCCGGCGCGCTGATGAACGCGGGCCCGGTGATTCATCCGCCGCTGATCCTGATGAACGCCGGGCCGCTCGAACACTTCGACGCGTGGGACATCCACAACGAAGGCACGCAACCGTCGATCCGCCGCGTGACGAATGCGCTCGACGCCGAACGCATCGCCGTGCGCGAGGCACTCGGCTACCGCGCGCCGCATTTCCCGCTGGCGGACCACTACGCGACCGACGGCGACGAATGGATGTACGGGCGCGGCGCGCACGGCAAGCTGACCGACAGCGGCGACTGGCGCGAGAAGATCGATTTGCGCACGCATCGCTACATGCTCGAGGACACCCGGCTCGGGCTGTCCTTCATCGTGTCGTGCGGGCGCCGGGCCGACGTGCCGACGCCCGTTGCGCAGGGACTGTTGAGCGTCGCGTCGGCGGTGACCGGCCGCGACCTGTATGCGCAAGGGCGCACGCTGGAGGCGCTCGGCCTCGCCGCGCTGTCGCGCGACGCGAAGCGCGCGCTGCTCGATGCGGGGTACGCCGCATGACGCCCGCCGCCGACGTGACGCGCGTGCACGTGCTCGGCGCGGGACGCATGGGGCAGGGGATCGCGCTCGTCTTTGCGTTCGCGGGCCTCGACGTGACGCTGATCGACTTCAAGCCGCGCGACGCGCAAGGCTGGCGCGTATTCGAGGATCGCACGCGCGGCGAGATCGCGCGGCCGCTGCATGCGCAGGTGGCACTCGGCAGGATCGATGCCGACCAGGCGGCGGCCGTCGTCGCCCGCATCGCGCTGGTCGCGCGTGACGGTGCGGCGCCCGCGCTGCGCGACGCCGGCATCGTGTTCGAAGCGCTGCCCGAGGTGCTCGACGCGAAGGCCGACGCGCTGCGCTGGCTCGGCGCACATGTCGATGCGCGCGCAACGATCGCGTCGACGACGTCGACGTTCGTCGTCACCGAGTTGCAGCGCCATGTCGCGCACCCGGAACGGATGCTGAATGCGCACTGGCTGAACCCGGCGCTGCTGATGCCGCTCGTCGAGATCAGCCGCAGCGACGCGACCGATCAGCGGGTCGTCGACGCACTGGCCGCGCTGCTCGAACGCGTCGGCAAGAAGCCGGTGATCTGCGGGCCGGCGCCCGGCTACATCGTGCCGCGCATCCAGGCGCTCGCGATGAACGAGGCGGCACGCATGGTGGAAGAGGGCGTCGCGAGCGCCGAAGACATCGACATGGCGATCCGCACCGGCTTCGGCCCGCGCTTCGCGGTGCTCGGGCTGCTCGAGTTCATCGACTGGGGCGGCTGCGACATCCTGTACTACGCGTCGACGTATCTCGCCGGCGAGATCGGCCCGCGCTTCGCGCCGGCCGACAGCGTCGTGCGCAACATGGCGGCCGGGCGCGACGGCGTGCGTAGCGGCGCCGGGTTCCATGACTATGCGCAGGTCGACGTGCCGGCCTACATGCGGCAGCGGCTCGGCGAATTCGCGCGGCTGCTCGACCACCTGGGACTGGCGCCCGAGTTCGACGGCGCGCGGCGCAGCACGGACGCATAGCACGGTCGTCGCGGCCGGGTGCGATCGTCGTGTCGCGCACGCGTGCATGCGGTACCGCAAACTGCTGTGTTGTTCGCCTGCCGGCAGGGTCGCGTGCGCGGCGGGCGCGCTCATGCCGTGTCGCCGCGCGTGTCGGCGGATCGCGCGCCGCGCGTCTCGCGCATCACGCACAGCGTCGCGACGGTCACGAGGCCGAGCGCCACGAGGAACAGCGACACGGGCCACGACGCGTGATAGCGCGCGAGCAGCGCGGTCGCGATCAGCGGCGACATGCCGCCCGCGAAGATCGACGCGACTTCGTGACCGAGCGCGACGCCCGAATAGCGCACCTCGGTGCTGAACAGCTCGCCGACCAGCGCGGGCAGCGTGCCGATCATCGCGCCGTGGCTCACCGCGGTGCCGACCGTCAGCGCGAGCCACACGAGCGGCGTCGCGCGCGTGTCGAGCAGCCAGAAGAACGGAAACGCGCTCGCGACGAGGCTCAGCGCGCCGATCAGGTACACGGGCTTGCGGCCGATCCGGTCGGACAGCCGGCCCCACGCGAGCATCGCGCCCATTTCGACGATCATCGCGATCATCACGCCGGTCAGCATCACGCCGTTCGGGATGCCGACGTATTTGCCGTAGACGAGCGAGAACGCGAGGAAGATGTACGCACCGCCGTTTTCGGCGACGCGCAGCCCCATCGCGAGCAGGATTTCCTTCGGATGGCGGCGGATGCACTCGACGATCGGCAAATGCGTGTGCGCGCCGCGCTTGCCGGCCTGCTCGTAGTCGCGGCTTTCCGGCAGGTGACGGCGGATATAGATGCCGATCGCGAAGATCGCGATGCTCGCGAGGAACGGCAGCCGCCAGCCCCAGGTGCGGAACGCGTCGTCGGGCAGCGCCTGGGCGGCGAGAAACGCGGCCGACGACAGCACGAAGCCGCCGCCGACGCCGAGCTGGCTCCACGCCGCGTAGTAGCCGCGCTGCTCGGGCGGCGCGTTCTCGCTGATCATCAGCACGCCGCCGCCCCATTCGCCGCCGGACGCGATGCCCTGCAGCAGCCGCAGCACGACGAGCGCCGCCGGCGCCCACAGGCCGACCTGCGCGTAGGTCGGCAGCAAGCCGATCGCGAACGTCGACGCACCCATGATCAGCAGCGTCCACACGAGCGACGCCTTGCGGCCGTAGCGGTCGCCGACATGCCCGAACACGATCCCGCCGAGCGGCCGCGCGACGAAGCCGAGCGCGAACGCGGCGAACGCCGCGAGGCTGCCCGCGAGCGGCGACGCGCCGGGCGGAAAGAACACGTGGCCGAACACGAGCGCGGCGGCCGTGCCGTAGACGAAGAAGTCGTACCACTCCATCGCGTTGCCGGCGACGGAGGCGATGACGATCCGGCGAAGCTGCCGGTCGGCGAGCGGCCGGGCGGCGCTCGGGGATTGCACGGTGTCGGTCGGGTACATGGCGGGCTCTGAAGGGGGCGGGCGCGTGCCGTCTCTGCAACGCATGCGGCACTGCGGGCTAGTGTTGTCGGCACCGCCGCCCCGGTCAAATCCGCAGAAAAAGGGGAGTGTCATCACTCCCGCAAATGATGGTCGCGGCGCGCACGGCCGTGCCCGCGCGCGCCGGTGCCCGTTACCGCTCGATCTGCCGGTTCCAGCGCGTGTCCCATTGCGCGCGGCGCGCGTTGATCGCCGTCCAGTCGACCACCGTCACCTTGCGCACCAGATCGTCGACGTTGCCGAGGCTTTGCTGCATCGCGGCGGGCATCTTCGCGAGGCGATTGGTCGGGATCTGCTTGCCGGCCTCGGCCGCCTTCGTCTGCGCGGGTGCCGACAGCAGGAACTGCGCGAGCTTCTGGGCCAGTTGCGGATCCGGGTTGTTCGCGACCACGCACAGGTCGACGAGCAGCAGCACCGGGCCTTCCTTCGGGTTCGCATACGCGACCGGAATGCCCTTGTCCTGCAGGTCGCCGACGCCGGTCGGCGTCAGCGGGAACAGGCCGGCCTCGCCCGTCTGCACCATCTCGGAGATCTTCGCCGAGTTCGGGATGTACTCGACGACGTTCGGCCCGACCGTGCTCGCCCACTTGCTGAAGCCGGGCTCGACGTTCTGTTCGCTGCCGCCGAGCAGCCGGTTGATCGCGAGAAATCCGTGCAGCCCGAACGTGCTGCTCGACGCGGACTGGAACACGACCTTGCCCTTGTATTTCGGGTCGGCGAAATCCATCCACGACGTCGGCGGCGCCCAGCCTTTCTCGGCGAACAGCTTCTTGTTGTACGCAATGCCGGTCATCCCGAGCTGCACGCCCGCGCCGACGTCGTCCTTCATCCGCGCGAACGGATACAGCTCCTTCAGCACCGGCGCATCGTCGAGCTTCTGGCATACGCCGAGGCTGACCGCGCGTGCCATCACGCCGTCGTCGAGGAACGCGACGTGGATCTGCGGCTTGTTGCGGTTCGCGAGCAGCTTCGCGAGCACGTCGGACGACGTGCCGGGCACGACGACGATCTTCACGTTGTTCGCCTTCTCGAAGTCGGGCAGCACCTGGCTCGTATAGGCCTTCTCCATCGGTCCGCCGTTCATGCCGACGTAGATCGTCTTGGTTTGCGCGAACGCCGGCGCGCCGGCGCCTGCGAGGCAGAGGGCGGCAGCCGCCGCGATCGTTCCGAGCAGTTTCATCGTTGGGTCTCCTCTTGACGGAAAGGGGCGGTCGGCGCGGTTTGGGGGAAGAAGCGGCCGATCGAGAATGCATCGAGTGGCGTGGCGGTTTCGCCGGTCGTGACGAGCTCGGCGAGTACCTCGCCGACGCCCGGCGCGAGCAGGAAGCCTCCGCCGGAAAAGCCGAACGCATGCAGCAGGTTCGGCGTCGTGCGGCTCGCGCCGATGATCGGGTTGTGGTCGGGCGTGCAGCCTTCGACGCCGCTCCACGTGCGGATCAGCAGCGCGTCGCGCAATGCGGGCAGCAGCGCGCACGCGTCGCGCATCACGGCGCGCGTCGTGTCGACCGACGGCTGGCCGAACTCGCCGTCGCCACGGCCGCGCCCGCCGCCGATCACGCAGTTGCCGCGCGCGACCTGCCGCGCATATACGCCGCCGCCGTACACGCCGAGGTTGTGCGTGATGAACGGCGGCAATGGTTCGGTTACCCACATGTTCGGGTAGATCGGCTCCATCGGCACCGCTTCGCCGAAGCGTTCGGCGATCGTGTTCGCCCATGCGCCGGCCGAATTGATCAGCCACGTCGCCGTGCACGCGCGGCCGCCCGCAGCGACATGAAAACGCGTGCCGTCGTGCCGGACGTCGTCGACCGGCGTGTGCTCGAACACGTCGGCGCCCGCCGCGCGGGCCGCGCGCGCGAACGCGGGCGACACGACGCGCGGGTTCGCGTGCCCGTCGGTCGCGCACAGCGAGCCGCCGACCGCCGCGCGGCCGAGCCACGGGTAGCGGCGGCGGAACGCGTCGCCGCACATCACCTGCAACGGCAAGCCGTGCTCGCCGGCAAGCGTCGCGTAGGCATCGAGCGCATCGAGATCGGCGTCGCTGCGCGCGAGCCGCAAATGACCCGACACGACGAATTCGCCGTCGATGCCGATCAGCTCGGGCAGGCGATCCCAGATGCGCCGCGCGCGCAGCGCGAGCGGCAGTTGTTCGGCGGGGCGGCCCTGGCAGCGCACGCCGCCGTAGTTCACGCCGCTTGCCTGCGCGCCGCAGTCGCGGCGCTCGAACAGCGCGACGCGCAAGCCGTGCCGCGTGAGCGCCAGCGCAGCCGAAGCGCCGACGAGCCCGCCGCCGACGATCGCGACGTCGTAGTGACGGCGTTCACTCATCGCGTGCCTCGTCGGGAATCGCCGTGACATCGTCGCCCGCGAGTGCGGCGGAGATCGGGAACGGCTTCACCGGCGGTTGCGCGCGCAACCGGCCGACGTCCGCGAGCGCGCGGCCGGTTTCCTCGGCGAGCACGAGTGCGATCGCGTCGCCGCACATGCGACCCTGGCAGCGGCCCATCCCGGCGCGTGTCAGCGCCTTCAGCCGGTTCAGCTCGGTCGCTTCGCCACCGCGGATGCAGCGTCGCAGCGTACCCGCGTCGATTTCCTCGCAGCGGCACACGATCGTGTCGTCCGGGCAGCGCGCGGCGAGTGCGGCGGGCGGCGCGAACGCCGCTTCGAGGCCGGCACGGAACGCGCCGAGCCGGGCGAGCGTGCGATCGAGCGTCGCCACATCGGGCTTGCCGGCCAGCGACGGCGACGACGACGGCATCGCGATACCCGCATCCTCGAGCAGCGCGAGCGCCGCGCGTCGCCCGGACGCCTCGGCCGCGTCGGCGCCTGCGATGCCGGCACCGTCGCCCGCCACGTAGATGCCGCGCACCGACGTGCGGCCGGCCGCATCGCGTTCGGGCAGCCATGCGCGGTCGAGCGGATCGAAACGGAAGCGGCAGCCGGCGAGATCCGCGAGCTGGGTTTCGGAACGCAGCCCGAAGCCGAGGCCGAGCGCATCGCAGTCGAGCATCCGCGGCGGCGCGTCGCCGCCGGCCATGCGCCATGCGAGGCCCGTTACGTGCCGCTTGCCGAGCACGCGCTCGAGCGTGACGCCGGTTTCGATCGCGACGCCGTGCGCGCGCAGCCAGCCGATGTAGTACAGCCCCTTCGCGAATGTGGACGGCATGCGCAGCAGGGCGGGCGTCGCGGCAGCCTGCCGGCGCAGCGGGCTCGTGTCGAGCACGGCCGCGACCTGCGCGCCGGCCTTCGCGTACTGATAGGCGACGAGATACAGCAGCGGCCCCGTGCCCGCGAACACGATGCGGCTGCCGATCGCGCAGCCCTGCGCCTTCAGCGCGACCTGCGCGCCGCCGAGCGTATAGACGCCCGCGAGCGTCCACCCCGGTACCGGCAGCATGCGATCGGTCGCACCGCTCGCGATGATCAGATGCGAGAACGGCACGGTTGTTTCGCGGCCGTCCTGCAGCGTGTCGACGCGGCCCGCGCCGCACGCCCAGGCGAGCGTGTCCGGCCGATAGTCGATGTGCGGCAGCAACGCGGCCATGGTGCGGTGCACGGCATCGGCCTTCGCGGCCTCGAAGCCGTACAGCACGCGCTTGCCGCGCGCGAACGCGCCGTCGGCCGGCGGCTGGCGATAGATCTGCCCGCCCCAGCGCGCGTTCTCGTCGATCACGACGGGGCGCAGCCCCGCGTCGACCAGCGCCTCGGCCGCGCGCACGCCGGCCGGCCCCGCGCCGACGATCACCGGTCGCAGTGCGTCGCTCATGATGCGTCTCCGGCCGTGGCGGGCTGCGCGCCGGTGAGAATCCGCATGCCATCGGCGATCGGCGTCGAGCATGCGCGCACGCGGGCGCCGGCCTCGGTGCGGACCCAGCAGTCCTGGCACGCGCCGATCAGGCAGAAGCCCGCGCGCGGCTTGCCGCTGAATTCACTCACGCGCACGCGGCGCTGCCCGACGAGGATCGCGGTGAGCACGGTGTCGCCGGCGAGCGCGTGCGCGGGCCGGCCGTCGAGCGTGAACGCGACGGCGGCGCGCTCGCGTTCGGCGACGCGCACGAATTGCGCGCCGTCGTCCGCGCTGTCGGTGGAACGGGAAACGAAAGTCGTCATCAGTGTTGGCCGATCAGGATGCGGTTCAGGCCGTACACGCGATCGAGCAGCAGCATCGCGCCGGCGGTGATGAAGATGACCAGCGCCGATACCGACGCCATCATCGGATCGATCGATTCGGTCGCATACATGTACATGCGCACCGGCAGCGTGACCGTCTGCGGCGACGTGACGAAGATCGACATCGTCAGCTCGTCGAAGCTGTTGATGAACGCGAGCAGCCAGCCGCCGGTGATGCCAGGCAGGATCATCGGCAGCGTGATGCGGCGGAACGTCGTCCACGGATCGGCGCCGAGCGAGCATGCGGCCTGTTCGACGCTGCGGTCGAGGCCGGCGACGGACGCCAGCACGAGCCGCATCACGAACGGCGTGATGACGATCATGTGCGCGAGCACCAGCCATGCGAACGAGCCGGTCGCGCCGATCAGCGCGAAGAAGCGCAGCAGCGCGATGCCGAGCACGAGGCCGGGAATCACGAGCGGCGACAGCAGCAGGCCGTTCAGGAACGCGCGGCCGGGAAAGGTCGCGCGGCCGATCGCGAGCCCGGCGGGCAATGCGATCGCGAGCGACAGCGTCGCCGACGCGAACGCGAGCTTCACGCTGTTGACGAACGCGGTGACGAAGTCCGGATAGTCGAGGATCGCGCGGAACCAGCGCAGCGACAGGCCATGCGTCGGCAGCGTCAGCGTTTCGTCGGGCGTGAACGCGACCAGCACGACGATCGCGAGCGGCGCGAGCACGAACAGGATCACGAGCGTATGGAACGCGAGCGCAATGGGACCGTTCTTTCTCATCGGGAAGCGCCTCCGAGGCTGCGCGCATAGCGGCGTTCGAGCACGCGGTAGTAGGTGAGCATCACGACGAGGTTCGCGACCAGCAGCAGCACCGCGATCGTCGCGCCGAGCGGCCAGTTCAGCGAGCCGAGGAATTCGTCGTAGACGGCGGTTGCCGCGACCTTCAGGCGGCGTCCGCCGAGCAGGCCGGGAATCGCGAACGCGCTCGCCGACAGCCCGAACACCATCAGGCTGCCCGACAGCACGTCCGCCATCAGCTGCGGCACGACGATGCGGCGCAGCGTCGTGAACGGCGACGCGCCGAGCGACAGCGCCGCGTGCTCGGTCTGCGGATCGAGCCGCTGCAGCGCCGTCCAGACGGGAATCACCATGAACGGCAGCATCACGTGGACGAGCGCGATCACGATCGCGAACGTCGTGTATTCGAGCTTGTACGGCCCGAGGCCGACGAGCCCGAGCGCCTGGTTTACGAGCCCGCTCGTGTTGAGCAGCATGCTCCAGCCGAACGCGCGCACGACGACCGACACGAGCAGCGGAGCAAGGATGACGAGCAGGAACAGCGAGCGCCACGGATCGCGCATTTTCGACAGCACGTACGCTTCGGGCGTGCCGATCGCGACGCAGATCGCGGTGGTCAGCGCGGCGATGCCGAACGTGCGCGCGAAAATCGTATGGAAGTACGACGAGCCGAGCACCTCCGCGTAGTTGCCGAGCTGGAAGGCGGCGATCGGGCCGGTGGCCGGGTCGTAACGGGAGAACGTGAGCGCGAAGGTCATCGCGAGCGGCACGAGCACGAGCGCGGCGAACAGCGCGAACGCGGGCGCGCACATCAGCCACAGCGGCGCATGGGCGCGCCACGTCGCGCGCCACGTGCGGCTGCCGGCGGCGCGGGGCGACACGGCGTCCGCGGTAGCCATGGCCGACTGCGCGAGCCCGGCCGGCGCGCCGTCGGTCGAAAGCGGACGGGTAGGCTGTCCCATTCAGGCCTCCCGGCGCATCACGCGCACCGCGTCGCTGTGCCAGTCGACGCCGACCGGCGCGCCTTCCGCGAGCGGCTCCGCGCCTTCGTTCTGGCAGCACACGAGCACTTCGCCGAGCGCGCTGTCGACGCGGTACAGCCACTGGCTGCCGAGGAAGAAGCGGCTCGTGACGGTCGCGGCGAAGCGGCCCGCGCCGGGTGCGCACAGTCGCAGCTTCTCGGGACGGATGCACACCGACACGGCGTCGCCGATGCGCACGTCGCGCTCCCGCGCCGGCAGGTGCGCGGTGCGGCCGGTCTCCGCGAGATCGTGGCCGAGATCGATGCGGATCGCGTCGCCGTCGTGCGCGACGATCGTGCCGGGCAGCAGGTTCGCCTTGCCGATGAACTGCGACACGAAATGGTTCTCCGGGCGTTCGTACGCGCGGTACGGCGTGTCCGTCTGCGTGATGCGGCCGGCTTCCATCACGACCACGCGATCGCTGATCGACAGCGCTTCCGATTGATCGTGCGTGACCATGATCGTCGTCGTGCCGATCTTGCGCTGGATTGCGCGCAGCTCGAACTGCATCTCCTCGCGCAGCTTCGCGTCGAGGTTCGACATCGGCTCGTCGAGCAGCAGCACCGGCGGCTCGATCACGACCGCGCGCGCGATCGCGACGCGCTGCCGCTGCCCGCCGGACAATTCACGCGGAAAACGGTGCGCGAGCGCATCGAGGCGCACGAGCGCGAGCGCCGCGCGGATGCGCTCGGCGCGCTCCGCCTTGTCGACGCCGCGCATGTCGAGCCCGAAGCCGACGTTCTCCGCGACGCTCATGTGCGGAAACAGCGCATAGCTCTGGAACACGATGCCGAGCCCGCGGCGGTTCGGCTTCATGTGCGTGATGTCCTGCCCGTCGAGCGCGATGCGGCCGCGGGTGACGTCGACGAAGCCGGCGATCATCTGCAGCGTCGTGGTCTTGCCGCAGCCCGACGGCCCGAGCAGCGACACGAATTCGCCTTGTTCGACCGACAGGTTGACGTCGGCGACGGCGGTGAGCTCGCCGAACGATTTCGTCAGATCCGTAAGCGTGAGAAACGACATGGAGCACTCCGGGTTCGCACACCGCATGGCCGGTGCGTCATTGACGCGGACTCTAGCCAGCCATATTTCGGAGCGTCAATTTGGAATTCTGCTCAACGAGATGAATTTCGGAAAAATTCCAGTGAACGGAATGCTTTGCTGCGTCGCCGGAAAATCGTTCCGTTGAGTGAAGGGCGGCCAGGTGGTGAAACACGCGCGTCAATCCCGTGCACACCCGGATGCCCCGCGCATTTTGGCGGCACGACAATGGCGGTTGATGTATTCCGTTCAATGAAATCATCGAGGAGAATTCGCATGCAGGAACCGCATTCGCGCGGAACGTCGCGTGCCGTACGCATGCCGGCCGCGGACGAGGACGCCGCCGTCGATGCGGCCGGCGCGCCGGGCACCGGCATGCTGCAGCGTGCGTTCGCGATCCTGCGCGCGCTGGCCGGCATGCAGCAGGACGGCGTGCGCGTCACGCACCTCGCGAAGGCCGTCGGCCTCACGCAGGGCACCGCGCACCGGATTCTGCAATCGCTGATCGCCGAAGGGATGGTCGAGCAGGACGAACAGTCGAAGCTGTACCGGCTGAGCGTCGACTTCTTTGCGCTCGCCGCGCTGGCCGGCAACCCGAGCAGCATGCGCACGCTGTGCCGGCCTGCGCTGCTGCGGCTGTGCGCGAGCCTCGGCGAGACGATCTTCCTGCTCGTGAAGAGCGGCTTCGACGCGGTGTGTCTCGATCTGTGCGAAGGCCCGTTCCCGATCCGCTCGTTCACCGGCGACATCGGCGGGCGCATCGCGCTTGGGGTCGGGCAGGGCAGCCTCGCGATCCTCGCGTTCCTGCCGGAAGCCGAGCGCGAGGAGGTGATCCGCTTCAACGTGCCGCGCATTCGCGGTTACGGCGTGCTGGACGAGGTCTACCTGCGCACCGAGATCGAGCGCGTGCGCGAGCTCGGCTACGCGGGCCGCAACAGCGGCGTGCTCGACGGGATGGCCGGCGTCGCGGTGCCGATCCTCGATCGCACCGGTTATCCGGTCGGCGCGCTGAGCGTCGGCACGCTGGCGTCGCGGCTCGGCGACGACCGGATGCCGATGGTCGTCGAGCTGCTGCGGCGCCAGGCCGACGCGATCGGCCCGCGCACGAATCCGTTCGACGCCGCGCTGCGGCGGCCGATGCACGGTCTATCCGGGAAAACCGCATAGGCGCCTCGTGCGTTACCGTTTCGTCAGCTTGCTTACGCGAGCCATTCATGTCTGAGCAGAATGCGCCGCGTCCGGCGGGCTTCCACGCTTTCTATCGGCTTTCAGACACGCGCATTCGCCGCCCGTTTCCCCTTCGTTCGTCTCCATTCGATTTTCAACTGCCGGCCAGTTGAACATTTCATTTCTTGATGCGATTGCGGCTGGATACCATCCAGTCACTGTCTATACAAGCCGACCGGCGCGTATGGCCAGCATCAACAAAACACAACACAACATCGACAAGACGGTTTGGAGAGGAGATGACGGAGATGGTGCGAACGATGGGCAGGAAGACGGGCGTCGCGTGCATGAGCGCGGCCATGGCGATGCTGTTCGCCGGCGCCGCGCACGCGCAGTCGACAGTGACGCTGTACGGGATCGTCGACGCCGGCGTGACCTACACGAACAACGCGAAGGGCCATGCGCTGTGGCAGTTCACGGGCGGCAACGAATCGGGCCCGCGCTGGGGCTTGATCGGCAGCGAGGATCTCGGCGGCGGCCTGAAGGCGAACTTCCGGCTCGAGAACGGCTTCAACGTCGCGAACGGCGCGCTCGGGCAGGGCGGCCGGATGTTCGGCCGCTCCGCATGGGTCGGCCTGAGCGGCGCGAACTGGGGTGCGGTGACGCTCGGCCGCCAGTACAACTCGACGCAGGACATTCTCGGCTCGCTGCAGATGAGCAGCTTCCTCGCGCAGTACTCGACGCATCCGTTCGACAACGACGACATCAACAACACGTTCCGCACCAACAACGCGGTCAAGTACGTGTCGCCGACGATCGCGGGCCTGCAGGCGAACCTGATGTATGGGTTCTCGAACTCGACGGGCTTCTCGAACGACAACACGTGGAGCGCCGGCGTCACCTATACGCACGGGCCGCTCAATGCAGGCGCCGCCTATGCGCGCGTGAACCATCCGGCGGCCAGCGCGACGGGCGCCGTCGCGACGGACAACTACTACCCGGGCTCGGCGTCGGTGTTCGGCGCCGGCCTGTCGAACGCGGTGCGCCAGCAGATCTGGGGCGCGGGCGGCAATTACACGATCGGCGCGGCGACGCTCGGGCTGCTGTACACGGGCTCGAACTTCAGCCAGGCGACGGGCGGCGCGCTGCGCTTCAACAACTACGAAGGCAGCGTGCGCTACCTGATCACGCCCGCGCTGATGGCCGCGGCCGGCTACACCTATACGAAGGTCGCGCGCGGCGCCGACGACGGTCACTACCAGCAGGTGTCGGCCGGCCTGCAGTACCTGCTGTCGAAGCGCACCGACGTGTACGTGAACGGCTTCTACCAGAAGGCGTCGTCGGGTGTCGGCCACGCGTGGATCGACGGGACCGACGGGCCGTCGTCGACGACGTCGCAGGTGGCGGTGGTGGTCGGCATCCGCCAGAAGTTCTGATGTCCTGACGCGTTCGCGCGTCTTCCGGAGGAGACATAGATGAAATTCAGACTGTTGCTCGCGGCGTTGCCGTTCGTCGGGATGTACACCGGCGGCTCGATCGCCGAGGTGCGGCCGCTGCTGTTCGGCCTGCCGTTCCTGCTCGTGTGGAACCTGATCTGGATGGCGGCGACCGCCGCGATCCTCGCGATCCTGTTCCATCTCGACGAGCGCGACGCGGCCCGCGACGGCCGCACGGGGGACGCGCGATGAACGCCTCGATCATCATCATCGCGGCGTTCGCCGTGTTCGCACTCGCGATCGGCGTGATGGCGCGGCGCGGCCGCAAGCTCACGCTCGAGCAGTGGGCGGTCGGCGGGCGCGGCTTCGGCTCGCTGCTCACGTTCCTGCTGATGGCCGGCGAGGCGTTCTCGACGTTCTCGTTCCTCGGCGCGAGCGGCTGGACCTACAGCAAGGGCGTGCCCGCGTTCTACATCCTGTCGTACGGCTGCCTCGCGTTCGTGATCGGCTACTGGATGCTGCCCGCGGTGTGGCGCTACGCGAAGGCGCGCGGGCTCGTGTCGTTCGCCGACTACTTCGCGTCGAAGTACGACAGCCGCGCGATCGGCGTGCTGGTGTCGGTGGTGGCCGTGTTCGCGATGGTGTCGCTGCTGATGATCCAGCTGCGCGGCCTCGGCGTGATCGTGTCCGAGATGTCGTACGGGCTGATTCCGCAAGCGGCCGCGATCTGGATCGCCGCGACGCTGATGGCCGTGTACATGGTCGTGTCGGGCATCCACGGTTCGGCGAGCATCGCGATCTTCAAGGATGTGCTGATCCTCGCGATCGCGATCTTCCTCGGCCTGTACCTGCCGATCCACTACTACGGCGGCCTCGGCGAGATGTTCGCGAAGATCGACGCCGCGCATCCCGAACTGCTGCGCATGCCCGAGCACGGCTTCAACCTGAGCTGGTACAACTCGACGATCCTGCTCACGTCGCTCGGCTATTACCTGTATCCGCACGGCTTCACCGCGATCTACGTCGCGAAGGACGAACGCGCGCTGCGCCGCAACGTGATCCTGATGCCGCTGTACCAGGTGCTGATCGCGTTCCTGTTCCTCGTCGGCTTCGCGGCCGTGATGACGGTGCACGGGCTCGAAGGCGCGCAGACCGACCTCGCGCTGCTGCGTCTCGTGAAGCAGACGTTCCCCGCGTGGTTCGTCGGCATCGTCGGCGGCACGGGCCTGCTGACCGCGCTGGTACCGGGCTCGCTGATCATGCTGAACGCCTCGACGACGATCGCGCGCAACATCTACCGCGAAGGCTTCGCGCCGAATGCGACCGACCGCGAGGTGACGCGCGTCGCGCGGATCGCGCTGCCGATCTTCACGCTGGTGGTCGTCTACTTCGTGCTGCGCGGCGGCGCGACCTTCGTCACGCTCGCGATCTTCTCGTCGAGCCTGCTCACGCAGCTCGTGCCGATGCTCGCGTCGAGCTTCCTGAAGCGGCCGTTCGGCACGCGGGAAGGCGCGTTCGCGGGGATCGTCGCCGGTGCGATCGTGATCGCGCTGACGAACTACTACGGCGTGACGCTCGTCTCGCTGTTCCCCGGCGCGTCGAACACGCTGACGTCGATCAACCCCGGGCTCGTCGCGCTCGCCGTGAACGCGGTGGTGTTCATCGCGATCAGCGCGGCGCAGCGCAAGCTGAAGGCGCGCGTGGCCGCGCCGGCCCGCTCCGCGTGACGACCCGATCGGCGTGCCGCCGCCGAACCGCCGGACGACTGCCCGGCGGTTTTTCCGTGCGGCGGCGCCCGGCCCCTTCGAACTACAACAGGACACCGAAACGATGACGACCGAGGACAAGGCCGACGACCGGCGCGAAGCGATCGACACCCTGATCGCGAATGGCTGCGTGATCACGATGGACCCGCAGCGGCGCGTGATCGAGAACGGCGCGGTTGCCGTGAGGGGCGATCGCATCGTCGCCGTCGGCGACACCGCCGAATTGCAGGCGCGCTTCCGTGCCGCACGCACGATCGACGCACGCCGCAAGGCCGTGCTGCCGGGCCTGATCGATGCGCATGCGCACGCGGGCCACGCGATGCTGCGCACGATCGGCGGCGCGGACGGCGATGCGTGGTCGGCCGCGGCCGAGACGATCTACACGCGCGCCTCGGACGAGGCGTTCTGGGAAACCGAATCGCACCTCGCCGCGCTCGAACGGTTGAAGGCCGGCGTGACGACGGGCGTGTCGCTGCTCGGCGGCGGCAACTCGATCATGCGCGTCGACGATCCCGTCTACGCGCGGCGTCATTGCGATGCCGTGGTGCGAACCGGCACGCGCTCGATCGTCGCCGTCGGCCCGTCGCGCCCGCCCACGCCGCGCGCGTACACACGCCACACGCCGGATGGCAACGACACGCGCGACATCGATTTCGACACGATGTACGACGTGTGCGAACGCATCGTCGACGAATGCCACGGCGACGCCGACGGTCGAATCCGGATTGCGATCACGCTGCCGGTGTACGGGCCCGAGCATGACCCGGAACTCGCGCAGTACGAGCGGGATTTCCGCGACCAGGCGGCACGCTACGGCGCGCTTGCGCGCGAGCGCGGCCTGACGTTCACGCAGGACGGGCACCGCGCCGGCACGCTCGCGTTCGCGCATCGCGAGCTCGGACTGCTCGGCCCGACGTCTTTCATGTCGCACAGCATCGACCTGACCGACGCCGACATCGCCGCGTGCGTGGAAACCGGCACCGCGATCGTCCACAACCCGAGCGCGATCATGTCGATCATCGGCCGCTGCCCGGTGCCCGAGCTGATCGACGCGGGCGTGACGGTCGCGATCGCGTCGGACGGCGCGGCGCCCGATCGCGGCTACGACATGTTCCGCCACATGTGGCAGTGCATGCACTACCATCGTCGCCACTTCCGCGATCCGGACGTGCTGCCGCACGGCAAGGTGCTGGAGATGGTGACGATCGACGCGGCGAAGGCGCTGTCGCTCGATCACGAGATCGGTTCGCTCGAAGCCGGCAAGCTCGCCGACATCATTCTTGTCGACCTGTTCCGCCCGCACATGATGCCGATGAACATGCCGGTGTATCGAGTGACGTGTTTCGCAAACGCGGCCGACGTGTGCATGACGATGGTCGGCGGCCGTGTGCTGATGGAGGATCGTCGCGTGCTGTCGGTCGACGAGAACGCGATTCTCGAGCGCGTGATGGCGGTCGCGGCGACGATGATCGAGCGCAGCGGGTTGCGTCGCCTGCTCGACGAACCGAAGACGCTGTGGGGGCGCAGCCGCTACTGAACGACGCCGCGCGGGCCGGCATTTGCGCGGTGCGATGTCGGCGAGGCCGGTCCTTTCGGGGCCGGCTTTTTTTCTGGTTTCGCCGCCGACGGACATGCTAGGATTTCTCTCAAACAACTTCGGAGACAGCTATGCCGTTCATCTGCGAAAACGTTGAATGTCGTGCCGTGCTGGCGCGCGGGCAGGTCAAGTCTCGCCAGGATGATGCGGGATGGTGCTTCTACTGCCCGGACTGCAAGACCAGGAACGAGTTGATGGCGATCGGCACGGCCGGTGGCTCCGTCGAACTGGTTCAGCCGGAGCGAGCGAGCCCGCCGCACAAGGTCGTCGCGACGGCCCGGCCACTGGACGACGGCAAATACGCGGCGCAGTTGCGCGTTCAGCGGGCGCTGGCGGTGAGGGGAACCTACGCGGCCGAAGAGCACTGGGAGCAGCTCGGTGTATTCCCCGATGCGCAGGAGGCCGTCGAGCATGCGAAGTCATTCGCAACCGACCTGCTGGAGCGGGCGGTCTAGTCACACACGGCACACCGTACACCGGCGATCCACCTGTTTCCCGTCACGACACCGGGCTGCGGCCCGGGTGTCGTGACGTGCCGGCCAGCCCGCCACGGGCCGGGCCGTTACATCACGCCGCCGCCGCTTCTCGCAGACGGAATTGCGCGACGGCATCGCTGAGCCGCGCGCCCTGATCCTCGAGCGACAGCGCCGCGGCGGCCGCTTCCTCGACCAGCGCGGCATTGCGCTGCATCGTCTGCTCCATCTGGATGACCGCGGCATTCACCTGCTCGATGCCGGCGGACTGCTCGTCGAAGGCGATGCTCGTTTCGCCCATGATCGCGTTCACGCGCTCGACCGCGACGACGAGCTCGGTCATCGCCGAACCGGCGAGTGCGACGAGACCGCTGCCGTCTTCGACGCGCTGCGCGGAATTGCCGATGAGTTCGCGAATCTCCTTCGCCGCCGATGCGCAGCGCTGCGCGAGCCCCCGCACCTCGGTCGCGACGACGGCGAAACCGCGCCCCTGTTCGCCCGCGCGTGCCGCTTCGACGGCGGCGTTCAACGCGAGGATGTTGGTCTGGAATGCGATGCTTTCGATCACGCCGACGATGCCGGAAATCCGCGCGGAGCTGTGCGAGATCGCCGACATCGTCTCGACGACGCGCAGCATCGCGTCTCCGCCTTTTGTCGCGATGCCGGCCGCACCCTCGGCGTAAGTGCGCGCATCGCGTGCGTTGTCCGCGTTCTGGCGCACGGTTGCCGTCAGTTGCTCCACGCTCGCCGCGGCTTGCTGCAGCGAGACGGACTGCTGCTCGGTGCGCGCGGACAGGTCGACGTTGCCGCTCGCGATCGTGCGCACGTCGCCGACGATCGTCTCGGTGCTCGTGCGCACCTGGCTCACGGTTTCGACGAGGCCGTCCTGCATGCGCTTCAACGCATTCAACAGATACGCCATTTCGTTTTCGCCCGGAATGACGACCGTGCCGGTCAGGTCGCCTTTCGAGATCCTGTCGAAATGCGCGACGGCGAGATGGATCGGCGCGATGATCGCCTTCGCGAGCACGCGCTGCGCCAGGAAGCCGACGACCAGCGCGAAGGCGGCGACCGCCGCCATGGCCCACACGATCCGGTGGAAGCGTTCGCCTGCCGCGTCGTAGCGCGCCTTCTGGCGCGCGACCTGGAACGATTCGAGCGCATCGATCGCTTCCTGGTAAGCGGTGAAGAGGGCCGGCGGCGCGGTGCGGTGCGTGTCGAGGAAGTCGAAGGCGTTGTCGTGGTCGAGTTGCGACATCGCTTTCAGGAAAACCTGATCGAGCAACATGCGACGGCGCTGCTGCAGCGTATCGAACAATGCCTGCTCGTCGGCGTCGCGCGCATGCAGCCGCGAGTACGCGTCCAGTTCGTCGTCGCTCTGCTTCAGGAGCGTGTGGAGCTGCGCGATTTCCGCCTTCGCGGGCTGGCCGGCGCTGATGATCTGCGCGACGTCGCTGACGCGTTCGCGCAGCACGAGCATGCGCTCCGAGCTGGTTTTCAGGTGCAGCAGCGACGCGGTGTCGTCGCGGTACATCGCTTCGAGCGAGCCGTTGCCGGCGTAGAGCGCGGCGATGCACGCGCCGACGACCAGTACGAGCAGCGCCGTATAGCCGGCGACGGTCGCGACGAGGCCGCCGCGGATGGTGAGTTTTCGCATGACGTTCCCTTGCCGGCGGCCCGACGGGCGGCCGACGGTGGATGTGGATTCCGGATCACGAACGACGACGGGCGCCGCGTTGCAAGGCGGGGCGCCGGGACTGCGAACGGGTTAACGGCGGGCCGGGGGCGGAGGTTTTATCTGCACGCGACGCGAATCTGAATGATTGCGACAGCGGAGGACGGAGGGCGGATGCGCGCGCGTGAAGCAAGCCGTGCCGATCGTCGAGGCCACGTCGCATGCGCCGCTCGGGATTCACCCGAATCGTCCGTGGCCCCGGCCATCTGCCAGTCGCGACCGGATCTCGGCGATCGACCGATCGCGCTGATGCGTGGCGATCAGCCGGGTGTTGCCCCACGGATCCCCGACCATCGCTCGCCTGTCGCCGTATGGTGTGTCGGCCGCCGCCTCCGCGTGGCCGTCAGCCTCCGGTCCTGAACCCCAGTGCCGCGGCCTTCTCGCGCAACTCGGCGAAGCGGTCGACCGCCGGATTGGCCGCCGGATTGGCCGCCATTTGCGACGGATCCACGCCGGTAACCGAACCGGGCGACGAGGGCGCGGCCGCCCCGGGACACGTTCCGCCGAACGGACCTTGCGGGACCGTGAACGCCGGCGCGTCCGTGCGCGGCGCGTCGTTGAAATCGAGCGCGTATGCGAGATTGAAGGTCGCCGGATCGCTGCCGCGCACGCCGAGCGGCTTCAACCCGAAACGCCATTGCAGCAGCGCGTGAATCGAGCTCGGGTCGAACGGGTAGCGCGTCACCGAGCCTGCCCGAACGCGCGGGCCGAGCATGGCGAGCGGCACGCGAAAGCCGAGCTTGCCGTCGTTGCCGAGCGCGAGCTCGTTGTTGCTGATCGGCCGGATCGGCGGCACCGCATGCTCGAGAAAACCGCCCCACTCGTCATATACGACGATCATCAGCGTGCGGTTCCAGGTGGGACTCGTGCGCAGCGCGTCATACACCTGGTTGAGAAACGCCTGCCCGTCGCGGATGTCCGCATGCGGATGGTCGTCCGCGGACGCACCTTGCAGCTCGCCCGCGAAAACCGGGTCGACCATGCAGAATGGCGGCAGCGTTCCCGCCGCCGCATTCGACAGGAACTCCGCGAACGCATGCGAGATGCCGAGATAGCGCGTGCCATACAGCGCGGTGAACGGCACGTCGTGGTAGTAGTAACTGCAACCGATGCTGGCGTCGCTCAGGTTGTCCCAGATCGTGCGCAGCGACGAATTGTCGGGGGTGTCGGTGAGGCGGTCGGTGGCGCCGCTGTGCAGGTAGAGGCGATTCGGAAACGTATTGGTCAGCACGCCGGTGAAGTAGAAGTCGCCGATGGTGTAGCTGCTTGCCGCCGCGCTGAAGAACGGCAGGTCGGCCGACGTGTAATAGCCGATCGGCAGCAGGTCGCCCTGGGTCAGGCTCGTTCCAGGCGTCAGGAGCCAGCCGTTCATCTCGCCCGAAGCCAGTTGCGTGCGCGCGCCCTGGTAGGTGTGGTTCGGGTCGTGGTACGCGCATGCCTGATAGCCGTAGGCGGGATTGGCCGACAGCGGAAACGGTGCATTGGTCCCGCCGAACGCGTCCCTGAACTGCCGATTGGCGGGCATCCCCTCGGCACCCGGCACCCAGCTCATGAAATGGTCGAACGATCGATTTTCCATCGTGACCAGCACGATGTGATCGATGCCGGAACTCGCCGGGTCGGGCAACGCCGGCCGCGGCAGGCTGTAACGATTGCCGCCGTTCGGCGACGGCGTGTCGCCGATCGATGGGGCGGGCGCATTGCCGTCCACGGCCGATATGCTGTCCCCTCCGCCGCCGCAACCCGGCAGTGCGACACTGCCGGCCACCGCGGCAACGCCGGCGAGAAAGCGGCGGCGATTGTAGCGGCGATATGCATTCGTCTCGTCCATGACAACGTCTCCTTCGTTATTGGATGCGGCGCTGGCCAGCCGATCACGCATCGCAGCAGCCGCGAAGCGACGCGCGCTCGCCGTTCGAACAGGCGAGCGGGCGCAAGGCGCAAGCTTCGTGCCTGTCGCGGAACGGGCGGCACGCCGCGGGGGGCCGGACAGCGAGGCCGTCGTCAGACGATGGATGGGTCGATGCCATTGCACCGAGCGTGGGTCAAAAAGGGATCGACGAACCGGTTCCGGAAAAGAAGAAAGGGGCGTCGCACTCGCATGCGACGCCCCTTTCAGCCGCCGGCCGCAACCGGCCGTGTCCGTCAGTTGTAGATATCGAACGAGAAATACTTCTTCGCGATCCGTTGATACGTGCCGTCCTGAATCAGGCTTGCGAGCGCCTGGTTGATCTGCATGCGCAGCGCGTCGTCGTCCTTGCGCACGCCGATCGCGGAGCCGACGCCGAGCGTCTTCGGATCATGCAGCGACGGCCCCGCGAACGCGAAGTTCGCGCCCTTCGCGGTCTTCAGGAAGCCGAGATCGGCCTGCACCGACGACTGCAGCGACGCGTCGAGACGACCGGAAATCAAATCCTGATAGACGAGGTCCTGCGTCTGGTACGTGCGCACGATCACGCCCTTCGGTTCCCAGTACGTGCGCGCATAGGTCTCCTGCGTCGACCCCTGTTCGACGCCGACGCTCTTGCCGGCCAGCGACTCGGCCGTCGGCTGCAGGTTCGCGCCGCGTCGCGCGACGAGGCGCGGCGGCACGTTGTTGATCTTGTCGGTGAATGCGATCTGCGCGAGGCGCTTCTCGGTCACGCTCATCGACGACAGCACGCCGTCGAACTTGCGCGCCTTCAGCGCCGGGATCATCCCGTCGAAGGCGTTTTCGACCCACACGCAGCGCACCTTCATGCGTTCGCAGATCGCGTTGCCGAGATCGATGTCGAAGCCGACGAGCGTGCCGTCGGGTGCGAGCGATTCGAACGGCGCGTAGCTGGGATCGACGCCGAGGCGCAGGACGGCCGGGTCTTTCGCGGCGGCGGCGCCGGCCGTCAGCGCGAGCGCGACGGCGATGACGAGCTTTTTCATGACTGTCTCCAATACCGATTGATGTTGTTCGAGGTGAAGCGATACGCGGCCGATGGGCGTGACGGCCCGCGCCCGGCCATGCGCGGGCGGCTGGACGAGCGCCGGAAGATGCCGGCGGCCGTCCGGATCAGGGAATCCGGTGGTGCGGTGTCAGCGCGCGGCGCCGGTGAGGCGCGCCATGCTGCGCCGGTAGCCGGCGGGCGAGAACGTGGCGTTCAGCGCGGCCATCGACGCGATCACGCCGAGATGCATCCACCACGCGATCGCGAAGCCGCCGCCGGCGTCGCGCAGCCAGCCGATCAACCACGGGCTCGCGGCGACGGTCAGGAAGCCGACGCCTTGCACGAACGCGGCGAGCGCACCCGCGAGCCGCGCATCGGGCAGGTGATCGAGCGTGACGATCAGGCTCATCGAGAAGAAGCCGCCGAGCCCGATGCCGACGCTCGCGACCCACACCCACGGCGCGAGCGCGGGCATCGTCGCGAAGCCGGCGAAGCCGGCCGCCTGCAGCGCGAGCGTGAGCCACAGCACCGGGCGGCGATCGTGCGAACGTTTCGCGAGCATCGGCATCGCGAGCGCGCCGGCCGCCTGGAACAGCGCCATCCACGCGAGCAGGTTGCCGCTCGCCTGCGGGTTCATGCCGACGCTGCGATAAAACGCGGGCAGCCACGCGACGAGGCTCGCATAGCCGCTGTTGCTGAGGCCGAAGAACAGCGCGAGTTGCCATGCGCGCGGAATGCGTACGAACGCGGTGACGGGCGCGGATACCGCCGCGGCATGCAGCGCGTCGCGCGGCGCCTTCGCGCGCCACAGCGCGAGCGTGACGAGCGCGGGCACGGCCCACACGGCGAGCGACAGGTGCCAGCCGCCGTGCGCGGCGAGCCACGGACTCGCGACCGCGCCGAACGCACCGCCGCCGACCAGCGCGGCCGAATAGAGGCCCATCGCGAGCGGCAGCCGGTCGACGAACCAGCGCTTGGCGAGGCCCGGCGCGAGCGACTGCACCACGGCGACGCCCGCCCCCGCGACGATTGCCGTGACGGCCAGTCCAGTGCTGCCGTCGCTCCACAAGCGCGCGGTACAACCCGCGGCGATCAACGCCAGCGCGGCGAGCAGCGCGCGCTGCTCGCCGACGCGCCGCGCGAGCCCGACGCCGAGGCCGGCGACGACACCCATCAGCACGAAGGGCAGCGTGGTCAGCAGCGCCGCCGCGCGGAAACCGAGGCCCGTGTCGGCACGCACGAGGTCGAGCACGGGGCCGAACGCGGTCAGGAACGGACGCAGGTTGAGTCCGGCCAGCACGAGCAGCGCGAGCGCGCCATAGGACACGGAAGTCGCGTGCGGGCGGGAAACGGCTTGCGCGGTGCCGGGGTCGGTCATCGGAATGCTCCAGAGGGGGCCGGTGGCCCTGTGATGCGATGCCGAAAGGGTAAAGGCGCGCTTGCCCAGGTGAAAATTAAATATTCGACTGGCTATCAGTGCGGTTTGCGATGGCGCGGCGCCGCGTGACGGGGCCGGATGGGCAATGTGCAGCGCGCGTGCATAACGGGCGCGCAGGATGCACGCCCGTTTCCGCGATCCTTCATTCGACCGGATGCAGATCCTGCAGCAAGGTCGGCACGAGCTCCGACACGGTCGGGTGGATGTGCATCGCGCGGCTGATCGTCGTGTACGGCGCGCCGGCGGCCATCACGTCGAGCATGCCGTGCACGACCTCGTCGCCGGTCACGCCGAGGATCGACGCGCCGAGAATCGCATGGCTGTCCGCGTCGACGATCACCTTCATGAAGCCCTGGCTCTCGCCTTTTTCCACCGCACGGCCGACGCGCGTCATCGGCCGCGTGCCGACCAGCAGCCGGCGGCCGGTCTGCTTCGCTTCCGCGAGCGTCATGCCGATGCGGGCGAGCGGCGGATCGACGTACATCGCGTACGCGGTGATGCGGTCGGACACCTTGCGCGGGTCGTTGTCTAGCAGGTTGGCCGCGACGATCTCGTAGTCGTTGTACGCGGTGTGCGTGAACGCGCCGCGCCCGTTGCAGTCGCCGAGCGCCCAGATGCCGGGCACGCTGGTGCGCAGCTGGTCGTCGACCGTGATGTAGCCGCGCGCGTCGGTCGCGACGCCGGCCCGTTCGAGCCCGAGATCGTCGGTGTTCGGCACGCGGCCGACCGCGAGCAGCAGGTGCGAGCCCGCGACCTCGCGGCGGCCGCCGGTGCAGTCGAGGCCGACCACGACGCCGTCGCCGTCGCGCCGTGCGCTCAGGCAGTTCGCGTCGAGCTGCACGTCGATGCCTTCGTTCTCGAGAATCTCGCGCACGGCCTGCGACACGTCCTCGTCCTCGCGATGGATCAGGCGCGCGCCTTTCTCGACGATCGTGACCTTCGAGCCGAAGCGGCGGTACATCTGGCCGAATTCGAGCCCGACGTAGCTGCCGCCGATGATCACGAGATGCCCGGGCAGGAAGTCGACGTCCATCATCGTCGAGTTGGTCAGGTACGGCACCGAGTCGAGGCCCGGCATCGGCGGGATCTGCGCGCGTCCGCCGACGTTGATGAAGATGCGTTCGGCCTCGAGCACGTCGTCGCCCACGCGCACCGCATCGGGCTGCTCGAATCGGGCGTGACCCTGAAACACCGTCGTGTGGTCGAGCCCGCGCACCCATTGCTCGACGCCGTGGTTCGAGCGGCCGGAGATCCGGTCCTTGCGCGCCTTCACGGCCTTCATGTCGACGCTGACGGGCCCGACCGACACGCCGTATTCTTGCGCGCGCCGCGCGAGTTGCGCGGCATACGCGCTCGCGATCAGCGTTTTGGTCGGGATGCAGCCGGTGTTCACGCAGGTGCCGCCGAAACGGCCGCGTTCGACGATCGCGACTTTCATGCCGGCGCCGGCGAGCCGCGCGGCGAGCGGCGGCCCGGCCTGGCCTGTGCCGATGACGATCGCATCGAAGTGTTGCGTCATGACGTCCTCCTGCGCTGGTTCAACGTGGGAAGGGACCACGCGCAAGCCGCATGCTGCGCCGGCGCGCGCCCGAACGGCGACGAGCGTTTATGGTAGACCGGTTGGCGGGGGGAGGCGAGTCGTACGGATGCGCGCGCGGCGCAACCTGGTTCAGGATGGCGGGCGGAGCGGCCTCATGCCCGGCAGCGGTGCGGCCCCGCGCCCGTGCAGGCTTGCCCTGCACGGTGGTTCAGTCCTTGCGCCGCCATTGGCCGAACGACACCGGCCGGTGCGCATCGGCGCGCGTGACGGTGACTTCGTCGGGCTTGTCGTCGAGCGGAAACGATTCGGTGTAGACCTCGCTGGAGAACAGCCAGCCGCGGGTGCGCGGGTCGTAGCGGAACGTCACGTAGTCGCTCCAGTGTTGCCCGCAGGCGACGAAGTTCTGCACGGTGAAATAGCGGCCTGTCACCGCGAGGCCGCTGTCGGCGGCGTCTTCGGGATCGAACGGATCGCACTGGCCGCCTTCGTTCGCGCGCAGGACGACGTGGTCGTTGCGCGCGGCGAGCCGGTACGCGCGATCGGGCTGCTCCTCGAAGATCAGCAGCGGGCGCGGCGACGGCTGTGTGCGCGTATCGGCTTCGCGATGCACGACGACGAGAAAGCTGCGCCGTCCGCTGCCGAGGTCCGGCCCTTCCTGCGCGACGAACGGCTGGTAGCCGGACGGCAGTTGCGTCGCGACCGATGGCGGCAGGCCGCCGGCGCGTGCGCCGGACGACAGCGCGGCCAGCAGCGCAACCAGGGCGCAGCGTGCGGTGGCGCTCATCACAGATCCCGCCCGAGGAACTCGGTGCCCGGCACCGGATTAAACGCGACCGGCGGCGCGGGCGTGAAGCCGAGTGAACCATACAGTTGCCTTGCGGCGACGAACTCGGGCAGCACGTCGAGGCACATCCGCGCATAGCCGGCCGCCTTCGCGTCGCGCAGCAGCCGTTTGACGAGTTGGCGGCCGACGTTCAGCCCGCGCGCGTCGGGACGCACGTATACGCGCTTCATCTCGCACGTCGTCGCGTCGATTTCGCGAAACGCCGCGCAGCCGACCGCGCGCTCGCCGTGCCACGCGAGCAGCAGTTGCCCGCGCGGCGCCGCGTATTTGCCCGGCAGTGCGGCGAGCTCCGGCTCGTAGTCCTGGAACGCGAGGCTGACGGTGGGGCTTGCGATGTATTCGCGGAAGATCGCTTCGACGACGGCGGCATCGTCGGGATAGCGGGCGGCGCGGATCTCGATCATGGGGCGGGGCGCGAGGGCGGGAACGGCAGCCAGCATAGCAGCGCGCGGGCGCTTTCGGCGGGCGGCGAAGCGTGCCAGAATCGTCGGCTTCAGCGTCGGCGATCGATGCAATGCGACTCGATTCTCGACGCGACACGCAGGCGCCGGCGTTTCGGCGCCGACCAAGGAGACTTCGATGACTGCATCGGCTGCCGTACTCGCCATTCTGGCCGCGCTGTGGCTTGGCGCAATGATTCCGGGCCCGAGTTTCGTGCTGGTCGCCCGCAATTCGATCGGGCTGTCGCGCCGCGACGGGCTCGCGACCGCGCTCGGCATGGGCATCGGCGGGATCGCGTTCGGCGGCGTCGCGCTGGCCGGGCTCTACACGCTGCTGCAGGCGGTCGAATGGCTGTACGTCGGGCTCAAGGTGGCCGGCGGCGCATACCTGATCTACATGGCGTCGAAGATCTGGCGCGGCGCCGACCGGCCGATCGCGATGGACGACCCGCAGGCCGTCGTCGCCGGCAGCGCGCGCAAGTCGTTCTGGACCGGCCTCACGACTCAGCTCAGCAACCCTAAGACGGCGATCTGGTACGGCAGCATCTTCGCGGCGCTGTTGCCGCAGCATCCGCCGCTCTGGTGCTACCTGGCGCTGCCGCCGCTCGTGTTCGGCGTCGAATTCGGCTGGTACACGATCGTCGCGCTGTGCTTCTCGACCCGCCGGCCGCGCGAACTGTACCTGCGCGCGAAGAAGTGGGTCGACCGCGTCGCGGCCGGCGCGATCACGCTGCTCGGCCTGCGGCTGATCCTGAACGCGCCGAAAGCGGGGATCTGACGGCAGGCAGTGCCGCTCGCGCGCACCGCCGTTTCATTCCCGACGGGCATGCCGGCGCGGCCGGTCATTCCGGGCGGTGGCGGGACGGTCCGAGCTGGGAGATCCCTTTCGGCCCGTTCGGCCCATCCGCCCGATCCGCCCGTCCGCCCGTCCGCCCGTCCGCCCATCCGCCCAATCCGCCCAATCCGCCCAATCCGCCCAATCCGCCCAATCCGCCCAATCCGCCCAATCCGCCCAATCCGCCCAATCCGCCCGCGCGAGCGCGCATCACACCGCCGGAAACCGCTCCAGCAGCGCCGCGAACCGCGCCTCGTCCGGAAACGCCTTCACTTCGTACCGCACCGGCCGGTGCGCGGTGGCCGTCATCAGGTCGCCGCACGCGTCCCGCAGCGCGGCCATCGGCACGTGCGCCGACTGCCGCGTCGCTTCCCGGTAGAGCACGACGATGTCCGTCTCGGGCAGCAGCGTCGGCACGCCGTCGCTCCACACGCTGACACTGAACAGCTCGCCGTTCTGCCGCCGATACACGGTGTAGGTCGCCACGAAGATGTCGGTGCCGTCCCGCTTGTGCAGATCGTCCAGCTGCGTCCGCTGATCCTGGTAGTCGCCGGCGAGTTCGTCCACGCGCAGCGCGTGCAGCTTCGCTTCCAGCGCCGCCGGGACGAAATTTCGCCACGCGGCGCCGTCCCAGCGCAGCATCAGCGGCGGCAGCGGGCGCGGCTGCGCGCGCGCCTGTTCGGCAAGTTCGACCATCGTCGCGAGCCCGGCCGCGTTGCGGTCGCCGGTGAGCAGCAGCACGGCCCGGTTCGGCACCATCACCACCGGCGCGCCGGAGATCGACTGGCGATGCAGCAGGTCGGTCAGCAGCAGCCGCGCCGCGTCGTAGTAGTCGCCGAACTGCGACAGGAACACGCCGTCGCCCATCGCGGCCCACGGCGCCGACGACACGCCGCGCAGGTTGTCGATCGCGATGTCGCAGGCGGCGTCGAAGCTGACACCCCATTCGGCGAGCCGCGCGGTCGTCAGCCGCGCGACGCTGAATTCGCCGTCGTACGCGATGCCGATCTCGAGGTTCTCGCACAGCGGCCGGAATGCCACCTCCGACGCGCCGGGCTGTCCGGCGAGCTGCAGCGCGACCGTGCCGCGCTCGGTCGCGCTGCGGATCACCGGGCGCAGCCGCGCGCGCACGTCGGCGAAGTTCGCCGGAATTTCGTGCTGCATCATCGCGTTCGCCTGGCGCTTGAGCGTCGCCTCGCGCTCGGCCGGCTTCGCTTCCGCGTAGTCTCGGAACAGGTTGTGCAGGTTGATCACGTTCGACGGGACGTCCGCTTGCACTAGACGGCCCTTGTCGCCCTCGTGAAGCCACTCGCGCGTGTCGCCGGTCGCGCGCAGCGCGGCGATCAGGCGATCGGCGAAGTCCTGCCGGGTGGGCGGTTTGCTGAAGCGCTCGCGCAGGCGCGCGATGAAGTCGGAAATCATCGTGTGCGGTCGGGCAGGCCCGTCTGTTATTGATCTCTCGTTGTCATGGGCGGCGCCACCCGTCTCCCGGGGGCGCGCGCTGCGACTCGCCGATATCGGCCGGATATCCGGAATGCGTCCGGAGGTGGCCCGCGCGCCGGGTGCATGGCGGCGCGGGCCCGCGTCGGACGCGATTCGCGTGGCGGGTGTCGCGATGGTACCGCACGTCCGTGACGGAAACGCATGTGGGTGAACGTTTGTTGATGCACAGGCGCGAGCCCCGAGCCCCGCGCACGAGCTGCGCACGAGCCCCGAGCACCGAGCCCCGAGCACCGAGCCCCGAGCACCGAGCCCCGAGCCCCGAGCCCCGAGCCCCGAGCACCGAGCACCGAGCACCGAGCACCGAGCACCGAGCACCGAGCACCGAGCACCGAGCACCGAACGCCGAACGCCGAACGCCGAACGCCGAACGCCGAACGCCGAACCCCGAACCGGCCCGCGCCCGCCCGCGCCGGCTCTGGAACGCGGCCCGACTCGTCGCCTGACCCACGCCGGCGCTGGCGAAAACCCCGACGACCGCCCCGCGAGCCTTGTGCGGCGGGCGTTCGCGCCGGTTGCGCGGCGTGCCGTGCCGGGCCGCTTCCCCGATTCTGGCGGCCGACCTCCCGACGACGTGTAAACTGCTGCCTTTTTTGACGGTTTGCAGCATGGTGCAAGCACCCTCGCGCCCGGCACTGAGCGGCCCGACGCTCGTCCGGCTGCTCGCGCGCCTGACCGATGCCGACGTCGCGGAATCCCGGCAGACGCTGTCGGACCGCCTGAGCCAATGGATCGGCTGGACCGACGCGATCACGCTGTCGTCCGCGCTGAATGCGAGCCCGCCCGGCGTCGCGGCCGGCGTGCGCGGTTACGACGCCGAGCGCGACTGCGCGCGCGTGCGTCACGACCTCGCGCAGGCGATCACGGCCGCCCACCGTCCGCGTACGCGGCGGCGCCCCGGCGAGATGCCGCCGCCGCCCGCCGACACGGCCGACTTCGCGGACTTCCGCCAGAGCTGTCTGTCCCTGCAGCAGGAAATGGAAACGGCGATCGGCCAGTTGCGCGGCCGCCTGCGGGTCGCGCTGGCCGCGCGCGCGTCCGGGATGGCGCGGCTCGCGACGCTCGACGCGATCATGGAGCGCGTGCTCGGCGCGCGAGAGCGCAGCCTGCTGTCCGCCGTGCCCGCGCTGCTCGGCACGCGCTTCGAGCGGCTGCGCGACGCGGAACGGCAGGCGCTGGCCGACGCGCAAGCGGCGGCCGATGCCGATGCCGATCCCGACGGCGACGCACCGTGCGCCGCGGCGATCGTGCCCGGCACGTGGCTCGACACGTTCCGCAACGAGATGCAAAGCATCCTGCTCGCCGAACTCGAAGTCCGGTTTCAAACGGTAGACGGGCTGCTCGCGGCCCTTCGTACCTGCTAATCCCTACGCTATGTCCAGAATTCGTCTTGATCTCGTTGTCTTCATCGCCGGCCTGCTCGCAGTGTGCTGGATCGGCGTCGGCTATGTCGCGTCGAACCCGCTCGCGACGGCCGTCACGCTGCTGATCGGCGCGTGCTACGTCGCCGGTGCGTGGGAGCTGCGGCGCTACCGGCAGGCGACCGCCACGCTGTCGCGCGCCGTGGCCGGGCTGACCGAACCGCCGGCGCAGCTCGACACCTGGCTCGACACGCTGCCCCCGGGCCTGCGCGGCGCCGTGCGGGCACGCGTCGAAGGTGCGCGCGTCGCGCTGCCGGGCCCGTCGCTGACGCCGTATCTCGTCGGCCTGCTCGTGCTGCTCGGCATGCTCGGTACGCTGCTCGGGATGGTCGTCACGCTGAAGGGCACGGGCGCCGCGCTCGAAAGCGCGACCGACCTCGACGCGATCCGCGCGTCGCTGATCGCGCCGGTGAAGGGCCTCGGCTTCGCGTTCGGCACGTCGATCGCGGGCGTCGCGACGTCGGCGATGCTCGGCCTCCTGTCCGCGCTCGTGCGCCGCGAACGGCTCGATGCGGGCCAGCAACTCGACGCGAAGATCGCGACGACGCTGCGCGTGCATTCGTCCGCACACCAGCGCGACGAATCCTTCCGGCTGCTGCAGCGCCAGGCCGACGTGATGCCGGCCCTGGTCGACCGGCTGCAGACGATGATGACGACGCTCGAGGCGCGCAGCGTCGCGCTGCACGATCGCCAGATCGAAAGCCAGCAGGCGTTCTTCGATCGGACCGAGCGCGCGTATGCGGGCCTGGCATCGAACGTCGGCGACGCGCTGAAGGAAAGCGCCGCCGAGAGCGCGCGCGTGGCCGGTGCCGCGCTGCAGCCGGTCGTCGCGGCGACGATGACGGGGCTCGCGCAGGAGATGGCCGCGCTGCGCGACACCGTGACGGGCGCCGTGCAGCGTCAGCTCGACGGGCTGACCGACGGTTTCGAGAAGACCACCGGGAACGTGACGGCCGTCTGGAACCGTGCGCTCGACGAGCAGCGCCGTGCGGGCGACGCCGTCGCGCAGCAGCTGCAGACGACGCTCGGCCAGTTCACCGACACCTTCGCGCAGCGGTCGACGGACCTGCTCGACGGCGTCGCGACGCGCCTCGAATCGACCGAAAGCCGGCTGTCCGACGCGTGGCGCGATGCGCTCGCGCGCCAGGAGCAGGTCGGCGCGACGCTGGCCGGCCAGCATGCGCAGGCGCTCGGCGAAGCCGCCGCGACGTTCGAGCGGCATTCGGGCGCGGCGCTTGCCGCGATGCGCGAGTCGCATGCGGGGCTGCAGACGCAACTGGCCGCGCGCGACGAGGAACGCCTGGCGGCGTGGCATGCGTCGCTGACGGCGATGGCCGCGAAGCTCGGCGACGAATGGCAGCGCGCGGGCGCGCACAGCGCGGGCCGTCAGCAGGAAATCTGCGATGCACTGGCGCAAACGACGCGCGATCTCGCGGCACAAGCGTCTACGTTCGAACAACGTTCGAGCGATTTGCTGTCGACGATCCGCGAGTCGCATACGGGCTTGCAGACGCAACTCGCGGCACGCGACGAGGAGCGTCTGTCCGCATGGAACGACTCGCTGGCCGCGATGGCGACGAAGCTCGGCGACGAGTGGCAGCGCGCCGGCGTGCACAGCGCGGGCCGTCAGCAGGAAATCTGCGATGCGCTGGCGCAAACGACGCGCGATCTCGCGGCACAAGCGTCTACGTTCGAACAACGTTCGAACGATCTGCTGTCGACGATTCGCGATTCGCACACGGGTCTGCAAACGCAACTGGCCGCGCGCGATGAGGAACGCCTCTCCGCATGGAACGACTCGCTCGCCGCGATGGCGACGAAGCTCGGCGACGAGTGGCAGCGCGCCGGCGTGCACAGTGCGGGCCGTCAGCAGGAAATCTGCGACGCCCTTGCACAAACGACGCGCGATTTGACCGCACAAGCGTCCACCTTCGAACAACGTTCGGACGACCTGCTGTCGACGATTCGCGAATCGCACACGGGCCTGCAGACGCAACTGGCCGAACGCGACGAAGAACGCCTGTCGGCATGGAACGATTCGCTGGCCGCGATGGCTGCAAAGCTCGGCGAAGAGTGGCAGCGCGCGGGCGTGCACAGCGCGGGCCGTCAGCAGGAAATCTGCGACGCGCTGGCACAGACGACGCGCGATCTGGCGGCACAAGCGTCTACGTTCGAACAACGCTCGAACGACCTGCTGTCGACGATCCGCGAATCGCACACGGGCCTGCAAACGCAACTGGCCGCTCGCGACGAAGAACGCCTGTCCGCGTGGAACGACTCGCTCGCCGCGATGGCCGCCGCGCTGCGCGACGAATGGGCGCAGACGAGCGCGCAGGCCGCGACGCGCCAGCAGGACATCTGCGACACGCTGACCCGCACCGCGAACGACATCACCGCGCAGGCGCAGGTGCATGCAAGCGACACGATCCACGAGATCTCGCGCCTCGTGCAGGCCGCGTCGGAAGCGCCGAAGGCCGCGGCCGACGTCGTCGCCGAATTGCGCCAGCGCCTGTCCGACAGCATGGTGCGCGACACCGCGATGCTCGAGGAGCGCAGCCGCCTGCTCGCGACGCTCGAGACGCTGCTCGGCGCGGTCAATCACGCGTCGACCGAACAGCGTACCGCGATCGACGCGCTCGTCAGCACGTCGGCCGACCTGCTCGACCGCGTCGGCGCGCGCTTCAACGACACCGTCGATGCCGAAACGCGCAAGCTCGATGCGGTGGCCGCGCAGGTCACGGCGGGCGCCGTCGAGGTCGCGAGCCTCGGCGATGCGTTCGGTGCGGCCGTGCAGGTGTTCGGCGACTCGAACGACAAGCTGCTGAACCACCTGCAGCGCATCGAGGCCGCGCTCGAGAAATCGCTCGCGCGCAGCGACGAGCAGCTCGAGTACTACGTCGCGCAGGCGCGCGAGGTGATCGACCTGAGCATGATGTCGCAGAAGCAGATCGTCGAGGACCTGCAGCAGATCGCCGGTCGGCGGGCATCGGTCGGAGCGTAACGCATGCACGACGAAATCGACGACGGCGCGCCTTCCGCGCCGGTGTGGCCCGCGTTCGCCGACCTGATGTCGGTGCTGCTCGGCGCATTCGTGCTGATCCTCGTCGGCGTGATCGGCATGCAGTTGCAGCTCACGTCGAAGCTCGAGGAAGCGGTGCGGGCGCGCCAGCAGGAAGCGCAGCAGCGCAAGTCGCTCGAGGAGGCGCTGGCCGGGCCGCTCGCGGCCGGCCGCGTGACGCTCGTGAACGGCCGCATCGGCATCAGCGGCAACGTGCTGTTCGCGCTGAACTCCGACCAGTTGCAGCCCGAGGGCCGCGACCTGTTGAAGACGCTGGCTGCGCCGCTGGCCGCCTACCTGAAGACGCGCGACGAGATCCTGATGATCAGCGGCTTCGCCGACGACCAGCAGGTGCGCGCCGGCAACCGCCAGTTCACGGACAACTGGGAACTGTCGGCCAAGCGCGCGCTGACGGTCACGCGTGCGTTGATCGATGCCGGCGTGCCGGCGAAGTCGGTGTTCGCGGCCGCGTTCGGCTCCGAGCAGCCGGTCAGCTCGAATGCGGACGATGAAGGCCGCGCGAAGAACCGCCGCGTGGAGATCGCGCCGGTGCCGCGCAAGACCGCGTCGAGCGGAGGGAAGGCGAAGTGACGGACGACGCGACGCACGTGCGCGCGACGCTCGACGCGTGGCGCGAGCAGGGCGCCGACCGGCTCGATCCGGTGCGCTTCCATCGGCTCGACGCGCTCGAGAAGCGCGCAGCCGCGCTCGACGGCGATGCGCGCGCGTTGCTCGATGCGCGGCTCGCGATGCTGCTGGAAGGGTTTGCGGAGATCGTCGCGCGAGCCGGTGAAGCGGCATCCGCCAGCTCAGCGGCGCAAGCGAACCTGCAGGCGCCTGCGCGCGGTGCGATCGGCGGGCTCGTCGAGCGCCTCGCGCGCGATGCACAGGCCGACCGGCGCGGGATCGATCCCGCGCTGATCGACTACTTCCGCGCGATGTGGTCGAAGGTCCGCACCGAACAGCAGTACCGCCAGTCGCTCGACCAGGTGCCGCGCAACGCGGGACCGCTCAATTCGAACAGCCTCGTACATCGGTCGCTCGCGACGATGCGCGAGCTGTCGCCGGAATACCTGCAGCAGTTCCTGTCGTACGTCGATGCGCTGGCGTGGCTCGAGGATCTGGCCGGCGGTGGCGCGCAGCCGGAGAAGGAGGCGCCGCGTGGGAAGGCCGCGAAGCTGGCGAAACCCGCGAAGAAGACCACGCGCGCCAAGGCGCGATAGCGGCCGCCTTCGGCCGCGCCGGTCGTCGTCTAGCGCCCCGGCGCCTGCTCGTCGATCACCGCGCGTAGCGCGTGCAACGCGTCGGTCAGTGCCGACGCGAACGGCGGATGCGCGGCGATGCCCGCCGCGTCGAGCTGGCTGCCGAGGATCGGCAGCGTGATCGACGCGCGCTCGACAATGCACGCCGACATCACCGACAGCGTTTCCCGCAGCGCCGCGTCCGCATGCGTCGCGCGCGGCGACGCGTTCAATACCGCGACCGGCTTGTACACGACGGCCTCGCATCCCACGACCCAGTCCAGCGCGTTCTTCATCACGCCCGTCACGCCGTGCGCGTATTCCGGGCTCGCGATCAGCACGCCGTCCGCGGCGTTCAGCCGCTCGATCAGGTCGCGCACCGCGGCCGGCGACGGATCTTCGATATCGGGGTTGAACAGCGGAAACTCGCCGAGACGATCGAAACGCGTGACGCGCATCCCGTGCGGCGCGACGCGTGCGGCCGCGTCCAGCAGCGCCGCGTTGTACGACTGCGCACGCAGGCTGCCGCACAGCGCGACGATATCAATGCGGTGCTCGGAATCGGTTCGGGGGTCGGTAGTCATCGAGGAGCGTAGGGGTGGGAGTCTTGCGCGGCGACGGCGCGCGGATCCGCCGGATTATCGCATCGGCGCGTGAGCAACGTGCCGCGCGTTGGCGACGAGGCGCAGGTGATGCGATTCGCGTCCGTCCCGCGGAAACGTCGTGTCCTGACGCTGGGTGGCAACCGTGTCGCTCATCCCGGTTGCCCGTGCCAGGTCACCGAGTGTCCATCCGTTGCCGAGCAACAGGCGGCGCGTATGCAGCGCACCGTACACGTCGTCCGCGACGGTTTCGCCGAGATAGCGCAGCGCGCGGCCTTCGACGTCGACGAAGCCGTGCCGGTAGTCGTGCGCGAGCGCGGTCCACAGCTGCGCCGCGCCGACCGACTGGCGTGCGCCGCTGATCAGGCAGAGACCCGCGTCGAGTCCCCATCGATACAGCGTCGTCGCAAGCCCCTTGCGTTGCGCGGACCCGCGCAGCCGCGTATGCGGCGCGCGCAGGTAGTGGTCCGCGCGGCGCGGCAGTTCGGGAAGCCGGTTGAAGATCGTGTAGCCGGCGAGCTGCCGGGCCGACGGATCCTCGATGTAAAGGAAATATTCGCCGTCGGCCTCGCGGTGGCGGACGATCAGGCCCGAGTCGCCGAGCGCGACGGCCGGCAGGCCGTGCAGGCGATGGCCCGGCTGGTGCAGACGCGCATGGAGCGTGTCGAGTTCATCGTCGATGTCGTGCTGGGAATGCTGTACGTCGATACGCATGGCAAAAGGCGCCCGTCCCGGGCGCATCGAGAAAGGGGTTCATCGCAAACGGGAAAGGAAATGGCAGCGGCCCCCGGGCTCGACGTGCGAGCCGGGGCCGCGAATCAGCTGGGGATGTGCTGGAAACCGGCGGCGATCGCGGCGAGGCCCGCGATGCAGAGTGCGAACAGGATCAGGACTTTGTGGATCACGCCTCTCTCCTCATGAACGCGCGGCGCCGAAGGGCGGTGCCGCGGAGACGGTGATGGCGGGCACGGCCCGCGCGGCCGTCGTGCGGGACGACGGTCGAAGGTCCGGGCGGCAGGCGCGCGGACGGTCAGCACCATACGCGACGGGCACGGGGCGGGCAACCGGACGGCGGGAGAAAAGCGACGAAACGCGGGGAATCGGGGGTGTTTCGCGACAATCGGTCGCAAGGGGCGGACGTGTCGATGTCGCTTGCCGGCGTTCGTCTCGAAATCACACACACTTCACGGCAAACGAACTTCACCAGGATCTGACCATGGGAGCGGGCCCGTCCACGGATCGCTGAGCCACAACGACCTGCTCCACCCGGTGGTTGCGGCGATCTCCTCGCGTCGTCGCCTCACCCCGCCTGCCGCACCCCGAACGCCTGCCTGATCCGCGCGAACAACCCATGCTGCGCGATCCATTCCGCATACGCGCGATAGTCAGGATCACGAATCAAATGACGTTCCTCCGTCTTCGCCCGCGTGTAGTAGATCAGATTGACCGCGACGAGCCCCGCGCAGTGCATCAACCCGACCTGCCAGCCGAGCGGCTCGACGAACGGCACCGACACCATCCAGTACGACAGGTTCTTCGCGATGTACGCCGGATGCTTCGTGAAACGATACGGGCCCGACGTGATGATCCCGCGGTTCGTCAGGTTGGAGAATCGCAGTCCGAACGAAATTGTCGATAGCGCATAGGTCATCAGCAGCATGATGATCACCGCGCCCCAGATCACGCGCAGCGTCGGCGCGGACAGCAGCCAGTTGTCCCAGAAGAGCGAGCCTTCGTAGCGGATGTAGTTGTTCGAGATCAGCGACCAGAACGGCTGGTAGCACATCAGCGCGGCGACCCAGCCGAGCGTGGTCGGCTCGACGGTGCGCACGTGGCTGTCGAGGATACGGAACGTGCACAGGTAGCCGACGGTGCCGAACATCAGGTCCATCGTGAACGACAGGTCGTACAGGAACACGAAGGTCGCGATCGTCATCGGCGCGTTCGCCGCGTGCGCAAGCGATGCGCTCAGGTGATCGGCGTCCTTCGACAGGTAGACCGTCATCAGCGGCAGGAAGAACGCCTTCACGCCCCAGCCGGCGAGCATCTCGCGCACGGGCTGCCAGCTCGCGGGCTGCTCGCGGCGGAACAGGTAGCGGCCCCACAGCAGGTACGCGTCGTCGGTCTCGCGCTGGTGGCGATCCATCCACGCGAAGTAGAACGGCGCGGCGACGATCACGTACGGCGCGAGCGAGCGCAGCAGCGACCAGAACGGCAGGTAGAACGCGCCGTGATATTCGGGCAGCAGCCAGTAGATCGCGGCGATGCCGGCGTAGATCGACGTCAGCGCGCCGAGCCGCGTCGCGACGCGAGCAAGCCCGAGCGGGCGCACGGCCTGGCGCGACAGTCCCGCGCTCGGGCGCAGGTAGACGCGCGAGATGAAGATTTCATGTAGCGCGATCGTGCCGATGATCGCGAGGCTGGCGACGACCGCGCGCGTGGCCGCGTCGAGGGTCGGCTGGTCGCGCGTGATCCACAGCGCGAAGAGACCGGCCGCGATGCCGAGCAGGCCGGCGCGGAACGGCGTGGCGGAACGGGGCGGGCGGTCCTGGGCCGCGGCGATGCCGTCGAGCGTGGAATTCATGATCGGATCCTCGTCGGGATGACGGCCGGCGCCCCCGCTTGGCGGGTGGCGCCGGGCGTCGGCCGGGCTTTGGATTGGTATGTGCCCGGCCATTGGCCTGTGGTTCTGATACGTGACGCGTTACTGCTTCGGGGCGGCGCCGAGCAGGCCGCCGAGCAGGTTCGTCACCGGTGCCAGCAGGTTGGTCGCGCCAGCCGCGGTGCCGCCGTTCGAACTGCCGGTCAGGCCGGCCGTGACGGTGCCGCTGCCGGACGGCGTCGTCACCGTGCCGGCCGCGCCGCTCGGGCTGGCCGTGCCGACTGCGCCGAGCGTGCCGGCCGCCGACGTCAGCGAGCCCGTCAGCGTGCCTACCGGGCCGCTCGTCAGCGCACCGCCGAGGTTGCTGGTCAGGTTGCCGCCAGGCGTCGTGACCGTGCCGGTGAGGCTCGCGCCAAGCGGCGTCAGCGAGTTGACGAGGCCGGTGACCGGAGCCAGCAGGCTGCCGGCGCCCGAGCTGCTGGTACCGCTCGTGCCGCTGGTGCCGCTCGAACCGAGGCCGCCGAGCGCGCCCGTCACCGTGCCGAGCAGGCCCGTGATCGGCGCGAGCGGGCCGCCGCTGGTGCCGCTGGTGCTGCCCGAACCGCTCGAACTGCTGCCGCCGCCGAGGGCGCCCGTCAGCGAACCGAGCACGCCCGTGATCGGGGCGAGCGGGTTGGTGCCGCTGCTGGAACTGCCGCTGGACAGCAGGCCGCCGGTCGACGTCACCGTGTTGCCGAGCTGGGACACGCTGCCGCCCGCGCTCGTGCCGACCGGGTTGCCGGTCGCGCTGCCGACCTGCGTACCGGCGAGGCCGAGGCCGCTGCCAAGCGTGTTCAGCAGGCCGCTGAGCGGGGCGCCGAGCAGGGTCGCGTTGCCGAGCGTCTGCGTGGCGCCAGGCGTCGTGACGCCGCCGGTCAGCGTGTTGGTGATCGGGTTGATCACGCTGCCGAGCTGCGTCTCGAGTTGCTGGACCGGCGCGCTGTTCAGCGCCGTGTTCAGCGCCGATGCGGTCGAGTTGACCGCGGGGCCGACCGTGTTGACGAGACTGCCGACCAGGGTCGTCGCCGGCGCGAGCGGCGCCAGCGGACCGGTGCCGAGGCTCGTCACCGCGTTGCCGAGGTTGTTGACGGCGCCGCCGGCGCCAGTCAGCAGGCCGGTGGTCGACGTGAGCGTCGGGCCGAGCGGGTTCGGCGACACGCCGATCGAGCCGAGGCCGGCCGCGACGCCGTTGCCGAGCGACTGCACGCCGTTGCCGAGGCTGGTGACTGCATTGCCGATGCTGGTGGCCGTCGCCGGGTTCGTGCCGGGGACTTGTACGCCGCCGACCTGCGACCCGCCGTTCGCGACCGTCGTGCCCAGTCCGGTGACGAGCGTGCCGGTTTGCTGGAGGACGTTGCCGAGCGGGGTGGCGTTGGTGCCGGAAGTGCCGGAAGTGCCCGACGTGCCGGAGGTGCCCGACGTACCGGAAGTGCCTGACGTACCGGAAGTGCCTGACGTGCCGGAGGTGCCTGACGTACCGGAAGTGCCCGACGTACCGGAAGTGCCCGACGTACCGGAGGTGCCTGACGTGCCGGAAGTGCCTGACGTGCCGGAGGTGCCCGACGTACCGGAAGTGCCCGACGTACCGGAGGTGCCTGACGTGCCGGAGGTGCCCGACGTACCGGAAGTGCCCGACGTACCGGAAGTGCCTGATGTGCCGGAAGTGCCTGACGTACCGGAGGTGCCCGACGTACCGGAAGTGCCTGACGTACCGGAGGTGCCTGACGTACCGGAGGTGCCTGACGTGCCGGAGGTGCCCGACGTACCGGAAGTGCCCGACGTACCGGAAGTGCCCGACGTACCGGAAGTGCCTGACGTACCGGAGGTGCCCGACGTACCGGAAGTGCCCGACGTACCGGAGGTGCCTGACGTACCGGAAGTGCCCGAAGTGCCCGAAGTACCGGAAGTACCGGAAGTACCGGAAGTACCGGAAGTACCGGAAGTCCCCGACGAACCCGAAGTCCCCGAACTACCGCCGCCGGACGTACCCGACGAGCCGCCGCCCGACGTCCCGGAAGTCCCCGAAGTCCCGGACGTCCCCGACGTGCTCGGCTTGATCGACGGCGTGACCGGCCCGTCGACCGAGCCGCAGCCATACAGTGAGAGCAGCGACAGGACGGCCAGCGATACCGTCGTCTTCTTTAAGTAATGGTGCATGGTGGCCTCGACATTGGAAGTTGTGTCCGGGCCATTACTGCAAATTCCGCGCCATGACATCTTCCGCGCAATGCGCTGGCGCTTTGTTGCGAGAATCGGGAATATCGGCGCGAATTAAACGGAGGAATGGCGATTTCGCGGGACGGGCGCGCCGGGTGCGCCGGTGTACGCGCTGTGATGTTCCCGTAAGGTGCCGTAACGCCGGGCTGGATGTTACGTAGCGTTCGGCCCGGCGTTCCGCGTGTGACGCAGCCGGCCGCGACCCGAGGGCACGGTCTTTGACGAAACGCCCGCGCGCCGCGAACATGACGCGAACCCACCCGGCCGCGGGCGACGCCGAAGCGGTCACGACTTCAGACAGGACACGACATGAGCGAACAGGACAGGGAACAGGGCAAGGCGCGCCGCACCGAAGTCATGGGCGAGGCATTCGTCGAGCGCGCGATGCGCGACCTCGACGGTTTTTCGCGTCCGCTGCAGAACTGGCTGAACGAGCACGCGTGGGGCAGCACGTGGCAGCGCGGCGGCATCGACCTGAAGACGCGCAGCCTCTGCACGTGCGCGATGCTGGCGGCGCTCGGCCGCGGCACGGAACTGAAGGGCCACGTGCGTGGCGCGCTCAACAACGGCGCGAGCCTCGTCGAGATCCGCGAGGTGCTGCTGCACAGCGCGCTGTACGCGGGCGCGCCGGCGGCGGTCGAGGCGTTCCGCAGCGCGCGCGAGGTCATCACGGAGCTCGGGCTGTCGCTGCCCGACGACGAAGCCTGACCGGCGCGCGCCGCAGCGCGGCCGGCAGGCTCGCCGACGCTCAATGCTCGACGTGCGCGCCCTGCGCCGGCGCCTCGACCGGCGCGGCGGCGATTTCGAGCAGCCAGTCCGCCGTTGCGTCGGGAATCGTGACCGGCAGCATGTGCCCGCCTTCGACGACCTTCAACCTCACGCGTGCCGACTTCTGCGCGAGCGCTTCGCCGTGCGTGCGCCAGTTCAGGATCGGATCGGCACGGCCGTACAGCACGTCGACCGGCAGCGTGAGTGCCGCGTAGCGGCGCGCCATCGCGGGCAGGTCGACGGGGGCCGACAGCAGGTCCGTCGCCGTCGCGTAGAACACGTGCGGCCGCAGCCCGAGCAGCCCGCCGCCCTTCACCGGGAAGTCGCGCGGCACGGCTTCCGGTGCGAACACCTGATCGACGGCCTTGCGGCCGGTCAGGATCGTCAGCGGGATCGCGAAGGTCCACGACACGAAGCGGCGCACCAGCGGCGACGGCAGCATCAGCGGCTTGAACGGTGCCGGCGGCTCGGTCTGCTCGTGCGACAGCGGCGCGATCAGCGCGAGCCGGCTCACGCGCTCCGGATGGTTGAGCCCGACCGCGAGCGCGATCGCGCCGCCGAGCGAGTGGCCGACGAGCACGGGCCGGTCGAGCTTCAGCGCGTCGATGAACGCTGCGATCGTGCGGGCCTGCGCGAACACGTTCGCCTGCGAGCTTGCGCCGCGCCGCGAGCGGCCGGCGCCGGGCCGGTCGACGAGGATCACGCGATGGTGCTGCGCGAGCCGCGTGAGCGGCAGGTACGCGAAGTTGCGCATCTGCCCGGCGAGCCCGTGCACGAACACGAGCGGCGGCCCGCTGCCGTACTCGACGTAGTGGATGTGGTCGCCGCCGACGTCGACGAAGCGGCCTTCGGGCGGAAACGCGCGCGTCACGCGGCGCGCGACGTAGCCGGAAAACAGCGCGAGCGCGGCGAGCATCGCGACGACGCCGAGCAGCACGTTCTGGATCAGGTGAAGCGTATGGTTCATGTCGGCCTCAACGGGTTTCGAGTACGGGTTCGGCGACCGGCGCGGCGGCCGGGCCGGCTTTCGCGCGGCGTTCGAACTGCATGGCCGAATCGGCGAGCCCGCTGAACTTCAGCGACGCGAGATCGAGCACGTAGTTCTGATGGAACTTCCACGGCTTGCGGTGCCCCTGCTTCGGCAGGATGCCGGCCGCGCGCTGGATGTAACCCGAGCTCAGGTTCACCGCCGGCACGTCGCCGAGATCGCCGGCGCCGAGCCGCGGCACGCAGGTGTCGTAGCCGTTCGCGCGCATGTGGTTGAGCAGCCGGCACACGTAGCGCGCGATCAGCTCGGCTTTCAGCGTCCACGACGCGTTCGTGTAACCGAACGACGACGCGAGGTTCGGCACGTCGCTGTACATCATGCCTTTGTAGGACACGGTCTGCGGCAGGTCGACCGCGCGGCCGTCGACCGTGACGCGTGCGCTGCCGAGCAGCTTCACCTTCAGCCCGGTCGCGGTGACGATCACGTCCGCGACAAGCTGCTGGCCGCTCTTCAGCTTCAGGCCGGTCGGCGTGAAGCGCTCGATCTCGTCGGTGACGATCGATGCGCGGCCCGCGCGGATCGACTTGAACAGGTCGCCGTTCGGTACGAGGCACACGCGCTGGTCCCACGGCATGTAGCGCGGCGTCAGGTGCTTCGCGACGTCGAAATCGGGGCCGAGCTGCCTGCCGGCCGCGCGGATGATGAACCGCTTCGTCCGCTCGGGCTTGCGGCGCGACACGTTGTACAGGTACATCGTCAGCAGTACGTTCTTCATGCGCACGATCCGGTGCGCGAGCCGCGACGGCAGCACGCGGCGCAACGCGTTCGCGATTTTGTCGCGGGCGGGCAGCGACACGATGTAGGTCGGCGAGCGCTGCAGCATCGTCACGTGTTTCGCATCGGCCGCCATCGACGGCACCAGCGTGACGGCCGTCGCGCCGCTGCCGATCACGACGACGCGCCGGTTCGCGTACGACAGGTCCTTCGGCCATTGCTGCGGATGCACGATCCGGCCTTCGAACGATTCCATGCCGGCCCAGTCGGGCAGGTAGCCGCCGTCGTAGTCGTAATAGCCGCTGCACATGTAGAGGAAGCGGCACGTGTAGACCAGCGTGTCGGGCGCGCCGTCCCGCGTGCGCTCGATGCGCACCGTCCAGCGCGCGCGGTTCGAATCCCAGTCGGCCGCGACCACTTTCTGGCCGTAGCGAATCGTCTTGTCGATGCCGTACGCGCGCGCGGTGTCGCGGATGTAGTCGAGGATCGTCTGGCCGTCCGAGATCGCCTTGTCGCTGTGCCACGGGCGGAAGCTGTAGCCGAGCGTGAACATGTCGGAATCCGAACGGACGCCGGGATAGCGGAACAGGTCCCAGGTGCCGCCGATCGCGTCGCGCGCCTCGACGATCGCGACGCTCGCATGCGGGCAGCGCTTTTTCAGGTGATAGGCGGCGCCGATGCCGGACAGACCGGCGCCGACGATCAGCACGTCGAGGTCGCGGCTGTCGCCGGAGGCGGACGGCGCGTCGCGCCGGTCGGTCGTCGTCGAGGTCATGCGGGATCCTTGGTCGGTGTGGTCGGGCGCGCGGCCGGGGCACGGGTGCGCTCGAGATTGCGTGCGCGCGCGCGGCGCACGTGGCGCAGCACCAGCCGCTGGTAGCCGGCGCCGAGCAGGCGCGCGAGCTTGTCGAGGCGGCGCGCGTCGGCGCCGACCAGCACGCGGCGCGCATTGCGCTCGACGCCGGCGAGAATCTGCCGCGCGGCGTCGTCGGCCGTCGTCGCGTTGATCAGGCGGTTCGCCTGGCGGCGGTGGGTCGCTTCGTCCTGGCCCGTGAGCGCGTGGATGCTGGTGTCGACGCGGCTCGCGTCGACGATGTTGGTCGCGACGCCACCCGGATGCACGCAGGTCGCGCTGACCGGCGCGCCGTCGAGTTCGAGTTCCATCCGCAGCGCCTCGGTGAAGCCGCGCACCGCGAACTTGGTCGCGTTGTACGCGCTCTGCGTCGGCATCGCGACGAGCCCGAACAGGCTCGACGTGTTGATCACGTGCCCGTCGCCCGACGCGCGCAGATGCGGCAGGAACGCCTGCGTGCCGTGCACGACGCCCCAGAAGTTGATGCCGACGATCCATTCGAGATCGGCGATGCGCGCGGTCTCGGCGCTCGCGGCCAGCGACACGCCCGCGTTGTTGAAGACCAGGTTGACCTTGCCGTGTTCGGCGCGCACGAAATCGGCCCACGCGAACACCGCATCGCGGTCGGCGACGTCGAGCCGCCGCGTGCTCGCGCGCACGCCGTGCTTCGCGCACGCGGCCGCGGTGCCGGCGAGCCCGACATCGTTGACGTCGGCGAGCGCGACCTCGCAGCCGCGCCGCGCGAGCTCGACCGCGAGGCTGCGGCCCATGCCCGAACCGGCGCCCGTGATCGCGGCGACCTTGCCGGAAAACCCCTTCATGCGTCGTTCCTCCCGTTCCGCTTGCGCTGCATCGGCGGCGCGCCTATTGTGGTGTTGTTCGTCACCACTTTAGTTTTCGGGTGTCCTGATGTCAAATAGCGAAATGGAGAAAGCACTCGAAACGGAAAAACGGGGTCGGGCGTACGGCGGCGTGGCGCCCGAGGTGCGGGCCGCCGAGCGGCGCGATGCGCTGATCCGCGCGGCGACGCGCGTGTTCGGCACGGTCGGCTTCCGCAAGGCGACCGTGCGGTCGATCTGCCAGGAAGCGAAGCTCAACGACCGTTATTTCTATGCGGCGTTCGACAGCACCGAGGATCTGCTGCGCTGCACCTACCTGCATCACGCGCAGCAGCTGCACGACGCGGTCGCACGCGCGGTGGCCGAGCGCGGCGGCGATCTGCGCGAAAGCGTCGACGCGGGGCTCGCCGCGTTCTTCGGCTTCCTGCGCGACCCGTGCGCGGCGCGCGTGCTGCTGCTCGAGGTGATGGGCGTGAGCGCGGATACCGACATGACGTACCAGCGGATGCTGCTCGACTTCGGCAAGCTGATCATGGCGATCGGCACGGCGCGCGAGGCCGTGACACCCGCCGAGCGTACCGAGCAGCGGCTCGTCGGGCTCGCGCTGGTCGGCGCGATGACGAACGTCGGCGCGGCGTGGCTGCTCACCGGGTATCGCGACCCGGAGGCGCAGATGGTCGCGAGTTGCAGGAAGGTGCTGCTGGGGACGTTGCGGGAAGCGGGGTAGGCGGTCGGGAGCGCGTGTATGTCGTGCGCCGTCGCGCGAACGCCGTGCTCAGCTGCAAGGCATCCGCGCAGGAACACGAATTCGCGTCGAGCCTGAACCAGAAGTGATTCAAAACGCGAAGGTGCCGCAACAAAGCGCTGCTACGCGAAGTTCATGTGATGCGCGGTTGCCCTTTCAATCGTCAGCGCGTCGCGCCCGTGTCGCGCACACACGCGGCGCGGCAGCCGTTGCCCCGATCCTTGCCTTCATCGCATCGATGAACGCCCGCACCTTCGGCGACGGCAACCGCGTCGACGGATACACCGCATGAATCCCGGCCCGCGCCGAGCGCCAGGCGGGCAGCAGCCGCACGAGCCGGCCGGCCGCGACGTCCTCCGCGATCGAGAAATCCGTCAGGAGCCCGAAGCCTCCGCCCGCGAGCGCGATCGCGCGGCACGCCGTCGCGGTGTTCGACACGACCGGCGCGACGCAGCGCACCGACGCCTGACCGCCGCGCGCATGGTCGAGTTCGAGCGTATGCGGGCGGTGCAGCGTCGACAGCATCACGAACGGCAGCGCGGCGAGCGCATCCGGGTCGCGCGGCAGCCCGTGCCGCGCGACGAACGCGGGGCTCGCGACCAGCCATTTCTCGTACTCGCCGAGTTGCACCGCGCGATAGTTCGAATCCGCGAGGCGGCCGATGCGGATCGCGACGTCGAGATTGTCCGCGACGAGATCGGCGATGCGGTCGTTCGCGATCAATTCGACGTCGAGCCGCGGATGCGCGTCGCGCAGCGCGACGACGGCCGGCGCGACGACCAGCGCGCCGTAGTCGATCGGCACGCTCACGCGCAGTGTGCCGCGCAGCGGCCCCGCATCGGACGACACCGCGTCGAGCGCGCTTTCGGTCGCGCGCACGATGTCGCGGCACGCGTCGTAGAACGCGCGCCCCGCATCGGTCACGCTCAGCCGTCGCGTGGTGCGCACCAGCAGGTTCGCGCCGACCTCGGACTCGAGGCGCTGCATGTGCGTGCTGACGACCGTCTTCGCGAGGCCGAGCCGCTCGGCCGCGGCCGTCAGCGAGCCGGCATCGACCACCGCGACGAAGATCGCCAGCCGGTTCAGGTTCACGTCGCGCAGATCTGCCATCGTCGATTGTCCTATGGAAGCGGATAATGTTTCAGCGATTATCCGTCTTCTGGCTGCGAACGGCGAGCGCTACGCTGGGGCCGTTCGTCGCCGATTCCCGGCGGCGCGAGATCCAGGAGCCTTTCCATGCCAGCCGCCAGCAAGCCCGCCCGTCCGGTTCGTGTCTATTCGTTCCCGCTGTCCGGGCACGCGCATCGCGTCCGGCTGTTCCTGTCGCTGCTCGGGCTGCCGTTCGAGACCGTCGACGTCGACCTCGCGGCCGGCGCGCAGCGCGAACCCGCGTTCCTCGCGCTCAATCCGCTCGGCCAGGTGCCGGTGATCGACGACGACGGCACCGTGCTCGCCGATTCGAATGCGATCCTCGTCTATCTCGCGAAGCGCTACGGCGACGCGCACTGGCTGCCCGACGATGCCGCCGGCGCGGCGACCGTGCAGCGCTGGCTGTCGTACGCGGCCGGGCCGATCGCAACGGGGCCGGCGGCCGCGCGGCTCGTCACCGTGTTCGGCGCGCCGCTCGATCACGACGCGGCCAAGCGCACGGCCGCGAAGGTGCTCGCCGTGATCGACCAGGAACTCGCCGGCAAGCCGTTCGCCGCGGGTGCGCAGCCGACGATCGCCGACGTCGCTGCCTACACGTACATCGCGCACGCGCCGGAAGGCGGCGTGTCGCTCGAACCGTATCCGCAGGTGCGCGCGTGGCTCGCGCGCGTCGAGGCGCTGCCGGGCTTCGTCGCGATGCCGCCGACCCGCGCCGGCCTGCTCGCCGCCTGACGGCGAAGCCGCGACTTCACCGGGAGAACGCGATGACCGCGCCGACCGCCGCCGTACCGGGCTGGGAACTGGATGTTGCGCCGTTTCATGCGGGCGAGCTGGCCGTGCAGCAGCGCGCGGGCGTGACGGAGGCCGCGGGCGCGGCCGGCCGGCGCGGCATCCGGCGCTTCATGCCGGACCAGCACCGGACGTTCTTCGCGCAGCTGCCGTTCTTCGTGCTCGGCGGCGTCGATGCGCACGGCCAGCCGTGGGCGACGCTGCGGGTCGGGATACCCGGCTTCGTGACGACGCCGGACGCGCGCACGCTGCGCATCGACGGCGACGCGCTGCCCGGCGATCCGCTGGCCGGTGCATGGCAGCCCGGTGTGCCGCTTGGTGGGCTCGGGATCGAGTTCGACACGCGCCGGCGCAATCGCGTGAACGGTGTCGTGCGCGCGGTCGACGGCGGCGCGCTGAAGATCGCGGTCGAGCAGAGCTTCGGCAACTGTGCGAAGTACATTCAGGGCCGCACGCCGACGTTCGTGTCGCGCGCAGGCGATGCGTCCATCGCGGCCGACGTGTCGGACCGGCTGAGCGACGCAGATCGCGCACTGCTCGCGCAGGCCGATACGTTCTTCGTCGCGAGTGCGAACACGTCGGCCGGTGCGGGTGCCGCGCGCGGCGCGGATGTGTCGCATCGCGGCGGCATGCCCGGCTTCGTGCGCGTCGACCACGCGCACACGCTGACGACGCCGGATTTCAGCGGCAACCGCTTCTTCAATACGCTCGGCAACCTGCAGCACGATCCGCGCGCGGGGCTGTTGTTCGTCGATTTCGACAGCGGCGACCTGCTGTATGTCGCTGCGCACGCGGAGATCGTGTGGGACGGGCCGCTCGTCGCGTCGTTCGACGGCGCGCAGCGGGTCGTGCGGTTTCACGTGCGCGAAGTGCGGCGCACGCAGGGCGTGCTGCCGTTCAGGTGGTCGGCGGTCGAGCGGGCGCCGCAGTTTGCGGGGAGGGTGGTGGCGGCGATCGCGGGTGGGGCGGTGGCATCTGTCTCGCCGGCGGTATCGGCATCTGCACTGGCACCGGCACCGGCATCCGCGCCCGCATCTGAGTCAGCATCGACTTCGGCGTCTGCATCGACATCGACATCGACGTCGGTGCCCACATCGGCATCCCCCTCCATCTGGCGCCCGCTGCGCATCGCGAAGATCGTCGACGAAGCGCGCGCGATCCGCTCGTTTCATTTCGAAGCGGCGGACGGCGACGCGTTGCCGGCCTACGAAGCCGGGCAGCATCTGACGCTGCGCGTCGCGCTGCCGGACGAAGATACGCCGACGATCCGCAGCTACACGTTGTCCGATGCACCCGGCGCATCGCATTACCGGATCACCGTGAAGCGCGAAGGACGCGTGTCGGCCTGGTTGCACGACCACGCGCGTGCCGGCATGACGCTCGATGCGCAGATGCCGCGCGGCCGTTTCACGTTCGACGTCGCGAGCCCGCGTCCGGCGGTGCTGGTGTCGGCCGGCATCGGCATCACGCCGATGATCGCGATGCTGCGCCGCGCGCTGGCCGACGACGCACCGTCGCGCCGCGTGGTGTTCGTGCACGGCGCGCGCGATACGGCCGACCGGCCGTTTGCAGCGGAACTGACGCGCATCGCGGACGCGGACCCGCGCGTATCGCTGCACTGGTTCGACAGCCGGCCGCAGCGCGACGGCGCGGCACGACCGGGTCGCGTCGACATCACGCAACTGAAGCGCATCCTGCCGTTCGACGACTACGATTTCTACCTGTGCGGACCCGCCGCGTTCATGCGCGATATGTACGACGGATTGCGCGCGCTGAACGTGCCGGACGAGCGTATCCGCTTCGAGGCATTCGGACCATCGAGCGTCGTGCGCAGCGCGGCCCGCGCGGCCGGGGCGCCGCCGGCGGCAAGCTTGCCGGTCGTGTTCCGCCGCTCGGCACGCGATGCCGCCTGGAGGCCCGCCGACGGCACGCTGCTCGAATTCGCCGAAGGCCGGGGCGTGGCGGTGCCGTCCGAATGCCGGTCGGGGTCGTGCGGCACGTGCGCGACGCGCGTGCTGTCCGGTTCGGTCGATTACGTGCAAGCACCCGACGCGCCGGTCGAACCGGGCTGTGCGCTGCTGTGCGTCGCGCGGCCCGCGACGGGCACCACGGAGGCGCTCGTGCTCGACCGCTGATGGACCCTGCGACATGCCGCCGCAGACGGCCTGCTGCGCGAAAAGCACGCGCAACTGCTTCTTTTTTCGAATGCCGGTCGGATCGACGATAGCGTCAACCGATTCGATGAAAGGAGCACAACCATGAAACTGCTCGGCATGATCAAGCTGGTCCTGTGGAGTTTCTTCGGCGTACGCAACAGCAAGGCGCACGCGGCCGATCTCGCGAACGTCAACTACACGTTGCTGCCGTTCGTGGCGATTGTGCTCGCGCTGCTGGTCGGCGCGGTCATCTACGGCGTCGTGCATCTGGTTGTCGATCCGACCGCGACGATGCAGGGTTTCTGAGCGTCGGGTGAACCGGCAGCGGGCCGTCATTCCCGCTCCGGTTTTCGCTCGTTCGACCGGCGCGTGACTGCACCGGTTGTCGAGGTCGCCGCGCACGATGCGCATCGCGATCGCATCGCCGCCGCTGTCGCACCATTCGAAGCGTATTTCCCCCATCCCGCGGTTCCCGTCTCCCGTTCCACCCGATTCCACGGCCTTCAGCCCCGCCCGGGGTAAAATGCGCGCCACGCCGCGATGTCGCGCGCGACGGGCATGCCGCCGTTCCGACGAACGGCGTACGCAACTGCCCGGCGCCCGCAACCGGGGCGTTCGAAGCGTCCCCCGCATGACAAGACCGCGCGACGCGGCCGGCCGCCCGACATGCTCGCGATCCAGGGATCGCCGGCTGCGTCGGTGCCCGGCGCGTCACCGTCATCCGATGTCCCATCCTGCGCTTTCCCGATCGATCGGCACGCATGCTGCCCGATCGTCCGATTCGTCTGATGAATGTCGTGTCGACGTTCGTGCCCGGCGGTCCGGCGGTCCGGCGGTCATGCGGTTCGCCGGCGCCGTCGCGGGTTCATGTGCGAGGTCGCGCTTCGCAGCGGCGCAACGGGTTTCGGGTATTTCGAGTGTTTCGACAGGGTCGAGTGGCGAGTTTTCCATCCAGAACAATGACGGTGAATAGAACAACAGCGTCGCCTGCACGGCGGCGGCGCGCGAAGGCCGGGCTTGGCGTCGGTCTCGGCATCACGCTTTTCGCGGCGCAGGCCGCCGCGGCACCGGGCGACGCGCCGGCGCCCGACGCCGGTGCGGCCGGCAGCGCGACGCTGCCGACGATCACGGTGAGCGGCGAGCGCGGCAACACGCTGCGCGCACGCACGGCGTCGGTCGCGGGGCTCGACGATGCGCCGCTGCGCGACACGCCGGCCTCCGTCAACGTCGTCACGCGGGCGCAGATCGACGACCAGCAGGCGAAGCGCCTGAGCGACGTGGTGCGCAACGATGCCTCGGTCGTCAACGACTATGCACCGGTCGGCTACTTCGAAGGCTTCGCGATCCGCGGCTTCCCGGTCGATCTCGCGAGCGCGATCCGGATCGACGGACTGACGGTGTCCGGCGAGCAGAACGTGCCGCTCGAGAACAAGGAGCGCGTCGAGATCCTGAAGGGGCTGGCCGGCATCGACAGCGGCGTGGTCGCGCCGGGCGGCGTGATCAACTTCGTGACGAAGCGCTCGGCGAACGTCGCGAGCGTGACGGGCGGCGTCGACAGCCGCGGCTCGACGTCGGCGGCCGTCGATCTCGGCCGCCGCTTCGGCCCCGACAATCAGTTCGGCTTCCGGATCAACGCCGCGAAGGAGAACATGCACTCCTATATCGACGGCACCAACGGGCGGCGCACGTTCGGCTCGATCGCCGCCGACTGGGACATCAGCCCGCGCGCGAGCATGCAGTTCAACGCGGAATTCCAGCAGTGGATCCAGCGTTCCGCGCCCGGCTACCAGCTGCTCGGCGGCACCGTCGTGCCGTCGGTCAAGACGACGTCGAAGGCGCTCGGCACGCAGCCGTGGGCGAAGCCGGTGACGACCGACGCACTGAACCTGAACGCGCGCTTCGACTACCAGTTCAACGACGACTGGAAGGCCTACGTCGCCGCCGGCCGCAGCCGCACGATGATCGACGACAACAGCGCGTTCGCGTACGGCTGCTATTACGCGGCGAGCTGCGCGGCCGGCACGACGTCGCCGTTCTTCTTCGGCGCGAACGGCGACTACGACGTGTACGACTTCCGCAGCCCGGGCGAATACCGCCGCAACGACGACCTGCGCGCAGTCACGACGGGCAAGTTCGCGACAGGCCCGCTGCGGCACGAGCTGACGCTCGGCGTGAGCGTGCAGCGCCGCGTCGTGAGCATGGCCGACGCCGTGTACGACTACGTGGGCAGCGAGAACATCTACGGACCCGACGTGACCTTCTCGCCGTCGCCGAATTCGCCGGGGCCGTCGTATCCGCGCCTCGACGCGTGGCAGTACGGCGTGTTCGGGCTCGACCGCATCAGCATCGGCGAGCACTGGCAGGTGCTCGCGGGCGGCAAGGAAGTGCTGCTGCGCCAGCGCAGCTGGGACAGCCTCGACGGCGACGCGACGCACACCGACCGCTCGGTGTTCCTGCCGCAGGTCGCGCTCGTCTACAAGCCGGTGAACGTGCTGTCGCTGTACGCGTCGTACAGCAAGGCGCTGTCGCTCGGCGACCAGGCGCCGGTGCGCGCGACCAATGCGTATGCGTTCCTGCCGCCGGTCGAATCGCATCAGTTCGAGCTCGGCGCGAAATACGACTGGCTCGACCGGCTGAGCCTCACGGCCGCCGTGTTCTCGATCAGCAAGCCGTTCCAGTTCGCCGATCCCGATGCGTCGGGCACCAGCTATACGTTCGTGCAGCGCGGCACGCAGCGCCACCAGGGGATCGAGCTCGGCGCGGCCGGGCGCGTGACCGAGCGGCTCGGGCTGACGGCCAGCGTCGCGGCGATTCGCGCGCGCGCGTACGACTCGGGTTCGCCGGCGTACGAAGGGCACCAGATCATCAACGTGCCGGCGCTGCGCGCGTCGCTGTATGCGGACTACGCGGTGCCGGGCGTCGCCGGTCTGAACGTGCTCGGCGGCGTCGAGTACAGCGCGGGCCGCAACGCGAACGAAGAGGGTACCGCGCGCGTGCCGTCGTGGTTCGTGTTCAATCTCGGCGCGCGCTATACGACGAAGATCGCGGGCCATCGCACGGTGCTGCGCGTGTCGGTGGATAACCTGTTCAACAAGTTCTACTGGCGCGACGCGGGCGAGCAGCAGGGCGACGCGTACCTGTTCCCCGGCGCGCCGCGCACCGCGCGCGTGTCGTTGACCTATGATTTCTGATCGTCCGGACCCGGCCGCGTGATGCGCGGCACCGGCAGCCAACCAGGAGAGCACAGACGATGTCCCCACTCGAAATCGCCGGCGTGATCGTCAGCGCGCTCGCGATCTGGCTGACCGCGAAGCGGCGCATGCTGTGCTGGCCGGTCGGGCTCGCGTCGGTCGCGCTGTACGGCTGGATCTTCTTCGACGCGAAGCTGTATTCCGACATGCTGTTGCAGGGCGCGTTCGCGGTGCTGCAGGTGTACGGCTGGCGCCGCTGGATCGCGCAGCGTACGCTCGAGGCGGGCGGCGGCGCGGCGCCGCAAGGCGACGTCGCGCCCGTCACCGGCGTGCGGCCGCGGCAGATGCTGCCCGACCTGATCGCGGCCGTCGTCGGCAGCGCGCTGCTCGGCGGGATGATGGCGCGCTGGACCGATGCGGCGCTGCCGTTCGTCGATGCGTCGCTGACCGCGTTCAGCCTCGTCGCGCAATACTGGACCGCGCGGCGCTACATCGCGTCGTGGGGGCTGTGGATCGTCGTGAACGTCGTGTACGTCGGAATGTTCGTGTTCAAGGCGCTGTATCTGACGGCCGGACTCTACGCGCTGTTCATCGCGCTCGCCGTCGTCGGCTGGCGCGACTGGAGCCGGACGGCGAATGCGCTGCGCGCGACGGCGAGCCCGGCGGGCTGATCCAAGGGCTGATCCGCGGGCTGATTCAAAGGCTGATCCAAGGGCTGATCCGCGGGCTGATTCAAAGGCTGATTCAAAGGCCGATTCACGAGCCGATTCACGGGCTGATTCAATTTCGGAGCGACGTCGTTCATGTCATTTCCACTCGAGCCGGACGCGCCTGCATCGCGTGACGTCGCCGACATGCGGGACGTCGCGCCGCCGCAATTCGGCGTCGACGGCGAGCAGGCCGAACGCGACTGGCCGCTGATGACGCACGACGAAGTCGCGGGCGTGCTTGCGCGGATCGATGGCGTCGGCGCGCCGGCGCGGCTTACGTGGCACAGCCCGCGGCCGTTCTCGGCGGCGGTGCTGGTGCACACGGCCGACGCGCGCGCGCTGTTCGTCAAGCGTCATCATGCGAGCCTGCGCGACGTCGCCGGGCTCGAGGAGGAGCATCGCTTCATCGCGCATCTGCGCGATCGCGGTGTGCCGGTCGCGGACGTGCTCGCCGGTCGCGACGGCGCGACCGCGTTCGCATCCGGCGACTGGACCTATGAAGTGCACGTGGTGGCGCCGGGTGTGGACGCGTATCGCGGCGTGATGTCGTGGCAGCCGTTCACGCATCCTTCGCATGCGTACGCGGCAGGCCGCGCGCTGGCCGAACTGCATCGCGCGTCGGCCGGCTACGATGCGCCGGCGCGGCCCCTGCGCACGCTGCTGTCGAGTTTCCGGGTGCTGTCGTCCGCCGATCTTCCCGGTGCGCTCGAACGCTGGGTCGATGCGCAGCCGCTGCTGGTGCGCGCGCTCGGCACGCGCGACTGGCGCGGCGATGTCGCGGACGCGATCGGCCCGTACCACGCGCGCCTCGTGCCGCTGCTGCCCGCGCTGGCGCCGCTGTGGACGCACGGCGACTGGCATGCGTCGAATCTGCTGTGGACCGACGCCGCGCCCGGCGCGCAGGTGCGGACCGTGCTCGATTTCGGCCTGTCGGATCGCACGTGCGCCGTCATGGATCTCGCGCTCGCGATCGAACGCAACGCGATCGACTGGATGGCGCCGGCCGATGCACGTCGCGTCGAGTATGAACAGATCGGCGCGCTGCTCGACGGCTACGAATCGCTCGAACCGCTGAGCGACGACGCGTATGCGGCGCTGGTCGCGATGCTGCCCATCGTGCATACCGAATTCGCGCTGTCGGAAGTCGCGTATTTCGGCTGCATCGTCAATGCGCCGGAGATCGTCGACATTGCGTACGACGGTTATCTGATCGGGCATGCGCAATGGTTCGGCGAACGCGACGGGCAGCAGTTGCTCGACTGGCTGGTGCAACGCCGGCGCGCGAAGCGGGGCCGCGTGTAAAGCTGCGTGGCGGACACTGTCGAGCCGGCAGTGTCGTCTGCCCGAACTTCACCTTCCTGCGGTGCTGCAATCGCACCGCACGGCACGGCCGCGCGTTCGCCGCGATCCGGCGGCGCGCGGCACGCTGCCGGCGATCGCCGGGCAGCGTCCACGCCTGACTTGCATCAGCGGGTCGCGAGACTGTCGTGATTGTCGGCCTGCGGCGCCTTCTCGTCGGCATGCACCGAAAGCCCGTGAAGTTCCTTGTTGCGCGCGACGATCTCGCTGGTCGGCGGGTACTGCGTCTTGCTCGTCGGCACGACGCCGTCGTGCTGCGCCTGCTTCAGTTCGTTGATGACTTGCGCGCGGGTCTTGCCCTGCGTTTGAGTTTGCGCTTGCGCGAAGGCGGCTTGCGAGGCGACGCCGAGCGACAGCGTGGCGGTGACGAACAGGGCTGCGAGTTTTGCCGTTTTCATGGAGCTCTCCTTGATGAGGCCGCCGGGTGGCGATCCATGAGCCCAGTATGCGAAAGCCGCCAAGCGTGACCGTGATGGGCAGATGACAAATGCGTCAGATTGCGGGGCCGAGGGCCGTGACGTGCGGGCTCGGCCGACGTGATGCGATCGTCATGTTCGGGTCATGCCTGCGACGGGACCAGGGCGGAACATGCAGTCACCCAGCGGCGGACGCGTCGGCAGGATGGCTGCCGACAGGCGACCCGGACGCTGGCTTGCGCACCGTTCGCCGCGGCAGTCCCGATGGCGGACGGCCTGTCACGACACTTCCTCTCGTCCCCAAGTGAAACGCTTGTCTCTCCGCTCATCGCTCATCGTCATGTTGCTCGTTCCGCTTCTCGCGGGCTGCGCGTCCGTGCGCCACGGCACCGGATCAGTTGCACCGGCCCGTGCGGCAAAGGAAAAGCCCGTTGCCGCCACACGGATGCCGGGCGAGCAGATCGACTACGCGGGACATCGCTGCAGCAATCCGGACTTTCACGTGAAAACGCATCCATGCCTGTTTCCGCAGCGGAACGTCGCGCGCTGACGGTCGCGGTGGCGTGAACGATCACGAAAAAAAGGCCCGGCACTGTGCGTGTCCGGGCCTAACGCGTGTTCGTGCCGTGCGGCAACGAATCGCTTGCGTGGGTGGTAACGGGCATCGCCCGTCACGCTGTCGATCGTATCGAAGTGACCCGTCGCGAAGCTGATCAGAAGATGAAATTTTTGTCACGCAGGCACCGGCAGGTCGCAGTACCGATTCGCCTGAATCGTCTTCGATCGGTGACGAAACCGTCGTCGGGCCTTCACGATCGCGCACCGATGGAAAGAACACGATGAAGCCGACGAAGAACGCGGCGGTGGCGAACGGGGCACGCCGGCAAACCGGCGCGCCCGCTGCGGGTCACAGCTGCGCGAGCGCCTGGTCGAGATCGGCGAGCAGGTCGTCGATGTGCTCGATGCCGATCGACAGCCGTACCGTTTCCTCCTTCACGCCGGCCTTCGCGAGCTCGGCCGGCGACAGCTGGCGGTGCGTCGTCGAGGCCGGATGCGTCGCGAGCGACTTCGTGTCGCCGATGTTGACGAGCCGCGTGAACAGCTTCAGCGCGTCCTGGAACTTCGCGCCGCCGTCGCGCCCGCCCTTCACGCCGAACGTCAGGATGCCGGGCGCGCGGCCCGACAGGTAGCGCGCGACGAGCGGATGATCCGGGTGATCGGGCAGCCCCGCGTAGTTCACCCATTCGACGTGTTCATGGCGCGCGAGATGCTGCGCGATCTTCAGCGCGTTGTCGCTGATGCGCTCGATGCGCAGCGCGAGCGTCTCGATGCCTTGCAGGATCTGGAACGCGTTGAACGGCGAGATCGCCGCGCCCATGTTGCGCAGCGGCACGACGCGCGCGCGGCCGATATACGCGGCCGGCCCGAACGCTTCCGTGTAGACGACACCGTGATAGCTGACGTCGGGCTCGTTGAGCCGCTTGAAGCGGTCCGCGTGCTGCGCCCACGGGAACTTGCCCGAATCGACGATCGCGCCGCCGAGGCTCGTGCCGTGGCCGCCGAGATACTTCGTCAGCGAGTGCACGACGATGTCCGCGCCGTGTTCGAACGGACGCAGCAGGTACGGCGACGGCACCGTGTTGTCGACGATCAGCGGGATACCGTGGCGATGCGCGACTTCCGCGAGCGCGGCGATGTCGGTCACGTTGCCGAGCGGATTGCCGACCGATTCCGCGAAGATCGCCTTCGTGCGCGCGTCGATCAGCGGCTCGAACGACGCGGGGTCGCGCGGATCCGCGAAGCGCGTCGTGATGCCGTATTGCGGCAGCGTATGCGCGAACAGGTTGTAGGTACCGCCGTACAGCGAACTGGCGGACACGATGTTGTCGCCGGCTTCCGCGATCGTCTGGATCGCGTACGTGACGGCCGCCTGGCCCGACGCCAGCGCCAGCGCGCCGATGCCGCCCTCGAGCGCGGCGATCCGCTGCTCGAGCACGTCCGTCGTCGGGTTCATGATCCGCGTGTAGATGTTGCCCTGGACCTTCAGGTCGAACAGGTCCGCGCCGTGCTGCGTGTCGTCGAATGCGTACGCAACGGTCTGGTAAATCGGCACCGCGACCGCGCGCGTGGTCGGGTCGGGGCGATAGCCGCCGTGCACGGCGATGGTTTCGAGGCGCCAGTTCGAAGAGGCCTGATCGGTCATGAGTGCTCCATCTGTTGTTGTCGTGATCGAGCGATTATAGGAGCAGGTGCGCTGACGTCCTTAGAACGAATGGTTTGTTGCTTATGGGGCTGCCGCGCATGGAATGCGTTTTTTCTCGGACGAAGGGTGCGCGATGGATCAGGAGCAGTGGAACGTCGGTGCGTGAAGTGATGGCGGCGCGCGGCCGCCCGGCCTTCGGCCGCGCGCCGCGCTATCCTTTCACGCACACCACCTGACGCAGCGTGTGCACCACTTCGACGAGGCTGCGCTGCGCCGCCATCACCGCGTCGATGTCCTTGTAGGCCATCGGGATCTCGTCGACGACACCCGCGTCCTTCCGGCATTCGACGCCGCGCGTCGCCTTGACCTGGTCGTCGACCGTGAAGCGGCGCTTCGCTTCGGTCCGGCTCATCGCGCGGCCGGCGCCGTGGCTGCACGAACAGAAGCTCTCCGGATTGCCGAGCCCGCGCACGATGAAGCTCTTCGCGCCCATCGAGCCCGGAATGATCCCGAGTTGCCCCTTCTGCGCGGACACCGCGCCCTTGCGGGTCACGAGTACGTCCTCGCCGAAGTGACGTTCGCGCTGCACGTAGTTGTGGTGGCAGTTCACCGCGTGCTCGTCGACCGCGAACGGCTTCGCGATCACGCCGCGCGCCGCGCCGATCACCGCGTCCATCATCGCCTGCCGGTTACGGCGCGCGTAGTCCTGCGCCCAGCCGACCGCTTCGACGTAATCGTCGAAGTGCCGGCTGCCCTCGGTGAAATACGCGAGGTTGCGATCCGGCAGGTTCGCGATGTGCTGGCGCATGTCGGCCTGCGCAAGTTCGATGAACAGGCTGCCGATCGCGTTGCCGACGCCGCGCGAGCCGCTGTGCAGCATGAACCACACGTGATCCGCTTCGTCGATGCACACCTCGATGAAGTGGTTGCCCGTGCCGAGCGTGCCCAGATGCACGTAATGGTTCGTCTTCTCCAGCTTCGGATACTTGCCGACGATCCGCTGAAAGCCCGGCAGCAGCGACTTCCACGATTCGGTCACGGCGGCCGGCGTGCGATCGCCCCATGCGCCCGGATCGCGGCGGCCCGGCGCGCGGCCGTGCGGCACCGCGCGTTCGATCGCGCTGCGCAGCCCGCCGAGCGCGTCCGGCAGGTCCGCCGCCGTGAGCGTCGTGCGCGCGGCCATCATCCCGCAGCCGATGTCGACGCCGACCGCGGCCGGGATGATCGCGCCCTTCGTCGGGATCACGCTGCCGATCGTCGAGCCCTTGCCGAGGTGGACGTCCGGCATCACCGCGACGTGCTTGAAGATGAACGGCATCCGCGCGGTGTTGCGCAATTGCGTGCGCGCGTCGTCCTCGACCGCGACGCCTTGCGTCCACATCTTCACCGGCTTGCCGTTCGCCAGTTCCATCACCTGAAAATCATCGTTACTCATTTGCTTCACCTTCGATCGCCCCTTCAGTCGTCCGGCGCAAGCTCGTGAAAGCATGATGCTTCCATCTATTCTTGTCTTTTTCTTCACAGGCTGCCGGTCGACGTGCGTTGGCCGAATCGGGGTACGACGCGACCGGGTCGGACTCGATTCGCGGAGTGCTCGCTGCGCGGTAGCCGCGCGTGAACGATGTTCCACCATTCACGCGTGGCAGACCGCAATGATCTCCGCGCTGGCCGCGTCGTCGAACGGCGCGCGTTGCCAGTCGCCGTACCAGTCCGCCGACGAGAACCCGGCCGCCACAACGCGTGCCTGCAGATCGCGCTGAGCGATGAAGCGCAGCCGGCTCGTACTTTTCCGTTGCATGTCGTCACGACGGAAGCGGTAATGCGTGTCGAACGACACAATGGAGCCGTCGACTGCGGTCACTTCATGATGCAGCTCCACGCTGCCGAATTCGGGCGAATCGATCCGGGATGCCGACGCCTGTGGCGTCCAGCTGCGCCACGGCTCGACGCTCGGGTTGCGCGTTTCGAACAGGAAGCGCCCGCCGTTGGCCAGCACGCGCCGCGCGCCGCACAGCGTCGCGTCGATCTCCGCGTCGGTCAGCAGGCACTGGAACGCGTGCCCGGTCATCACGACGGCATCGAACGGCGCGCCGGGCGGCAGGCCGCCGAGATCGCACGCGACCCAGCGCACCGCGCCGGCACCCGGCTGGCGTCGCGCATGGTCGATCATCGCGGGTGCGGGGTCGATCGCGACGACGTCGTGCCCGGCCGCCGCGAGCCGGCGCGCGAACGTGCCAGTGCCGCAGCCGAGATCGAGAATCCGTTGCGGCGTTGTGCCGATGCGCGACGCGTAGAACGCGAAGTCGCGATCACCGGCGTTGAACCGGTCATAGACCGCGACGAGACGTGGATCGGCATAGAGGATTTCGCCGGCAGTTGCCGAGCCGGACGTCATGCGAAACGCGCCTGTCAGCGCTGCTGCACCGCGACGCGCAGCCCGAGCGCGATGAAGATCGAGCCGATGATCTTCCCCTGCCAGCGCGTGAGCCACGCGAGCCGCTTCACGACGCGGCCGAGCGGGCGGATCGAGCATGCGATCAGCGTCGTATAGAGCGAGCTGAGCACGACGAAGATCAGCCCGAGCACCGCGAACTGCACGAACGTCGAGCCGCGTTCCGGATGCACGAACTGCGGCATGAACGCGAGGAAGAACAGCGCGGTCTTCGGGTTCAGCACTTCGGCGGGAATCGCCTGCAGGTAGGCCTTCAGCGGCGTGACGGGCGGCACCTTCGGCAGCGACGGATCGGACGGCCCGTCGAGCAGCGCGCGCACGCCCAGGTAGATGAGGTAAGCCGCGCCGACCAGCTTCACGACGTTGAACGCGAGCGCCGACGTCATCAGCAGCGCCGACAGCCCGACGGCGGCAAACAGCGTATGCACGAAGTCGCCGCTCGCGACGCCGAGGCCGGTCAGGATACCGGTCTTGCGGCCGCCCTGCACGGCGCGGCTCAGCACCAGCAGCACGGCGGGGCCGGGGATCAGGAACAGGCCCAGGACGACGGCCATGAAGGTGGTCAGCGTGGTCAGGTCGAACATGGCGGCTCCGGCAAGGTGGGCGCAGCGGCGGGGGATCGACGCATTGTATTCGGATCGGCGCGCGGCTGCCGACGCCGGCCGGGCACCGCGCCGCCGCGCCGGCGCCTTTCTGGTATAAGCACGAAAGGCCGCGCGGGCACGCCGTCCGGCCGCTTTCAACACCATCGCTCCATGCGCAACCTGCCACCCGTTACCGACCCCGCTGCCGACGCCGACGTCTATCACGTGCCGCGTCCGCTCGTCGTGTTCGGCGGCTCGGTCGTCGAGCCCGAATGGCGGCTCGAACGGCACAGCCATCCGCAGGCGCAACTGCTGTACACGCTGAGCGGCGTCATCTATTGCGAGATCGACGGCGGCGTGTGGAGCGCGCCGCCGCAATGCACGGTGTGGATTCCGGGCGGTGTCACGCATTCGGCGCGCGGTTCGGCCGGCGCGACGTTCTACGCGGTGCTGGTCGAGCCCGATGCGGCGCCCGGCCTGCCGGCGCGCTGCTGCACGCTGGGCATGTCGCCGCTGTTGCGCGAACTGCTGCTGAAGGCCGCGAGCTTCCCGAGCCTGTACGACGTCGACGGTCCGCAGGGGCGGCTGATGGCGACGCTGCTCGACGAACTCGTCGCGGCGCCGGTCGAGGACCTGTATCTGCCGATGCCGGCCGACCGCCGGCTGCGCAGGCTGATCGATCACCTGCTCGACGACCCGGCCGACAAGTCGCCGCTGCCCGAACTCGCGCGCCGCGCCGGCGTCAGCGAGCGCAGCCTCACGCGGCTCGCCGCGAAGGAACTCGGCATGAGCCTCGGCGACTGGCGCCGGCGGCTGCACGTCGCGCTGTCGCTGCGGATGCTGACGGCGGGCCGCCGCGTGCACCAGATCGCGATCGACCTCGGCTACGAGAGCGCGAGCAGCTTCGTGACGATGTTCCGCAAGGCGACCGGCAAGTCGCCGACCCAATACCTGACCGACCGGCAGCGCTGACCGTGCCGTGCTGAGCCGTGCCGTGCTGAGCCGTGCCGTGTCAGGTCGGCACGCGCGCGTGCTTGGCCGGATCGAACAAGCGGTTGGCCGGCGCGAGAAATGACGGGACGGGCGTCGATCCCTAACATGAGAATCATTCTCATCTGGAGGTCGACATGCAGATCGTCACGACTGAATTTCCGTTGGTGTGGTTGCGTTACGCGCGTTCGCCGTCGAGCGATCCCGCGCACTTGCTGGCCGAGCTCGACGCGTTGCTCGCGCGCCGGGAACGTTTCGTGTTCCTGACCGACGATGCACCGTCCGGCGATGATCGCGATGCGCAGGATCACGAGATGCGCAAGCAGCTCGCGAAATGGAGCAAGGCGAATCGCGCGCAATCGCGCGAATGGATTCCCGCGATGATCGCGGTCGAGCCCGACGCGCAGCGGCGCGCGGCGCTCGATGCGTTCTCGGCCGCGTTCGAGAAGGTCTGGGGTTATCCGTTGAACGCGGCGGCGAATCGTGACGAGGCGCTCGCGCTGGCACGGCAGCTGCTCGCCGCGCCGGCCCGCGCGGCCGCGGCCACGCGCGACTGAACCGGTCGCCGCGCCGGCGGCGCGGCTTTCTCACTGACAGGCATGCGCCGCGTCGCGTTCGCGCGACGGCGCATCATGCCGCATTCCGCGGGAGTTTCCGGTGGACAATCCGATTCGCGCGATGCGCATTTTCACGCGCATCGTCGAGATGAACAGCTTTACGCGCGCGGCGCACTCGCTCGGCATTTCGCGCGCGACCGCGACGCGCACCGTGCAGGAACTCGAGGCGGCGCTCGGCATGCCGTTGCTGGTGCGCACGACGCGCGCGCTGCGGGCGACGCCGGAGGGCGACGCGTATTACCGGCGGTGCCAGCGCATCACCGCGGACGTCGACGAGCTCGAAGCGAGCCTGCGCAACGCGGCGCGGCATCCGAGCGGGCCGCTGCGCGTCGAGTTGCCGGGATCGGTAGCGGACGCGATCGTGCTGCCTGCGCTTGGCGCGTTCCATGCGCGCCATCCCGAACTCATGCTGATGCTGGGCGTGTCCGGACGCGCGGCCGACCTGATCGGCGATGCGGTCGACTGCAGCATCCGGCTGGGCGCGCAGCCCGATTCGTCGCTGGTTGCGCGCCCGCTCGGCGCACTCGAGCGCGTGACCTGCGCGAGCCCCGCGTATCTCGAGCGCTGCGGCGTGCCGCGTTCGCTCGATGCGCTTGCCGGGCATCGCGCGGTCAACGGCGCGTTCGCGTCGGCCCAGCGCACCGCCGAACTCGAATTCGCGATCGACGGCGCGCTGCGCAAGATCCGGCTCGACGGCATCGTCAGCGTCGACGACGAGCAGGCGTACCTGGCTTGCGGCGTGCATGGCCTCGGGCTGATCCAGCCGCCGCGCGTCGTCGCGCAGCCGCTGATCGACGCGGGACAGTTGCAGGAAGTGCTGCCGCGGTGGCGGCCGGGCGCGGTTTCGGTGTCGGCCGTCTATGCGAAGCGCCGGCACGTGTCGCCGGGCGTGCGCGCATTCGTCGACTGGATCGCGGAGCGTTTCGAGGAGGCCGCGCAGGACAGGGCCGGTGTGAGCGTGCCTGGGGCAGCGCTGCGGCAGATGGCGGCACCGGCGATCGCCGCGTGCGAGCCCGACGGGAGGCTGGCGGCAGCGGCGTGACAGCGGGGCGTCGAATGAATGAACGGGGGCTCAGGTGCTTGCGAGGCGAAACGCGTCGGCCATGCGCTCCTGTTCCCGGGCAGAAAGCGCGAGTCGTGTCGCGAGCGTGCGCCATTGGCCGACGACGCCGCGGAAATCATCGATGATCTCGTCGGCATCCTTCAGGCTCAGCCGGAAGTATTCACATACCTCGCGAGCGAGTTCGAGGTTCAGCGCGTTATCCGCTTCCGTGATGTTGAGCTTGAGACCATCGGCTACGGCGACGGGATTCATATCGTAGGCCGCGGAGAGTCGCCAGCCCGCAGCCGGTTCGAGCATGAACCCGTGATTGCGAAGATGGTCGTCGGTATTCGAGACGAGAAGGTTGAAGACGATCCGGGCCCATAGTTCGCGCAGGTCGGCATTCGGTTGCGCGCCATGTCGCATGAGAACTTCCGCCAGTTCCAGGTAGCTGACACCGGTCGATGCATCGTCGCCGTCGACATGGCCGGTCATCGTCATGGCCGAGGCAAAATGCAGCCGGCGTCCATCAGCAGTCCGACTCATGGAGTCGCGTGCCCTTCGGCCGAAGACCTGCGCGAACGTCACGCTCCAGCCGGCGATCCATCAGCATGCGGCCCCATCGATCGGGGCTCGAATCGGCGAACGCGCCGAACGCGTGCCGCGGCGGAACCGGATATTGCGGTCCTTCGAAGAGGCCGATCCCGGGGTCGAGTTGCACGCCGGCGAACTCGGGTGCATCCAGCGCAACCGCGTCGTACTGGAATTCGAACCGTTCGCTGGCACGTGTCTGTCGACTGTGCAGAAGACCGAGTTTTCGGGGAGCGGGCAGGCCGTCCCAGTCTGCATAGACGGAGATGGTCGTCATTTCCTGGTCGCCCCTCCGTGTCGCTTGCTCACGGGTTTCAGCAATGCGGTCAGATCCGCGGCGGTCGTGCCGCGATTTTCGTCAGGCACTGCGTGACCGGATGCCGTCGTCGCTGTTCCCTCGGCTTGGGCGGTGGGGGAAACGCTCGCGCGAGCGCGCTTGCCGGACGTGTGCAGCGCTGCCGCGGCCGGTGTCGAAGCCACTTGCTTCGAGCGCCGCGGCGTGGCGAGTCGGGCGTCCTGAAGCTGGCGGCCGAGCGGGTCCGTGGCGGCCAGCTTTTCCAGATCACCCTGGAGCCCGAGCGTCTGCATGACGGAAAGATAGGCCCCCATCGTTACCCCCGAACCGCCCGCCTCGAGTGAGCGAAGCGTCATTGGCGACATGCCCGCGCGTTCCGCGACCTGCTTGGCCGTCAGCTTTCGGCGCAGGCGCGCCAACTTCAGCCGCTCGCCGAAGTCGACGAGCAGCCGATTGGATGCCGGCAAGAGCGGGGCAGTCTTCTTTGCCATGGTCGGAGCTAATATTTCAGCGCTTTTTGTGGAATAACGCCAAAATAATAGCACTTTGGCTTGAGGCACGCGGCATCCCGAGTCTGACTCATGGATGAAAATGTAAATATTTTGGCGTTTTTTATGAAAAATAGCCGAAATATTGGCATTATGCCGGCCGGCCGATTCGACGCCGCATGCGGTTTGCGCGGGACGCACGGTGCCTCCTCGTCCTGCAGCGTGTGTCAGCGCTTTCCGCCTGCCTCCCGTCACCCGCCCAGCTCCCCCGCCAGAAAATCCACGAACGCCCGTATCCGCGCCGACATCTGATGCCGTTGCGCATACACCGCGTAGATATCCGCGCTCGGCGTTTCGTAGTCGGGCAGCACGACGACGAGGCGCCCGTCGGCCAGATAGTCGCGGATATCCCACTCGGCGCGCATCAGGATGCCGTGCCCGTCGAGCGCCCACTTCACCGCGATCTCGCCGTCGTTCGTCGTCAGGTTGCCGTTGATCCGCACGGCTTCCGTGTTGCGCGCCGCGCCGCGTCCGCTCGTCAGCCGCCAGATCCCGTAGCCTTCGTCGCCTTGCCGGATGCCGATGCAGTTGTGCCGCGTCAGCTCGTGCGGCGTGCCCGGCGTACCGTGCCGCGCGAGATATGCGGGCGCCGCGCACAGCAGCCGGCGGTTCGGCGCGAGCCGTCGCGCGACGACGCGCGTATCGGGCGGCTCGCCGAAGCGGATGCACACGTCGAACGCGTCGTCGGTGAGCGGCGGCGGCATTACCGACAGTTGCAACTGCACCGATACCTCCGGAAAACGCGCGACGAAGCGCGAGATCGCCGGGCCGACGTGGCTGCGCCCGAAGCCGAGCGTCGCGTTCACGCGCAGCAGCCCCTTCGGCCGCTGCTGCGCGCTGCCGAGCAGTTCGCCCAGTTCGTCCATCTGATCGAGGATCCGGCGCGCGTAGTCGAGATACACCTCGCCCTCGGGCGTCAGCATCATGCGCCGCGTCGTGCGGTTGACGAGCGTCACGCCCGCGCGCCGCTCCATCTGCGTGAGCCGCTTGCTGACGGCCGCCGCGGTCAGCCCGAGCTCGCGCGCGGCCGCGCTCAGGCTGCCCGCTGCGGCCAGCGTCGAGAAGAAGCCGAGATCGGCCGGCTGGACGGTATCCGCCATGACGGGATTCATGAATTAAAGTTAAAGATGCTTTGAGTATAGCGCCGGTTACAGCACTGCCGGTTCGGTAAAGTGCCTTCACGCTCACGATCAATCGAGGATGTCAGCATGAAGACCTACCGTATCGCGACCATTCCCGGCGACGGCATCGGCAAGGAAGTGGTGCCTGCGGCCAAGCAGGTGCTGGAAGCGCTGGCCCGCGGCAGCGACCGCTTTGCGTTCGAGTTCGAGGATTTCGACTGGGGCGCCGATTACTACCGCCAGCATGGCGCGATGATGCCGGCCGACGGCCTCGACGCGCTGCGCGGCAAGGACGCGATCCTGTTCGGCTCGGCCGGCGACCCCGACGTGCCCGACCACGTGACGCTGTGGGGCCTGCGCCTGAAGATCTGCCAGGGCTTCGACCAGTACGCGAACGTGCGGCCGACGCGCATCCTGCCCGGCATCGACGCGCCGCTGAAGCGCTGCGGGCCGGCCGACCTGAACTGGGTGATCGTGCGCGAGAACTCGGAGGGCGAATACGCGGGCGTCGGCGGCCGCGTGCACCAGGGGCATCCGATCGAGGCGGCGACCGACGTGTCGATCCTCACGCGTGCCGGCGTCGAACGCATCATGCGCTTCGCGTTCCGGCTCGCGCAGTCGCGTCCGCGCAAGCTGCTGACCGTCATCACGAAGAGCAACGCGCAGCGTCACGCGATGGTGATGTGGGACGAGATCGCGAAGCAGGTCGCGCAGGAATTCCCCGACGTCACGTGGGACAAGGAACTCGTCGACGCCGCGACCGCGCGCATGGTGAACCGCCCGGCGTCGCTCGACACGATCGTCGCGACCAACCTGCACGCGGACATCCTCAGCGATCTCGCGGCCGCGCTGGCCGGCAGCCTCGGCATCGCGCCGACCGGCAACATCGATCCCGAGCGCCGCTATCCGTCGATGTTCGAGCCGATCCACGGCTCCGCGTTCGACATCATGGGCCGGGGCCTCGCGAATCCGGTCGGCACGTTCTGGTCGGTCGTGATGCTGCTCGAGCATCTCGGCGAGACGGCAGCGGCCGCGCGCGTGATGCAGGCGATCGAGGCCGTGACGGCCGATCCGTCGCTGCATACGCGCGACCTCGGCGGCAGCGCGACGACCGCGCAGGTGACGGCCGCCGTCTGCGAGCGCGTCGCGCACGCGGCGGTCGCCGCCTGACGGCAACGAGGACGGCGACGGCCGCGTGCGCAGCCGGCCGCCTTCCGTTCGCCGTACCCCGGATTTTTTTGCCCGCGACTCGCGCATTCGACGCGAGCCGGGCGCCGGCGCGCACGCTGCGTCGTGACGCCGGCCGCACCCACCGAGCCTGCGCGGACAGCGCGCGGCTCGACCTCGAAGGAGGAGACACATGCAAACGGATCTGGAAACCCGCGTCGCGCGGAAACTGATGTGGCGCATCATTCCGTTCGTGATGCTGCTTTACTTCGTCAGCTTTCTCGATCGCGTCAACGTCGGCTTCGCGGCGATGACGATGAACAAGGCGATCGGCCTGTCGCCGACCGCGTTCGGACTCGGCGGCGGCCTGTTCTTCATCGGCTACTTTCTGTTCGAAGTGCCAAGCAACCTGATTCTCCATCGCGTCGGCGCGCGCATCTGGATCGCGCGCGTGATGATCACGTGGGGCATCGTGTCGGCGGTGTCCGCGTTCGCGGCCGGGCCGACGAGCTTCTACGTGCTGCGCTTCCTGCTCGGCATCGCGGAAGCCGGCTTCTTCCCCGGCATCATCCTGTACCTGAGCCTGTGGTTTCCCGCGAAGCAGCGCGCGGTGGCGGCCGCGTGGTTCATGGCGGCCGCGCCGATCTCGACCGCGATCGGCTCGCCGCTGTCGGGCGCGATCATGCAGATGCCGCCGATGTTCGGGCTCGCCGACTGGCAGATGCTGTACATCGTCGAGGCGCTGCCCGCGGTCCTGCTCGGCTTCGTCGTGCTGAAGTGCCTGACCGATGCGCCGTCGAAGGCCGGGTGGCTGCAGCCGGACGAGCGCGACTGGCTGATCGCGAAGCTGAAGTCCGAAGCCGACGCGCGGCACACGCATGCCGGGCACACGGCCGGCGCGTGGCAGGCGCTGCGCGACCCGCGCGTGCTGGCGCTCGCGCTGATCTACTTCGGCACGTCGGCGGGGCTCTATACGCTCGGCCTGTGGGCGCCGCTGATGGTCAGGCAGTTCGGCTTCACCGCGTTGCAGACGGGCCTGCTGACCGGCATCCCGAGCATCGCCGCGGTCGTCGCGATGATCGGCTGGGCACGGCATTCGGATCGCACCGGCGAGCGCACCTGGCACGTGGTGATGCCGTGCGCGCTGGCCTGCATCGGCTTCGTGTTCGCGGGACAGGCGGGCACCGCGCTCTTGACCGTGCTCGCGCTGGTCGTCGTCAACATCGGGATCAGCGCGGCGAAGGCGCCGCTGTGGGCGATGCCGAGCGCGTTCCTGTCCGGCGCCGGCGCGGCCGCGGGGATCGCGATGATCAACTCGATCGGCAACCTCGGCGGCTTCGTCGGGCCGTTCGCGATCGGCTGGCTCAAGCACGTGACGGGCGGCTATGCGGCCGGGCTGTACGTGGTGGCGGGCACGCTCGCGGTGTCGGCGGTCGTCACGCTGATGCTGAGCCGCAAGGGGGCGCGCGAACAGGTCGTGCCGGAGGTGCGGCACCATCATTGACGGCGGGGCCTGCCGGACGCGGTGCGTGCACGGGCGCCGTGCGGCCGCTGCTACACTCGAGCGCACGGGCCGGCATTCCCGCCGCGCCCGACACGGAGACGACGAGCCGGATGGAACCGATCACCGACGCATTCGCGCAGCACTTTGCACAGGAATGGATCGACGCATGGAACGCGCACGATCTCGACCGCATCCTGTCGCACTACGATGACGCCTTCGTCATGCATTCGCCGATGATCGTGCGGATCGCGGGCGAGCCGAGCGGATGCCTGCGCGGCAAGGAGGCGGTGCGCGCGTACTGGGCAAAGGCGCTGCAGCTCATTCCGGACCTGCGGTTCGAGTTCACTGCGGTGCTGGCGGGCGTGGATAGCGTCGCCATTCACTATCGCGGCGCCAATGGACGCGGCGCGGTCGAGGTGTTCCGCTTCGGTGCCGGCGGTCGCGTGAACGAGGCATTCGCCCACTACGCGGCGTGACGCGGCGTGATGCGATAGCGGAGGGAAAGCAGGAAGGGGAGCAGCGGAGGGGAAAGCAGCAGGCCGCGCATGCACCGATGCACATGCGGCCTGCCCGGCCGGGGCGCGTATCGGCTACGCGCCCCGGCGTCGAACGAAGCGACTTACTTGTCGTCGCCCTTGATCTGCGGCAGCGCCGACGATTCACCCGGCGTCAGCAGGCCGACTTGCGAATACACGCGCAGCTTGTCGCGCGTATCGGTGATGTCGAGGTTGCGCATCGTCAGCTGGCCGATCCGGTCGCGCGGCGAGAACGTCGACGCCACCTTCTCCATCGACAGGCGTTCCGGCTGATACGTGAGGTTCGGCGACTTCGTGCTCAGGATCGAGTAGTCGTTGCCGCGGCGCAGTTCGATCTTCACTTCGCCGGTGATCGCGCGCGCGACCCAGCGCTGCGCCGTTTCGCGCAGCATGATCGCCTGCGGGTCGAACCAGCGGCCCTGGTACAGCAGGCGGCCGAGACGGCGGCCGTTCTCGCGGTACTGCTCGATCGTGTCTTCGTTGTGGATGCCGGTGACGAGACGCTCGTACGCGATGTACAGCAGCGCGAGGCCCGGGGCCTCGTAGATGCCGCGGCTCTTCGCCTCGATGATGCGGTTCTCGATCTGGTCGCTCATGCCGAGGCCGTGACGGCCGCCGATGCGGTTCGCTTCCAGCAGCAGCTCGACCTGATCCTTGAACTCGACGCCGTTCAGCGCGACCGGCTGGCCGGCTTCGAAGCGCACCGTCACTTCCTCGGCGGCGATCTTCACGTCGTCGCGCCAGAACGCGACGCCCATGATCGGGTTCACGATCTTGATGCCGCTTTCGAGGCTTTCCAGATCCTTCGCCTCGTGCGTCGCGCCGAGCAGGTTCGAGTCGGTCGAATACGCCTTCTCGGCCGACATCTTGTACGCAAAGCCGGCCTGGTTCATGAATTCGGACATTTCGGCGCGGCCGCCGAGTTCGTCGATGAACGTCTGGTCGAGCCACGGCTTGTAGATCTTCAGATCCGGGTTCACGAGCAGGCCGTAGCGGTAGAAACGCTCGATGTCGTTGCCCTTGTACGTGCTGCCGTCGCCCCAGATGTTGACGCCGTCTTCCTTCATCGCGGCGACGAGCATCGTGCCCGTCACGGCGCGGCCGATCGGCGTCGTGTTGAAGTACGTGACGCCGGCCGTCGTGATGTGGAACGCGCCGCTTTGCAGCGCGGCGATGCCTTCGGCGACGAGCTGCGCGCGGCAGTCGATCAGGCGGGCGCCGGCTGCGCCGTATTCGATCGCGCGTTTCGGGATCGCGTCGTAATCGTCTTCGTCGGGCTGGCCGAGGTTCGCCGTGTATGCGTACGGGACGGCGCCCTTCAGTTTCATCCAGTGCAGCGCGGCGCTGGTGTCCAGGCCGCCGGAGAAGGCGATACCGACCTTCTGGCCGGTCGGGAGGCTTTCGAGAATCGTGCTCATAGGAATTACCGTGGATTGAAGCCGGTGGGATCGTATTTCGCGGAATATGCGAGTATCGGCTGTCCGGGAAGTTGGGGCAAGACCTGATTTTCGCGCCAATACGTCTTCGGGCCTGTCGCGGCGGGCCTGGCGGGCGCGGCGGGCGGTTAACCGGCCGGAGAATCCGCCGCGAACCGGCCTCGAGCCTGGGTCGAAACTGGCGAAGGCGCGCCGGCGTGCACGCCCGATTGGCGGGGCCAGATCGGTCAGCCGGTGCGGCATCCGCGCCCAGGATGCCGGGTCACCTTTATGAAAGGCTAATGAAAGATGTCCTGAGGCGCCCGGCATCCGTCGGCCTTCGAATCGTCAAAGCTCCAGGTTCAGATATTCCACGCCTGCGCGGTATCGAGCAGTTTCTCGCGCAACTGATCCACTTCGCCGGCCAGCTTGGCCGTGATCGACACGTAGCCCGACAACTGCGCCGGCGGTGCGTCGTGCGGCGGCTCGGCCGGCCGGCGGCGCGGTGCGAGCCGGCTCGGCGTGCCGAACTTGAGCGCGCGGCTCGCGCCGACGAGCGTGTCGCGGATGCGCCGGTTCATCGCCTTCATCTCGACGCGCATGTATTCGCGCGCGGCGAGGTCGTCGCGGGCCGGCACCGTGCTCGACAGGATCTCCAGATAGCCGATGCACAGGCGCAGGCCGCGCTGGATCGCCTCGAGCTGCGTGACCGGGATGTCGCATTCCTTCGACACCGACGGCATCAGCGAGCGCAGCTGCACCAGCAGTGCGCTCAGCGCGGCCATTTCCTTCAGGTGCGCGTCGTCGCTCACGTGGCGGTCGCCCGCGAGCCGCGCATGCACGGCCGCGCACGCGCGCAGCGCGTCGGCGAGCTTGTAGCGCCACGAGTAGGTCGCGTAGAGCGGCAGCGCGAACGAGAACGCCAGCGCGATCGCGATGCCGGTCAGCACGTTCACGGCGCGCCACAGGCCATCGACGATCTCGTTGTCGCCGTGCCCGGCGACGATCACCATCGTGATCGCCGACAGCAGCGCGATGTAGCCGGCCTTGCCGATCGCGTGATACGCGCAGAGCCCGCACGCGATCGCCATCAGCAGGTAGATCGCGAGCGGCGCGTGCAGGACGGAGTAGAGCAGGATCAGCCCGAGCCCCGCGAGCGCGCCGATCGACGTGCCGAGGGCGCGCTCGGCCGCCTTCTTGCGGATGTTGCCGTGGTGCTGCAGCCCGCCGACGACGATCAGCACGGTGATCGTCGACCATTCGCCGTGCGGCACGCGCAGGCCGGTGGACAAGGCGATCGACACGAGGATCGCGAGCGCGACGCGCGCCGCATGGATCAGCTTCGCGTGCCGGTAGCGGCGGTACGGGTCCAGCAGGGGACGGAGCGCGTGGCGCAGGAGCGGCGGGAATCGGGCAGGGAGCTGGGCGGTCATGACGGAGCGGGTTGGCCGGCGGGATGGCCGGAATGCGCGGGCGGCCTGCGCGGGCGGGCCGGCGCCACGCCGCACGCGCAGCTGACGTAACGCTAGCCGAACGCGCGCGGGCTGTCCACGGCGGCGCGGCGCGGGTGCCGCCGGCCGCCGCGTCACGCGTCGGCCGTATTCGCCTCGGCGTTCGACACGCGATTGCGGCCGCCGGACTTCGCGTGGTACAGCGCCGCGTCGGCCTGCCGCAGCAGCGTCGCGGCGTTGACGCGCCCGCCGGCGGTGGTCGCGGCGCCGATGCTCGCCGTCACGTGCCCGTACGGGCTGCGGACGTGCGCGATGTCGAGCCCGGCGATCGCACGGCGGATCGCTTCGGCGACGGTCGCCGCGCCCTGCGCGTCGGTGTCGGGCAGCGTGACGACGAATTCCTCGCCGCCGTAGCGTGCGACATGGTCGCTGTCGCGGCGCAGGCAGCGCGACGCGGATTGCGCGACGCGGCGCAGCACGTCGTCGCCGGCGAGGTGGCCGTAGTAGTCGTTGAACGCCTTGAAATGATCGACGTCGACGAACAGCACCGACAGCGGGCGGCCGCTGCGCGACGCGCGCTGTGCCTCCGTCGCGAGCACGGCATCGAACGTGCCGCGGTTGTCGAGCCCGGTCAGCGAATCGGTGTGCGCGAGCCGGTACAGATTCAACTTGGTGACCTGCCGGCGCTCGAGTTCGCGCGACAGCGCGAGCGAGCCCCCCACGATGAACACGGTAAACAGGCCCATCAGCACGGCGGTCCAGATCGCGCGATGGCGCCACGGCGCGTAGATGTCGATCTCGGCCGGCGCGACGTCGACGATCAGCGGCAGATGCGCGAGATGCTTGTAAACGTAGACGCGCCGCACGCCGTCGATTGCTCCGATGCCCGTCAACACGCCTTCGCTGCTGCGCTGCGCCTTGATGAAGAGCGGGGCGTCGTGAAGGTCGAGGCCGACCACGCGCGGATCGTACGGCAGGCGCGAGACGAGCGCGCCGTTGTCCTCGACGATCGCCGCGCTGCCGTGCTTGCCGACCGCGAGCCCGTCGAGCAGCGCGCGGAAGTAGCCGATGTTGAGCGTGCCGACGACGATTCCGCCGAAGCGGCCGTCGGCCAGCGTGATCCGGCGGCTGAGCGCGATCGTCAGCGCGCCGCCGCGCAGCCGGGACGCATAGGGCCGGCTGATATAGAGGCCCTGCGCGAGCCGATCGCGATGCACGGTGAAATACTCGCGGTCGGCGAAATTGCCTTGTCGCGGCGGCGATGCGGCCGAATCGATCACGATATTGCCGTGCGGATCCATCACGAAAATGGCGCCGAGATACGCGCCGGTCGCGGCGCGGTCGAACAGCAGCCGGTGACGCTGGCGCGGCGGCAATGCCGTCAGTTCCGGATCGGCGAGCCCGTCGACGACGTTTTGCAGCGACAGATCATACAGTTCGATATTGCGGGAAATATCGCGCTCGATCAGCAGCATCAGGTTGCGCGCATTTTCGACCGCATGGTCATACGCGTCGTGGCGCGCCTCGATTAAAAGCGACGTCGAGAGTCCCCAGCTGAACAGCAGCAGCACGATGCCGGCGACGAGTACGCCGCGGGGCGACAGTATGCGTGCCACGCCCGTCGCGGTATGACGGCGCAGCGTAGCGAGCGGCGTGGGTGGCTTCATCCTCGGGGCAGGCGGCGGATATTTGCGTCGTCGACGATTCCGCGCTCTGATTAATTCGCATTAGTCGGCATTATCTCGCGAATTCCCGAATCCCGCCGCTCGATGCAAAACATGCATGGCCAATCCGATTCGGAACGATTACGCATCATTACCGTGAGCCGGGTGTTCGTTTCGATTTGAATCGCGATTATGGGCGGCCGGTATTTTGTCTGATTATTAGCGCATGCCGATCGATTTTGTCGTTTTAATACAGGATCGGGCTATTGCGCCGGCGCGATTGCGTATTGGACGGATGGGTTCGCCGGCGCGGATCACCCCGCGCCGGCATGCGGCGCCGGGGCGTCCGGACCCGAGCGGTCTCCACGGCGAATCAGGTAGAATCCGCGCTTCGCCGCTGGCGCCCGGCGCGCAACGCGTATCGGGGCCGCATCGAATGCATCGCAGCAGGCGGCGCGACGCGCCCCGATCCCGCATGCGCCGGCCCCGGATGCCGGCCCGCTCAACGTTCGTCTCGTTTATGTCCGCAATCCCGAATTCCGACCAACCCGGTTCGTCCGCGAACCCACCCAAGCTTCATCGCGCGCTGAAGGCGCGCCATCTGACGATGATCGCCATCGGCGGCTCGATCGGCACGGGCCTGTTCGTCGCGTCCGGCGCGTCGATCTCGCAGGCCGGCCCCGGCGGCGCGATGGTCGCGTACATGCTGATCGGCCTGATGGTCTATTTCCTGATGACGAGCCTCGGCGAAATGGCCGCGTTCATGCCGGTGTCGGGCTCGTTCGCGACCTACGGCGCGAAATACGTCGACGAAGGCTTCGGCTTCGCGCTCGGCTGGAACTACTGGTACAACTGGGCCGTGACGATCGCGGTCGAGCTGGTCGCCGCGCAGCTCGTGATGCACTACTGGTTCCCGGACGTGCCGGGGGTCTGGTGGAGCGCCGCGTTCCTCGGCGTGATGTTCCTGCTCAACGCGCTGACCGTGCGCGGCTTCGGGGAAGCCGAATACTGGTTCGCGCTGATCAAGGTCGTCACCGTGGTCGCGTTCATCGGCGTCGGCCTGCTGATGATCTTCGGCATTCTGAAAGGCGCGCCGAGCAACGGCTGGGGCAACCTGACGATCGGCGATGCGCCGTTCGCGGGCGGCCTGCCGGCGCTGATGGGCGTCGCGATGATCGCGGGCTTCTCGTTCCAGGGCACCGAGCTGATCGGCGTCGCGGCCGGCGAATCGGAGAATCCGCGCACGACGATCCCGCGCGCGGTGCGTCAGGTGTTCTGGCGGATCCTGCTGTTCTACGTGCTGGCGATCTTCGTGATCGGCGTGCTGATTCCGTATACCGACCCGAACCTGCTGAAGAGCGACGTGACCGACATCGGCGTGAGCCCGTTTACGCTCGTGTTCCGCCACGCGGGCCTCGCGTTCGCGGCCGGCGTGATGAACGCGGTGATCCTGACGGCCGTGCTGTCGGCCGGCAACTCGGGCATGTACGCGTCGACGCGGATGCTCTACAACCTCGCGACGGAAGGCCGCGCGCCGAGGCTGTTCGCGAAGCTGTCGCCGGGCGGCGTGCCGCGCAACGCGCTGTACGCGACGACCGCCGTCGGCGCGCTGTGCTTCTTCACGTCGCTGTACGGCGACAAGACGGTGTACCTGTGGCTGCTGAACACGTCGGGGATGACGGGTTTCATCGCGTGGCTCGGCATCGCGATCAGCCACTACCGGTTCCGCAAGGGCTACGTGAAGCAGGGTTACGCGCTCGACCAGCTGCCGTACCAGTCGAAGTGGTTTCCGTTCGGCCCGCTGTTCGCGTTCGCGCTGTGTCTCGTGATCGCGCTCGGCCAGGACTACCAGGCGTTTCTCGCGAACCGGATCGACTGGGCGGGCGTGGTCGCGACCTACGTCGGCATTCCGCTGTTCCTCGTCGTGTGGCTCGGCTACCGGCTCCTGAACAAGAGCCGCTTCGTGCGCTACGAGGACATGGAAATCGCGCCGTGGGCGGCCGCGAACCGCGGCGCGCAGCTGCAGCACGTGGAGAACCGCGAAACCGTGGGCTGATGCCGATGCGGCCACCGGCCGCGTGGTGCGCGTTGAAAACGGGAAGCCCGCGGGCTTCCCGTTTTTCGTTGGGACGTCCGGGGCGACGCGGTGTGCCGCCGACGTCAATAGCCGACGCGTGCGTCGTTCCCGATACCGTTCCAGCCGGCGCCGAACCCGCTTTTTTTGTCGGCTTTGCGCTGCACGGGGTCAAAGCCGGTTATATTTCCCGACCCTACCGGGCCATGGCCCGGCCGGCGCGACGAGCGCGGCGCGGATCGGGCATCCGGCGCGCGCCTGTTGCGGCGGCCGGCGGCGCCCGGCGTTTCCATCGTTCCGCCGCGGCCGGCCCGGCCCGCGGAGCGCGCAATCCAGAGGAATCCATGAGCGCATCACCCGCCGAGCGGAAGGCCGGACCCGTTTCCATCGTGCGAATCGAAGCCGCGATCAACGCGTGGCGCGAAGTGTATCCGCCGGCGCCGGACGGCGAGGACGGCTACGCGCTCGACGCCGGCAGCAACTGTCTGGCCGAGCTGTACGGCGCGATGATCTGCTATCGGCTGCCGGACGTGCCGCTCGACTCGCTGAGCGACGCGCAGCGCGATGCGCTGTACGCGACCGAGGCATGACACGCGGTCGGGACGCTGCCGCGACGCGGCGTCGATGAAGCAACGGGAAGCCTGGCGGCTTCCCGTTTTGCTTTGCGGCTTTGCGCGGTGCCGCCCGCGAGGGCGGGCGCGGCGCTGCTCGCGCCGGTATCGGCGCGGGCTGAGGTATCGTCATGGCATCGGGAGCAGGCGCTCACGGGACGACCGGCGCGGCACGTGTCCGCGCGGGGCCGAATGAACGTCCGTGGCCTGTCCGGGAGGGTTCGAACATGGAGTTGAGACACCTCCGCTACTTCGTCGCGGTTGCCGAGGAGCGGAATTTCACGCGCGCGGCCGAGCGCCTGCACATCGCGCAGCCGCCGCTCAGCCGGCAGATCCAGCAGCTCGAGGAGGCGCTCGGCGTGCCGCTGTTCGAGCGCAGCGCGCGGCCGCTGAAGCTGACCGACGCGGGACGGTTCTTCTATTCGCACGCGGTGCAGCTGCTCGCGCAGACGACCGAGCTCGAATCGATGACGAAGCGGGTCGGCAAGATCGAGCGCAGCATGTCGGTCGGGTTCGTCGGCTCGACGCTGTACGGGATGCTGCCGAAGATCATCCGGCGCTTTCGCAGCGAGTATCCGGCCGTCGAGCTGAGCCTGCACGAGATGTCGACGATGGACCAGATCAAGGCGCTGAAGGAAGGGCGCATCGACGTCGGCTTCGGGCGCATCCGTCACGAGGACCCGAGCGTGCGACGCGTCGTGCTGCGCGAGGAGCGGATGATCGTCGCGCTGCCGGTCGGTCACGTGCTCGACGGCGCGAAGCCCGTGCTGTCGCTGCACGATCTCGTGAACGACACGCTGATCATCTTCCCGAAGGCGCCGCGGCCGAGCTATGCGGACCAGGTGCTCGCGGCATTCCACGATCGCGCGCTGCAACCGCGCAAGATCTACGAGACACGCGAACTGCAGATCGCGCTCGGGCTCGTCGCGATGGGCGAGGGCGTGTCGGTCGTGCCGCACAGCGTGTACGGCCTGAAGCGCGACGACATCAGCTACAAGCCGCTCGACGATCCGAACCTCGTGTCGCCGATCATCATGAGCATGCGGATGCTCGACGAATCGGAGGACATCCGCGCGATGCAGGCGCTGATCTACCGGCTGTATGACGAGTCGCAGATGGAGTATCTGCCGCCGCAGCCCGAATGAGCGCGCGGGCGGTGGGGGCTCGCTTGACGCCGCGCGCGTCGGCGGGCCACCATCGTCGGCATTCTGCGGTCCGCCCGCGTGCGGCCGCCTTCATGCAGCCTTCATGCAGACGACGACATGCACATGACTGACATCGTGACCGAGGAGACCTGGGTCGAGACGCCGCAAGGGCGTCTCTTCGCGAAGCGCTGGCGCGGTGTGCCTGCGCAGGCGACGGCCGCGACCGGGCCGGCTGCGCCTATTCCGGCCGCCCCTATGCAGGCCGCGCCGATCGTGCTGCTGCACGATTCGCTCGGCTGTGTCGAACTTTGGCGCGACTTCCCCGCCCAACTCGCGCGCGCCACGCAACGCGACGTGATTGCATACGACCGGCTGGGCTTCGGCCGGTCCGACCGCCATCCGGGACAACTCGGCACGACGTTCGTGCGCGACGAGGCCGATCATGGCTTCCACGCGCTGCTCGAGCGGTTCGGCATCGATGCGTTCGTGGCGTTCGGGCACAGCGTCGGCGGCGGCATGGCGGTCGGATGCGCGGCCGCGTATCCCGCGCGTTGCCGCGCGCTGGTGACGGTCGCCGCGCAGGCGTTCGTCGAGGATCGCACGCTCGACGGCATTCGCGAGGCGGGGCAGCAGTTCGACGCGCCCGGCCAGCTCGAGCGGCTCGTGCGCTATCACGGCGACAAGGCCGAATGGGTGCTGCATGCGTGGGTCGGCACGTGGCTGTCGCCGGCGTTTCGCGACTGGAGTCTCGACGACGAGCTGCCGCGCGTGCGCTGTGCGACGCTCGCGATTCACGGCGAGCAGGACGAATACGGGTCGGACGTGCATCCGAAGCGGCTCGCCGCGCGCGTCGCGGGGCCGTCGTCGTTCCTGCTGCTCGACGGATGCGGACACATGCCGCATCGCGAGCGGACCGGCGACGTGCTCGCGGCCGTGGCGACGTTCCTGCGCGGCGCGCTCGGCTGAACGGCCGGGCGCCGGCGCGCGATGCGACCGGCGGGCCGAACCCGCCGGCGCTCAGAACGACAGCTGGATCGCGAGATCGAGCGCGAGAATCGCGATCGAGCAGCCGATGCCGAGGACCACGTTCGGCAACCGGTGTTCGAAGTCGCGATTGTCGCGGCGCATCGCGGCACCGAGCAGGAAGATCGCCTCGACGACGATCTGCAGCCCGACGAACAGCAGCATCAGCAGGTACTCGTAACCCATCTGCTTGAACGCGGCGAATTGCATCCCGTGATCGCGGATCCATTGGCCGATGCGCAGCAGTTCGTAGACGAACAGCAAGGCGGGAAACAGGTAGCTGATGAAATACGTCGGCGCCGTGGCGTGCCGTAGTTCGAGGTGGAAGTGCTGATGCGTGGTAGCCATCACGAAGCCCTCCTTGCAAACGCATGATTGCGGTCGCGACGGCGGCGCGACGACGTGCGGACTAAGGGATTGCCCGAGGCATCGTGCGGGGCCGTACGACACCAGCATACTGCTGCGCGGAAGATTTGGCATCCCGTGCGTGCATGCGTTGTAAAAATCCCGGCGCATCGCGCGAAGCGTTCAGCGGTCTTCGCTCGCGGAGCGCGACGCGTCGGCCGGTTGCGTGTCGCCCGCGTTGCCGGGCAGCAGCCATTCCGGATGGGGTTCCAGGTCGCAGGCCAGCGCGCAGCGCGCCCGGCGTGCGCGTGAATTGCGTCGGCGCGCCGTGCACGTTCGATGCGCGCGCACCTTCCTGCCCGAGCGTCACTTGGGCGGCCGCTCAGCCTTTCGCTTGCGCGCCTTCGACGAACAGCTTCGCGACCGACCGGAATTCCCGCTTCAGCGACAACCCCGGCACGGTCAGCCAGCGCAGCATCGCCGCGAGATACAGATGATGGAACCACGTGGCGAGCTGGTCGACCGCCAGCGCCGGGTTCAGTTCGCCCGCCTGCTGCCCGGCCGCGATCAGCTGCTGCCACACGAGCGCGATGTCGCCGCCGTCGTCCTTCCCGCTTTCCGCTTCCGTCATGCCGATGCTCAGGAACCGATGCCGCAGGTAGGCGAGCAGGTACACCGGGTGCTGCTCGCACCACGCGGCCGACGCGTCGAGCACGCAGGCGATCCGCGACGCGAAGGTCTTCCGTCGCGCGACGTCGCGCTGCAGGTGCGCGAGGTCGCGCGCGAGTTCGCCTTCGAGCCAGTGCGCGAGCACGGCTTCCTTCGTCGGAAAGTGGTTGTACAGCGTTCGTTTCGCGACATCGGCCCGTGCGGCGATCTGCTCCATCGTCACGGCATCGTAGCCGTGCGCATCGAACAGGCGGGCGCCAGTGTCGGCGAGATGCGCGAGCATCTGGATGCGCTTGCGTGCGCGGCGGCCCGGAGCGTCGGTCGTCGTCGGCATGGTTCGGTATCGAATGAAAGTGCACGAATTGCATTAGTATACGACGTGCATTTTTATGAATCCACTCGCCTGCATCGTGCAGGGGGAGTTCACGCATGAAGCTTGTCATCGTCACTTACGGCACCGAAGGCGACACGCGTCCGCTCGCGGCGCTCGGCCGTGCGCTGCTGGATGCCGGCCATGAGGTCCGGTTGCTGGCCGACGCCGCGACGCTCGGTTCGGCCGCCGCGCTCGGTGTGCCGTGCGCGCCGTTGTCCGGCGATATCCGCGCGGCGATCGCGCCGGATGGCGCGTTGTCCGACGCGGTGCGCGGGCGCGGCGGCTTCAACGACACGTCGAAGGCGCTCGCGGCGATCGCGAATGCGAACACGGCGGCATGGATGCGCGAAGTCGCGGCCGCGTCGGCCGGTTGCGATGCGATCCTGGTGTCGGGGCTGGCGTCGTTCGTCGGGCTGTCGGTCGCCGAGTATCGCGGCGTGCCGGCGATCGGCACGGGGATGATTCCGATCACGCCGACCGCGGCATTCGCGTCGCCGTTCCTGCCGCCCGGCAAGGTGCCGCGCTGGCTCAATCGCGCGAGCCACCGGCTCGTGAACACGCTGCTGTGGCACGCGTTCAGGCACGCGACCAATGCAGCGCGCGCCAGCGTGTGCGGCCTGCCGCCGCGCCGGCACGTCTGGGCCGATCATCCGATGCTGTACGGCGTGTCGCCCGTGCTGCTGTCCGATCCGGCCGACTGGCCGTCGCACGTGCAGGCCTGCGGTCAGTGGCACGTCGACGCGCCGGCGTGGACGCCGCCGCCCGCGCTGTCGACCTTTCTCGGCGCGGGCGATCCGCCCGTGTACATCGGCTTCGGCAGCATGGCCGGGTTCGATCGCGCCGCGATGGTCGGCGCGCTGCTGCAGGCGCTCGACGGCCGGCGCGCGCTGTTCCATCCGGGCTGGAGCGGCATCGATGCGTCGATGCTGCCGGCGCACGTGTGCGTGATCGGCGAGACGCCGCACGACCGGTTGTTTCCGCATGTATCGATGGCGATCCACCACGGCGGATCGGGTACCACGCATTCGGCCGCGCGGGCGGGCATTCCGTCGGTCGTCGTGCCATTCGCGGGCGATCAGTGCTTCTGGGCGAACCGGCTGCAACGGCTCGGTGTAGCCGATGCGCCGGTGTCGGGCCGGCGCATCGACGCCGCCGCGCTCGCACGCGCGATCGCGTTCGCGGCGCGTGCCGACACGCAAGCGCGCGCCGCCGAACTCGGAGCGCGGATCGCGCGGGAGGACGGGGTGCGGCGGGCGGTCGGCGCGATCGAGCGCTGGGGGCGGCCCGGCATGCGGTGAACGCGCCGGCGCCGCGTCAGAAATGCCCGGTGAACCGGTAGCGGCTGCCCGGATGCCACAGATTGGCCACCGACGCGACCATCCCCTGCGACCACGTGCGCCGATGCAGCAGCAGGCAGGGTTCGCGCTCGTCCATCGTCAGGTGGCGGCGCGTTTCCGCATCGGGCATCGCGGCCTCGATCCGGTATTCGACCCGCTGCAGCGGCGCGACGCGCGTGAGGTACTGGTTCGGCGTCGTCGTCGTGAAGTCCTGCAGTGCGTATTCGGGCGCGCAGGCCGGATTGACCCAGCGTTCCTCGAGCTGCACCGGCGTGTCGTTCTCGAAGTGCAGCACGCGTGAATGGAAGATCGGGCTGCCGGCGTCGAGCCGCAGCTCGTCGGCGAGCTTCGCGTCGGCGATGGCCGCGCCGACCTCCAGCACCTGCGCGCGATACCCATGGCCGCGCGCAGCGACTTCGTCTGAGATGCTGCGGATCGCCACCAGCGTCGATTCGTATTTCGGCGACGCGACATACGTGCCCGAGCCGCGCGTGCGCGTGAGCACCTGCTCGGCCGTCAGCTCGCGCAGCGCGCGGTTGACCGTCATCCGCGCGACGTTGAATTCGCGCGCGAGCTCGTTTTCCGACGGCACCTGGTCGCCTTCCGCCCACTCGCCGGCATGAATGCGCGCGAGGATGAAGTCCTTGATTTCCTGATAGATCGGTGTGGTCATTGCATTGCTGTTCGAGAGACGGCGGCCGCGTGCCGTCGCGCGCGGGCCTTCGTGCGGTGTCCGGGCGGAGTGTACCGGGTTCGACGCCGCGCGGGCCCGACTGTGGGCCCGGGATTCGGGTTATTCCGGCCCGCATCCGGCGCGCCGGCCAAGGGCCCGCAGGGGCCGTACGGACCGCCGCCGCCGCGCCGGCGCGCGCGGCAAACGAAAAGTATAGACAAATACATGCGCGGCGACGATGCGCCGAAGCCGAACCGAAAGAACGGGTTCAGCTGTATGTAATGTGTAGCGAATTGAAATATAAGGAAAATTCGCCCACGTAAACAATCCGCCGACAATTAGAGATAAACACGGATTGCTGGCAGTGACCTGAAAAAGGCAAAGTTGTATGTACAACTTGGGGCGTCGCCTGACGGATGGCGTTCCGGTTGGAAGGGTTCGCGGCGGCGACGCCCGACGGGACCCGTGCCCAGTTCGCCTATGACAGGAACGCCATGAAGAAACTCGCGCTCAGTATTGCCCTTGCCTGCCTCGCGGTCGGTGCCCACGCCAAGGATTGGTCGACGATCCGGTTCGGCGTCGACGCCAGCTATCCGCCGTTCGAATCGAAGGATGCAAGCGGCAAGGTCGTCGGCTTCGATGTCGATCTCGGCAACGAGATCTGTGCGCGACTGAAGGCGAAGTGCGTGTGGATCGAGAACGACTTCGACGGGATGATCCCGGCGCTGAAGGCGAAGAAGTTCGACGGCGTGCTGTCGTCGATGTCGATGACGCCGGCGCGTGCCGAGCAGATCGCGTTCTCCGACAAGCTGTTCAACACGCCGACGCGCCTCGTCGCGAAGAAGGGCGCGAACCTGCAGCCGACGGCCGACTCGCTGAAGGGCAAGTCGGTCGGCGTCGAGCAGGGCACGATCCAGGAAACCTACGCGAAGGCCTACTGGGCGCCGAAGGGCGTGCAGGTCGTGCCTTACCAGAACCAGGACGGCGTGTACCAGGACCTGATGTCCGGCCGCCTCGACGCCGCGCTGCAGGATGCGGTGCAGGCCGACCTCGGCTTCCTGAAGACGCCGCGCGGCGCGAGCTTCGAATTCGCCGGCAAGAACATCGACGATCCGAAGACGCTCGGCAACGGCGCCGGCATCGGCCTGCGCAAGGACGACGCCGACTTGAAGGCGAAGATCGACCATGCGATCGCCGACATGATCAAGGACGGCACGTACAGGAAGCTCGAGAAGAAGTACTTCGCATTCGACGTCTACGGCGGCTGACGCCTTCGCGGCGTGCACCGGCCGTGGCGCGCGCCACGTCGGTTGGCGCGCGCCGCCCGCTTCGCGTGATGCCCCTGGCTTGATGAGCAGACGGCATCAGGTAGTGCGCAGAACTCGTTTGATGCGCGGTTAATGGCTATTGACAATCCAGCCACATCGTTCTGGATCCCTTATATGATCTTCCAAGGATTTGGCCCGCTGTTGTGGGCCGGCACGGTCGAGACCGTGAAGCTCGCGGTGCTGTCGCTTGCCGCGTCGCTCATACTGGGCCTCGCGGGCGCGGCAGCGAAACTCTCGACCAATCGCGTGCTCAAGTCGGTCGGCACGTTCTATACGACGCTGATCCGCGCGGTACCCGATCTCGTGCTGATGCTGCTGCTGTTCTACGGGATCCAGATCCTGCTGAACGACGCGACCGACCTGCTCGGCTGGGACCAGATCGACATCGACCCGTTCGTGGCCGGCGTCGTGACGCTCGGCTTCATCTACGGCGCGTACTTCACCGAGACGTTCCGCGGCGCATTCCTCGCGGTGCCGCGCGGCCAGCTCGAAGCGGGTTTCGCGTACGGGATGAGCGGCTGGCGCGTGTTCCACCGCATCCTGTTCCCGCAGATGATGCGCTTCGCGCTGCCGGGCATCGGCAACAACTGGCAGGTGCTCGTGAAGGCCACCGCGCTGGTGTCGATCATCGGCCTCGCCGATGTCGTGAAGGCGTCGCAGGACGCCGGCAAGAGCACGCTCGATTTCTTCTTCTTCACGCTTGCGGCCGGCGCGATCTACCTCGCGATCACGACGGTGTCGAACGTCGTGCTGCACCACCTCGAGAAGCGTTATTCCGTCGGCGTCCGGAGGCTTGCACTGTGATCGAACTCGTCAGCCAGTACTGGCAAAGCTATCTCTATACCGACGGCTACCGCTTCAGCGGCCTCGCGATCACGCTGTGGCTGCTGGTCGTGTCGATCGCGCTCGGCTTCGCGCTGGCCGTGCCGCTCGCGATCGCGCGCGCGTCGTCGAACCGCTGGATCTCGGGCCCCGTGTGGCTCTATACGTACGTGTTCCGCGGCACGCCGCTCTACGTGCAGCTGCTGATGTGCTACACCGGCATCTACAGCCTGCAGGTCGTGCACAACCACGTGCTGCTCGACACGTTCTTCCGCAACGCGATGAACTGTACGCTGCTCGCGTTCGTGCTGAACGAATGCGCGTATGCGACCGAGATCTTCGCGGGTGCGATCAAGGCGACGTCGGCCGGCGAGATCGAGGCCGGGATGGCCTACGGGATGTCGCGCTTCAAGCTCTATACGCGCATCATCCTGCCGTCCGCGCTGCGCCGTTCGCTGCCGAGCTACAGCAACGAAGTGATCCTGATGCTGCACGCGACGACGCTCGCGTTCACCGCGACCGTGCCCGACATCCTGAAGGTCACGCGCGACGTCAACTCCGCGACGTACATGTCGTTCCAGGCCTACGGCATCGCCGCCGTGCTGTACGCCATCGTCGTTTTCACGCTCATCTGGGCGTTCCGCAAGCTCGAGACGCGCTGGCTCGCGTACCTCTCGCCGCGCAGCCACTAATGCATTCGCAAGGAAGGACCAAGCATGTACAAGCTCACCGTTGACAACCTGCACAAGAAGTTCGGCGACAACGAGGTGTTGAAGGGCGTATCGATGAAGGCGAAGGCCGGCGACGTGATCAGCATCATCGGCTCGAGCGGCTCCGGCAAGAGCACGTTCCTGCGCTGCATCAACTTCCTCGAGCAGCCGTGCTCGGGGCAGATCACGATCGGCAGCGAGCCGATCCAGACCGCGCGCGACCGTAACGGCTCGCTGCGCGTGGCCGACCAGAAGCAGCTGCAGCGGATGCGCACGAAGCTGTCGATGGTGTTCCAGCACTTCAACCTGTGGTCGCACATGACGGTGCTCGAGAACGTGATCGAGGCACCGATGGCCGTGCTGGGGATCGGCCGTGACGAAGCCGTTGCGCGGGCACGCAAGTATCTGGAGAAGGTCGGGCTCGCGCCGCGCGTCGAAGGCATGTATCCGTCGCACCTGTCGGGCGGCCAGCAGCAGCGTGTCGCGATCGCGCGTGCGCTCGCGATGGAGCCCGAAGTGATGCTGTTCGACGAGCCGACGTCGGCGCTCGACCCGGAACTGGTGGGCGAAGTGCTGAAGGTGATGCAGAAGCTCGCCGAGGAAGGCCGCACGATGGTCGTCGTCACGCACGAGATGGGTTTCGCGCGCAACGTGTCGAACCACGTGATCTTCCTGCATCAGGGGAAGATCGAGGAAGAGGGCGATCCGCGGGAGATTCTCGTGAACCCGAAGAGCGAGCGGCTCGGGCAGTTCCTGTCGGGGCGGCTCAAGTAAGCGGGGGCCGCCGCAGCCTGGAACGCTAAATGCTTGTTTCGGACGACTCTTTCAATCGAGGAGCACCGCGATGAGCACGCCGACCCCTACCGCGTTTTCCCACGTGAAGCCGCAGGACACCGCATATCAAGGCGAAGGCCTGCGCGACTTCTTCCTGTATCGCGATCTCGGCATCGCGGCCGCGACGAACGGCAAGGTCGTCGCGCAACTCGTCAGGGCGAATCATGCACCGGCGGCGGGCACCGGCTGGCACCGTCACGAGGCCGAGTTCCACATCGTGTTCATGCTGAAGGGTTGGGCGCGCTTCATGTACGGCGATCGCGAGACGCTGGTGAGCGCCGGCGACTGCGTGCACCAGGCGCCGGGAATCGTGCACTACCTGTTCGACTACTCGCCCGACATGGAGTACCTGGAGATCGTCGGGCCGGCCGATTTCAAGTCGATCGACGTCGAAGGGCCATGCGAGGTGCCTGCGCCGACGCCGTGGGGCGACGCGGGCGCGTAGCCCTTCGTCGCATCGGATGCGAAGCATCCGCGTGCCCACGACAGACCGCCTTCGGGCGGTTTTTTTTATGGATCCTGTTCGGGCATCGGGTCCTGCCTGGGTCATTCGACATCCGAAGCATTTGTCGCGTAAGGAAATCGAAAAGACCGGCGGCAATTTGTCAGCTTCGCGTGATGTTTCGTTACACGGCGTCAAAGATCGTCAATTCGATGCAGGCGCGGTGCACGGCGCGTCGGCGGCCGGCGTTAAGGACGTAACAGCCGGACCACCGGCTGGCCTACCCAGGAGAATGTCCATGACCCGCATCGCGAAGATCCTGACCGTGACGGCCGTCGCCTGTGCCGCCCTCGTGCCGGCGCTGGCCGAAGCCCATTCGCACCGCGTGTGCCATTTCGATCACCACCATCACCACGTGTGCCGCTGGGTCCGTTGACCCTTGGCGCCGTATTCCCGGCAGGGCGCCGGGACGTTTTTCCCATTCAGGCAAATCAGGAGAGGACTATGAAAAAGACGATGTTGATCGCCGCGCTCGTCGCGGGCATGGGTGTGTCGATCGGTGCGTTCGCACAGGTTCCGGCCAGCGCGCCGGCCGGCACGACCGGGCTGTGCAAGGACGGCTCGTTCTACTCGGGCGCGTCGAAGAAGGGCGCATGCGCCGGCCATAAGGGCGTGAAGACGTGGTATGGCGCATCGTCGGCAGCCGCGGCGAGCGCGCCGGCCGCGGCCCCCGCGAGCGCGGCTTCCGCTTCCGCCGCATCCGGCGCCGCGCCGGCGAAGAGCGCGCCCGCGACGACCGCCGCGGCGGCGCCCGGCGGCGGCGCGGGCAAGGTGTGGGCCAACGATGGCACGAAGGTCTACCACTGCTCGACCGACAAGTACTACGGCAAGACGAAGCACGGCAGCTACATGTCGGAAGCCGATGCGAAGGCGAAGGGCTACCACGCGTCGCACGGCAAGGCCTGTTCGTAATACCGGCGGAACGCGCGAGCGGTGCCGCTCGCGCACTGCCCGGCATCGCGCCCCGCCATCCTGGCGGGGCGATTCAAGCGCAACGCCGGTGTGCCGCGCCGATCGTTGCCATCCCGCGCGGGATCAGTGCACGTGATCGGATGGCGTCGCGGCCGCCGTCGCGTCGCGACCGGCCGCGCGCGCGTCGAGCAACGCCCGCAGCGTCACGTAGTGCGCGCCGCTCGCGCTGCCGTCCGTGGCGGCGGTGCGATCGTACGGCTCGTTGTCGTGGATCGTCGCGCGCACGATCGGGTAGATCTGCGTTTCCCAGCGGCCGCCGTTGAACACGCCATAATGGCCCGCGCCCGTCTGCACGTGGTGCGTTTTCAGGTAGGGCGGCAATCCCGAACACAGCTCCTGCGCGGCTACCGTCTGGCCCACGGCGCAGATGTCGTCCTTCTCCCCCTCGATCGTCAACAGCGCGGTGCGGTGGATCGCGGCCGGTTCCACCAGCCGGTCGCCGACCGTCAGCTCGCCGCGCGCGAGCGCGTATTGCTGGAACACTTTCTCGACCGTTTCCAGGTAGAACTCCGCGGTGAGGTCGGCCGTCGCGAAGTATTCGTCGTAGAAGTGGCGCAGCGTGTCGGCCTTCGCGGGGTCGCCTTTCGCGCGCTCGTAGTACAGGTCGGCAAACGACGCCGCATGGCGGTCGGGATTCATCGACATGAACGCGCCGACCTGCACGAAGCCCGGATACACGCGACGCTGCGCACCGACGAAGCCGGCCGGTACCACGCTGATCAGGTTGCGCGCGAACCATTCGATCGGCCGGCTCGTGGCGAGCGCGTTGACCTTCGTCGGATTCACGCGGCAGTCGATCGGCCCCGCCATCAGCGTCAGGCTCGCGGGTTGGGCGGGATCGCCGGCGGCGGCCATCAGCGCGACCGCCGAAAGCGCGGCGACGGTCGGCTGGCAGATCGCGAGCACATGCGCATCCGGGCCGATCTGGCGAATGAAATCGATCACGTGCCCGACGTATTCGTCGAAGCCGAAGCGGCCGGCCGCGAGCGGGATGTCGCGCGGGTTGTGCCAGTCGGTGATGTACACGTCGTGATCGGCCAGCATCGTGCTGACCGTGCCGCGCAGCAGCGTCGCGAAATGCCCGGACATCGGTGCGACGATCAGCACGCGCGGCTGGCGCGCCACCGGCCGCGCCTTGCGGAAATGCAGCAGCGTGCCGAACGGCGTGGCCGCCGCGGCTTCCTCGACGATCGGCACCGCGTCGCCGTCGACGACGGTCGACGCGATGCCGAACGGCGGACGCCGGTGCGAGAACGCGCAGCATTCGAGCAGTTCGCACAGCGCGTCGACCATGCGGCCCGTCGGGGTCGACGTGGCGGGCGGCCACAGCGACATCGTCGCGCGGGTGGCGGCCGCCCATGCGCGCGCCGGACGCAGGCATTCGGCAGACCATTGGTAGAAGGGATAGGCAAGCAGGTTCATGGCCATCGTTCGTTGCGTCGCGTTACGTCGAACGAGGCAAGCCGTGTGCCAGCGTGCGGCTGGCACGCGCGTTGCACGCGGTTTGCGAACGCGGCGATGCGTGTGGCGACTCATGCGGCGATGCATGCGGCGCGTGCGGCCGGACGACCGAACGCGATGCGCCGCCGCGGCCACCGCGGCTCGGCGTACTGGCCGTGCCGCTGCACCGGGCAGCGCGCTGCGCCACTTCGGCGAATGTGCCGCACCGGCATGGTGCGCTTTGCACGGCGCGGCGCGTGATTTCGGTGCAGGGGTACGAACGGCAATCAGCAGGGGAGCGACATGGACGTTACCGGACAGACGACGTTGACCATCAGCAGCCGCAATTACTCGTCGTGGTCGATGCGCGGCTGGCTGCTCGCGAAGCTGAGCGGGCTCGCGTTCGAGACGATCAGCGTGCCGATCGATGCGGCATCGCGCGCGGAACTGCTGCTGCTGTCGCCGTCGATTCTCGTGCCGTGCCTGATGCACGACGGCAGCACGGTATGGGACACGCTCGCGATCGCCGAATACCTGAACGAAATCCGGCCGCAGGCGCGGCTGCTGCCCGACGACCGGCGTGCGCGCGCGCATTGCCGGTCGATCTGCGGCGAGATGCATTCCGGTTTCAGTGCGCTGCGCTCCGCGCTGCCGATGAACCTGCGTGCGCATTTTCCCGGCTTCCGGATCTGGTCGCGTGCGCAGCACGACATCGAGCGCATCGTGACGATCTGGCGCGCGTGTCTGGCCGCGTACGGCGGCCCCTGGCTGTTCGGCGAGCAGATCGGCATCGCCGATGCGATGTACGCGCCGGTCGTCACGCGATTCCTGACGTACGACGTGAAACTCGAGCCCGATATCGCCGAGTACTGCATGCGCATGCTCGCGCATCCGTTCGTGGCGGAGTGGATCGATGCCGCGAAGGCGGAGCACGAAGACATCGACGAACTCGACATGGAGTTCTGACCTGCAAGGCCCCTTCGCGCTTTCAATCGGATGACGTGCACGTGCATCGAGACGAATTGCCGATGCGGCCGCGCGTGTTCTGCTCGCGCATTGCCCGCGCAGCATCTGTCGGGCATCGCGCCCCGCCGTTTCCGCGGGGCGTGGTTTACCTGCTGCCAGGCACCCTGACGCTCGCTCCCCGCATTGCAGCACGGCGCAGCAGGATCAGGGACTCGTTTTGGCCGGCTCGGCCGCGGCTGGCTTGGCCGGTCGGCTGAGGAGTTCACGTGTGAGGTTGTCCGACACATAGTGCGGGCCATCGAACAGATAGACTTGATAGCCCCGGTAGGTTGTCAGCTGCCTGCTCAATTCGTCGGCGCTGGCCGCCCGGAATCCACCATGCTCGGCGGGCCGGAAGGCCTCCGCGATTACCCGCACACGTTGCTTTCCGAGGCGCGAGGCCAACTCGTCGACGTAGGTGCGCGCGACGTAGGGTTCGCGCGCATAGACGCCGCAGCCGTCCTGGAAGAATACGCCGACGTCCGGGGGTAGCCACGACACGAGCCAGTCCGCCAGCGCCTTCCCGCCGATATTGGTCTGGTCGTAGACGCTCACCCAAAGCGGACGCGGCAAGCGCTTCAGGATTTCGGCAAGCTGCGGCGCGTCCTGCCAGGTCGGGTCGATTTCGACCGGGAAGTAGTAGCCGGTGACATGCAGCGGAACCGGCATGCGCGCGACCTCCGCGGATTGATCCGCGAGTGTCGACAGATGGGTGCGCGCACGCTTTTCGTCCTGATAGCCGGCCAGGCCCAGGATGACGTTTCTGGCCCACGGCTCGCGACCGATGCGTTCCCAATCGGGCAGGTGCGCCGCGGGACGGATGCGGGTGTTGGCGACGAACGCGGTATCGTCGACGACAATCCACTGGATCAACAGATCGTGCACGCCGAGCATCTGCCAGTTTCCGACGGGATTCGTCGTCGCGTTGTCCACCTGCCAGACGATGCCGTCGGCATGCACGTCATGCGCCGTCCAGCTACACGCGGCCACGGCGAGCGATGCACCGACGGCCGCGAGCATCGCCGCGCGGGACGAACCCGGCGCGTGCGCGTGCCGGAACCGGCCCAGACGCAGTCGAATCCTGCGCAAGGCCGGGATGGCGTACGTGATCATCGCGGCCTCCCCGGAAGCGTTCCTGCGCGACATCGTAGCCGATCACACGCAAACGTGCGACCCGCCTTGCTGCTGCGGGTCGCACGAGGCTTCCACCGGCTCGCGTCACTTGGCCGTCGTGCCGTCCGCCCACGTATAGCCGAGGTTCGTGATGCCGGTTATGAGACTCTGGAAGTCCTGGAACGCCGGCAAGCCGAGCTCGGGTTCGAGCCAGAACGGATGGAAGAAGAACGATGCAAATCCGTCTCGCACCGCCAGACCGTATCGCGCGTTGGTGACGAGTTGCTGCCACGTGTACGTGATGCACGAGAACGGGTCGATATTGCAGATGTTGTACTGAAGGCTGCCAAGGTTCTCCGGAATGATTCGTTGACCGTAGTAATCGGAGTTGATGATGTACGGGAAAAACTGCCCGGCCGAAAAGTCCTGGTTGGGCGCGCCCGTCCCGATTTGCGGATTGGTCGCCGTGTAGTAGACGGCCCGCTGGAACGTGGTCGGGAACGTCTGAGCGGTGGCCGTTGCAGCCTTCGGCGACACCTGGTACTGCGGCGCGGCCCAACCGACCACCTTGTAGCCATTGAGCGTGAACTCGAGCAATCCGTCGGCCATTCTGCCTTTCGCCCATTGCACGGAGTCCTCGTCGACCGGACGATTCTGCACCGCATACCAGAACTCGTAGTCGCTGCCGCTGACCGCGTTCAGAAGATTCGGTGTCGAATTGTACTGGTGGGTGTAGCCGTGCATCACGATCGAGCCGCCGTGCAGGAGCGCGTAGTTCAACCCGCTCTTGAGGCCCGTCGCCTGCGCGAGGTGAATCGTCTGCGGCACGCCGCCGTTGTAATACCCGTTCGGATCGGTGTACAGCGGAATGGTCGCCATCGTGAACTTGATCTTCTTCGAGTACATATAATCCGACAGCTGTTTCATCGAACTCGTCGTCGTGAATGGGTCAAGATCCTCGAGGCGGACGAGCGCACGATGATTCACCGGTGCATTGGTCTGCAGGATGTCGTGCAGGATGTCGCAGATCACCAGGTAGCGGTCTGTCGGCCCGATGTACGAGAACGGCATGTCCGCGAAGTACCAGAGCTTGCCGGAGCGAACGATATAAGGCGTGGTCGCGCCGCTCTGGCTGTTCTTGATGGTGACGAGCACCTGCGCCTTCGTGGTGTCGAGCACCTGGGTCAGGCCGACATCCGGGTCCGCGTTGACGGTGCCGGTCGATGCGTCATACGTGTAGTACTTGACCATCGACAGGTTCTTGTACGTGACCGTGTCGTAGAAGCCGGGATTCGGATTGCTCGACGACGGCGTCGCACTCATGCCGGCCAGGCCGAGGAAACTGAACCCGTAGGTCTGGTTGAACGTGTAGGCGGTGTTCCAGGCGAGCTGCCACAGGTTGTACTTGAACCAGACCACGGTCTTCGTGGCGGTCATGACGTCGCTCATGAAAGCGGCCGGAATCGGATTGTTGTAGTAATCGCCGACATAGAACGTGGCGTCGTGGCTCCCGATCATCCCGGGCGTGTAGTTCTGTATCGGCACCATGTCGACCGTCGTATTGAAGTGGCCGAGCAGGTTCCTCAACATGATGCTGTACATCAGGCCGAGCTTCGAATACGGGACGTTGGGCGGGTTGTCGTACAGCACGAGCGTATGTGCAGTGGTGGCCTGCGCGTGCGCCGTGCCCGGCAAGGTCATTTGCGCGAGTCCGGCAAGCAGGGCGATGACGATCAAGATCTTTTTCATGGCCGTTTCTCCCTAGTCACGTTCCACGTTGCCATTGGCTTTCTTGACGGACTTCAGGTCGAACTTGGGGCGTCCGGTCTCCTTGTACGCCTTTTCCCAATCCTCTTCGGACATGCCGGGTTTCACGTTGATGTGGGCAGAACCGTTTGGCAATGGCGGGGGCGTGATCTTGCCGCCGGACGAGTGGTGCGTCTGCTGCGCACTCGCATGCTGAACCGCGCTTGTGATGACGAGCGCGGGACTCAATGCAAGGAGTAGCCCAACGGTGCTCAACCCGATTCGAAAAGATCGATTGCGATGCGAGGGCATGATTTTCATCCTTTGATATGAAAATTGGATTCTCGTTAACGAAACGAGCACGCCCCATTGCCGATTTGAAATCGGGTGTTATGTCGTTATTTTTTGCGCTTGATACCGGTTAATGAAACGAAACCGGACAGTTGGCTTTCAAGCTAGTTCTGTACCATCCGCCGCAAATGAACACCGGGCCGGGACGCCAAAATCGGTGCGTCGAGACCGTCCAAAATTGTCTCGATAAACGTTTCACGCATGCAACGCGACCGGTTTCGGGAATTGGGTTCGACAAACGCGTAACACCTGTTTGGGCGATTCAGGTGAAACCGGTTGCGCGCTGCGTTGCGCCCACGGCAACGCGGCAACCGAGCCGGCCGGCGCACCCATGCAACGGCGACCGGAGCACCGGATTTTCGGTTTCGACGTCGATCCTTCCGTCCAGGATCGACGGAATCGCGTGACGCGCTCCGGTCGCGACGATCGGGGGCGCGGGTAGCGAACCTGCCAAACGTCTCATATTCGGAACGCCGGACCGCACGTTTCAGCACTGAAACATTTGGCTCGGTTTCGATTCGCCGATCGTGCGCGGCACACGCCCGGTACCCGGAAGGCGCAAGGGTGGTGGACGATGGCGCACGACTTGCTTGAAGCGCAGTGTTTTGAAAAGACGGTGTATGGGGCGCACTGCGAGGCGCTGGATCCGGGGGCGGTTGCAAGCGCCGGCGCACGCAGGGACGGATGCAAGCAAGCGGGAAACCGGCTGTCAAAAGTCATCCGCTGAACACGTTGCATTTTTGGTGATGTTGCGTGGTCGTATCAACGGCGCTCCAGGCAGCCTCGAGTCTTTTGAGAACGACGAGAACGGATGTGGCGTTAGCCGCAGGAGTGGACGTGACGGGGTCGACGGGGACGGGGCGCTTTCGTCTTCCGTTGGTACGAGGGGAAGAAATACAGACAAGCGAAAATCGCGGAAAGGTAATGGATAATATGATATGGAGTGCGTATTTATATGCGCTCAACCTTGTCGCCATTGTGACCGCCCTCGTCATCCTGATCAGCACGCTGGATGACCTGACGCTGGATGGCTGTTACTGGTCATTCGAAATCGGGCGCATACTGCGTCGCGAGAAATCGCAGACCGTCGACATCGGCATGCTGCGCGCGCTGGAAGAGCGCCATCTGGCACTCATGGTGCCGGCGTGGAAAGAGTATGACGTGATCGCCAAGATGATCGAAAACACGCTGGCGACCATCGAGTACGAGCGGTATGTCATCTTCGTCGGCACCTATCACAACGACGCCGAAACCACGGCGGAAGTCGAACGGATGGTCCGCCGGTATCCGGGCAGGGTGACGCGAGCCACGGTCATGAACGACGGGCCGACCTGCAAGGCGGATTGCCTCAACTGGATTCTCGAAGCGATCCAGCGTTACGAAGCTGTCCATCATATTCAGTTCGCAGGCGTCGTCATGCACGACTGCGAAGATGTCATTCATCCGGTCGAACTCAAGTACCTCAACCATGCGGTGGCGGAGAGCGATCTGGTCCAGCTTCCCGTGCTGTCGTTGCCCCGGAAATGGAACGAGTTCGTCGCCGGCTGCTATCTCGACGATTTCAGCGAAACGCACCAGAAGGACGTGCCGGTGCGCGCACGCTTGACCGGGGTCGTCCCGGGCGCGGGTGTTGCATCGTGCTACAGCCGGCGTTCGATCGAAGCAGCGATGAAGGAGCGCAACGGCGGCCCGTTCAACACGCGTTCGCTGACCGAGGACTATGATTTCAGCTTCCGGTTGAGAGACCTCGGCATGAAGGAAACCTTCGCCCGCACGCCGCTTTCGGACATCGTGCGCGATGCCGGCGGCGAGCGCGCCAAGGACGGTGCCGCCGGTCGAAACCTGCTGGCCACGCGCGAGTACTTTCCCAAGACATTCCGCACCGCCTACCGGCAGCGCGCGCGCTGGATTCTCGGCATCGCGTTTCAAGGCTGGGAGCAACTCGGCTGGAAGGGCGACTTCCTCACCCGCTACATGTTCTTCCACGATCGCAAGGGCATCGTGACGTCGCTGTTTTCGGTGATCGCCTATGGCGTGCTGCTCAACTTCGTGTTGCTTTCCGCGCTTCAGAAAGCCGGTCACGTCATTCCCGCCAGCGCTCATCTCGTGACGGCCGGTGCCTGGGTCACGCCGCTGCTGTGGGTCAACACCCTCATGCTGTTCGCCCGTGCCGGACAGCGCTTCTACTTCGTCAGCAAGCTGAACGGCCCGCTCCAGGGGCTGCTCTCGATCCCGAGGATGTTCGTCAACAACCTGATCAATTTCTGCGCGGTGAGTCGCGCGTGGCGCATCTATGTCGGCCACCTCGTGAGCGGCAAGCCGATCGCGTGGGACAAGACCAGTCACACATACCTGTCCAACGAAGAACTCGGGAAAGCGCGCCGCAAGATCGGCGAGATCCTGGTCGGCTGGGGCGTGGTTTCCCTGGCGCAACTGGAGGACGGCCTCGAGCGGCAACTGACATGCGGCAAGCGGCTGGGTGAACTATTGCTCGAAGGCAGTGCGTTGTCCACCGAATCGCTGGCGGATGCGATTGCCGAGCAGGCCGATCTGCCGCGGGTGAGCCTGGGCAACGTCGCGGTGGGCCACTTCGCGGACTCGCTGGCATTCGAGCTGCAGTACGCGTATCGTGTCGTCCCGTTTTCGACCGCCGCCGACGGGACGCTGAACGTCGCGATCGGGCGGCCGCTCACGCAGGACGAACAGGACGTCGTGAGGCGCGGCGCCCGGACGAACGTTGCCTATTTCATTGCCTGCGATGCGGAGATCGCCGCCGAACTCGGCCGGCACTCGCGCTTCGTCGAAATCGCGCGGCTGCGCGACGGCGACGACGCGACGCAGCAGGCAGTGCCGGTGAAAAAGCCGTCGGGAGAACAGGCATGAAGCGCTCGACACGTCCGATCGCGGCTGGCCTCAAGCGCTGCGCACGGTTGAGCGCGCTGGCCATTGCCATGTCGCTCGCCTGGCAGGCGCCGGCATCTGCCGCCCAGCAGCTCAATCCCAAAGCCTATCGGCTCGCCGATGGCGCCTACAAGGCGATCAACGCAGGCGACCTGCCCCGCGCGGAAGCGTATGCGTTGCGCGCCCTCAAGATTCAACCGGGAAGCGAACAACTCGGGCTGTTGCTCGTGGATGTGTACCGGCGCGAAGGGAAAGTCGACGAAGCGGACGCGCTGCTGGAATCGCTGAGCGTTCGTTTTCCGAAAAGCGCGGCGGTACTGGCGCAGCATGGCTACCTGGCGCAGCGCCAGATGCGCTACGACGTAGCGTGCAGCAATTTCGCGGCGGCCGTCGCGACTGGAAACTGGAGCAAGGAGCAGCAGCGCAACTTGCGCCTCGCGTGGTCGGACAGTGCGCTCGCGGCGAAGCGTCCGCACGAGGCCGGCGTCGCACTGGCGCCGCTGGCCGATGAAAAATCGGCCGTGATTCAGTTGCGTATCGCGCAGATGAGCTTGCAGGCGGGCGACCACGACAGCGCGCTCCGCGTGGCTGAGCTGGCGGCCGGCGACGCATCGACCGATGCCGAGCGGAGCATGGCCGCGTCGATCGCGGCACAGGCGCGGCAAGCCGATCAGCCGCCCGAGGTACCGGTGGACGATACCGCGCAACGGACCTTGCAGCACGCCTATGATCTCCTGCGCGAGCACAAGGATCGCGACGCGCTCGACGCATTTCAGGAAGGTTTCGCCGGTGGCGCCGGCAACGCGATGAACTACGCGGACGCCGGCTATGCGGCCAAGCGGATCGGATTGAACGAGCAGTCCATCCAGATGTTCGAGCAGAGTCTCGACGCCGACGAAAACGAACATGCGTTCGACGCGCAGCGCAAGTTCGGCTATCGGCGGGAAGTCGAACAACTCGAGCGCACCTGGGGTTTCGTGCTGAGCGCGCCATACCAGTCGGCCGCATTCGGCCCGCAAGGCACGATCAGCGTGCTCCAGCCGGGTGTCGAGGCGTATTGGCAGCCGCCAAAGATCGGCTATCGGAACGGCCGCATTCTCCAGTTCTTCGTGCGCGGATACGGCACGGCCTATGACGGCACGGGCAACGTGACCGGCATGCCGACCGTGCAGGGGTCGGTGGGCGTGCGCTACAAGCCGATACCCGACCAGAACGTGGTGGTGACCGCCGAGCGATTGTTCCATATTGGCAGCCTGTCGATGACGGACTGGCTGATGCGCCTGGGTTACTCGTCGGAGGCAGGCACCGACCTGCGGGTCACCGAACCGAGCTGGCGCAGCTGGCAGGCCTATGTAGAAGGTGCGTACTTCATCAATGCCGGGCGTTACATCATCTATTCGGAGTTGCGTTACGGGCACACGTGGCGCTTGCCGATGCTCAGCGACCGGCTGACCGTCTACCCGCACGCCGCGGTGGCGGGCGATCACGACAACCGTCAGCCGGACAAGACGGCAATCGGTGCGGGGCCAGGGGTCCAGTTCAGGTACTGGTTTCGCGAAGGCAGGTATAGCGCGCCGGCAAGCTATCTCGACGTGACGGTGCAATACCGGTTTGGGTTGACGTCAGCGGCACGCGCACGTGGTCTCGTGGTACGCGCGACATTGTGGTTCTGAGCGACTGCGCTGACGATTAGGCGACTCGATGGTGGGGCCGATCAGTTGGGCGACTTGAGCGTGATGATCGTTTGACGCAGCAGCTGGAAGTACGAACTCGTCGAATACGGGAGCATCTGCTCGACGTAGGTCCACCAGAAGAACCCGCCGATGAAGCGCGGATCGGTCATGCTGTTGACCATCGGGTAGTAGGTCTTGATCAGGTTCTGCTGCACCGACGCCGGCGCCGAGATATCCGACACGCCGATTTCGCCGAAGCCGACCTTCGCGTTCGGGAAGATGCTTTCCAGCGCCGCGAAATCGTTTTTCCACGACGGATTCAGCCCCGGGCAATCCTGGTACGGGTAGTAGCTGAACAGCGCGTAGTCGGCCTGCTGGCGAACCGTCGCCGGCAGGAACGCGGTCGGCCAGGTCTTCCAGTAATCCTGCGGCTTCGCCCAGCAGTTGGTGCCCTTGCTGTCGTCGTTGTAGTACAGCGTGATCGCGGTCTTGCCGCCATTCGATTTGACGATCGTGTTGGCTGCGGCGACCATCTGACCGATCTGCTGCTCTTCCGAATTGACCACGGTGTTCGTGCCGCTCGGATCCTTGCGCAACCATTCGCCGTTGATTTCGTTGGCGATTTCCCACACGTCGACTGTGTTCTTCAGCTGCGACACCAGTTCCTGCGTGCGCGCCTTGTACGTCGTGATATCCGTCGGGAAATAGTACGAATCGTAGACTTCGCCCATCACGTAGGCGACCGAGTGCAGGCGCAGCAGCGGTGCGTAGTAGTCGGCGGCCGACGTGCCCGGATCGAACACGACGCGCACCGTCGGTCGGTACGGCAGGTTCTGCAGCGACGCGATGATCGCATCCAGTTTCGTCAGGTCATCGAGCGTGACGCCGTAGACCGGATTCTTCAGCGGTTCGACCTGGGCGCTGGCGGATTGGGACAAGGGCATCAGCCCGGCATAAGCAACGCATGCGGCAATGGCCGTGCGCGAGATAGTTTTCGTCAGTTTAATCAAAACTTCGCATCCATCCTAAGGTAAGAAGAAGCGCGATTTTAGACGAAAATAAAAGGCAATTATCGGACGATATGCGCAATAAGGGGGCGGATGCCGCGGAATGGAAATTGCTCCGCGGCTGGCTCGCGATCAAAAACGCAGCATCCCGAAACGTTTGCACGCGGCATCGGTATGGCCGGCGCGGGGAATCTCCTGACGAGCGGGCGTGGGTGGCGCATTCGGGTATACGCGCTGTGATTCGGCTTCGACTTCGGCTTTGGCTTCGGCTTCGGCTCCGGCTTCGGCTCCGGCTTCGGCTCCGGCTTTGGCTTTGGCTCCGGCTTCGGCTTCGGCTTCGGCTTCGACTTCGACTTCGACTTCGACGTCGTCATCGACGTCGGCTTCGGCTTCGATGTCAGCTTCGGCTTCGACTTCAGCGGCTTCGACTTCGACTTCGGCATCGGCATCGGCTTCGGCTTCGACGCCGGCATCGTCAACACTGCCGTGCTCACGATCGACCGCATCGTTCGCGATGGCCGTGCGGTGATCCGCTTGCGGGCGGGAGCGCACGAATGCGCACGCATCGAAGAATCTGCTGACGATGCGCGGCAATCCGCAAACGTTTCACGTTGATTTTCGTCGGTAACGAGCAGGATTTCGCTAAAGGATGTCGGCGCCGATGACGTTAAACGGGCACGGGGATGACTGCCGATCGCATGCATGCGACATGCGACGCGCAGTCCGCAACAACCAGCGCTGCAGGGGAACCAACATGAATCGTCAGCAATCGTGGACGCGTACGGCCGCGCCCGGCGAGATCATCTACTCGGAGGGCTTCGCCGGCGAGCCCGTCATCTTTCTGATCGCCGACGGCAAGGTCGAGCTGTCGACGCGCTGCGACGACAAGCGCGTCGTCGTCGCGACGCTCGGGCGCGGCGAGTTCTTCGGCGAATCGGCGCTGCTCGCCGCCGAGCCGCGCGCGCATACCGCGAAGGCGCTGTCGTTCTGCCAGCTCACGGTCGTGCCGGCCGCGACGATCGACGAGGAAATCGAGCACGTGTCGGCGCTGCTTCGCCACATCGTGCGCACGATGATCCGGCGCGTGAAGCGCAAGGACGACCAGCTCGCGACCTATACGCATGCCGACTTCATGCCGGGCGTGCTGTCGTATGCGCACGTGCTGTCGCTGATGGCGGGCGCCGACGCGCGCGGCCCGGACGATGCGTGGTCGCGGCGGCCGATGCAGGCACACGCGGAGGTGTCGGTGCCGCTCGCGGAGGTGATCCGCCGGTGCCGCGCGATTGCCGGCCATTCGCGCCCGCACGTGCTTGCGATGCTGCGCCGCATGGAGAAGCTCAATCTCGTCACGATCGAAGCCGCGCAGGGCGACCATGCCGGCGGCGCGGCCGATTACCCGGCGTCGTCGGATGCGCGCCAGGCCGTCACGTTCGATGCCGCGCGCGTGGTCGATCGCGCGCAGCAGGTTGCCGATCACGATCTCGACGTGTCGATCAACAGCGAACTGGAGCTGATCGAGCTCGCCGATCTCGAAGCGCTGATCGGCGTCGACCGGAAGCTGCTGCTCAACAAGCTGTCGCACGGCGAGATCGCCGACGAGGTGTTCGCGTTCCGCAAGTCGAAGGTGCTCGGTTACGTCGGGCAGAAGGGCGTCGCGTATTTCTCGCGGCGCAGCCCGCGCGCCGGCGGCGAGGTGCGCGCGCTCGAGGATCTCGTGGGGGTCGACCAGCGCACGCTGTTCGACGTGATCAGCGCGTTCGATACGTACGACCTCGCGAAGCTGATCGCGAGCCTCGACGATCGCGCGGTGGCCGACAAGCTGTTCTCCGTGATGACGGAAGCGCGGCGCAACGAGGTGTCGTGGGTGATGCGCCGCGAGCTCAAGCTCGACCCGATCGAGATCGAGGAGATCGAGCGGCGCGTGCTCGATGCCGTGCGCGCGGCCAAGGCGCCGGCGGCGTCCGCGCCGCCGGCTTCGTCCGCTGCGTGACGCCCACCCGACGGAGACATCCATGGACCTGTTGACCCTGGCCGGCGTGCTGCTCGGCGGCGTGGCGATCGTGTTCGGCTTCGCGCTGGAAGGCGGACATTTTTCAATGTTGTTCCAGTTCGAAGCGCTCGTGATCGTGCTCGGCGGCACGCTCGGCGCGGTGATGATCCAGAATACGTGGGCGCGCTTCCTCGATGCGGTGAAGCAGCTGCGGCTCGCGTTCGTGCGCGCGCAGGAAGTCGATCGCAAGCACCTGACCGACCTGCTGGAGTGGGGCGATCGCGCGAAGCTCGACGGGCTGCTCGCCTTCGAATCGATGGACGTGAGCGGCATCCATCCGTTCGCGCGGCGCGGGCTCGAACTGCTCGCGAACGGCGTGTCGACCGCGGTGCTCGAGGACGCGCTGCAGCGCGAGCTCGACGCCTACGAGCGCAGCCGCCTCGCGGCCGCGCGCGTCTGGCAGCAGGCCGGCGGCTATGCGCCGACGTTCGGCATTCTCGGCTCGGTGCTCGGGCTGGTGCAGGTGACGAGCCATATTCTCGAACCGGCGCAGCTCGGGCCGGGCATCGCGGTCGCGTTCATCGCGACGCTCTACGGCCTCGCGTTCGCGAACCTCGTGTTCCTGCCGCTCTACGGCAAGCTGCGCGCGCAGATCGACAGCGAGCTGCGGTTCCGCAAGCTGTATCTCGACGGTTTGCTCGCGATCTCGCGCAAGGAGTCGCCTCACACGATCGAGACGCGGCTCATCGGCGACGTGCGCGGCCGCGCGGCGGAGTCGCTCGCATGACGCACCGGGAGCATCGACATGACGGCTCGAACTGATGGCGCGCGTGCGGGTTCGGCCGCGGCCGATCGCGACGACGACGAGGCAGAAGGCACGCAGTCCGGGCGCTGGCTGATTTCCTACGCGGATCTCGTCACGACGCTGATGGTGCTGTTTCTCGCGCTGTACGTGCTGCAGCTCGCGAAATACAACGCGCTCGATGCGCGTTATCAGACGCTTGCGCGGCATGACGGTGGGACAGCAAGCGCGCCCGCCGCAACGATGCCCGGGCGCGCGCCTGCCTGGCTCGCATCGCTCGACGCGCTGAAGACGGCCGGCCGCATCTCGCTCGTGCGCGCGCCGCACGGCATCGAGATCGGCATCGACGCGAAGATCCTGTTCAACGTCGGCGATGCGCGCTTGCTGCCGGACGCGACGCCGGTGCTGAGCCAGATCGCGCAGGTGCTGAGCGCGCATGCGAGCGGCGACATCCTCGTCGAAGGGCATACCGACAGCGTGCCGATCGCGAACGCGAAATACGAGTCGAACTGGGAGCTGTCGTCCGCGCGGGCGGGCAGCGTCGTGCGCTATCTGGCCGATCGCGGCGTCGCGCCGCACCGGCTCGCCGCGATCGGGCGGGCCGATACGCAGCCGCTCGTCGCGGGCGACGATGCGGCCGCGCGGGCGCGCAACCGGCGGGTGACGATCTTCGTCGCGTATTGAGCGCGCGAACCTCGACGGGCGCGCGACGGCCGCCCGTCGACGACATATCGGATCTCGCATGACGAACATGTGAACCCGGCGCTGCGATTCCGCGCGTGCCTGCCGATAACCCAGGCTGGCTCAGACCGAGCGGTTATCGAGGGTTCTCCATGCATTTCTGGCGCAAGCTGTCCATTCAGAACAAGCTGATTCTCAGCATGACGAGTTGCCTGCTCGTGTTCGTCGCGATTTCGAGCGGGTTGAGCGTCCGTCTGATCGGCAACGCCGTGCGCGATCGCGTCGTCCGCGAGGAACTGCCGACGGCCGTGAGCGGCATCCGTGCCGACGTGCAGCGGCAGATGGCCGGGCCGATCGCCGCATCGCGCCTCCTTGCGCGCGATGCGTTCCTGCTGCAATGGGAGGCCGACGGCGAGCCCGATGCCGGCACGCGCAGCTGGATTCAGCTGGCGAAGCACGTGAAGGACGAGCAGAAGGCGGCGTCCGTGCAGTGGGTATCGGTGAAGAGCGGCAACTACTACAACGAAGCCGGCCTGCAGCGGAAGGTCACCGACCAGGATCGGTGGCTGACGGATTTCCTCGCGTCGGGCAAGGCCTATGACGTGAACATGGATCGCGAGGTCACGGCCGGCGGCTACATGATGTTCATCAACAGCCGGGTGGAGATCGACGGCGAGCCGATCGGCGCGGCCGGCATGAGCCTGTCCGTCGACGCGCTCGCGAGGGGGATCGCCGCATACCGGATCGGCGACACCGGGTTTGCGTACCTCGTGCGGCCGGACGGCGCGATCATGATGCATCGCGATGCGTCGCTGATCGACGGCAAGCACTTCCTGAAGGACGAACCGGGCCTGCCTGGCGACGCATCGTCGACGCTGCTGGCCGGCAAGCCGTATGCGACGCTGAGCTACGACGGCGACGGCGGCACGCGCTTCATCGCGACGTCGTTCGTTCCGGAGCTGAATGCGTATGTGGTCGTCGAAGTGCCGCAGACCGAACTGCTCGGGCCGGTGACGCGTGCGATTCGCAGTGCGGCACTCGTCGCCGCGATCACGGGCCTCGGCGTCGCGCTGGTCGTGATCTGGCTGGTCGGGCGTGCGATCGCCGCGCCGATCCGCCGCGCGGCGACGCTGCTGTCGGACATCGCGGGCGGCCAGGGCGACCTGACGCGCCGGATGACGGTCGAAAGCCAGGACGAGATCGGCCAGCTGTCGGACGCGTTCAACCGTTTCGTGTCGTCGTTGTCGACGCTCGTCCACAGGATCCGCGCGGCATCCGCGTCGATTGCGACCGGGTCCGCGCAGATCGCGTCGGGCAATGCCGACCTCAGCGAACGGACCGAAGGGCAGTCGGGCAACCTCGAGCGGACGGCTTCGTCGATGGAGGAGATCACGGCGGTCGTGCGCAACAACACCGAAACCGCGACGACGGCCGCGCAGCTGATTACCGGCGCAGCCGACACGGCGACGCGCGGCGGCCAGGTCGTGGGCGAAGTCGTGACCACGATGGAGCAGATCAGCGACGCGTCGCGGCGGATCGCCGAGATCATTGTGATGATTGACAGCATCTCGTTCCAGACCAACATCCTCGCGCTGAATGCGGCGGTCGAGGCCGCCCGCGCCGGCGAGCAGGGGCGCGGGTTCGCGGTCGTTGCGTCGGAAGTGCGGAACCTCGCGCAGCGCAGCGCGCAGGCGGCGAAGGAGATCAAGGCGCTGATCGAGCACAGTGCAGGGACGGTGAGCACCGGGTCGCGGCTCGTCGGCGAGGCCGGCAAGGTGATGCGCGATGTCGTGTCGCAGGTGCAGGGCGTCAGCGCGATGATGAGCGAGATCGCCGAGGCGAGCCTGGAGCAGAGCGCGGGCATCGACCAGATCGGCGACGCGGTGCAGTCGCTCGATCAGATGACGCAGCAGAACGCGGCGCTGGTCGAGGAAAGCGCGGCGGCCGCGGAGAGCCTGAAGCAGCAGGCGGCGGATCTGACGCGACTGGTATCGGCGTTCAAGGTAGATGAATAGCGTCCACGCGACGTTAGAATGGCGCGTTTCTGAGGGACGGCTGCCGTGGGGGTACGGCAGCCGTTTTCGCTGTCGGCGCGGGAATCGGTGACGTCATAAAAATGAAGCGCATTTCAAGACTGAAGGTCGGGGTGGGGGCGGTGGTGGTCGCGGCGGTGCTTGCCGCGGTCGGGGCGAAGGTGATCGCATCGCCGGCGGATGCGTATCTTGCCTATCGGAAGCAGGCCGCGGCGGCCGTGGCGGCGGCGCGGATGGAGGATCGGGCGGGCGTCGACCGGCAGTACACGGCCGACGTGAACGCGCGGCTCACCAAGCTGATCGGCACGGTCAGGGCGAGAGGGTTCGTCGCGCAGGCCGAGGGCACGGTGCAGAGCGTCGGCCCCGTCGACGGGATGCCGCCGGGGCCGGACGGGTTGTCCTTCAAGTCGGACGACGGCAAGACGCATCTCGTCGTGACGACCGTTCCGCTGCTGAAGGCCTGGGCGAGCACGGCGGACGCCGGCATCAAGCCGACCGACGACGTCGCCGCGATGTTCGGCAACGAAACGCTATACACGCACGTATTCAGCGACGACGCCGCGGCGTTTCGCTTCGCCGAGTTGCCCGTCAAGCGGCAGCCGGCCGACGGCGTGGTGAAGGCCTGGCTGCTGGGCGAAAGCCAGGACGGCGTGCCGGACGGGCCGAACACGCTGGCCGTGTCGGTCCGGCAGGGCCAACGCGTTTATATCCTGTGGCGGGGCGTGACGCTGCGCCCGATCGCGGCGTGCGGCGCGGCGCGCGTGCCCGAGAACGCGCGGCAGGCGTGTTTCGCCAGGCAGGTGGGGGCCCAGCGGATTTATCCGCGGCTGGTCGCGCAGGCGCAATCGATGGCCGATGCCGTGGTCCGATAGCGGGATAGCGGGCGGCAGAGACGGGTCGCAGCCGTCGATCGCACGGCGCGATTCGACGGCGATGGATGGGGGTTCGCGTCCGACCAATGACGGTTGGCGACATCACGTGTCGCCGACCGTCGGCATGCCGTCTGGCGAGCGACTTCAACGCGAGCGCAACGCCTGCAACCCCAGGGTGAGCGGGTTGAACGGCATCTCCGCGGCGCCCATCGAAAAGCTCGTCGCCTTCGCGGTCGCCCCCGGCGTGTGCATCAGCGCATGAATGATCCGCTCGCTCGCATGGCCGTCGCCGTACGGATTGCTCGCGCGCGCCATTTCCTCATACGCGCTGTCGCTGTCGAATAGCCGCGACGCCTCCCAGACGATCCGCTCCTGGTCCGTGCCGACGAGCCGCGCGGTGCCGGCGTGGATCGCTTCGGGCCGCTCGGTCGTCTCGCGCGTGACGAGCACCGGCTTGCCGAGTGCCGGCCCTTCCTCCTGGATGCCGCCCGAATCGGTGATGATGAAGTGCGAGCGTGACATCAGGAATACGAACGAAAGATATTCCTGGGGTTCGATCAGGTAGATGTTCGGTACGCTGCCGAGCAGCGCGCGCGCCGGCTCGCGCACGTTCGGATTCAAGTGCAGCGGATAGACGAACTGCGCATCGGGATAGCGCTTCGCGAGCGTGCAGAGCGCCTCGCAGAAATGCCGGAACGGTTCGCCGAAGCTCTCGCGGCGATGGCCGGTGATCAGCACGACACGGCGCGACGCTTCGAGAAACGGAAAGTGCGCGGCGACCTTGTCGTTGAGCGCGGTATCGTGGTCGAGCATGCGCTTGACGTCGTGCAGCGCATCGATCACGGTGTTGCCCGTCATCACGACCGCACCCACCGGCACGCCTTCGCTGAACAGGTTGTCGCGCGCCTGGCCGGTCGGCGCGAAATGCCATGACGACACCGCATCGGTCACGCGGCGATTCAATTCCTCCGGCCACGGCGACCAGATGTCGCCGCTGCGCAAGCCCGCTTCCACGTGCCCGACCGGCAGATAGCGGTAGAACGCCGCGATACTGACGGCCAGCGTCGTCGTCGTGTCGCCGTGCACCAGCACGACGTCCGGACGCAAGTCATCGAAGACGGTCCCGATCGCCTGAAGAATGCCGGTCGTCACGTCGGTCAGCGTCTGGCTCTGACGCATCAGATTGAGATCGTAGTCGGGCTTGATGTCGAACAACGTGAGGACTTGATCCAGCATTTCCCGATGCTGGGCGGTCACGCATACGCGGGCGTCGACATCCTTGCGCGCCTTCAGTGCGCGGACGAGCGGCGCCATCTTGATGGCTTCCGGTCGAGTGCCGAACACAAGCAAGATCTTTTTCATCGTTGTCCTCGTTGAGCATCTTCGCGCCGGAAGATCCGGCGCCTGGCGCCAGGCATGGTTGCAGGCAACCCGTCCCGTCTCCGCATGTGTCCGCGCCGGCCGGCGCCAGCCGCGCGACATGTAGCGGTGTTGCGGGGCGAGCGCGCCGTTTTTGTCCGCGTGGTCTGCGCCACGCAATCGTCGAACTACGGCCGTCCCATTGCACCTCGTCAATCACGTCATGAGCATGTCTCGCTGTGTCGATCGCCATGTCTGCCGGTCAGGCCGCGCACGTCTTATCGTCGCTGCGCGCCCGTGCGTGTTCCTCCTTCCGATAGAGCAATATTCAAACCAGTGGCCCTGTGACCGGCCCCGCTTCGCGCCACACCGGTGGAATGCGAGGGAACGTTTCACAATTGCTACGAGCGCGATTGCGGCGCCCTGCCGCGATACGGGTAAAAATCCGACCGCTCGCGCCATCGAGCCGGTCACGTCATGTGAAGGATGGCGACTTGCGTCACGCGTTGGCTGCCGATCGAACCGCATGCACCGTTTCGCGTGCCTCGGAGCGTTTCGACATGCGAGTTTTGTCCGGGCAACGTCGGGACGTCGTCGGCTGCCACACATTGCCTCCGTGCGAAGGATGGCCCTCACGCATCGCGGCGCGTGCATCGTCCGCACCGGACGATGCGAAACGTTGCGTATCTGTAACGACCGTCCGGAGCCGTCCGGCCATATCCGAAAGGCGGCTGGTCGATGTGTGCCGCGACGCGCACGGGTCGTTGCCGGACAGGGACCCTGCAACGACAGCCTGCAGCGGTCGACTTCCAGAAATGGTGGCGCGCGACGTATCGGTTCGATGAAGGCGGAAGATCCCGCTAGGGGGAGGCGAACCCTGATTCACCGGTGAATCAAAAACACGCGGTCCGTGCCCGGAGCAGGTCGATCGGGTACTCGCTGCCATTGCACCACGGGGCGGGGCGATCCATGGCTCACCCCTTGCTTGTTTCAGCAGGACAGGCGCGTCCCTCCGTGTTCGAGCGACGACGGAAGGGCGGGGATACCGATACGACGAACCCGCAAGGCGCGACGACACGTGCCGGGCGGGCGGCGTGCAGGCCGCGCTTGACCGCGCATCGCGGCCGGTTGCCGACGCGATGGAGTGTGCCGGTCATTACGTCGATGTCGACCCGCTCGCTCCCGCCCATGCGGGTTCACGACGGCGGAGACGACGGTGACCGGATCGCGCTGATACGACAGCGCACGGTCGATCAACGGAAACAGGGGAAGGAGACGTGTCATGTGTGGCATCGTCGGCGCGGTCGCGCAACGGAACATCGTTCCGATTCTGATCGAAGGTTTGCGCCGCCTCGAGTATCGCGGCTACGATTCATGCGGCGTGGCGACCGTCGTCGACGGCCAGGCGCGCCGCGAACGCAGTGTGTCGCGCGTCGCCGATCTCGACGCGCACGTGCGCAGCGCCGGGCTGTCCGGCAGCACCGGCATCGCGCACACCCGTTGGGCGACGCACGGCGCGCCCGCCACCTGCAACGCGCATCCGATCTTCTCGCGCGACGAAATCGCGCTCGTGCACAACGGCATCATCGAGAATCACGAGACGTTGCGCAGGCAACTGTCAGACGAGCATTACCAGTTCGACGGCCAGACCGACACTGAGGTCGTCGCCCACCTGATCCACAGCAAGTATCGTGGCGACCTGCTCGCCGCCGTGCGCGATGCGACGTCGCAGCTGCACGGCGCATACGCGATCGCGGTGTTCAGCAAGCACGAGCCGCAGCGGCTGATCGGTGCGCGGGTCGGCTCGCCGCTCGTCGTCGGCCTGAAGGACGACGAATGCTTCCTCGCGTCCGACGCGCTCGCGCTCGCCGGCATCACCGACCGCTTCATCTTTCTCGAGGAAGGCGACATCGTCGAGTTGACGCCGGGCGGCGTGCGCATTCTCGAACGCGGCGGCACACAGGTCGATCGTCCGATCCAGACCGTCTCGTCGACACAAGGCGCGGTCGAGCTCGGGCCGTACCGGCATTTCATGCAGAAGGAAATCTTCGAGCAGCCGCAGGCCGTGGCCGCGACCATCCCCAATGCGGGGCTGTTCGATCCGGCGGCGTTCGGCCCGGATGCCGCGCGCGCGTTCGAGCAGATCGACAACGTGCTGATCCTCGCGTGCGGCACGAGTCACTATTCCGGCCTGACCGCGCGCCGCTGGCTCGAGACGATCGCGCGCCTGCCCGCGCAGGTCGAAATCGCGAGCGAATACCGTTACAGCGATGCGCTCGCGTTGCCGAATACGCTCGTGGTCAGCGTGTCGCAATCCGGCGAGACCGCCGACACGCTCGCCGCGCTCAAGTATGCGCAGGCGCTCGGGCATATCGATACGCTCGCGATCTGCAACGTGCCGACCAGCGCGATGATGCGGCAGACGGGCCTGCGGTTCCTGACGCGCGCCGGCCCGGAAATCGGCGTCGCGTCGACCAAGGCGTTTACGACCCAGCTCGTCGCGCTGTTCATTCTCGCGGTGACGCTCGGCCGGCTGCGCGGCTACGTCGACGATGCGCAGCTCGCGCGCTATACGGCGCAGCTGCGGCGGCTGCCGGGCGCGCTCGAGGACGTGCTCGCGCTGGAGCCGCAGATCGAGCGCTGGGCCGCGGAATTCTCGCGGCACGAGAATGCGCTGTTTCTCGGGCGCGGGCTGCATTACCCGATCGCGCTCGAAGGGGCGCTGAAGCTGAAGGAGATTTCGTATATCCACGCGGAAGCGTATCCGGCCGGCGAGCTGAAGCACGGGCCGCTCGCGCTCGTGACGCACGCGATGCCGGTCGCGACGATCGCGCCGAACGACGCGCTGCTCGAGAAGCTCAAGTCGAACATGCAGGAAGTGCGGGCGCGGGGCGGGCAGCTGTACGTGTTCGCCGATGCCGATACGCGGATCGACGACGGCGAAGGCGTGTCGGTGATGAGGATGCCGGATTACTACGGGCTGCTGTCGCCGATCCTGCACGTCGTGCCGCTGCAACTGCTCGCGTATCATGCCGCTTGCCTGCGCGGCGCGGATATCGACAAGCCGAGGAACCTGGCGAAATCGGTGACGGTCGAGTAGTGGGAGGAACTAGTTGGCGGAGCTGCGTCGGCACGATGCCGGGCGGTTCCGCGACGGCGGCGGCGAATGAAAGCGATCGATGTGCGATCGCCCGCGCCGTTACGATCGCGGATCGTCGCCAGGCGTGTCGTCGTCGATCCGGAACACGATCGGATCGCGCGGATAGCGCTTGATATCCGGCGAGAAATCGTATTTGCCCTCGGTTTGGTAGTACGCGAGGGAGACAATCAGGATCGCCAGCGAAAAGGGCAGCGACAGGCTTCCCCATATCCAGAAGGCGAGAAGCGCCGGTGTGCCGGCGATCGAAAAATAGACGATGGCCGGACGTCGCGCCTTCGCGAGCGGCTGCCAGGTTTCCGGGTGAATTCCGGCGGCGATGAACGCGCTCGGATTGAAGCGCAGCCCCTGATGTGCGAGGCCGCACAGCAGCGCGACAAGCAGGTCGTGACGATTCCTGAAGCGGATGCAGCGAATGGCATTGTCCGCGTCGAACTCCGCGAGTCTCGCCGGCAGCGTGTAGCGCTTCGCCGGTTCTCGCTTGGCACCGCGTCGCCAGAACTGGAAGTTCGCCGCGCTCATGGTTATGCTGGATGCCGTGTTGTACTCGACGTCGCAGCGCATGTCCTGACTCGGCACGATTTCGCGCCATTCGATGCACTGTTCCTGCTGCGGGGCGGACGGATCCGTGCGCTTGCCGATGCCATATCGGAAGCCGGTTGCGTCGACCTGAAACCAGCCACCGATATTCATCGTCGCGCGAATCACGATCACCACCATCCAGGCGAGGCAGGCCAGGATGCAAATCCATAGAACGAAGCCGATGAACCCGGTGCGCGACGAGGACGCATCTATGAAGGGCGCTACGAGCAACCCGACGAACATCGTGCCGAATAACAGCATCAAACCGATGTTGAGCAGATAGGTGTTGAACCGGTCGGGAATCCCTTCGCAAGACGGTATCTGCCGAAGATTTGCCGGCAGCGGAATGACGCGCGGTTTTGCGTCCGTGTCCTGGCTTGATCGGTTCGTCGCGTTGTCGGTGCGGGACGGCAGCGAGCCGTCCGGGCGGGTAGTCATGGCGAGCGGCCTCGCTGCGGAGGAGGTTGCTTGGAAATCGCTGGATTGGTCAGATGGTAGTCGATCTCGCGGAACGGCTCGAGCACACGCTGTCATGTCGCCGCATTCGTGCGAAGATTCGCGATCCGTTCCGACAACCGAACCCGAGACCGTCGTGATCCGATCGAACCCCGAGGGCAACCCGCAAGCCGGCCATCCGCCGTGGATGCGCGTCGCGCTGGCCGAGCTGGGCATCCGCCGCTTTCCGCCCGGCAGCATCAATCCGCGCATCGTCGAATACAACAACCACACGAACCTCGTCGGCTATGACGACAAGATTTCGTGGTGCTCGTCGTTCGTCAACTGGTGCATGACGCATGCCGGCATCCGCGGCACGGGCTCCGCGCTTGCGCGTTCGTGGCTCGAATGGGGCCGCCCGCTGGAGCGGCCGGTGTACGGCTGCATCGCGATCCTGACGCGTGACGATCCCGCGAGCTGGAAGGGCCACGTCGGGTTCTATCTGCGTCACGACGACCGGCACGTGCATCTGTTCGGCGGCAACCAGCTCGACGAAGTGCGCGAGCTCGCGTATCCGCTGAGCGAAGTGATCGGCTACCGGTGGCCCGAAGCCGGCTGAGCGCACTGCACCGCGGCCGTCGTCATTCCTTTGCCGCGGGGACGACCGCAGCGGCCACAGCCACCGGCGCCGCCGGCGTCCCGTCCGCCGCATCGTTCCGGCTCCATCCGCCGCCGAGCGACCGATACAGCGCAACCGCCGCCAGCGCATGCTCGCGCCGGACCTGGTTGAGCGCGTCCGAATCCCGCAGATACACCTCCTGCGCGGACAGCACGTCCAGAAAATCCGTCGCGCCGCCCTTGTAGAGCTGGTTCGCGAGCCCGAGTGCCTTGTCCGATGCCGCGAGCGCGCTGCCGAGCCGCTGCGTCGCTTCATCGCTGCTGACGAGGTTCACGCGCGCGTCCTCGACCTCCCGCAACGCCTGCAGCATCGTCTGCCGCAACCCGAGTTCCGACTCGCGCATCCGGCTTTCGCTCTGCGAGATATCGGCGGTAATCCGCCCCGCGTTGAAGATCGGGCTCGTCGCGCTCAACGCCGCGCTGAACAGGTTGTCGGTCAGCGTCGGCAACCCGAGATACGACGCGGCCAGAATTCCGTCCGTCAGGTTCAGCGAGAACTTCGGATACCGCTCGGCCTTCGCGACACCGACCTGCGCCGCGCGCCGCTCGACCTGCGCGTAGGCGGTCAGCACGTCCGGCCGGCGCAGCAGCGCCTGCGAAGGCAGCGTGGCGGGCGACCCGGCCGGCGGCGCCGGAATCGCGCCGGCCTGCACGAGCACGAGCCGGTCGACTGACTCGGGCGTGCGGCCCGAATACACGGCGATCAGGTTGAGCTGATGCGCGATCTGCGCTTGCGTCGGCGGAATCCGCGCTTCGAGCGCATCGAGCTGGTTCTGCGCGCGCGTGACGTCGAGCTCCGTCGACAGCCCGAACGCCTGCCGCTTGCGCGTGAGTTCGAGCGCGTGCCGGCGGATCGCCGCGTTGTCCTGCAGGATCTTCAATTCCTGCTGCGCCCAGCGCAGGTCGACATAGGCGGATGCCGCATCGGCCGCGAGCGCGAGCCGCATCGCGTCTTCCGCATGCTTTTGCCCGACCAGCTCGGCCTGCGCGGCCAGCAGGTCGAGCCGTTCGCCGCCGAACACGTCGGGCGACCAGCTCAGCGCGAGCCCCGCGCCGGCCTGCCGCACGTAGCCGAGCGGCGGCGGCGTGTTCTTGCGCTCGTCGGCCGCATGCGCGGTCGCGTCGAGTTCGGGCAGCAGCACCGCGCGCTTCTGCACGGTCAGCGCCTGCGCCTGCTTCACGCGTTCGGCGGCGGCCTGCAGATCGAGGTTGCCGTCGAGCACGGTCGCGATCAGCCGGTCGAGCACGGGGTCGTTGAACTGCGCCCACCACGCGGCGGCGTCGATGTCCGCGCGCGGCACGTCGGTGTCCCACGCGGCGGGCGCGAGCGACTGGACGGAATCGTGCAGCGCGGGATGCTGCGCGGGCTGCACCGCACACCCTGCGGCGAAGGCGCTGACGGCCAGCGCGACGAGTAGCTTTTTCATGATGACGACCTTGGCTTCAGTGCGCGTCCGGTGGCGGCGCGTTGAGGGTGATGGGACGGGAAAACGCGACGGCGACCAGCGCGACCACGAAGCACAGCGACAGCGCGTAGTACGCATCCGCGTAGGTGAGCGTCAGCGCTTCCCGATAGATCAGGCGGTGCAGGTTCGCGAGGCCGGCCTGCGCGGTATCCAGCGTGTTGCCGGCCACCGAGGTCCAGTACGCGGCCTGGCGGTCGAGCAGCGACGCGACTTGCGGCTCGCCGGCGCTCACGTGTTCGTTCAGGCGCAGGTAGTGGAAGTTCAGCCGGTCGTTGAGCATCGTCGCGCTCACCGCGATGCCGATCGCGCCGCCGAGGTTGCGCATCAGGTTGAACAGGCCGCTCGCCGATTTCAGCCGCGACTGCGGCAGCGAGCCCAACGCCATCGTCACGATCGGCGGCACGCTGAACTGCTGGCCGATACCGCGCAGCGCCTGCGGCAGCAGCAGTTCCCGCCAGCCCCAGTCGTGCGTGATCGGCGTGTACAGGTAGCAGCCGAGGCCGAAGCAGATCAGCCCGAACACGAGCAGCGCGCGCATGCTGAAGTAGCGCGCGGCGAACGCGTACGCGCAGAGCGCGAGCAACTGGAACGCGCCGACCGACAGCAGCGCGATGCCGATCTGCAGCGAACTGAACGCACGCACCTGCGCGAGAAACAGCGGCGTCAGGAACACGGTGACGAAGATCCCGATGCCCGTCACGAACGACAGCAGGCTGCCGATCCCGAAGTTGCGCACGGCGAGCGCGCGCAGGTCGACGATCGGGTCTTCCGCGGTCAGGGCGTGCACGATGAACAGGAAGCCGCAGATGGCGGAGATCCACGCGCAAAACACGATCACATGATCGCCGAACCAGTTCTTGCGCGGGCCTTCCTCGAGCACGTATTCGAGGCAGCCGAGGAAGCCGGACATCAGCACGATGCCGAGATAGTCGCCGCGCTTGACGAGGCTCGGGTCCGGTGCGTCGATGTGCACGTAGCGCGGCACCAGCGCGGCCACCGCGATGCCCGGCACGAGGTTCAGGTAGAACAGCCAGTGCCACGACCATTGATCGGTGATCCAGCCGCCGATCACCGGCCCGATCGCCGGTGCGAGCGACGCGAGCGCGCCGATCGTCGTCGACGCGATCAGCCGCTGCTTGCCCGGGAACAGCACGAACGCGGTCGTGAACACGGTCGGGATCATCGCGGCGCCGAGCGCGCCCTGCAACCCGCGGAACAGGATCATCGAGTTGATGTCCCACGCGAGCCCGCACAGCATGCTCGTGATCGTGAAGCCGACCGCCGACGCGGTGAACAGCCAGCGCGTCGACATCACCTTCGACAGCCAGCCCGACATCGGGATCACGATGATCTCGGCGATCAGGTAGGCCGTCTGCACCCACGACAGCTCGTCCTGACTGGCGGACAGGCCGCCGCCGATGTCGCGCAGCGACGATGCGACGATCTGGATGTCGAGCGTCGCCATGAAGAAGCCGACGCACATCAGCGCGAACGCGAAGACGCGCTGCTTGGTCGGTTGCGACGCGGGGTCGCCGGAAATCGCGGTGGTCATCGTCGGCTCCCGTTCAGTTCGCGTGGTCGGTATGCACGGTCACGACCGCGGAGAGACCGGGGCGCAGCACATGCTCGATGCCCGGCTGCGGATCGAGATGCACGCGCACCGGCACGCGCTGGACGATCTTCGTGAAGTTGCCGGTCGCGTTCTCGGGCGGCAGCACGCTGAAGGTTGCGCCGGTCGCGGGCGCCAGGCTGTCGACACGGCCGTAGAGGCGCGTGCTCGACGCGTCGAGCGTGACATCGACACGATCGCCTGCCCGCATCTTGCGCAGCTGGTCTTCCTTGAAGTTCGCGTCGATCCACAGCCCGGCCGCGGGCACGACCGTCAGCAGCGGCACGCCGACGTTCGCGAGCATCCCGACGCGGCCCGTGCGGTTGCCGACGTAACCGTCGACCGGCGAGCGGATCGTCGTGTACTCGACGTTCAGCGCCGCGACGCGTTGCGCGGCGAGTGCCGTGTTCACGCGGGCCCGCGCATCGGCGAGCTGCGCGCCGAGCACGTCGAGCTGCCGCTTCGACGCGAGCAGCGCGGCGTCGCTGCGCGCGACGGCCGCATCCGCCTTCGAATAGTCGGCGTCCGCGCGCTCGACGATCTGGTTCGACACCGCATCGGATTTCACGAGCTCGCGGTAGCGCACGCGATCGGACGACGCACGCGTGAGCTCGGCCGACGACGCATTCCGGTCCGCCGCATGCTGGCCGATCACCGCGTATTGAAGTTGCTGCTTCGCTTCGAGTTCGGCCACCGCGGAGCGCGCGCTGTCGACTTCGGCGGTCGCCTGCGCGAGCTTCGCATCGTAGTCGCGCGCATCGAGCTGCACGAGCACGTCGCCCGCCTTCACGCGCTGGTTGTCGGTCACGAGGATCTTGTCGACGAAACCGTTCACCTTCGGTGCGAGCACCGTCACGTCGCCGCCGACATACGCATCGTCGGTGCTCTCCTGGAAACGCAGCACGAACTGCCAGTCGAGCGCCGCGGCCGCGACCGCGACGACGACGGCGGCCACCGCGATCCGCATCCACGGCACGCGGCGCTGCTTTGCCGGCCGATCGGTTGTGGCTGCCTCGCGGGAGGCAGCGGCTTGGGTCGTTTCCATCGATTCACCTATGTATATGCACTTATTGAAACGACCGACGACGCGTCGCCGATCGGGGAAGTTAGCGTTCCGGCAGGTTGTGCGTGATCCGGAACAACTCGTCTCTGAGGCGGGCCGCCTGCGCCGGCCCGAACCGCTGCTCGAACGCTTCCTGCGCGGCGAGCCAGTGCACATGCGCGTCGGCGATCTTCGTTTCGCCGTGCGCGGTGAGCGCGAACGTCTGGCGCCGGCAACGCGGCTCGAGCCGGCCCGTGACCAGCGCCGCGCCGACCAGCGGCTTCAGCGCGCGCAACAGTGCGGTGCGCTCGATCACCAGCACGGTCGACAGCGTCGCCATCGTCAGGCCCGGACGCTCCCGCAGCAGCGCGAGAATGCTGTACTGCGATGGCGTGACGCCCGCCCGCGACAGGTAGCGCTCGTAGAACTGCGAGATCCGCCGGGCGGCTTGCCGGACCGCGAAGCAATCGTCATCGATAAGCGTGGACTTGTGCATGTGCACATATTAGGTGGCCACGCGATGCGAAGCGAGCGGCGAGACGGGATCAGATTAGTGCCGTGGCTGTACCAATCGGCGGTGGAAAGGCGCGTTTGTGCGCCGGATCAGGCCGCGGCCGGAACAATCGAGCCTTCGCGGTCGCAGTACGCGGCCGTGTAGTCGATGAACGCCTTGACCTTCGCGGGCAGCAGCGCGCGGTTCGCGTAGGCGAGCTTGATTTCCACGAACGCGTCGACGAGATCGGCGCCTTCGAGCAACTGCACGAGCGCACCCGACGCGAGTTCGGCTTCGACGAGCGCTCTCGGCACGACGCCGATGCCGAAGTCGTGCATCACCATTTCGCGATTGAAGACGGGGCTGTTCGACGAGACGTCGAAGCTCAGCGGCACGGTCAGCGTGTCGCCGTCGACGCGGAACGACAGCGCGGGCCGGCGCAGCGACGGCGACATCGGCACGAACGCGTGGCCGGCGAGCTCGGCCGGCGTTTCGGGACGCGGATGCGCGCGCAGGTAGGCGGGCGTCGCGACGATCACCACCGGAATGCGTTCGATCAGCCGCACGACGGTCGTCTCGCTCGTCAGCATGTACGGCACGACGATGCCGATGTCGTAGCCTTCGCCGACGAGGTCGACCGGGCGCTCGGTCAGCGTGACGTCGAGCCGCACCTTCGGATGCGCGGCCTTGAAACCGGCGATCAGCGGCACGAGCCGGTTCAGCGCGGCCGTCGTGTGCGCGACGAGCCGCAGCAGCCCCTCGGGCTCGCGCGTGTGCGACTGCGCCTGCGCTTCCAGCGAGTCGAGTTCGTCGAGCACCGCTGCACATCGCTCGTAGATGCGCTCGGCGGTTTCGGTCAGCGAGACCTGGCGCGTGGTCCGGTGCAGCAGGCGGCTGCCGAAGCGCGCTTCCAGATCCGCGACCGCCCGCGACACGACCGGCCGCGCGAGCCCGTGCATGTCGGCCGCGCGCGTGAAGCTGCGCATTTCCACCACCGACCGGAAGATCCGCAGCTTGTCGATGTAGTCCATGTCCGTCTCCTCGAAGCGAGGGCGGGGCACCGGATGCACGCGGCCGGCGCCGGCCCTGTTACGGCCGAGTGTACATTGACTTTATGCATATGCACATATAAATTGCCGGTCATGAACGACATCCAGATGGCCCAGGCCTGCAATTGCCTCGCGCTGCGTCAGGCGGCGCGCTTCGTCACGCAACTCTACGAGCGGCATCTGGCCCCGGTCGGCGTCACGGCCGCGCAGTTCTCGATCATGGCGAACCTGTCGCACCGGCCCGGCCTGTTGATGAGCGAACTCGCCGATCGGCTGGTGATGGACCGCACGACGCTGTTGCGCGCGCTGAAGCCGCTGCAGCGCGACGGCTTCGTCGCCGCGGCCGCGTCCGAGCATGACGCCCGCGCGCATGCGCTCAGCCTGACGAAGCTCGGCGAGCGCACCTACGCGCAGGCGAAGGTCGCGTGGCAAGCCGCGCAGGACGAGTTCGAGACGCAGTTCGGCCAGGGCCGCGCCCAGGCGTTGCGCGACGAGTTGTTCAGCCTGACGGCGCAGCGCTAGGCGCGACGCGCGCGGTAGTATGACAAAAGCGATCCGGATCCACCGGACGAGACACGAGGAGCCCCCATGCTGCAATTGAGCGAGCGCGACGACGCGATGTTGCGAGGCGCATTCGGCGATGGCGTCGCACGCGCGATGCGGATCGTCGCGCGCACGGCCGACGTCATGTCGGCGCCGCACCTGATCGACATCACGTCCGCGCATATCGACGGCTGTCTTTACCACGGCCGGACCAGCCTCGACTTCGTCGAGTATTTCGTCGACACCGGCGCGCAGGTCGCGGTGCCGACCACCCTGAACGTCGGGTCGCTCGACCTGATCCATCCCGAGCTGTATCACGGCGACCGCGCGATCCAGCGCGACGCGCAGCGGCTGATGGATGCGCATCTGCAGCTCGGCTGCGAATCGAGCTTCACGTGTGCGCCGTATCAGCTGAAGAATCGTCCGCGCCTGGGCGAGCAGATCGCGTGGGCCGAATCCAATGCGATCGTGTTCGCCAATTCGGTGCTCGGTGCGCGTACCAGCCGCTACGGCGACTTTCTCGACCTGGCCGCCGCGATCACCGGGCGCGCGCCGTATGCGGGGCTGCACGTCGAAGCGAATCGCGCGGCGCGGATCGTGTTCAACGCGCCGGACTTCGGCAACCGGCCCTCGCGCGACATCTATTTCGCGGCGCTGGGGCTTCTGATCGGCCGGATCGCCGGCGCGATCGTGCCGGCGATCGTCGGGTTGCCCGCCGACACCACCGAAGACGAACTCAAGGCGCTTGGCGCGGCGGCCGCATCGAGCGGGGCGGTCGCGCTGTTCCATGCGGTGGGCGTCACGCCCGAGGCGCCGACGCTCGACGCCGCGTTGCACGGGCGGGCGGCACAGCGCACGGTCGATGTCGCGATGGCCGATCTCGACGAGATCCGCCGCACGCTGAACCACGGCGCGGCCGGCGATGCGCTCGTCGCGGTCGCGCTCGGCACGCCGCACTTCTCGCTGGCCGAGTTCCGCACGCTCGACGCGCTGCTCGATCAGTTCGACGGCCGGCCGAAGTGCGATTTCTACGTGAACACGAGCCGCTTCATCCTGTGGGAGCTGGGCGAGCTCGGGCTCGCCGGCAAGTTCGACGCGCGCGGCATCCAGATCGTCGTCGATACCTGCACGTACATCACGCCGGTCATGAAACAGCTGTCGGGCCTGGTGATGACCAACTCGGGGAAGTGGGCGTCGTATGCGCCCGCGAACATCGGCGTCACGGTGGCGTACGGCAGCATGCGCGAGTGCGTGCGTTCCGCGTTCGAAGGAAAGGTGCGATTCGATGACTGATGCAACGATCGGGAAACTGACGGGTGACACGCTCGTGCCGGGCAGCGCATGCGCGAAGACGATCGTGCTCGACAAGCCGCTCAGCTTCTGGGGCGGCTACGACTCGGGGGCGGGGCGGATCGTCGATCGCGGGCATCCGCAGGCGGGTGCAAGTCTCGCCGGCCGGATCATGGTGATGCCGCACGCGAAGGGCTCGAGTTCGAGCAGCAGCGTGCTCGCGGAAGCGGTGCGCAACGGCACGGGGCCGGTCGGGATCGTGCTGAAGGAGCGCGACCTGATCATCTCGATCGGCGCGATCGTCGCCGCCGAGCTGTATGCGATCGCGGTGCCGGTGGTGTATGTGACCGACGCGGTGTACGACGCGATCGTCGCCGCGACGGGCGATGTGCGGATCGAGGCGGGCGAGGGCGGTGGCGGTGCGCGGATCTTCGTCGACGGCTGACGGGGGCGCACGGATCGTTCACATCGGTGAGCCGCTGATCGATACGCGCGAGGGCGGTGGCGGTGCGCGGATCTTCGTCGGCTGCTGACGGGCAGCGCGTGGTTCCGTTCACGTCGGCGATGCAGGTCGATACGGGCGACGGAGCGCGAGCGCGCGCTTTCCGGCTTACTCGCTCGCCGGGTCGCCGGCCGCTTCCCGATACGCACTCGGAGTCTGCCCGGCCCAGCGCCGGAATGCGCGCGTGAAATTCGCCGGGTCGGTGAACTGCAGCCGCTCGGCGATCGTCTTCAGGTCGAGGTCCGATGCGCAGAGCAATTGCTTCGCGTCGCGAAACCGCGCTTCGTCGAGCAATTGCCGATAGCTCGACCCGGCGTCCTCGAGCCGGCGCCGCAACGTGCGCGTCGACACGAGCAGCGCGTCGGCGAGCGCCTCCGGGCTCGAATAGTCGCCGGCCGTTCGCGCCAGTTCCGCGCGCACGCGCTCGACGAGATCGCCTTCCTCCTGGCGTACCTGCGCATACTCGCGCTCGACCTGCACCAGCGCCTGCCGGTGCGCGACTTCGTCGGCGAGCGGCAGCGGCCAGTCGAGCACGTCGTGCGCGATCCACAGCGCGTTCGCCGCGCAGCCGAATTCGACCGGCGGCAACTGGTCGCGATAACGCGCGAAATAACCGGGCTCGGGCCACGTGAAGCGCAGCACGATCGGCGGCGACGCGCGTCCGGACCACTGCGAGATGTTCTGCGCGAGCCCCGTCAGCACGAACTCGAACATCACGTGATGCTGCAGCACGGGGCTCGCCTGCACGCCGTGCAGTTCGAGCGTCGCGCCGTGCGTGTCCTCCGCATAGGTCAGCCGATATTGGCGGTTGCGCATCCGGAAGTAGCGCTGCGTGACGACCAGCGCTTCCCGGATGTCCCGCGCGGTCAGCGTCGCATAGCCGAGGAAGCCGTGCGCGGTCGGCTTCAGCAGCAGCCCGAACGCGAGCCCGATGCCCGGATCGCCGCCGATCTCGATCGCGTTGAGCACGAGCCGGCCCCATTGCGACGGCGCGACGCGCGCGTCCGGTTCGGCCAACACCGCATCGCGCAGCCCGGTGCCCGCGCGCACGGCGGCCAGATCGACGCCGCGTGCGGCCAGCGCCTGCAGCAGCAGGCGCGTATAGGCGACCGGAATCGTCGGCCGGCGTAGCCCGAGGTGATCCTTGCGTGACGGGGAGGTCATGTCGATTTGGCCGGAAATGACAAGCATTATGGCTGTTTGCCCCCTCACGTTCAAGGCGGCGCGCAGCCTACGATGACACGCATCGCTTACCGGCAGGATCATCATGACGACCTCCTTTCCCCATCTGCTCGCGCCGCTCGACCTCGGCTTCACCACGCTGAAGAATCGCGTGCTGATGGGGTCGATGCACACGGGCCTCGAGGACAGCCGCAAGACGCTGCCGCGGCTCGCCGACTATTTCGCCGAACGCGCGCGCGGCGGCGTCGGCCTGATCGTGACTGGCGGCTTCGCGCCGAACGTGGCCGGCTGGACCAAGCCGTTCGGCGGCACGCTGATGACGTCGGCCGGCGCGCGGCGCCATCGCGTGATCACCGACGCCGTGCATGCGGACGACGGCAAGATCGCGCTGCAGATCCTGCATACCGGCCGCTACGGCTACCATCCGTTCGCGGTTGCGCCGTCGAAGATCAAGTCGCCGATCTCGCCGTTCGCGCCGCGCGAACTCAGCGCAAGCGGCGTCGAGCGGCAGATTCGTGCCTTCGTCCGCTGCGCGCAGCTCGCGCGCGAGGCCGGTTACGACGGCGTCGAGATCATGGGCTCCGAGGGCTACCTGATCAACCAGTTCATCTCGATGCATACGAACAAGCGCACCGACCAGTGGGGCGGTTCGTACGAGAACCGGATCCGCCTGCCGATCGAGATCATCGAGCGCACGCGCGAAGCGGTCGGGCGCGACTTCATCCTGATCTACCGGCTGTCGATGCTCGACCTGATTCCCGACGGCAGCGACTGGAGCGAGACCGTGCAGCTCGCGAAGGCCGTCGAGCGCGCGGGTGCGACCATCATCAACACCGGGATCGGCTGGCACGAGGCGCGCGTGCCGACGATCGCCACGTCGGTGCCGCGCGGCGCGTTCGCGTGGGTGACGAAGAAGATGAAGGGCGAGGTCGGCATTCCGCTCGTGACGACCAACCGGATCAATCGGCCCGAAGTGGCCGAGCAGATTCTCGCGGACGGGTGCGCGGATATGGTGTCGATGGCGCGCCCGCTGCTCGCGGATGCCGAGTTCGTCGTCAAGGCCGCGCAGGGCCGCGCCGACGAGATCAACACCTGCATCGGCTGCAACCAGGCGTGTCTCGACCACGCGTTCAGGAACAAGATCGCGTCGTGCCTGCTGAACCCGCGCGCCTGCCACGAGACCGAGCTGATCTATACGCGCGTGCAGCAGCCGAAGCGCATCGCGGTGGTCGGCGCCGGGCCGGCCGGGCTTGCATGCTCGACCGTGCTCGCGCAGCGCGGCCACCACGTCGACCTGTTCGAGGCGGCACCGGAGATCGGCGGCCAGTTCAACATGGCGAAGCGGATTCCGGGCAAGGAGGAGTTCGACGAAGCGCTGCGTTACTTCGGCCGTCAGGTCGAGCTGACCGGCGTGAACCTGCACCTGAACCGCCGCGTCGATGCGAGCGACCTGATCGCGGGCGGCTACGACGAGATCGTGCTCGCGACCGGCGTGGCGCCGCGCGACCCGAAGATTCCCGGCCAGGACGGGCCGAACGTGCTCAGCTATATCGACGTGCTCGCCGGCAGGCAGCCGGTCGGCCGGCGTGTCGCGGTGGTCGGCGCGGGCGGCATCGGCTTCGATGTCGCCGAGTATCTGGTGCAGGACGGCGAGTCGCCGACGCTCGATCTGGAAGAGTGGAAAGCGGAGTGGGGCGTGACCGATCCGGCCGCGACGCGCGGCGGCGTGACGCGCGCGCAGGTCGCGGCGCCCGCTCGCGAAGTGACGCTGCTGCAGCGCAAGGCCGCGCCGCTCGGCAAGGGGCTCGGCAAGACGACCGGCTGGATTCACCGCGCGACGCTGAAGATGAAGCAGGTGAAGATGATCGGCGGCGTGAACTACGAACTGATCGATGCGCGCGGGCTGCACGTGTCGTACGGCGAGCAGCGCACCGATCACGAACTGATCGAAGCCGACACGATCGTGCTGTGCGCGGGGCAGGAACCGCAGCGCGCGCTGTTCGCGCCGCTGCAGGCGGCCGGACGCTCCGTGCATCTGATCGGCGGCGCGGAACTGGCGGCCGAGCTCGATGCGAAGCGTGCGATCGATCAGGGCGCGCGGCTCGCGGCGCGGCTGTAACGGTACGGCCGCGAGGCGCCGCCGTCACTCCATCTCGACGCGTTGTGTCTCGCGCTCTTCCGCTTCCAGCATCGCCTTGACGATCAGATAGACGGCGGGCAGATCGTCGTCGTCGCGCTTCCAGTCGACGGCTTCCTCGACGTCCGCGGCGACCATCCGGCTGTCGCGCAGCCGGATGAAGGCGTCGACAACCATCGGATCGTTGCGGTTCAGGAAGCCGGTGTTCGAGAACGCCAGCTCCTCGACATTCAGCAGCGCCTGCCAGCTCATCGTGCGGACGGCGGCCGGATGGCTGCGGCGCCGCAAGCCGAGCGCCCGCTGCGCGGGGCCGCCGACGACACGCTGAAGATCGACGACCGCTTGCCGCGCGGCACGCTCGAAGTGGACGGGATTGAAGCCGGGTTGCTCGGGATCGAATGCGGATGACTGGAACATGGTCGCCTCACAAAAGTCCGTCCGTCATGGGTGACGGAATTCGGGTCAAATGGTACAAAAGCACTGTAAATATATACAGTGTTTGAGGCGGTTTCAAGTGCTGAATGAATGTGTTCGTGCGGCGACCGGCTTCGGGCGGGCGGATTCGGGCGACCGGCGAGGGCGGTCGGCGAAGGCGGCCGACGCATGAAGCCGCATTAGTAAGAAGCCCGTTTCTGCTCCGTGCTCTTCGCTGCATCGCGCTGCGCACGTCGTGTCTCGGAACCTCGCGGTGACCTCACTGCGCCGACCGTCCGGCTGGCGATCTACACCGACGCGGCAATCGTCTCCCGCAGCCATCGATGCGCCGGATCGCGGTGCACGCGCTCGTGCCACAGCATCGACATCTCGTAGCCGGGCACCTCGACCGGCGCCTCCACGACGCGCAATGCGGGCGTGTTGCGCACCAGCCGCTCGGGCAGCATCGCGACGAGGTCCGTGCTGGCGACGGCCGTCATCACGAACAGGAAATGCGGCACCGACAGCACCACGCGCCGCGTGGCGCCGGCTTTCGCGAGCGCTTCGTCGGTCACGCCGAAGAAGCCGCCGCCGTCAGGCGACACGATCACGTGTTCCAGCGCGCCGAACTGCGCGAGCGTAGGGCGCCGCTTCAGCCTCGGATGACCGGCACGGCCGACCAGCACGTAACGCTCGACGAACAGCGGCAGGCGCCGCATCCCTTCCGGCGAACCCTCGGTCGTGTGGAAGGCCAGGTCGATACCGTTTCGCTCGGCGTCCTGCTCGAGGCGCGGCGGCACCAGTTCGACGACAGCGAGGCGCGTCGCGGGCGCGGCCGAGCGCAGCGTGTTCAGCGCGGGCAGCACGATCGTCGATTCGCCGTAGTCGGTTGCGGCTACGCGCCACGTATTCGTCGCGGTTGCCGGATCGAACGGCGTGGCCGTCAGCACCGCGCGTTCGACCGCTTCGAGTGCGTCCCGCAGCGGCTCGCGCAACGCTTCCGCGCGCGCGGTCGGCCGCATTCCGCGCGGCCCCGGCAGCAACAGCGGATCGCCGAACAGGTCGCGCAGTTTCTGCAGCTGCACGCTGACCGACGGCTGCGACATGTTCAGTTTCTCGGCCGCCCGCGTGACGTTGTGCTCGGCGAGCAGCACGTCGAGCGTGACCAGCAGGTTCAGATCCAGTCGTCTGAGATTGTTCACGGCTATACCTGGGATATCGGGAATTCATTTCCAATATACCTTCGGCGACGGCATCCTGCAGTCATTCAATCAACGGAGCATTGAACATGAACGTGCTGATCGTCTATGCCCATCCCGAACCGCGCTCGCTGAACGGTGCGTTGCGGGATTTCGCGGTCGAGCATCTCGAAGCGGCAGGCCATGCCGTGCAGGTGACCGATCTGTATGCGATGAACTGGAAGGCCGCGTTCGACGCGGATGACGTGACCGACCGTGCGCCCGATGCGCGCTTCGATCCCGCACTCGATTCGAAGCGCGCGTTCGAGACGGGCATGCAGCGCGACGACATCGCGCGCGAGCAGGACAAGCTGAAGCGGGCCGACGCGGTGATCCTGCAGTTTCCGCTGTGGTGGTTCTCGATGCCGGCGATCATGAAGGGCTGGGTCGAGCGGGTGTATGCGTACGGCTTCGCGTACGGCGTCGGCGAGCATTCCGACCTGCACTGGGGCGACCGTTACGGCGAAGGTTCGCTGGCGGGCAAACGGGCGATGGTGATCGTCACGACGGGCGGCTGGGAGTCGCATTACAGCGCGCGCGGCATCAACGGGCCGATCGACGACGTGCTGTTCCCGATCCAGCACGGGATTCTGTATTACCCGGGGTTCGACGTGCTGCCGCCGTTCGTGATCTACCAGACGCACCGGATGGACGACGGGCGCTTCGACGAAACGCGTGCGGCGCTCGGCAAGCGTCTCGACGAACTGTGGACCGCGCAGCCGATTCCGTTCCGGCGACAGAACGCGGGCGACTACGACATTCCGGCGCTGACGCTGAAGGCGGAAATCGCGCCGGGGACGGTCGGGTTCGCGGCGCATCTGGCGAGCGAGCGGTGATCGTCACTGCATCGTCGTGATGCGGGGCGCTACCTGAACCCGGCGGCTGCAAAACGACCCGGGCGACCGGCGAGAAAATCGCCGGCCGCCCGGGTCGTGCTTCGCGCGGCCGTTCGATAACGCCGCGCTGCACATTCACTTCTTACCGATCATCTTCCCGCACCGAAGAAGGATGCCGGCACAGCGCCCGCACTTCCATCTCCATATACGGAAACAACGGCAGCTGACTCAACAGGTCATGCAGCTGCTGCACGCTTTCGACGTCGAAAATACTGACGTTCGCATACTTCCCCGCGATCCGCCACAGATGCCGCCAGACGCCTTCGTTCATCAGCCGCTGGCACATCGCCTTCTCTTCGGCCTTCAGCGTGGCCGCCTTGACCGGGTCCATGTCCGCCGGCAGGCGGACGGTCATTTCCACATGAAACAGCATCCTGCGCTCCTTGCGTTGTCGATTCGTCGAACGGGACGGCCGCTCAGGCCTGCGCCCGTGCCCGCTCGACTTCGCTTGCCGGCACGTCCTGCTTGTCCTTGAGCAGCGAGAAATCGAAGTCGATCAGCGCGAACTGCCCGTCGACGCCATACGGCTTGCCTTCCGTGCCCTCGGCCTGCTTGATCTTCGGGATCAGCCCTTCGCGGGTCGCGAATGCGAAGTCGTCCCAGATATGCGGATCGCCTTCGATGTTGATCTGCGTCGTCAGCTTACGATATCCGTCCGCGGAAACGAAGAAGTGGATGTGCGCCGGACGATGGCCGTGGCGGCCGAGCTGGTCGAGCAGTTGCTCGGTCTTGCTGCCCGGCGGCACGCTGTAGCCGACCGGCAGCACGCTGCGGAAGCTGTAGCGGCCCTCGGTGTCGGTGCGGATCGAGCGGCGCAGGTTGAACGCCGGCTGCGACTGATCGAAGTACGAGTAGTTGCCCAGATGGTTCGCGTGCCATACCTCGACGAGCGCATTCGCGATCGGCGTGCCGTCCTGGCCGAGCACCTGGCCGCGCATGATCAGCGTCTGGCCCGGATCGGTGCCGTCGTCGAGACGCGCATGGCCGACCGATTCCGGTGCGCCCGCGACATACAGCGGCCCTTCGATCGTGCGCGGCGTGCCGCCGTGGAAGCCGGCCTTCTCCTCGGCCTCGTCCATCCGCACGTCGAGGAAGCGCTCGAGGCCGAGGCCCGCGGCGATCAGCCCGAATTCACGGCCGGCTTCGTTCAGGTAGTTGAGCGCGGTCCAGAACTCGCTCGGCTGCACGTCGAAATCCTCGATCGTGTAGCAGAGGTCCTTCACGATCCGGTTGACGATCGCGCGCACGCGCGGATTGCCGGGCTTTTCCGCGGCGTCGTCGAAGGTCTTCAGCAGGGCGTCGATGGCTGGCTTGTTCATCTGTGTCTCCGGTTTCGGTTGTCGTGTCGTGCGGGATCAGCGGGCGTCGCGTTGCATCCGTTCGATGCGGGCCCAGTCGAAGGTGATGCCGAGGCCGGGCGTCGCCGGCAGGTGCAGCTTGAAATCCTGGTAACGCAGCGGCTCGACGAGGATTTCCTCGGTGAGCAGCAGCGGGCCGAACAGCTCGGTGCCCCATTTCAGCGAGCCGAACGTGCTGAACAGTTGCGCGGACGCCATCGTGCCGGCCGCGCCTTCGAGCATCGTGCCGCCGTACAGGTCGATGCCGGCCGCCGACGCGATCGATGCGACGCTCGCCGCGCCGAGCAGGCCGCCCGACTGCGCGATCTTCACCGCGAACACGTCGGCCGCGCGGTCCTGCGCGAGCGCGAACGCATCGACGGGACCGTGCAGCGCTTCGTCGGCCATGATAGGAATCTGCGCGAGCTGCGTGAGGCGCTTGAGCCCCGCGCGATTGGTCGCGGCGATCGGCTGCTCGACGAGGCTCACGCCGGCGTCGGCGAGTCGTGCGCCGGCGCGGATCGCATCGGTTTCGGTCCAGGCCTGGTTCACGTCGACGCGCACGTCGCCGCGCTCGCCGAGCGCGCGCTTGATCGCGATCACGTGCGCGACGTCGTCGTCGACCGCATTCGAGCCGATCTTCAGCTTGAATGCGCGATGGCGGCGTGCGTCGAGCATCGCCTCGGCTTCCGCGATGTCGCGCTGCGTGTCGCCGCTCGCGAGCGTCCAGGCCACGTCGACCGCGTCGGTCGTGCGGCCGCCGAACAACTCGGACAGCGGCACGCCGAGGCGGCGCGCCTGCGCGTCGAACAGCGCGGTTTCGAGCGCGCACTTCGCGAACCGGTTGCCCTGGAACAGCTTGCGCGCACGCGCCATCGCAGCGCCCGGACGCGTCGCGTCCATGCCTTGCAGCAGCGGCGCGAAGTAGGTGTCGATGTTGACCTTGATGCTCTCGGGGCTCTCCTCGCCATACGCGAGTCCGCCGATCGTGGTCGCCTCGCCGACGCCTTCGATACCGTCCGTGCATCGAACGCGGACCAGCACGAGGGTCTGGCAATTCATCGTGGCGACCGACAGTTTGTGGGGCCGAATCGTCGGCACGTCGACGAGCAGCGTGTCGATGCGTTCGATGGTGGCGGCAGTTGCTATCATGCGATTCCTCCTGTTGGTGCACATGGTAGGAATTCCCGCCCGGCGTCGTCCAACACTCTTTCCGACTACTTCCATACCTTTGAGGCATGAAATGGAATTGCGCCAGCTCCGGTACTTCATCGCCGTCGCGGAGGAAATGAACATCACGCGGGCCGCGGAGCGGCTGCACATGACGCAGCCGCCGCTGAGCCGCCAGCTCCAGGCGATCGAGGACGAGGTCGGGCTGCCGCTGTTCGAGCGCGGCGCGCGGCCGCTGAAACTGACCGACGCGGGCCGCGTGTTCTATGCGCAGGCGACGCGGGTCGTCGAACAGGCCGACGAGCTCGGCCCGCTGACGCGGCGGCTCGCGCAGTTGTCGGAGCGGATCGTGATCGGCTTCGTGCCGTCGACGCTCTATGGCGCGCTGCCGGACGTGATCCGCGCGTTTCGCGAGGCGCAGCCGGACGTCGAGCTGTCGTTGATCGAAATGTTCACGCTCGAGCAACTCGGCGCGCTGAAGGGCGGGCGGATCGACGTCGGGTTCGGCCGCCTGCGCTTCGACGACGACCAGCTCGTGCGCGAGGCGCTGATCGAGGAAAAGCTGATCGCGGCGCTGCCGGTCGGGCATCCGCTCGCCGATCCGGACCGGCCGCTGACGCTCGCGGACATCGCGAACGAGACGCTGATCGTCTATCCGAGCACGCCGCGGCCGAGCTTCGCGGACCAGCAGCTGTCCGCGCTGCGCGACGGCGCGCTCGTGCCGGCGGCCGTGCACGAGGTGCGCGAACTGCAGACGGCGCTCGGGCTCGTCGCCGCGCAGGTGGGCGTGTCGCTGGTGCCGGAAAGCGTGGAAGGCGTGCGCGTGAAGGGCGTCGTCTACCGGCGGCTGCCGGAACCCACGGCGACGTCGCCGATCATCATGAGCCGCCGGCTGCACGGCGAAAGCGCCGCGACGACCGCGTTCTGCGCGATCGCGCGGGCGATGATCGCGCCGGCGGCGTAGGGCCGGTCGTTTCTGTATCGATTGCAACTAACGGTCAATTTCGCCGCGCTACGCCGAATGTGGAGAGGGCAGCGCGATGCGATGTCTTTTGCCGTAGATGCAGGTGCGCAGCGAGCCTACCAGGCCGGTAGGCGGTAAGGCGGTAAGGCAGCAAGGCGGCAAGGCGGTAAGGCGGTAAGGCGGTAAGGCGGTAAGGCGGTAAGGCGGTAAGGCGGGTAAGGCAGCAAGGCGACAAGGCAGCCGAGCCCGACAAGCCCGACAAGCCCGACAAGCCCGACAAGCCCGACAAGCCCGTCACCCACCTACCGCTTCCCGTCGAGCGTCTCCGACGGCGATTCGCCGAACTTCTCCCGGTACGCGATCGCGAACCGCCCGAGGTGCGTGAACCCGCAATCGAGCGCGATATCGGCGATCCGCCGCTCGGACGCCGACCCGCGCAGCAACTCCCGCGCATGCTCGAGCCGCGTCGCGCGGAGGTATTGCATCGGGCTCATCCCGCGAAACTGCAGGAAGGCGTCGCGCAGCGTCCGCTCCGGCACGTTGGCGGCCTGGACGATATCGGCGAGCTGCAGCGGTTGCGCGTAGTGCGCGTTCACGAACTCCTGCGCGCGCCGCACGAATCCCGGCGCGGGATCGAGGCGCGCGCTCGGTATCGATGGCGGGTGGCCTTCGATCAGCAGATCGATCAGCAGATGCTCGAGCTGCGACGCGACGCGCGGGTTCGCATTCGCACGTTCGAGCAATTCGGGCGAGCGGGCGACGAGCATCAGCTGCTGGCGCCACGCGGCGAGCGCGGCATCGCTGATGTGCAGCACGGGGTCGAGCATCGCGCGCGGGTCGCCGGTCAGCGAGCCGACGGTCGCGGCATCGATGCGCAGCACGAACTGCTCGCAGTCGGCGGAGAGCACCGCGTCGAAGCGCTCGCCGGGCGCGCACAGCACGCCCGTCTGCCCGTCGACGCCGAGCCGGCGCCCCATCGCGTGGACTTCCGCCTGCCCGGACAGGCAGAACATCAGCAGGTAATAGCCGTCGACGGCGTCGACCTGCACGCGCATCGCATCGCCGAACGCGATGGTGCCGATCCCGAGCCCGCCGAGCCGGACGAAATCCATATGCGATGCGCCTTGCACGCGCCCGCTCGGCAGCAGCGCGTGCGGCTGCATCACGCGCGAGATCCGCTCGCGCGTCTCGTCGAGATCGCGGGATTCGAACAGCCGGTGCGCGCGCAGCGCAAGCGGCTCGAACGACGTTGGGGACATGGGCATCGGCCTTGGTGTGGACGCGCGCTTCGATCCGACGAATGGGTCGCGATCGTGCGCCGGGTCGCGTGTGTCGCCATGCTAGCGCAGAAATCCGCCGAAAGTGGATATTGCGCCGCCGCAATCGCACTTTCCGGATAGCCGCCGAATATTAGCTTTTCAAAAATCGGCTCCATGGAATCAACGAACCGGAACCACAAGGAGTCCGACATGGAGCAGACAGAATCGCCCGTCGTATTCGCCGCGCGTGACGACGCGTCCGATGTGCGCTTTCCGCACGAAGACGGTTCGCGCGTGCCGTACAAGGTGTTCAGCTCGCGCGCGGTCTACGATCGCGAGCAGGAACGCATCTTCCGCGGGCCGACCTGGAATTTCGTCGCGCTGGAAGCGGAAATCCCGAACGCCGGCGACTTCAAGAGCACGTTCGTCGGCGATACGCCGGTCGTCGTCACGCGCACCGAGGACGGCACGCTGTCCGCCTGGGTGAACCGCTGCGCGCACCGCGGCGCGCAGGTCTGCCGCAAGTCGCGCGGCAACGCGAGCTCGCACACGTGCGTCTACCACCAGTGGAGCTTCGACAACCAGGGCAACCTGCTCGGCGTGCCGTTCCGGCGCGGCCAGAAGGGGATGACCGGGATGCCGGCCGACTTCGACCCGAAGCAGCACGGGCTGCGCAAGCTGCGCGTCGACAGCTATCGCGGGCTCGTGTTCGCGACCTTCAGCGACGAGGTCGCGCCGCTGCCCGAATACCTGGGCGAGCAGATGCGTCCGTGGATCGACCGGATCTTCCACAAGCCGATCGAGTATCTCGGCTGCACGCGCCAGTATTCGAAGTCGAACTGGAAGCTGTACATGGAGAACGTGAAGGACCCGTATCACGCGAGCATGCTGCACCTGTTCCATACGACCTTCAACATCTTCCGCGTCGGGATGAAGGCGCGCTCGATTCCGGATGCGAACCACGGGCTGCACAGCATCATCACGGTGACGAAGACGGGCGACGACACGTCGGCAGCGTACAAGCAGCAGAACATCCGCTCGTTCGACGAGGGTTTCCATCTCGAAGACGAGTCGATCCTCGATCTCGTGTCGGAATACGACGAGGACTGCACGAACCACATCCAGCCGATCTTCCCGCAGCTCGTGATCCAGCAGATCCACAACACGCTGGTCGCGCGCCAGATCCTGCCGAAGGGGCCGGACAACTTCGAGCTGATCTTCCACTTCTTCGGCTACGCGGACGACACGCCCGAGCTGCGCGCGCTGCGCATCAAGCAGGCGAACCTCGTCGGGCCGGCCGGCTACATCTCGATGGAGGACACGGAGGCGACCGAACTCGTGCAGCGCGGCACGGTGCGCGACGCCGACGCGACGTCGGTGATCGAGATGTCGCGCGGCAATCCGGACCAGCAGGACACGGTGATCACCGAAAGCCTGATCCGCAAGTTCTGGGTCGGTTATCAGAAGCTGATGGGCTATTGAAGCGGGAGCGCGGAACGATGGAAAACCTGACGGAAGACATGAAGACGTGGTTCGAGATTTACATGCTCCAGAACCGCTACATCGGCCACCTCGACAACGACCGGCTCGAACACTGGCCGGAAATGTTCACCGAGGACTGCACGTACGAGATCGTGCCGAAGGAGAACGCGGATCTCGGGCTGCCGGTCGGGATCGTCCACTGCACGAACCAGCGGATGTTGCGCGATCGCGTGGTGTCGCTGCGGCACGCGAACATCTTCGAAGAGCACACGTACCGGCACATGACGTCGGGCCTCACGATCGTCGCCGAACGCGACGGCGAGATCGACACCGAGAGCAACTACGTGGTCGTGCAGACGCGCAGCAACGGCGAATCGAACGTGTACCAGGCCGGCAAGTACTACGACACGGTCGTGCGCACGCCCGACGGGCTGCGCTACAAGACCAAGCGCGTGATCTACGACACGTCGCGCGTGCAGACGCTGCTCGCCACCCCGATCTGACCGATCCGACAGCCAAGGAAACGACATGACCGAAGCAACGCTCGCCGAATGGCACCCGCTGGGCACATTCGACGAATTCTCCGAAGACGAACCGGCGGCGCGCGTCGCCGGCCAGAAGCCGATCGCGGTGTTCCGGATCGGCGACGAACTGTTCGCGATGCATGACCTCTGTTCGCATGGTCACGCGCGCTTGTCCGAAGGCTATGTGGAAGACGGCTGCGTCGAATGCCCGCTGCACCAGGGGCTGATCGACATTCGCACGGGTGCGCCGAAATGCGCGCCGATCACCGAGCCGGTGCGGACCTATCCGATCCGGATCGTCGACGGGCAGGTGGAAGTCAATGTCGGCTGACCCGTTCGTGATCGTCGGCGCCGGCCACGCGGCCCGGCGCACGGCCGAGGCGCTGCGCGCGCGCGACGCCGACGCACGCATCGTGATGATCGGCGCGGAGCGCGAGCTGCCGTACGACCGGCCCGCGCTGTCGAAGGACGCGCTGCTGACGGACGGCGGCGAGCAGCGCGCGTTTATCCGCGATGCCGCGTGGTACGACGCGCAGCGCATCACGCTGCGGCTCGGCTCGCGCGTCGACGCGATCGAGCGCGCCGTGCAGCGCGTGCGGCTCGACGACGGCGCGACGGTGCCGTACACGCGGCTCGTGCTCGCGACCGGTTCGCGCGTGCGTGCGTTCGGCGGGCCGGTCGACGAAGGCGTCGTCCCGCATTACGTGCGCACCGTGGCCGACGCGCGTGCGTTGCGCGCGCAGCTCGCGCCGGGGCGTCGCGTGGCGGTGCTCGGCGGCGGCTTCATCGGCCTCGAAGTGGCGGCCGCGGCGCGCCAGCTCGGTTGCGACGTGACGGTGATCGACCCGGCTGCGCGCTTGCTGCAGCGTGCGTTGCCGGAAGTCGTCGGCGCGTATGCGCGGCAACTGCATGACGCGCGCGGCGTGCTCTTCCAGATGGCGACGCTGCCGCGCGAGATTCGCCGCGCACCGGGCGGCGGCGCGATCGTCGAGACCGATCGCGGCGACGTGCCGGCCGATATCGTGGTCGTCGGGATCGGCGTCGTGCCCAATGTCGAACTCGCGCAGGCGGCCGGCCTCGACGTCGACAACGGGATCCGGGTCGACGCGGGATGCCGGACGGCCGATCGCGCGATCTTCGCCGCCGGCGAGGTGACGATGCACTTCAATCCGCTGCTCGGGCGTCACGTGCGGATCGAGTCGTGGCAGGTCGCGGAAAACCAGCCGGCCGTCGCGGCCGCGAACCTGCTCGGCGCGGACGAAATCTATGCCGAGCTGCCGTGGCTGTGGTCCGATCAGTACGACTGCAATCTGCAGATGCTCGGGCTGTTCGGCAGCGAGCGGACGACCGTCGTGCGCGGCGATCCCGCGAGCGGGCCGTTCACGGTGTTCGGGCTGGATGGCGACGGGAAGATCGCGGCGGTGGCCGCGGCGAACCTGGGGCGCGACATCGGCGCGTCGCGGCGGTTGATTGCGGCAGGGGCCGTGCCCGATCCGGTGAAGCTCGCCGATCCTGCCGTGAACCTGAAAACGTTTCTCTGAGGCAAGGCACGAACATGGCCGGGGCGGCCGTGTTCGCGTCGGATAGCTCAAACGCAGGAAGAAACCCGTTCAGGACAACATTCCCGGCGCGCGCAATGCGTGCGGGTTTGTCGCGGGCCGGCGATCGGTGCATATTAGCGGCATTGCCGTTTCACCGGTCGCCCATGACGACAGACAAAGCCCTCGAACTGAAACGCAGCAAGCGCCGCGCGCTATGGCTGCTGCTGGCCGCCGTCGCGGTATTCGTCACGACGATCCTGCTGCCGCGCGGCCCGTGGGTCGACGGCTTCAAGGCGGTTGCCGAGGCTGCGATGGTCGGCGCGCTTGCCGACTGGTTCGCGGTCGTCGCGCTGTTCCGCCGCGTGCCGATCCCGTTCGTGTCGCGCCACACCGAAATCATCCCGAAGAACAAGGACAAGATCGCCGACAACCTCGCGGTGTTCGTGCGCGAGAAATTCCTCGGCCCCGACGCGCTCGCCGCGCAGATCCGCCAGCACGATCCCGCGCGGAAACTCGGCGCGTGGCTCGGCGAGCCCGCGAACACCGACGCGCTCGGCGGCTACGTGACGAAGCTGATGAGCTTCGCGCTCGACATGACCGACGACGCGCGGATCCAGTCGTTCGTCCACGACGCGTTCCGCGCGGTGATCGACCGGATCGACCTGTCGCAATCGGCCGGCGCGATCCTCGATACGCTGACGAAGGACGGCCGCCACCAGGCGCTGCTCGACGATGCGATCGAACAGGTGGTCGACGTGCTCGACAAGGAGGAGAACCGCGAGGTGATCGCGGGCTTCATCGTCGAATGGCTGAAGACGCAGTACCCGAAGATCGAGAAGATCATGCCGACGCAGTGGTTCGGCGAGAACGGCGCGCGCATGCTGGCGAGCGCGGTGAGCCGCGTGCTCGAGGGCGTGGCGGCCGATCCCGAACACGAGCTGCGGCAGCGCTTCGACCGCACGGTCGTGCGGCTGACCGAGCGGCTGAAGCACGACCCGGCGTTCATCGCGAAGGGCGACGAGATCAAGCGCTACATCCGCGACGGTGACGCGTTCAACGACTACGTGCGCGATCTGTGGGACCAGTTGCGCGCATGGCTGAAGGCCGATCTCGCACGGCCCGATTCGACGCTGCACCGGCAGGCCGCGACGCTCGGCGGCTGGCTCGGCGCGCGGCTCGCGGAAAGCCCGGCGCTGCGCGCGTCGCTGAACGAGCACATCGAGAAGGCCGTGCACGAGATGGCGCCGGATTTCGCGGATTTCCTGATGCGTCACATCCGCGATACGGTGCGCAACTGGGATGCGCGTGAAATGTCGCGGCAGATCGAGCTGAACATCGGCAAGGACCTGCAGTACATCCGCATCAACGGCACGCTGGTCGGCGGGCTGATCGGGCTCGGGCTGTATCTGGTGTCGCTGGTGCCGCGCTGGGCCGCGGGGTGGCTGCATTGATGCGGCTGCGCTGGGAACGACCGCGTCGGTCGGTGCCTATGCGTGCGTGCGTTCACGCGGTTCGACCTTGCGGTCGATCTCGCTGCGCGTCGGCAGAGTCTTCAGGTCGTAAGCGGCCTGCAGGTTCAGCCAGAATTCCGGCGACGTATCGAAGTAGCGCGCGAGCCGGTAAGCCGTGTCGGCGGTGATGCCGCGCCGTTCCTTGACGATTTCGTGCAGGCGCGTCGCCGGCACGTTCAGCGCGAGCGCCAACGCATTGACGCTCATTTCCAGCGGAACCAGGAATTCTTCCCGCAGGACTTCGCCCGGATGAATCGGGCGCATTCCGTTCTTGAGCATGCGAGGCTCCAGTCAGTGATAGTCGACGATCTCGACCTGGGCGGGGCCATCGTCGCGCCATTCGAAACAGATCCGCCATCGCTCGTTGATGCGGATGCTGTGCTGGCCTTCCCGATCGCCGTGTAACGCTTCGAGCCGGTTGCCAGGCGGGGCCCGCAGATCGCGCAGCTCTTTCGCGGCAGCGATCGGGCTTGGCTTGTTCGGGGGCGGCAGGGTAGTTGCATCGACGCGGCCACGTGCATCGCGCAGCGGGCGCGATGCCATGTGCTCCGCATCACGCGTGCGCTTTCGCGCCGTGCAGTTGCAGGCCGAGTGCCTTGATCACCTTCAGGATCGTGCCGAAGCTCGGATTGCCGTCGTGCGACAGCGCCTTGTACAGCCCTTCGCGCGACAGGCCCGCGTCGCGCGCGACCTGCGACATGCCGCGCGCGCGGGCGATCACGCCGAGCGCATGCGCGATGAAGGCCGGGTCGTCGCCGGCTTCCTGCAGACAGGCCTCGAAGTAGTCGGCCATGTCGTCGTCGGTCTTCAGGTGTTCGGCCGAATCCCATGGCCGGGTCTTGATCTTGTCCATCGGTTACTCCAGGTCGAGCCGCTCGAGCATCGCGTGCGCGGCGCGGATGTCCGCCTGTTGCGTCGACTTGTCGCCGCCGCAGAGCAGGATCACCCATATCGTTCCGCGCCTGACGTAGTAGACGCGATAACCGGGGCCGTGGTCGATACGCATTTCGACGACGGGCGAGCCGGCGGATTTCCAGTCGCCCGGATTGCCCATCGACAGGCGGTCGATGCGGGCCTGGATGCGCCGCTTGGCGATGCGATCCTGCAGGCCGGCAAACCACGCGTCGAAGACATCGGTGGTCCGGATACTGAATGTAGGGGCACTGTAGGGCATGGATCTCAGTATGTCAACCATGGTTCACAGGTTCGATGAATGAAATTGGGTTGCCCCCAACGATAGGGCCGCGCGCGCCGCTTGAGGTCGAATTGGCCGTCAGGCCGACCCTTTCGCGCGGCCGGACCCGGCCATTCGGCCGAAGTCGGAATTCCGCGAATCCGTCTACAATCAAAAACGTCCTTGCCGCCCGCGTGTGCTTGCTGCGCGCGGGCGAATCCGTTTGTCCTCCTGCACATGGAGGCGCCGCCGTGTTCTGCACGGCGGGCAGTGCCGTGGTCAGTGTCCAGTAGGTAAAGCGTCCGCGTGCCGTAGGCCGGCGCGCGTTCTGAACGTCGCGCGCCCGTAAGCCGGGCAGGCGGCATCAACCGAGAGTCCCCCATGAAAGCATCGGATCTGTTCGTGAAGGCGCTGGAAGCCGAAGGCGTCGAGTACGTATTCGGCATTCCCGGCGAGGAAAACCTCGATCTGCTCGAATCGCTGCGGCGATCGAAGATCAAGCTCGTGCTGACCCGGCACGAGCAGGCGGCCGGGTTCATGGCCGCCACCTACGGCCGCCTGACGGGCCGCACCGGCGTGTGTCTCGCGACGCTCGGGCCGGGCGCGACCAACTTCGTGACGGCCGCCGCGTATGCGCAGCTCGGCGGCATGCCGATGCTGATGATCACCGGGCAGAAGCCGATCAAGTCCAGCAAGCAGGGCCACTTCCAGATCGTCGACGTCGTCGACATGATGCAGCCGCTCACGAAGTTCACGCGGCAGATCGTGTCGATCGGCAACATTCCATCGGCGGTGCGCGAGGCGTTCCGCCGCGCGGAGGAGGAGCGCCCGGGCGCCGCGCACCTCGAACTGCCGGAAGACATCGCGCACGAGGAGGGCGACGGCAAGCCGATCCCGCGCAGCTACAGCCGGCGGCCGGTGGCCGAGGAGAAGGCGGTCGCGCACGCGGTCGACGCGATCCAGGCCGCGCGCCATCCGCTGCTGATGATCGGCGCGGGCGGCAATCGCAAGACGACCTGCAAGATGCTGCTCGAATTCGTCGACAAGACGGGCATCCCGTTCTTTACGACGCAGATGGGCAAGGGCGTGATCGACGAAACGCATCCGCTGTGGCTCGGCAACGCGACGCTGTCCGACGGCGACTTCGTGCACCGCGCGATCGAGCACGCGGACTGCATCATCAACGTCGGCCACGACGTGATCGAGAAACCGCCGTTCTTCATGCGCACGGACGACAAGACAGTGATCCACGTGAACTTCCTCGGCGCGCAGGTCGATCCCGTCTACTTCCCGCAGATCGAAGTCGTTGGCGACATCGCGAACGCGGTGTGGCAGATGAAGGAAGCGGTAACGCCCCAGGCGCACTGGGATTTCGAGCGATTCAAGATGATCAAGGCGCATTTCGACGCGCACCTGGAGAAGGGCCAGCGCGACCCGCGCTTCCCGATGTACCCGGTGAGGATCGTGAACGACCTGTACAACGCGTTGCCGGTCGACGGGATCGTCTGTCTCGACAACGGGATGTACAAGATCTGGTTCGCGCGCTACTGGCGCGCGCACGAACCGAACTCGCTGCTGCTCGACAATGCGCTCGCGTCGATGGGCGCAGGGTTGCCGTCGGCGATCGCGACGAAGATCGTGCATCCGCAGCGCAAGGTGATCGCCGTGTGCGGCGACGGCGGCTTCATGATGAATTCGCAGGAACTCGAAACGGCCGTGCGGCTGAAGCTCGACATCGTCGTGATGATCCTGCGCGACGATGCATTCGGGATGATCCGCTGGAAGCAGGAAAACATGAACTTCCCCGATTTCGCGATGACGCTGAAGAACCCCGATTTCGTGTCGTATGCGCAGAGCTACGGCGCGCACGGGCATCGCGTCGAAGCGGCCGACGATCTCGAGCCGCTGCTGCGCGACTGCTTCGCGACGCCGGGCGTGCACGTGATCGACGTGCCGATCGACTATTCGGACAACGAGCGCGTGCTCAACCGCGAAATCAAGCGCCTGTCGGCGCAACTCTGAATCCGCCGTTCACCGGAAGGAGCGTTCCATGCTGAAGGATACCTATCCGTACCATCTGGCCAACGAGGCCGTCTACGCGAACACCGAGCTGGAAGTCACCGACAAGTTCAGCGGCAAGGTCGCGACGCGCGTCGCGCTGGCCGACGCGAAGGCGATCGATGCGGCCATCGGCGCGGCGGTCGACGCCGCGAAGCCGATGCGCGAGTTGCCGGCCTACAAGCGGCAGGCGGTGCTCGACCACTGTGTCGCGCGCTTTCGCGAGCGCTTCGACGAGCTGGCCGAGGCGCTGTGCATCGAGGCCGGCAAGCCGATCAACGATTCGAAGGGCGAAGTGACGCGGCTGATCGATACGTTCCGCGTCGCGTCCGAGGAGTCGGTGCGCATCGACGGCGAAGTGATCAACCTCGAGATCTCGGCCCGCGCGCAAGGCTACACCGGCTATACGCGGCGTGTGCCGATCGGCCCGTGCTCGTTCATCTCGCCGTTCAACTTCCCGTTGAACCTCGCCGCGCACAAGGTCGCACCGGCGCTGGCCGCAGGCTGTCCGTTCGTGCTGAAACCCGCGAGCCGCACGCCGATCGGCGCGCTGATCATCGGCGAGGTGCTCGCCGAAACCGACCTGCCGAAGGGCGCATTCTCGGTGTTGCCCGCGCATCGCGACGGCGCGGACCTGTTCACGACCGACGAGCGCTTCAGGCTGCTGTCGTTTACGGGCTCGCCCGCCGTGGGCTGGGCGCTGAAGGAGAAGGCCGGCAAGAAGAAAGTCGTGCTGGAGCTCGGCGGCAACGCGGCGGCGATCGTCGACGCGGACCAGCGCGACCAGCTCGACTACGTGGTCGAGCGTCTCGCGTTCGGCGCGTATTACCAGTCGGGCCAGAGCTGTATCGGCGTGCAGCGGATCCTCGTGCATGCGGACCTGTACGACGCGCTGCGCGACAAGCTGGTCGCGAAGACGCGTTCGCTGAAGATGGGCGATCCGAAGGATCCGTCGACGTTCGTCGGCCCGATGATCTCGGAATCCGAATCGCGCCGCTTGTCGGGCTGGATGGATGCGGCCGTCGCGGCGGGCGCGAAGATCGTCGCGGGCGGCAAGGTCGACGGCGCGATGTTCGAGGCGACGTTGCTGGAAAACGTCGGCCGCGAACAGGACCTCTATCGCAAGGAGGCATTCGGTCCGGTCGCGATCCTCGAGAAGTTCGAGCGCTTCGACGATGCGCTCGCGCGCGTCAACGACAGCGACTTCGGGCTGCAGGCCGGCGTGTTCACCGATTCGCTCGCGCATGCGCAGCGCGCATGGGACGAGCTGGAGGTGGGCGGCGTCGTGATCAACGACGTGCCGTCGTTCCGCGTCGACAACATGCCGTATGGCGGTGTGAAGGATTCGGGGCTCGGCCGCGAAGGGATCCGCTACGCGATCGAGGACATGACCGAGCCGCGCCTGATGGTCGTGCGGCGCCGCTAGCGCGCGGGGCGCCGCATGACGGCACGCGGGCGGGCGAATCGCGCCGGCTCGCGTGCCGTTTTCGTTTCGGCGCGCACCGACGGATCGCGGCGATGCCCGCCGTGCGCCATCGTCGCGGCAACGCGTGCCGCGCCGGCCGAACGCGCTCGACTGCACGCATCGCATCGTGATGTAATCGCGCGAAATGGCCAACCGGGGTACGACACCGGCTGGCGTGCGCATTCATTCCTCACGAGGTCGATTCATGTCGCCCGTCTCGGCATTCAAGCTGGTTCTGTTGTCATTCCTTGCGATCGTCGCGCTCGAATACATCGCCAAGCGGTTGCGGTTGCCGCCAGCGGCCGCGCTGCTGATCGGCGGCATCGGCATCGCGTTCATTCCCGGCCTGCCGCCGATCAACCTCGATCCGGAACTCGTGCTGCTCGTGTTCCTGCCGCCGCTGCTGATGGACGGCGCGTATTTCACCGTGTGGGAAGAGTTCAAGCGCAATGTGGGCGGCATCCTGCTGCTCGCGATCGGCGCCGTGGTGTTCACGACGTTCGCGGTCGGCTTTGCCGTGCACTGGGTCGTGCCGTCGCTGCCGTGGGCCGCGTGCTTTGCGCTCGGCGCGATCGTGTCGCCGCCCGATGCGGTGGCCGCGAAGGCGGTGCTCGAACGCGTCGCGCTGCCGCGCCGTCTGATGGTGCTGCTCGAAGGGGAGAGCCTGCTGAACGACGCGGCGGGCCTGGTGCTGTTCCGCTTCGCGGTCGCCGCCGCGCTGACGGGCGCGTTCAGCCTCGAGCACGCGGTCGTGCGCTTCGCGGAACTCGGGCTCGGCGGCGTCGTGGTCGGCTTCCTGGTCGGCAAGCTCGTCGTGTGGTTCCTGAAGCTGCTCGACGACGACTACCTGGTGGTCACCGTCGCGGTGATCGCCGGCTGGATCGCATACATCGCGGGCGAGATGGCCGAGGTGTCGGGCGTGATCGCGACGGTCACGACCGGCATGATCGTCGGCTGGCATCAGCACGAGGTGTTCTCGGCGGCCGTGCGCACGCGCGGCACCGCGTTCTGGCAGGTCATCGTGTTCCTGCTCGAAGCGCTGGTGTTCGTGCTGATCGGGCTGTCGCTGCGCGGCGCGATCCACCGGCTCGGCGGCTTCGAGCAGGTGCTCGCCACGATGATGCCGGCCGTGCTCGCGGTACTGGCGGCCGTGATCGTATCGCGCTTCGTGTGGGTCTATGCCGTCGAGGCGCTGAAGTGGCCGGTGCGCGGGATCGTGCGGCGCGGCGGCGCGCCCGACTGGAAGGCCGCGACGGTCATGAGCTGGGCCGGCATGCGCGGGGTCGTGACGCTGGCGATCGCGCTGTCGTTGCCGGAGGCGCTGCCGGGCCGCGACGTGATCCTGGTCGCGTCGTTCGCGGTGATCCTCGTCACCGTGCTGCTGCAGGGCACGACCATCGGGCCGCTGATCCGGCTGCTGCGCCTGCCGCAACGCGAAGAGCGCGCCGCGCATCACCTGACCGAGCCGCAGACGTGGGCGCATATCGAGGCAGCGCAGCTCGCGGCGATCCAGCCGCTGGTGCGCGACGATAGCGGCAAGGTGATTCACCCGCGCCTGCTGGAGCAATACACGTATCGTGCGGAACTGACCGAGCGGGCGAAGAACGAGCCCGAATATCCGGCGGAGGTCCGCGTCGCTCACTACGATGTCGTGCTGGCCGCGATCAAGGCCGGGCGGGTGGAACTGCTGCGCCTGCATCGTTCGGGCCGCATTCACGACGAGATGCTGCACATGGTCGAGCGCGATCTCGACCTGCAGGAAGTGTCCGCGCAGCACGCGCGCGGGTAACCGGCCGCGCGGCCGGGCGGTGAGCGCACGGCCGCCTTGCTGCGCCACCGGCCCCGGCCGGCGGCGTTCCATGCCTGCCGCGTCGCGGCCGATCCGGTCGCGGCGCGTGCTTTTCCCGTTTCCACCTCCCCGATTCCGTCGCATCGAAATCCGGCCCCGATACGTTCGACGCGTGGGCCTTGCAGCGCATGCAAACCTCGTGGCGACGGCTTCGCAAACGTTGTCGTCTTTCGCGCCCGGAAATGATCTGATTTATCTGAATTCCGCTCTCTCACCATATTTGGCAAAACTAAACCGGAAGGAGATAGATGCTGTGTTCTAATTTCATTTAGAATCAGCCGGTTATCTTTATTGAGAGAAAGCGCGCGGAGGTAATGCGACCGTCGTCGGGGTGAATTCGGCGTTCGGATCCCCGCGAGGCAATGCCGACAGGCCAGATCGGCAACACAGGCGGATTTCTCTGCCGCCATATTTTAAGATGGCGTCCAAGTCGGATAAACAACTCCTATGAAAGAATCAATTGGAGATTTGGCGTTTGAAACGGTATTTATGAAAGAATCCAGCGGTGAAAATGCGCCGGATTGTCTCGAATCGGGGCTATCGGTTCTGCTCGTCGACGATCAGCCGTTCGTCGGCGAGGTGATCCGTCGCGCGCTGCGCAGCGAGCACGATATCGACCTGCATGTGTGCACCGACGCGCACCGGGCGATGGCGGTCGCGCGCGACGTGAAGCCGACGGTCATCCTGCAGGATCTCGTGATGCCGGAAATCGACGGCCTCGACCTCGTTCGCGCGTGGCGCGCGAACGCCGACACCGCACGCGTGCCGATCATCGTGCTGTCGGCGAAGGAAGAGCCGATCGTCAAGCGCGAGGCGTTCATCGCCGGCGCGAACGACTATCTCGTGAAGCTCCCGGACGCGATGGAGCTGACCGCGCGTATCCGCTATCACTCGAATTCGTACCTGATGTCGCGGCAGCGCGACGAAGCGCTGGATTTCCTGTCGCACGACATGCGCTCGCCGCAGACGTCGATTCTCGCGCTGCTCGAGGTCTACCGGACCGAGCACGGCGACATGCCGGCGATCATGGAGCGCATTGCCGGCCACGCCCGGCGCGCGCTCGCGCTCGCCGACGGCTTCATCCACCTGACCCGCGCGCAGTCGGAACGCCGCGCGCACGAGGTCCTGAGCCTCAACGAGATCGTGCTCGACGCGGTCGACCAGCTGTGGGAGAAGGCGGCCGGATTCGGCAGCCGGGTCGTTGCCCACGTGCCCGACACCGAGTGCGTGACGATGGGCGACCGCATGATGCTCACGCGCGCGGTCGCGAACCTGATCGACAACGCGCTGAAGTACGGCCCGGCCGGTACGGACGTGCATTGCACGCTGAGCGACGACGACGGTGCCTGGCTGATCGGCGTCGAGGACGCCGGCTCCGGCATCGCGCCCGAGCAGCGCACGGCCGCGACCGAGTCGTTCGTGCGGCTCGAATCCGTGCATGGCGCGGCGCGCGGCGGCTTCGGCCTCGGGCTTGCGTTCGTCCGCGCGACGGCCGCGCGGCATCGCGGCCAGATCCTGATGCGCAATACGGCGCGCGGCTTCATGGTCGCGCTTCGGCTGCCGGCACAAGCGGAGCGATGATTTCGCGGCGCGGCCCGCCGGTGCCGCGTTGCCCGCAGACCCCGATGCGCTCGTGGCGCGCCGTCCGGCGCGCAGGCGGGTGCAGATTTTTTCAACGCTGATTTTAGAAAGCCCATAACGAACATGGCCACCGTGACGCCCCGCGCGACCAATGAAAGCCTGCACACGACGAGCGGCGCCGCCCGGCTGACGCTCGGCAACCGTATCCTGATCAGCTTCGGCGTGCTGTTCGTGCTGATGCTGGTGATGGCCGGCGTGTCCTACGAGCGCCTGCGCGCGATCAACAGCGAAGCCGTCAGCATCGAACGCGATTCGCTGCCCGGCGTCTATCTCGCGGCGTCGCTGCGCGGGGCGGTCAACGAATCGTTCACGGCGCTGCAGCAGGCGACGTTCGTCGACACCGATCCCGAACTCGTGCAGCGCGATTTCGCGAAGATCGGCGAGGCGCTCAAGGAGGTCGAGTCGTTGTCGGTCGACTACCAGAACACGACGTTCCGCGATGACGACCGCCAGCGCTTCGCGACGTTTCGAGGCGCCTTCGACCGCTACCTGCCGCTGCTGAACGACGCGGTGCAGAAGAGTCGCGTGTCGCGCGAAGAGGCCATCGCCGCCTATGCGAAGGTGCAGCCTTCATGGGCCGAGGTCGTGCGCAACGCAAATATCCTGGTGCAGGAGAACCGCAAGTTCGCCGACCAGTCCGCGAAGCTGATCCGCGAATCCGTGCAGGACACCGAGGTCGTGCTCGCGACCGCGCTGGCGATCGTGCTGCTGTCCGCGCTGGGGCTGGGCTACGGGCTATACCGTTCCGTCACCGTGCCGATGACGCGGCTCGTCGAGGTGCACGACGTGATGCGCACCGGCAACCTGACGCGCCGCCTCGACCTGCGCCGCCGCGATGAATTCGGCACGCTCGAGACGGGTTTCAACCGGATGGCCGACGAGTTGACCGAGCTGGTCGCGCGCGCGCAGCAGTCGTCGCTGCAGGTGACGACGTCGGTCGCCGAAATCGCGGCGACATCGCGCGAGCAGCAGGCGACCGCGAACGAAACCGCGGCGACGACGACCGAGATCGGCGCGACGTCGCGCGAAATTTGCGCGCCGCCGCGCGACCTGCTGCGCACGATGAACGAGGTGAATGGCGTGGCCGAGCAGTCG